>JAYVMU010000038.1:0-59750 GCA_043758775.1 Methylophilaceae bacterium
GCGGGGGCTACGACATCGGGTACTGATGTTGTAGGCACAACTGGAATCACGACAGCAGGCTCAACTTTTTTTTCTACATCCGCTGGCTTATCAGCAGCAGGCGCATTTTTACTCTTCCAGAATTCTAATTTATCTGTGAAACTTTCGCCGTTGTCATCTTTTGCATTTCTTGCTTTAGGCGCAGTTTTTTCAGCTGCTGGAGTTAGCCGAACCACGCCCGCGCCTGCGTCGGCACCTGCTGGCATCACATCGCCACGCACAGTTTTTAGTAGCTCATTCTCAAACTGTAAAATGACTCGTTTTTGCTCAGTAATCTTGCCAGATTGACGCAACTGGAAAATATAATCCCAGCGATTATTATGAAAACTATCGACTATTAATGGCGTGCCCATAATATAGCGAACTTGCGATTTGGTCATGCCAGGGCGCAATTGCAGCAGCATTTTAGATGTAACGACATTACCCTGTTGAATTTCTAATTTAAAAGGTTTCAAATTAGAAATTGCTGAACTACAAGCAGTGGTTAATGCTGTACTTAAAACGACCAATAATATTAAAAGATAGCGCATACTGTGACTTTACTAAGAATTGGCGTTAATATACCACGTGCGTGATAGGCTGATAAAGAATTGACTGGCAAACAGTACACGGAAATATCGAATTATCATTTTACCCTGATATTTGTGAGCAAATTATGATGCATGATCAACAAGATTTAAAGAATGCGGGTCTTAAGGCTACACTGCCTAGACTCAAGGTTCTAAGCTTATTTGAGAATAGTAAAGAACGTCATTTGTCGGCTGAAGATGTCTACAAAATATTGATTAATGCCGGTGAAGATGTCGGTCTAGCGACTGTGTACCGCGTACTCACGCAATTTGAGCAAGCTGGGCTGCTAATTCGTCATCACTTTGAAAGTGGCAAGGCGATATTTGAACTCAACGGCGGCACGCATCATGATCATATCGTCTGTGTAAAATGCGGTCGAGTGGAAGAGTTTTATGATGAAGAAATTGAAAAGCGTCAGAAATTAGCGGCAACAGAGCGTGGCTTCAAAATGGAAGATCACGCACTGACTATTTATGGTATTTGCGAAGTGCAGCCCTGCATTAAAAAATAAAACCAAGCCTGACAAAACTAAAGTCCAAGCATTTCACTCGCATGTAGTCTAGTAGTATCCGTGATTTCCATGCCACCGAGCATGCGTGCAATTTCTTCTACACGCATCGCCTCATCTAATGTTTCGATGTTGCTTAATGTTTGATTATTGATAAGTAATTTACTCACACGCAAGTGTTGGGCACCTTGACTAGCCACTTGCGGTAAGTGCGTAATCACCAGCACCTGACGCTGACTCGCTTTACCGTCTGCATCTTCAGCCAGTTTTTTAAGTAACTGACCCACAATCTCAGCCACACCGCCGCCTATCCCCACATCTACTTCATCGAATATCATGGTACCAATACTACCTTGCTGCGCGGTAGCTACACGAATCGCCAAACTGATGCGGGATAGCTCACCGCCCGAGGCGACTTTATTGAGTGAACGTGCCGCAACTCCTGCATGACCCGCCACTAAAAACTCAACCTGCTCTAAACCGGTAGCGGCAACCTCTTGCGCTGTCAGTTGTACTTCAAACTTACCGCCGCTTAATGACAATCGCTGCATTTCTGCGGTGATTTTTAGACTAAGTGCTGTCGCCGCCCGCGCCCTGCCAGTACTTAATTGCTTAGCTAACGTAGTGTAATCAAACAAGGCTTGTGCTTCTTGTTTGGCCAACTCACTATTGTTGCTAAAGCCTTCCAGCTCGGCCATGCGCTCTTGGTCATTACTGAGTAACGCTGGCAACTCTTCTGGGCGAATACGATATTTACGTGCCATGCCATGGATGGCTTGAATACGGCTTTCCACTTCATGCAGACGCTCCGGATCTAACTCGGTGCGCTGCAAATAACGATTAAGAAAGCGGTCTGCATCAATCAATTGGATTTCAGCAGAATTCAGCAACTCGATTGTTTCATCTAAGGTTGCATCAAACTCACGTAAATTCTGTAGTTTATGCTGTACTTGCGTGATTAAACGCGTAACGGATAGCTCACCTTCACTCAACAACTCACGCGCCTCTTCACAACCACTCAGCAAGCTCGCGCCATGAGCTAAACGTATGTGTTCTTGTTGCAAAGACTCCCAGCCATCTGCATCAAAATTTAATTGCACTAACTCACGCATTTTATCGCGCAAATCAGCTAGCTCATCAGCATAAGCGGCTGAGTTCTTTTCTATTTCAAGCTTTTGCGTATTGAGTCGATACCAAGTTTTATAACGTGTGGCAACATCTGCCGCAACTGCACTTAACCCAGAAAATTCGTCTAAAATTGCACGTTGTGTACTCAATTTAAGCAAGGAATGATGCGCATTCTGGCTATAAATATCCACCAAAAACTCGCCTAACTCTTTCAATTGTTGCACAGTGGCAGCGATACCATTAATGAATGCCCGCGTACGACCATCGGCATACATCACGCGGCGTAGAATAAGCTCAAACTCATCACTTGCCATTGCATTGGCTTGTAACCAATCGTTAGCTTCTAGGTTTTGTGCAATATCAAAACTTGCAGAAATTTCTGCTTTATCGCAACCCGCGCGCACCACGCCACTTTCGGCACGGGCGCCCAGTGCCAAAGACAGCGCATCAATTAAGATGGATTTACCTGCGCCAGTTTCACCTGTGAGTACGGTAAATCCACGCTCAAACTCTAAATTGAGGTGATCAACAATGACAAAATCACGAATGGAAAGAGTTTGTAACATATCAATAAATGTTTAGATTGTACCGTTAAAATTTAACAAGAGATCAACCCCAGTTGAGTTTGTTACGTAGCATCTCGTAATAGCTGTAATCTTTTAAATGTAGCAACGGCACTGTTTTTTCAGCACGCTTCACTAATACTTTGTCGCCTTGTTGCAACACGGACTCAATTTGACCATCTAAGCTTAAATGTACAATCTCTGCTTGTATCAAAGCCACTTCAATATAACTTGCACTACTAATTGCAATGGGTCGGTTACTTAAAGTGTGCGGGCTAATCGGCACAATAGCAATCGCGTCCAGCTTAGGGTGCAAAATAGGACCTCCCGAAGAAAGTGCATAGGCAGTAGTGCCAGTAGGTGTACTGATAATCAAACCATCTGATCGCTGCTTATGAACAAACTTTCCGTCAATTTTGACTTCTAATTCAATCAGACGCAACCCGCTTTTGATAATCACATCGTTTAACGCACAGCCTTGGCTAATCACCTCGCCATTACGCTGCACTTCAGCCGAAAGTAACATGCGTCGCTCTATAGTAAACTGCCCAGCAAGTATAAAGTCAATACTCGCCAGCATATTATCTGCGCTAATATCAGTCAAAAAGCCAAAGCGGCCACGATTAACGCCAACCAGCGGAACATCGTCGTTTACAATGGCCCGAGCCACACTTAGCATAGTGCCATCACCGCCTAGCACAATTGCTAAATCAGCGTGTTTGCCGATTTCTTCAATATTAATTGTTGTATATTCAGTTAGGCCTGCATGCAATGCAGTTTTTTCTTCAATACAAATATTTAACCGCTTAGCCGACAAATGCTGCACGAGTTCAACGATTTGCGCATGTGTTTGCGCTTGATCGTGCAAGTGCGCTTGCGCACTTGCACTCATATATCGCCCAATAATCGCGATAGATTTAAATGCATATTCCATGGCGGCATTAAAGCATACGAAGAGCGCAGTGTCTATTGACAATGGTAATCATCAAGACAATTGTTAGTTAAAAATAAATAGCATTAAATATAACCGTGCATCTCACTATTACTATGTCCACAATGCTAAAATTTAGTTATGACATCTAGCGCTGCTGTGCGTATTGATAAACGCGCACAAATTTTACTTAAAACATTAGTCGAACATTACATCAGTGATGGTCAACCAGTTGGCTCGCGCACGCTATCGCAATGTTCCGGGCTGGATTTAAGCCCAGCCACTATCCGTAATGTCATGTCAGACCTTGAAGTGCTAGGTTTTATCACCAGCCCACACACTTCAGCTGGACGCATCCCTACGCAACGTGGCTATCGATTTTTTGTTGATACTTTGCTCACAGTACAGCCACTACCAAGCCAAGAGATTCAACTACTCAAGTACGAGCTTTCGTCGCCTAATCGTCATGAGCTAATTAGTTCGGCAGCGGATATGCTGTCTAGCCTCACGCAATTTGCCGGTGTAGTGATGACACCAAAACGTAAAAATATTGCATTCAAACATCTAGAATTTTTACCGTTATCCGAAAAAAGAATATTAGTCATTATTGTCACCGATGACGGCAACGTACAAAACCGTATTATTTTGACGGACAAATCTTATAGTGCAACTGAGCTGGTGCAGGCCACCAACTTTTTTAACCAGCATTACACTGGTTGCAGCTTTGAAGAAGTACGGATTAAATTACACCAAGAGCTTAGACAGATGCAATCAGATATGACGCGCTTAATGTCTGCCGCACTGGATGCCAGCGGCAAAGTGTTGGATGACGAAAAAGATAGCGTCGTCATTGCAGGAGAACGCAACTTATTGCAAGCGGACGACCTCTCAACCAACGTAACATCATTACGTAAATTATTTGAGATTTTCGAACGTAAAACCTCACTCATGCAACTATTAGACAATAGCCATCGCGCTGATGGTATACAGATATTTATTGGTGGTGAGAGTGGTTATTTACCACTAGATGAGTGCAGCTTAATCACCGCACCTTATGAAGCAGATGGACAGGTAGTGGGTACACTGGGCGTCATAGGACCAACACGCATGGCCTATGAACGTGTGATTCCGATTGTGGACATCACGGCCAAGCTGCTATCTAATGCGTTATCAAATCACTAGTTAGCTAAATGACTGGCTAAAACATTCAATTGTCTCCATATAGCCTGAAACTACTCGGAACCAACTAAAATAATGGCTTATTACTATAAAGAACCGCCCTATCAACATGGCGACCTACTGAAAGTGGGCATTTTATTAGTTAATCTAGGGACGCCAGAAGCGCCCACAGCAAAAGCACTACGACCTTATTTACAGCAGTTCTTAATGGATAGGCGCATTGTAGAAATTCCACGCTTTATTTGGTGCTGGATTTTGTACTGCATTGTTTTAGTGATTCGTCCCAAAAAATCGGCAGAAAAATATGCTTCTATCTGGAGCAAAGAAGGCTCACCATTGCTGGTAAACGCACAAAAACAAGCCAAACTATTACAAGGCTTTTTAGGGCTACGCATTAAATCACCTTTTGCTGTTGAGCTTGGTATGAGCTACGGCAATCCATCGATGAAAAGCGCGATTGAAAAACTAAAAGCGCAGCATTGCGATAAAATTTTAGTATTTCCACTCTATCCGCAATATGCGGCCAGCAGCACGGCCAGTGCACTAGACGCTATATGGCGCGTATTACTTAAAATGCGTAATGTGCCAGCGATTCGCACCATTCGCAATTATCACGATCACCCTGCTTATATCAAGGCACTGGCCAGTAGCATTACTGCCTATTGGACTATTAACGGTAAACCAAAAAAACTTATCATGAGCTTTCATGGTGTGCCGAAAGTGCATTTAACCAAAGGCGACCCCTATCACTGCCAATGTCATGAAACAGGCCGCTTATTGGCTGAAGCACTCAACTTAGACAAAGAAGAATATGCCATTGCTTTTCAATCACGCTTTGGCAAACAAGAATGGCTTAAACCTTATCTTGCCAGCACGTTAGAAGCGTTAGGCAAGGAAAAATTTAACCGCGTTGACGTGGTGTGTCCCGGTTTTAGCAGTGATTGCTTAGAAACACTGGAAGAAATTGCCATCGAGGGTAAACATATATTCCAGCATGCGGGTGGCGGCGATTATCACTATATTCCAGCACTCAATGCCAATGAAATCTGGATACATGCCATGTGTGATATTGCTTTAGAAAACTTGCAAGGCTGGGTTTCACCAGATTGGGATGCAACAAAAGCGGCAACCGAAGCTGGAATGACCGCAACACGCGCAAAGTCTTTAGGCGCCAAGATCTAAAGACTAGCTTTAAATGCTGGGGTTTAAATACTTGCGCTTAACTGTTTGCTATAATCATTGTATGAATCTAAAGACAATTAATTTATGATCATTATCACTGGCGGCGCGGGCATGATAGGCTCTATCATCGCTTGGCATCTTAATACGGTGCTAGGTCGGGATGACATCGTGATTGTCGATCGCATCACGCATGCAGATCAATGGCAAAACTTGGTCAAACGCCGCTATGCCAATTACCTAGATAAAGACGAACTGTTCGATTATCTTGCCACAAAACCAGAAGTTGAAGCCGTCATCCACATGGGTGCGATTAGCGCGACTACCGAACGCGACTACAATAAACTGGTGCAAGATAATATCCACTACTCACAAAACCTTTGGTCTTGGTGCGCAGCCAATGAAGTGCCATTTCTGTATGCCAGCTCAGCTGCTACTTATGGAGATGGCGCAAATGGTTATGATGATGCAAGTATCACTAATCTGCGCCCACTCAATGGTTATGGCTATTCCAAACATTTTTTTGATGAATGGGCGTTACGTCAAGCGGCAGAAAAAAGACCGTGTCCACCAAGCTGGCAGGGTTTTAAGTTTTTCAATGTGTACGGCCCTAATGAGTATCATAAAGAACGCATGGCCAGCGTCGCTTTTCACAGCTTCAACCAGTTCAATGAATCTGGCACAGTTAAATTATTTAAAAGCCATAAAGCAGGTTTTGACGATGGCATGCAGTTGCGTGATTTTGTCTATGTTAAAGATGCCGCAGCAGTTGTGGCGCACTTTTTAATAAATGGTGGATCATCTGGCATTTACAATATAGGCACAGGCCAAGCACGCGCATTTAAAGACTTAGCCACAGCAGTCATTGTAAGTTCTGGCAAAGTGCCCCATATTACTTACATTAACATGCCTGAAGATTTACAAGGTCGATATCAATACTTTACCGAGGCCACGATGGCGAAATTACGTGCTGCAGGCTATATACAACCTTTTAATTCATTAGAAGACGGCATAAAGGACTATGTGCAAAACTATCTTATGCAAGCAGATCCATATTGCTAAATTGAAATTATTTGAGTACCCAACAAACTATGAATGCTACAGAAAATTTAACTAACGCAATTACACAACATCAAGTGATGTTTAACCAACTTAATGCGCTGATTCCACAAATCGCAGAAGTGGCGGATGAATTACGTGCTTGTATCCAACGTGGTGGCAAAATCCTGCTTTGCGGCAATGGTGGCAGTGCTGCCGATAGTCAGCATATTGCTGCTGAGATTGTCGGACGTTACAAAAAAGAGCGGCGTGGAATGGCCGCCATCGCACTCACTACTGACACTTCCATTCTCACTTCTGTTGGCAACGATTATGGATACGACTATATTTTTGCACGCCAAATCGAAGCTTTGTGCCGCCCGGAAGACGTGGTGATTGGCATCACGACCTCTGGTAACAGTACCAATGTGGCCAAAGCAATGATTGAAGCAAACTCAATTGGTGCCACTACGATTGGCTTAACTGGCGGCAATGGCGGCAAGTTAAAAGAGTTATGTAAATTCAACCTCATTATGCCGAGCCACGATACGCCAAGAATTCAAGAAGCGCATATTTTTGTTGGTCATAGTCTTTGTGATTTATTAGAGGCTGATTAACATGACCGTAAAATTAATTGAAACGGTGCAGAAATTTAGTGAATTATCCAATAAATGGGCGCTTGTCATTGGCGATCTTATGTTAGACCGCTATTTAATAGGTGATGTGCAACGTATTTCACCTGAAGCACCAGTACCCGTAGTGTTACTTAAACAAATCAATGAACGTGCTGGCGGTGCAGCTAACGTCGCAGCCAACTTAGCGGGATTAGGCATCCACACACGAATTGCTGGCTGTGTAGGTAAAGATGTACAGGCCACAACATTACTAGATTTGCTAAAAGAAATGGGCGTGGATACATCTGGCGTAATCCAATCAGAAGAACGTCCGACTGTCGCTAAAACCCGTATCATGAGTTCGCATCAGCAGATTGTGCGCTTGGATCAGGAAAGCACTACACCTTATGACACCGCTGAGAAGAAAGCGCTGCAAACGCATATCAACAAGCAATTATTAGCTAAGCCAGCTATCGTAATTTTGTCAGACTATGCCAAAGGCGTACTAAGTGATGAGGCATGCAAAAGCATCATCAAAGAGTGTCATCATCTTAAAATCCCAGTGATTGCAGATCCAAAAGGCCGCGATTACAGTAAATATCTAGGCGCCACCGCTCTAACACCTAATAAAAAGGAAATTGCTGAAACTTGTGGTGTGAGCCAGGATGATAACGATGCTTTATTACTAGCCGCTAATCAATTGCGTAAAACTTTACATTTAGAGTTCTTAGCGGTTACGCGTGGTGAAGAAGGTATTTCGTTACTAGACGACATCATGCACCAGAATGATAATGTAGAATCAACGCATCATATTGCCGCAACCGCCAAACAGGTATTTGATGTATCTGGTGCGGGAGATACGGTTATTGCAACACTTGCCGCGGGTTTAATCAATGGCTTAAAACCATACGAAGCCTTACAGCTTGCTAACACTGCAGCTGGCATCGTAGTAGGCAAAGTCGGCACCGTACCCATTAGTCAGCAAGAATTAATTGAAGAACTTATAGCTAAAGATTCTAACGAGCAAGTGAATAAAATCGTCAATCTCAACCAGTTAATGAGTAAAGTTGAGATTTGGCGCAAACAGAAACAAAAAATTGTATTCACCAACGGTTGCTTTGATTTATTGCATGCAGGACATGTCACCTACCTGGAAGCCGCGAAAAAAACAGGCGATAAATTAGTTTTAGGCTTAAACACTGATCGCTCAGTCAGCGCAATAAAAGGCCTAGCTCGCCCCGTAATTCATGAAGCTGACCGCGCACGTGTACTTGCAGCACTTGAAGCTGTAGATGCGGTGATTTTGTTTGATGAAGATACACCGCTCAATTTAATCAACGCAATCAAACCTCATGTCATTGTAAAAGGTAGTGACTACACGGAAGCCCAAGTTGTAGGTGGTAAAGAAGTAAAATCCTGGGGCGGTAAAATTACCTTAATTAACATAGTACCAGGGCGTAGTACGAGTGGGATTCTAGAAAAAATTGCCAGATAGTTTAAGGTGATGAATAATAGCAAAATACTCGTCATTGGCCCGTCGTGGGTGGGCGATATGGTGCTGGCACATAGCCTGTTTCAATTATTGAAACAGCAGCAGCCAAGTGCACAAATTGATGTCGCCGCACCGGCGTGGACACTACCCTTGCTGGAGCGCATGCCTGAGATCACTGAAAAAATCGCGCTTAATTTCAAACACGGTCAACTAGCTTTATTGGAGCGTATCCGCTTTGGCCGGAGCCTTAAAAGCAAAGGCTACACGCAAGCTATTTTACTGGTCAACTCATTCAAATCTGCCATTCTGCCATTTGCTGCTGGTATTCCAGTTCGCACTGGCTTTTTAGGTGAAATGCGCTATGGCTTAATCAATGACATTCGCGCTTTAGATAAAAACAAACTACCACGTACAGTAGACCGCTTCATCGCATTAGGCTTAGATACCAATTTAACTTTATCCAAAAACATTGCCAATCCCAAACTGGTAGCCGACACCGAAAATGCCAAACAGGCATTAGTTAACTTGGGCTTACCGTTACCAACATCAAAAGTGCTTGGACTTTGCCCAGGCGCAGAATACGGCGAAGCCAAGCGCTGGCCTGCAGAATATTATGCAGAAGTTGCTCGCGATGCCATAGATAAAGGCTGGCAGGTATGGTTATTTGGCTCAGATAAAGATGCATTAGTCACCAGCCAGATTAATCAACTTTGTCATGAAAAATGCATAGACTTAGGTGGAAAAACCAACTTAAGTGTAGCAATCGACTTGATGTCATTATGCGATACGGTAGTGAGCAATGACTCTGGACTCATGCACGTTGCAGCAGCATTAGATAAAAAAGTGATCGCCATTTATGGCTCTAGCGACCCCTCTCACACTCCACCCATGCAGCCAGAAGCGGTCATCGAGTACTTAGGCTTAAGCTGCAGTCCTTGTTTTAAGCGTGAATGCCCACTAACAGATAAGTTAGAACATCTAAAATGTTTGATAGAGATTAAACCTAGCCAGATAATTAAACGTATAGAATTGTGATATTACATGTTTAATTTACACAAACTATTAAAAAAAATTCGTACGAAGCAACGTATTAATAAAAGAGCAAAAAAACATGCACGGTCTTTACTTAAATTTCATCAAACACACCCTGATTGCAAGATAGGGAAACATTGTTATGGATTGCCTGAAATCCATCATGATTATCTTCATGCAAAGTTAACTATAGGTGACTATTGCTCAATTGCTGAAAATGTTCAAATTTTTTTAGGTGGCAATCATCGTACTGACTGGGTATCCAGCTACCCATTCCCTGCTTTTTTTGCAGAAGCCTCGCATATTAAGAATTACGAAACTGCAAATGGCAATGTCAATATAGGTAGCGACGTTTGGCTTTGCTCTAATGTCACTATATTTTCTGGGGTCACGATTGGACATGGTGCAGTGATCGCTTATGGCGCAGTAGTCACTAAGGATGTAGCTGCTTACTCTATTGTTGGCGGCAATCCTGCCAAGCATATTAAATGGCGTTTTGACGAAACGAAAAGAAACGCTCTGTTAGAGATTGCATGGTGGGACTGGGATGAAAATGAGGTGCTTGATAAAGTGGAGTTACTCTGCTCAAAGGATATTGAAGCTTTTATTGCAAGTTGCAACTATTCACGTATACATGATACCTAGGCATTAAAGCGTCATATACTATAGAACTTAGCGTAATAAATCGGCAATTTTCGATGTGTGATTTATATCTTTCAGTTCACAAAACTCTTTCCAGTCAGCGACTTCTGTCCAATCACTGACAAACAAAAAATCCATCTTAGCACGTGTAGCAGCCTCAAAATCATATTTGCTATCTCCGACAAACAGGGCCGGATAATGTATGTGACCAGCTGCCAGCTCACGTGCCAACACTTCATCTTTATTGTTTGGACTACCAAATAAACCACCATCAAAATATTGACTTAAATTACGTTTTGCAAATAAATCGCGAATTTCTTGTTGGTCACCACCAGAAAGTATCATCCAATTAGCATTAGTAGACGCTCGTAGCTCATGCAAGCCTTCTGTAATCTCACATTCCATTAGTCCAACTTCCAACTCACGTGTAAAACCATCTAATAAGGCTTGTACTGAGGCATCCGTCACTGGCTTGTGCAATATCTCACGTAAATAATAATCAAATTTATGATAGCGTGAAATGCCACCTAACCTGACGTGATAATCTACTAATGCCTGTGCTTGCTCATCAGTAGCGTCCAAAGTTTTAGCTGTACGGAAATAGGCTTCAGTTTTAACCACGTTGGAATCCAAAATGACCCCGTCACAATCAAATATGATAGTTTTATACTGTGTTATATCTAGCAAATTAATATTCCAGAAAAAACTGCGCTTAAAAGAACTTACAAACAAAAAGGCTTTGCCAACAAGCAAAGCCTTTTTTGATATTACATTAAAACGGCTAAGCTGGCTTAATAGCACTCGCCTCTTTAGCCAGCTTGGTAATATGTGCCCAGTCACCACGCGCCACTGCATCAGCAGGAGTGAGCCATGTACCGCCACAAACGACAACGTTGGGTAGAGCTAAAAATTGCGGTGCAGACTCAACGGTAACGCCACCTGTTGGACAAAACATCACATCGCCAAACGGGCCAGCAAAACCTTTAAGCAAGTTAATACCACCAACAGCAACCGCTGGAAACAGTTTTAAAAAATAATAATCATCAGCATTCGCCGTCATAATTTCAGAGCCAGTAGAAACACCTGGCAACAATGGCAAACCCATTTTACGTGATGCTAAACCTAACTCGCTAGTGTAACCAGGGCTTACAGCAAATTGGCAACCTACATCCTTCACGGCTTGTGCATCTTTTATATTTCGCACTGTACCAGCACCTAAAATCGCCTCTGGCAATGCTTTAGCAATGGCCTCCATACCGGCTAATGCACATGCTGTACGCAAAGTTACCTCCAACACGCGAACGCCACCTGCAAGTAAAGCTTCTGCCATTGGTACAGCGTCTTCTACTTTATTAATAACGATTACTGGAATGACCGGGCCTTGCTTAGCTAAATCTAAAGTGTTCATAGTTATACTTAATTGCGCTTTCTAAAAGTTATATAATTCTTAAATTCGTTTACTTGCTGACACTATAACCAAGTCACAGCGCCTTCTTCTGCAGACAATACATTGCCACGCATTCCGCCAAACAGTTCACGGCCAATACCGTGCGAATTGCTATTGCGTTTTGCATCTGACAATTCCACTATTTCACGCTCTGCCCAAGTATCTTCATCGACTAAGACATTCAAAGTACCTACAGTTGCATTGAGACGAATAATATCGCCATCACGTATTTTAGCCAAGGCTCCACCAGCGGAGGCTTCCGGACTTAAATGAATTGCCGCAGGAATTTTTCCCGATGCACCACTCATGCGACCATCAGTCACAATCGCCACCATAAAACCTTTGTTTTGCAGTACGGCTAAAGGTGGTGTAAGTTTATGTAGCTCGGGCATACCATTAGCTTTGGGGCCTTGGAAGCGCACAACGGCAACAAAATCACGTTCTAATTCGCCACGATCAAATGCTGCCAACAATTCTTCTTGACCATCAAACACAATCGCAGGCGCTTCAATAATATGACGATCTTCTGGCACCGCAGAAATTTTAATCACTGAACGACCCAAATTACCTTTCAGCAAACGCAAGCCACCAGATTCATTAAATGGGAACTTAGCCGTGCGAACGATAGTTTCATCACTACTTTCTGCAGGTAAATCTTTCCACACTAATTTATCGTTTTCTTTGACAGGCAATTTACCGTATTCACGCAAACCACCATAAGCCACCGTAAACACATCTGGATGCATATAACCTGCATCGATCAATTCACGAATAACAAAAGCTGGGCCACCAGCGGCTTGGAATTGGTTTACATCCGCTTTACCATTGGGATAAACACTTGCTAACAAAGGTGTAGCTTTAGCTAGATAATGAAAATCTGTCCAATCAATAATAATACCTGCCGCGCGTGCTACTGCTACCCAGTGAATCAAATGATTGGTTGAGCCACCAGTCGCCAGCAAGGCCACCATAGCATTCACAATCACATGCTCATCCACTAACTTACCAATAGGCGTGAAGCGGGCTTTTTGTGTGTTTTGCAACACCATTTTTACTGCTTCACGCGTGAGCAACTCACGCATACCGTCTTGAGGGTGAATAAATGCCGCACCTGGCACATGTAAACCCATAGCTTCTAGCAACATCTGATTACTATTAGCAGTACCATAAAAAGTGCAGGTACCCGCACTATGGTAAGCTGCTGACTCGGAGGCCAATAGCTCTTCACGCCCCACTAATCCTTGCGCATATTTCTCACGTACTTTTGATTTTGCTGTGTTGTCCAAGCCTGTGCTCATGGGCCCTGCTGGTACGAACACACAAGGCAAGTGGCCAAAATGTAATGCGCCAATCAACAAACCAGGCACAATTTTATCACACACACCCAACAGCATAGCTGCATCGAACACATCATGTGAAAGTGCAATTGCAGTACCCATCGCAATCACGTCACGACTGAACAGGCTTAACTCCATACCTGGCTCGCCTTGGGTAACACCATCACACATAGCAGGTACACCACCCGCCACTTGCATAGTAGCGCCATGCTTTTTCGCTTCATCACGGATGATATCAGGATAATTCACATAAGGCTGATGCGCCGATAACATTTCATTATACGCAGTAACCACGCCAATATTAGGCGCTTTTTCGACCACCACACGTAGCTTGTCATTGCTTGTCATCGCTGCGAAAGCATGAGCTACATTTGCGCATCCTAGACGATCTGGACCACGAGGGCGATTAATAATGGAGTCTACTCGCTGCAAATATGCAGCTCGAGTAGGCCGACTACGTTCGCGAATGCGTTCTGTAACTTCTATATGAGATTGTTTCATGACCAAAACCACTTGTTATAATAATGCTGTTATAAGAATTAGAGGGTTGACTAGATTATCCTCAATGCGGGGGCTATCGTCAAATAACTTATCATCTAGTCTTGCATAATATTGGTGCGTTCACTATAAATTAGTGCATGGATTGATTAGCAGTTTTTATCTCACGCCAGAGCAGATTGCGATGTTATTATGTCATTAATTAAGATTGCCTCAAGCTAACCATGAAAAAAATATATGACTGTTTTTGTTATTTTAATGAAGACCTATTACTCACCATTAGACTAGAAACCCTATGGAATCATGTCGATTATTTTGTAATTGTTGAATCAGCATATACCATTTCTGGCAATGAAAAGTCGATTAATTTCAATCTCGAAAAATTCGAAAAATATCAATCAAAAATTCGTTACTTACTCATTAAAGAGTATCCATTTGCATTAAATAATGCTTGGGAGAATGAACGCTTTCAACGTAACTACATTGAAAATGGGTTATATGATGCGCAACCAGATGATTGGATTTTAATCTCAGATTTAGACGAAATTCCTCGCCCAGAAAGCATCTCATTATTTAAGGCAAGTCAATTTCTACGAGGCGATTTTGAACAAAATTGCTACTCTTATTTTTTAAATAATATGCATATTGAAAACGGGCGAGCAGTATTTTTCTATGGGTCAAAAATTACCACTTTTAAACATTTTAAATTATTTTTTCATGAGGCTGAGCGGGTCAGATCCTATAAGTCTTCCGGTTGGCTTCGCCAATTAAAAAGATGGTGGTTTAAAAAAACAAAAGTTCAAATTATTAAAAATGGTGGGTGGCACTTTACATGGGTGACATCAATAGAAAAAATTATTTTAAAATTAGAAAGTTATGCTCACCAAGAATATAACAAGCCCGAATATAAGGATTCGTTATTAATTGAAAAAAAAATAACATCTGGATATGACATAATAATTCCCAATATTAAGATACAAACCACAAAAAATTGACAATCAATTTCCCCCTTATATCATCAAACACCAAAATGAATTAAGTGACTGGATAACTAGTATTGAAGATTAATTGCTAGTCTAACTCCCAAACAATATAAACAACTCAGCTAACACTCAACCAAAATGCTATATCTAAAACAAAAAACATCATTTATTAATAGCCAGTTTGTGACATATTGCTTACTTATAACGGGCCTTACGTTTTTTTTGACTATAAGAGGTTGGACAAATATTTGTTTTGCTCTTATTGTACTAATTAGCATTACCTCACTTGCTTTTTCCAGATTAGTTACAACTCATGTCAGTCGTTTTTTTGTATTAAAAGAACACTATTTCTTATTTTTTAGTCTAGCATTTCCTACTTTTGCAATATTCGTCGCTCAAGCAATTCGTAATGATTTCTTAATCAGAACTTACGATGCACCTTCTAGGATGCTGTTTGCCATACCAGTTATATTATATTTAGCAACAAAAAAAATAAATTTTACAAGTATCATTGGTTATTGCGCGCCGATTTGTTTAATACTTACAGCGATAGTGGTTCATACTCATCCAGAGTACTACGCTCAATGGGGTGGCCGATACTCTACCAAATTTGTTGATCCAGATTCATTAGGCGATATATCTGTTGTACTAAGTAGTTTTTGCCTATTTAGCTTATACAGTCCACTTAAATCCTCCAAAAGCTGGTTAGCCTTACAACTTATTGGCACCATATTTGGGGTTTATATAATTATAGGGGCGTCTACACGTGGTAGTTGGCTAGCGATTCCCTTTATTCTATTATTCTGGATAGGCACATATCGTAATAAAATACACAAGAAGCACCTAATTATCGCTCCAATTGCACTCATTACCATGTCAATCGTAATCTATTGGCTTGCACCAGATATCATCGTAAGGCTAGCAAGTATCTACAGCGAAACTAACAGTTGGCTTAACCATACTAGTGTTGATACATCAGCGGGGATTCGCCTGACTATGTACAAAATGTCATGGGCCTTATTTCAACATCAGCCATGGGCTGGCTACGGTGATTTTGGCTATACTAAACTCCTTGACCAACCATGGCTCGCAGCTTCATCTACTCAGATAGCGAAAGATACTATTGCCTGCTGTGGCCCACACAACGAACTGATTGCCAATTTATTAAGATCTGGTGTTTTTGGTGGAGTATCCTATTTGTTATTACTCTTTTCTCCGCTGTATTTTTTTATCAAGCATTTGTCAGATAAAAACGAGAACTCTAGACTAGCTTGCCAACTGGGGATTGTGTATTTATTAACGCTCATAATTTGCGGTTTGAGCTTAGAAGTGCTGACTTTAAAGTACACCGTTACATTCTACAGCTTGCTAATTTCAGGACTAATAGGACAAATCCTATACAACTTGAAAGAATAATCAACGATGACCCAACCTAAGTATTCCATCACTTTTGCTTGTTACAACCAAGTTAAATATACGCAGCAATGCGTAGACAGCATGGTGCGTCACGGACTTGATTTAAACAGTCTCATTGTTGTAGATAATGGCTCAACTGATGACACACGTAACTACTTACGAACACTGCCTTTAGGTGGATGTATTTTCAATAGCCAAAATCTAGGCTGTGGAGTAGCATGGAATCAAGGTGCGCTTGCACAGCAAGCTGAGTGGACTATCATTATGAATAATGATGTACTTGTTTCAGCTAACTGGATAGAGAATTTAATTAATGCGGCCATCTCAAATAACCTTAAAGTCATATCACCAGCGCTTGTTGAAGGTGAGTTAGATTACGATTTTGATGCGTTTGCCAACAAAGCTTCGGTTAATCTAAATAACGTCATACGAACTGGTCATTGCCACGCGGTATGTTTGGCAATACACAACTCAGTATGGATGGAGGTTGGTTACTTCCAACCGGTTCCTAAGCTACTGGGCTATGAAGATACTATGTTTTTCCATGAATTGGATAAAGCTGGTGTGCCCTACGGTATGACGGGAAGCGCATGGTTACATCATTTTGGCTCCATTACCCAAAATGCCATGAAACAGGAGCGTGGGCTTGCACAAAAAGATGGTCTAGCTTATCGATACAACTACAAACTACTTCAACAAAGCTTTATCAAAAGAAAACTGATCAAGTATCAACGTAATCAACGCTTGAAAGACTGGCGCAATGAAGAATTTAAGCAATTTTTGCAATCTATTCATGGTTTACGTAAAGATGGGCAATTCCAATGGATATAACTGCGTTTAAAGGCCATATGACATGAGTAGCAATCCCGCTATGATGCCAACGCTATCCGTCATCATTATTACCAAAAACGAAGCACATACCATTGAAGAATGTCTTGCTTCAGTTGCTTGGGCTGATGAAATTATTATCTTTGATTCTGGAAGCACCGACAACACTGTTGCGCTGAGCCAATCATTTGGCGCTAAAGTGACAGTCACCGACTGGCCAGGTTTTGGCCCACAGAAAAACCGTGCATTAAATTCAGCCACTTGTGATTGGGTACTATCAATTGATGCAGATGAACGTGTCACTACTGAGTTGCGGCAAGATATTGAAACAGTAATCGCCAATCCTAATAACAACTCTGCCTTTAGAATGCCAAGGCTCTCCAGCTACTGTGGTCAATTTATGCGGCATAGTGGCTGGTGGCCAGATTATATTACCCGTTTGTTTTTACGTGACAAGGGTCATTTTAGCGATGATTTAGTGCACGAGCATGTCATTGTTGATGGCACGACGAAAACCCTCAACTCACCACTGCACCATATTAGCTACATTAACTTGGAAGAAGTGTTAGAAAAAACTAATCGTTATTCAACAGATGGCGCTGTTATGGCCTATAAACGAGGCAAGCGCGCCACTCTAACTAGCGCAATTGCTCACGGCTTTTGGGCATTTATACGCACCTATATTATTCGTTTAGGTTTTTTAGATGGAAAAATGGGCTTTATATTGGCAGTATCCAATGCTGAGACAACTTACTACCGCTATCTCAAGCTTATGCTACTTGAGGTCAAGCCAATACAAACACAGTCAAATGTATTAGCGAAAAAGCACTAGATGCTTACTACGTTAGAGGTTTTAGCTATATGAGCAATGATCCATTTTTAAGTCAACACCCTTTAATCACAAGCTATCATTCAGATGTAATAATAGAAAAACCGATATTTTCTATTATTATACCTAGTTGGAATAACTTAGATTTCTTAAAAACTTGCATCGATAGCTTACAAAAAAACTCACGCTATCAGCATCAGATAATTTTGCACTTAAACGAGGGCAATGACGGCTCAAGAGAATGGGCTGAATCACAAGATCTGGATTACACGGCTTCTATAGAAAATATTGGTATTTGTTACGCTATGAATGTCGCCCGTACTTTAGCAACATCGGATTTATTGGTTTATTTTAACGATGATATGTATGCATGTCCTGATTGGGATTATTGGCTGTATGAAGAAGTTAAAAAGCAAATCTCTCCATTCTTTTTCTTTTCTTCAACTATGATAGAACCGCGCTATACAGGCAATCATTGCGCAATTGCACCATTTGATTTTGGTAGCATTCCTAAAGAGTTTAACGAAGCTGCTTTACTGGAGAATTATCAAATCCCCGAAAAACTAGATTGGAACGGAGCAACATGGCCACCCAGTGTATTACCAACTTTATTATGGGATATGGTGGGAGGATATAGCACGGAGTTTACGCCAGGCATGTATTCTGACCCTGACTTTTCGATGAAACTTTGGCATGCCGGTGTGAGAAATTTCAAAGGTTTAGGTAAAAGCAGGGTGTATCACTTTATGTCTAAATCTACTGGTAAACTCAATAAAAAAAAGATAAACGGTGCAAAAGTTTTTTTAAACAAATGGGGTATATCTTCAAATGTATTTAGTCGTTTTTACTTACGCAGAGGCGAGGATTGGATTGCCCCTTTAACACTGCCAAAAAATGACTGTAAATTTAAATTAAAAACTATACTCAGTAATATCAAACGTAGACTTAACTAAAGTGATGTCAAAAAAGAACTACTCAATCCTCTTAATTGCTACGCAACAAATTGGTGATGTATTACTCATTACGCCACTATTACATTCTTTACGGGTGGCCTACCCCGATGCAGTTATTGATATACTGATCTATACTGGCAAAGGCGGCATACTGGAGGGTAATGCAGACTGCAATCAAGTGATTGAGAGTGATGAGCACCCTACCCTTGCTGATTATTGGCTATTATTAAAACGCATATTTAGAAAATATGATTTAGCAGTTAATACACAAGGTAATGACCGCGCTTATCAGTACGCATTCCTAGCTGCAAAAAAAAGAGTAGGCATGATTCCTAACTTAAAAAAGCAAAGCTTATGGAAGCGTGCCATATGTTTTGATTGGCGATTACTTGACGACATCAATACTCATACGGTATTACAGAACTTGGCCCTAGCTGAGTGTTTAAACATCAAAAAACACTACCAAGTGATTGCACCTAGCAATCCAAAAGCTGAGTCTGCGCTTAACAGTCTTATTCATTTTGATTGGCAAAACGAGCAGTTTGTTGTTCTGCACCTATTCCCTATGTGGCGCTATAAGCGCTGGACGGATGCGGGCTGGGAAGCCTTAGCCAAATATTTGGTTAGCAAGAATATAAAGATTGTGCTTTCTGGCGGAAATGCAATTGAAGAAGTGAGATATTGTGATCAATTTACTCAAAAATTCCCAAATTACGTAGTATCAATCGCAGGTAAAGCAAGCTTTGGTACTTTAAGTAAATTGCTTGACTACGCTCTAGCATATATTGGGCCTGATACTGCAACCACACATCTGGCAGCAGCGTGTGGCACACCTACACTAGCTTTATATGGACCCACCAATCCTATTAAATGGGGGCCATGGCCTAAGGAATATAGGCTCGATAATAGCCCGTGGAAGAAATCTGCACCTTATCAAAAGAATAGCAATGTTTTGCTATTACAAGGCCTAGGTGACTGTGTACCATGTCATCAGGCAGGATGTGATAATCATAACAATAGCGAAAGCCAGTGCATGAATGAGCTTTCTGCATCGCGCGTTATTACAGCACTTGAAATTTTATTGCAGCATTAAATAAATGAATATTCTTCTCGTTAAAACCTCCTCCATGGGCGATGTCATTCACAACATGGCGGTGGTATCAGATATCCACGCGCATTTCCCCGATGCCCTCATTGACTGGGTGGTGGAGACAAGTTTTGTTGAGATTGTCAAACTCAACTCTAACATCAACACAATTATTCCAGTTGCCATGCGTCGCTGGAAGCGCAATATACTCAGTTGCCAAACTTGGCGTGAAATTGCTGCGTTTAAACGTCAACTCAAAGCACAAAAATATGATGTCATTCTGGATACACAAGCCTTACTAAAGAGTGCAATCATTGCGCGCATGGCTAATGGTATCTCGCATGGGCCAAATAAAAAAACTGCACGCGAACCACTGGCCGGGTTTTTGTATAATCACGGTTATAACATATCACCAAAAATTCATGCTCTTACACGCTACCGCATGCTGGCCGCACAAGCACTAGGCTACGCATTGCCCAGCCTGCCACCCGTGTACAACTTACAACTTAATGACTCTAATTTGCCAGATGATATTAAAGGCAGTATTCCACAAAATTACGTCATGGCATTACACAGCACCGCACGCGATGCCAAATTATGGCCCGTGGACCATTGGATTGCATTAGGTCACTATTTAGCTAAAAAAGGCTTGGGCATACTATTGCCATGGGGTAGTGAGTCTGAATTAGCACGATCCAATTTAATTGCTGCGTCACTATCCAACGCAGTCGTGTTACCAAGAATGAATTTAACTCAGCTAGCCATACTGATTACCCAAGCGCAAGCTGCAATAGGCGTTGATACAGGGCTCATGCATATGGCTGTTGCATTCAAAATCCCGACACTTGCTATCTTTTGCGATACTTACATTTGGCAAGCTGGCACTATGCCTAGTAGCGATGCAATAGCAGTTACACTTGGCGGCAAGCCGGCATGTCCTTCTGTAGATGAAGTAATTCAAGTATTTAATCAAATAATGCGACATGATTGAGGCGCTTGTTTGATGCCCTCTTGAAATCCCTCATGCAAGCTCCATATCAAGCTTACTGAATTAATGACTTAACAACTAAATAATACTATTAAATTAAGAGTTAAAAGGAATGACCATGCAACAAGCAGATCAAAGCCCCAATTTAAATACAGAGCTAAACACTGAAGACTTACTAGAGAATGACCTACAACTAGATGGTGCAGCTGACTCATTAGATAATCGTATTAGCGAGTTAGAAGCACAGCTTGCAGAAGCACAAGCCGCAGTCTTGTATGTAAAAGCAGAAGGTGAAAATATTCGCCGTCGCGCTTCAGATGATATTGAAAAAGCTCGAAAGTTTGCGTTAGAAAAATTCAGCGGCGAACTACTCGCTGTTAAAGATAGTTTGGATGGTGCGTTAAGTGTTGAAAATGCAGCGGTCGAAAGCTATAAAAATGGCGTTGAACTTACCGCAAAACAACTGTTAAGCGTATTTGAAAAATTCAATATTGCAGAAGTTAACCCTATGGGTGAAAAGTTTGATCCAAACAAACATCAAGCAATCAGCGTGTTGGAGTCTGACGCTGAACCTAATACCGTTATTACCGTATTGCAAAAAGGCTACACCTTAAATGATCGCGTATTGCGCCCAGCATTGGTCATGGTAGCAAAAGCCAAATAGCCACTTTTAATTTGTGGCTTTTAATTAATAGTCTTGAAATAGAAAAAATTAGCCCCAAATTAATTTCATAGAAATTACTGGTTAGCAATTGAATAACGGCTAACAAATAGAACTAATAGAAAATTAAGTAAAGGAAAATTACAAAATGGGTAAAATTATTGGCATTGACTTAGGTACCACCAACTCTTGCGTCGCAGTGATGGAAGGCGGCAAGCCGCGCGTCATTGAAAACGCGGAAGGTACTCGTACTACACCGTCCATTATTGCGTATCAAGAAGATGGCGAAATTTTAGCTGGCGCACCAGCTAAACGCCAAGCGGTCACCAACCCTAAAAACACGCTATACGCGGTTAAGCGTTTGATTGGTCGTCGTTTTGATGAAAAAGAAGTGCAAAAAGATATTGGCTTAATGCCCTACACTATTGCAAAAGCAGACAATGGCGATGCATGGGTAGAGGTGCGTGGCGAGAAAATGGCGCCACCACAAATTTCGGCTGAAGTATTGCGTAAAATGAAGAAAACCGCAGAAGACTACCTAGGCGAAGAAGTTACCGAGGCTGTAATTACTGTGCCTGCATACTTTAATGATAGCCAACGTCAGGCGACTAAAGACGCTGGTCGTATTGCAGGTCTCGATGTTAAGCGCATCATTAACGAACCTACTGCTGCCGCACTAGCGTTTGGTATGGACAAACAAGAAGGTGACCGCAAAATCGCCGTGTATGACTTGGGCGGCGGCACATTTGACGTTTCAATCATTGAGATTTCAGCGATTGATGGTGAGCATCAATTTGAAGTGCTGTCTACCAACGGTGACACATTCTTAGGCGGTGAGGACTTTGATAATCGCTTGATTGACTTTTTAGCGGATGAGTTCAAAAAAGACAACGGCGGCCTAGATTTACGTAACGATTTATTGGCAAAACAACGCTTAAAAGAAGCGGCTGAAAAAGCAAAAATCGAATTGTCATCTACACAGCAAACTGAAGTCAACTTGCCTTACATTACAGCAGATGCCACTGGTCCTAAACATTTAGTTGTTAAAATCACACGCGCTAAATTTGAAAGCTTAGTGGATGATTTAATCGAACGTACCATGGCGCCATGCCGTACTGCGCTTAAAGATGCCGGCGTAAGCATTGATCAAATCTCTGACGTTATTTTAGTTGGCGGCCAAAGCCGTATGCCTAAAGTACAAGAGAAAGTAAAAGAGATTTTTGGTAAAGAACCACGTAAAGATGTGAACCCCGATGAGGCGGTTGCCGTAGGTGCAGCAATTCAAGGTGGCGTGTTACAAGGTGATGTTAAAGACGTATTGTTGCTGGACGTTACACCATTGTCATTGGGTATCGAAACCCTAGGCGGCGTGATGACTAAACTCATCAAAAAGAACACCACGATTCCTACCAAGGCATCACAAGTGTTCTCAACCGCAGAAGATAACCAAAATGCAGTGACAATTCAAGTGTTGCAGGGTGAGCGCGAAATGGCCTCTGCCAATAAATCACTTGGTCAATTTAACTTAAGCGATATTCCACCAGCTGCACGTGGTACACCACAAATTGAGGTGACTTTTGATATTGATGCCAATGGTATTTTGCACGTTTCTGCAAAAGACAAAGCCACTGGCAAAGAAAATAAAATCACTATCAAGGCTAACTCTGGCTTATCAGAAGCTGAAATTCAGCAAATGGAAGAAGATGCAGCTAAATATGCGGATGAAGACAAAAAGTTACGCGAAACAGTAGATGCGCGTAACGCAGCTGATGGTATGGTGCATAGCGTGAAAAAATCATTGAGCGAGCATGGTGACAAGTTAGATGCCACAGAAAAAGCAGCGATTGAAACAGCCATTAAAGACGTTGAGGATACAATGAAAGAAGGCGATAAAGAAGCTATTGAGGCCAAAACCAAGGCGTTGATGGATGCTTCACAAAAGCTGGGTGAAAAAGTCTATGCTGAACAACAAGCTGCACAAAATACTGAAAGTGCAGAACCACAAGGCGAAAAAACAGTAGATGCAGAAGTTGTGGATGCCGAGTTTGAAGAAGTGAAAAAAGACTAAAAGCTAGTTGTAAGTCAATAATCGTAAGTGCTTAGCAAAGCCTCAAAGGCCAATCTAAGTCTTACGATTTTTGGCTTTAATGTTTTTGATTTATAACTACTTAACTAATGACTACAAAATAATGACTGAAAATTATGGCTGCTAAAAAAGATTTTTACGAAATACTGGGTTTAAACAAAGATGCCTCTGCAGAAGATATTAAAAAATCTTATCGTAAATTGGCAATGAAACACCACCCAGACCGCAACCCAGACAACCCAAAAGCAGAAGACCATTTCAAGGAAGCAAAAGAAGCTTACGAAATATTATCTGACGAACAGAAGCGTGCGGCATATGACCAATACGGTCATGCCGGTGTAGATCAATCTGCCGGTGGAGGCTTTGGTGGTGCAGGCTTTGGTGATGCCTTTGGTGATATTTTTGGTGATATTTTTGGTGGTGGTCGCGGTGGTCAGCGCAATAATGTCTATCGCGGTGCGGACTTGCGCTACAACATGGAAATATCGTTAGAAGAGGCCGCTAAAGGCACTGAAAGCAAAATTCGCATTCCGGTACAAGCAACTTGCGAGACCTGTAACGGCTCCGGTGCTAAAAAAGGTACATCACCTGTTACTTGTACAACTTGTGCTGGCCATGGCCAAGTACGTATGCAACAAGGCTTTTTTTCAGTACAGCAAACCTGCCCTAAATGTCACGGTAGTGGCAAGATGATTAAAGACCCATGTGGTACTTGCCATGGCGCTGGTCGCGTTAAACAACAAAAAACCTTGTCTGTAAAAATCCCGGCTGGTGTGGATGAAGGAGATCGCATCCGTTTAACGGGCGAAGGCGAAGCTGGTGTCAATGGTGGGCCAACTGGTGATTTGTATGTGGTCGTACATCTGAAAAAACATGATATTTTCGAACGTGACGGTGGCAACTTGCATTGCGAAATGCCGATTAGCTACACTACAGCGGCTTTAGGTGGAGAGATTGAAGTGCCTACACTAGGTGGTTCCGCTAAAATGAAGATTCCTGCTGAAACACAAACCGGTGCGGTGTTCAGATTGCGCGGCAAGGGTATTAAACCACTACGCGCCAATGAACATGGTGACTTAATGTGCCATGTTATCGTTGAAACCCCAGTTAAATTAACTGACCGCCAAAGAGAGTTACTACGTGAGTTTGATAGCAGCACGCAGGCAGATTCTGGCAAACATAGTCCAAGAGCTAAAGGCTGGTTGGATAAAGTAAAAGATTTGTTCGAGTAACATGATTAAATAAAAAGCCCGCATCAGCGGGCTTTTTATTGGAGGGTTTATATTAACTGTTTAAGCATTTCTTTCAACTCAATATTTGCATCAGCATAATGTTCAAACTGCTTACCTCCAGTTTTAGCATACCAATAGCGGCTATTACCTTCATCACCTTGTATTTTGTGCAGCACTGCATGTAACCAACAGGCAGTTACATCACTATAATCCTGTGCAATATTATGCGCGGCATGCCAATCGCCAGCCAAAGCTGCCAGAACTGCTGTCTTAAGCGCTTGGGTATTATCAGCCATATATGCTTTATGTTGAAAGCGAATACTCACTTAACGTGGATATTCGATAGTGCCTTTTTGAATGAATTCGATTTTATAGCTGTCAGGATCTTCCACAAAGGCGATGATGATGGTGCCATGCTTCATCGGCCCCGCTTCGCGAACTACCTTGCCGCCTTTTTGTTTGACTTTTTCGCAAGCGGCATATGCGTCGTCCACCTCAAGCGCCATATGGCCGTAAGCCGTACCCATTTCATAGCTTTTCTTGCCATAGTTGTAGGTAAGTTCAATCACGCTATTGTCGTACTCATTACCATATCCAACAAAAGCTAGCGTAAATTCACCATCAGGATAATCATGCTGGCGAATTAATTTCATACCCAATACTTCTGTATAAAAACGAATAGACTGCTCTAAATTAGCCACGCGCAGCATGGTGTGCAAAATACGCATAATGAATCTCCAATGATTGTTTATTGTTACTGCTTATACATTAACCGCAGTGATTTTGTAGTATTTCTCGAGCAACTGTTCTTTAGTTTCCACCACATCCAAATCCAGTGGAATACAAGCTATAGGGCAAACTTCTACACATTGTGGCGTATCAAAGTGCCCAACACACTCAGTACATAAGTTAGGGTTGATCACATAAATCTCTTCACCCTGCGAAATAGCGCCATTCGGACACTCTGGTTCGCAGACATCACAATTGATACACTCATCGGTAATCATCAAAGCCATTGAACTACCCTTTGGCCAATTTATCTAAAATTGCAGCCTCAACAATTGGCGACACAAACTGATGCACGTCACCACCTAACTTAGCCACTTCACGCACCAAACTAGCTGAGATAAACATGTACTGTTCTGCTGGCGTTAGAAAAATAGTTTCCAGTTTAGGATAAAGCTTGCGGTTCATACCGGCTAATTGAAACTCATATTCAAAATCTGAGGCGGCACGTAAACCTCGTATCACCATCTGCGCATTTTGCGTTTGTACAAACTGCATCAACAAACCTGAAAAACCAACTACTTTAACATTGGAGCAATCTTTTAATACCGCTTGTGCCAAAGCCACACGTTCATCCAAGTTGAATAAAGTATTTTTGTTGGAACTGCCAGCAACGGCCACAATAACTTCATCAAACAAGCTGGCTGCTCGCAGCGCTAAGTCTTCATGCCCCAAGGTAATCGGGTCAAAAGTGCCTGGATAAACGACTTTACAAATGGAGTGTGTTGAATTCATAGTAGGAATTTTAACATAGCTCATATTGATTGCTACGTTTTAGGTGCTGTTCACTTGATACTAGCAGAGCACTTTAGCAAATGATAGTAAACACTGCCGGCTTTGCCATGCTTGATAAGGTCAAACCCATCTACTGCGTGTAAGGCATATTCTGCCTCTACGTATAACAGCCCACTTGCTGAAAAATGCTGATTAAGGTTGGGTAAAATCTTATCTAGCCATTGTTGCTGATATGGCGGGTCACAAAAAATCACATCAAATTTTTGCTGATTCTTCGCTAAAAAAAGCAGAACGTCCGTTTGAATAATCTGTGCGGTATTGGCTTTGAGTATACTTTTATTCTGCATTAAAGCCTGATAGGCAATCGCAGATTTTTCTATCATTACGGCTTGCTTTGCACCGCGTGATAAAGCCTCAAAACCCATCACGCCAGTACCAGCAAATAAATCCAAGCAAGCTAAGCCATCAAGCTCTTGCCCCAGCCAATTAAATACGGTTTGGCGCACGCGGTCTGGTGTGGGACGTAAACCCACCGCGTCTGGAAATTTTAGTAAGCGACTGCGCCATTCGCCGCCACCTATGCGTACTTGGTTAGTTTTACTCAAATATATAAATCCACAACTTTTATCAAAATTAGCGTAATTAATGCAAACTTATTTTATCTACAATTATTTTGATGCCGCGCTAGGTGTGCTAGGTATATCGCTGGCTACGACAATTGTTACTAATTTATCTGTTTTAATTCTGCGCGCAAAAGCTTCTTTAATTTGGGCAGCTGTTACCCTCTCCACCTGTGCATTATATGTATCCAGATAATTAAGCGGCAGTTTGTAAAAGCCAATCACAGAAAGATAATCTAATATCTTAGCATTGCTATCTATGCGCATCGGAAAGCCACCGATAATATTTTGCTTAGCTGCTTCTAATTCTTTTTCAGTCACACCTCCTGCAATAAACTTATCCAAGGTTTTACGTACTAATTTTAGTGCTTCACCCGCCTGATCTCTTTTTGTTTGTAAACCAATTTGAAACGGCCCTAGTTCTGACATTGGCATAAAGTAGCTATACACGCTATACACTAGGCCACGTTTTTCACGAACTTCTTCAGTGAGCCGTGATACAAAGCCGCCGCCACCTAAAATGTAATTACCCACATACAATGGAAATAAATCAGGGTCATTACGCTTAACGCCAGGGTAACCTAATAATATATGTGATTGAGATGCAGGATGTGCAATAAACTGCTCGTTAGCAGCTGTTGGCAGTGTCACTGGCGGTAATTGTGCAACGGCCGAGGTATGTGGCAGTCCACTCGAAATACGTTCGGCAATCTCATGTGCTTGAGCTACCGTCATATCGCCAATCAGTGCAATCACAGCACCTTTGCTAGTGTAATAAGTATGATAAAAATCTTCCAAGTCCTCACTCTTAATAATAGCGACAGTTTCTGGTGCACCGCTTTCGTCAAGCGCATAGGGATGATTACCATAAAGCGCGGTCATAAAAGCCTTGTTGGAAATGCTTTCTGGTTGTGTAGCAGATTCTTGTATACCTGCAATAATTCGCGCTTTTTCTCGCGTTAGAACTGCATCAGGGAAGTCTGGCTTATGCAAAATATCATTAAATATATTCAAAGCTTGCGTTTGTTCGGCTGTTGAACTCAAAGTACGTAATTTGAAGGATGCGCGATCTGCATCAAAATCTCCACCTAATATAGCGCCAACATCAGCCATCTTATTGGAAATCACTTCGTCTGACATGCCAGCCGCACCAAGTGTCATCATGTATTTAGTGATGCCAGCCAAACCTGATTTGGCTTTGGTATCTCGGGCACTACCAGCTGCAAAATTAGCGCTAATATCAATAATTGGCAAATCATGATTTTCAACGAAATACACCTCGCTACCTGCTGAGGTCTGCCATTGCTGTATTTTAAGCGTTGCATTAGCAGTAAAACTGCTAGCTACAGCTAATAATAAAGTTGTGTATTTAATATAGTTTTTTATATTCATTCTTTAAATCCTAAATATTGATAATGCCAATATCAATTTGATATGTAACTAGGCAAATTCCCAACGAAGACTGTATTTTTAATGCGCGCTTGGTCTACCTAATGGCTTAGCATTCGGATCAATCGGCTGTGGATCTAATGTTGCTACCGTCATATTATCTTTAACTAGATATTTTTTTGCTACCGCTTGTACTTGCTCTGATGTTACCGCTTGAATCTTAGCGATAAATTCCTTAGACAATTTCCATGAATAGCCAGTAGTTTCCAAGCTACCAATTTCCATTGCTTGACCAAACATAGAGTCACGTTTATATACTTCAGAAGCAATGACACTGGCTTTAATACGGTTGAGCTCTTCCTGCGTCACACCAGATACTTTAATTTTTTCTACCTGCTCTAACAAAGCCTTTTCTAAATCTGCCACCGTTTTACCTTCGCTAGGTGTGCCGTCTAATTCAAACAAACTTTCCCTGCCGCGATTGGTACTGTCATAGCCTGCACTGACATCAATCGCAATTTGCTGTTCTCGCACTAGCTTCTGGTTCAATCGCGCAGAATCATTACCACTTAAAACACCAGCCAATACTTCCAGCGCATAGGGTTCCCACTTTTGCTCGTCCGTTTTAGGCGAATCACTTAAAGTAGGTGCGTGGAAGCCCATTAACAAGTAGGGTAATTTTGCTGGCGCTTTAACCTCCACGCGGCGCTCACCCTTTTGTACAGGCTCAACTTGCGGTTTTCTAGGTGGCAACTCATGCGCTTTGATAACGCCAAAGTATTGTTTTGCCAGCTTAAATACATCGGCAGCCTTTACATCACCAACCACTACCACAGTCGCATTATTAGGGGCATACCAAGTTTTATACCAAGCTTGCGCATCTAAATAAGTCATATTCTGCAAATCATTCATCCAGCCTATGACTGGCCTATGATAAGGGTGAGCTTGATAAGCCGCTGCCATGAACGCTTCATTCACTTGCGCTTGCGGCTTATCATCGGTGCGCCAGAGACGCTCTTCCATGACCACTTTAATTTCTTTATCAAACTCTTCTTTAGTCAACTGTAAGTTAGCCATTCGGTCAGCTTCTAGTTTAAAGGCCAGTGGTAACTTAGATTTTTCTAGCTGCTGAAAGTAACAAGTGTAATCTTGGGCAGTAAATGCATTCTCTTTACCACCAGCCGCAGCAATTAGGCGCGAAAATTGACCCGCTGGCACCAATTTTGTACCCTGAAACATCATGTGCTCTAGTGCATGCGCTACTCCAGTTGTGCCGTTATGCTCATCCAGACTACCGGCGCGATACCATACTTGTGACACAACTACTGGCGAACGATGATCTTCCTGTACGATCAAATGTAAACCATTGTCTAATTTGAATTCTTGAATATTAGCATCGGCAAAACTGGAAGCTGCGAATGCGGCCAGCGGCAATGCGGCCAGTATGATTAACCATTGTCGAAAAAGCACGTTGTTATTCTCCTAAAGTAATGCCAATGATTATAGTGTATGTAATGACTAAAACTTATTAACTTAAAGACAAAAGCTTATTCGCTTTAGTTCTACGCACGCATGACAAATTGCGATTAAAATAGAGGCTTCTGAAATAAGCGTAGCCATATCAAGAATCTTCATGTTTGATTTCTTCAAAAAAAATATCGCCAAAAATACAACCGACACTGCGCCTCAGACCACTGAACCCATTACAGACAAATCTAACTCGCCTGTAGAAAAACTGCCCTTCGCAGCACGTCTAAAACAAGGCTTATCCAAGACCAGAAAACAATTAAGCAACCAGCTTGCTGGATTATTTGGTGGTGGAAAAATTGATGCCGAGGTTTATGAAGAGCTAGAAACGATTTTGCTGACATCCGATATTGGCGTAGCAGCTACAGAACACCTTTTAGCGCAATTAAAACAACGAGTCAAACGCGACAATCTGCAAGACACTACTGAACTCAAAGGCGCGTTAAAAGCTGCATTGCTAGAATTGCTGCTGCCACTAGAACAACCGCTAGTCACAGGCGGCCATAAACCTTATGTGATTATGCTGGCTGGCGTGAATGGTGCGGGGAAAACCACCACTATTGGTAAATTGGCGAATTTATTTCAAGCGCAAGGTAAATCGGTGCTGATTGCCGCTGGTGATACGTTTAGAGCGGCCGCGCGCGAACAACTGCAAGTATGGGGTGAACGCAACAATGTGCATGTAGTCGCAGCAGAGTCTGGCGATCCCGCTGCCGTCATTTTTGATGCAGTCAATTCTGCCAAGGCCAAGAACATTGATATTGTCCTAGCTGATACGGCGGGACGTTTGCCAACACAAATGCATTTAATGGATGAAATTGCAAAAGTGCAACGTGTCATCAACAAGACGCATATTGGTGCACCGCACGAAATATTATTGGTACTAGACGCGAACACTGGTCAAAACGCGGTTATGCAAGTAAAAGCGTTTGACGATGTGCTAAAAGTCACCGGCCTAGTACTCAGCAAGCTGGATGGCACCGCTAAAGGTGGCGTGATTGCTGCGATTGCGCAAGCGCGGCCGATTCCTATTCGCTTTATTGGCATAGGCGAAACCATAGACGATTTACGCGAGTTTAAGGCCGCAGATTTTGTTGATGCCTTGTTTGACGATTAACCTAATAATTAACGTTATAATAAATCATGATTCAATTTGACCAAGTAGGTAAACGCTATCCTGGCAGCATGGATGCCCTACAAAATGTGACGTTTTCTATCGGACCAGGTGAACTGGTCTTTGTCACCGGCCATTCAGGTGCGGGTAAAAGTACTTTACTAAAACTGATAGCAGCAATTGAGCGCCCCACTTCCGGCACAGTATTAATCAGCAATCAAAACGTGAATAAACTCCGCGCCTCAGCGCTGCCCTATTTACGCCGGAAATTTGGTCTAGTGTTTCAAGACCACAAACTACTTTACGACCGTAACTGCTTTCAGAACATCGCGCTACCTTTACATATAAATGGCTTAACCGGCACTGAAGCCAATAAGCGCATACGAGCTGCGCTAGATAAAGTGGGCCTACTAGATAAAGAAAAAGCCATGCCAATTACGCTCTCCGGTGGCGAGCAGCAACGCTTAGCCATTGCACGCGCGGTGGTAAGCCGTCCTTCTATTCTCATCGCGGATGAGCCGACTGGCAACCTCGATGCGAATTATGCGGCGGATATCATGCAATTATTTTATGCGTTTCAACAAGTAGGCGTAACAGTGATTGTCGCGACGCATGATGCACATGCCATGTCTGCCACGCACGATAAAGTCTTGCACTTAGAACATGGAAAACTAACGCAGGGCAGTTCCAGCAACGTTAATACTATGAGGGTTGAGTCAGCATGATAAGGAATTGGCTAAATCGTCATATGCAAGCAGTAAAACAAGAATTAGTACGCTTGGCTAAGCACAAAGGTGCCACATTCATTATGTGTGGCGTGATTGGCGTGACTTTATGCCTGCCAAGCCTGTTTTATGTGGCTACCAGTAACCTCAACCGCTTGGTAGGTGGCGTAAAAACTGAATCACAGATCAGTGTATTTTTAAAACTGAATGTTAACGCCGATAAAATTTCGCAGATTGAGCAAGAACTCAAAGGCAATGCAGATATCGCCAGCTATCACTTAGTCACCAAAGAACAGGCGTGGCAACAGTTACAGCAAACGGAAAGTGCTACGAGCATCGCCTCTACATTGGATAAAAATCCCTTACCAGATGCATTCTTTATCAGCCCAAAATCGCTACTACCAGAGACTATCGCCCAATTACAAACCACCTTGCAGAAAATTGATGGTGTAGACAAAACACTCATAGATTCCAACTGGATTAAACGCCTAAATGGCTTGCTGCAATTAAGTAATAAAGTAATTCTAGTGTTAGCCGGGCTACTAGGGTTTGCACTGATTGCAGTAATAGGCAACACCATACGTATGCAAATCCTCACGCAGCGCGCAGAGATTGAAGTCAGTCAACTCATAGGCGCCACCAACGGCTTTATTCGTTGCCCGTTCCTTTACGCAGGCGCGTTCTATGGCTTCGGTGGCGGAGTCATTGCCTGCTTATTGCTCGCTACAGTAATTATGTTTTTCAATGCATCAGTAGCAAAAATCGCCATTGAATACGGCAGTAGCTTTAGTCTGAGTTTGGCTAACTTTCAGTTAAATATCGCGATTATTGTCATCGCCACCGTGCTTGGCTGGCTGGCTTCTTACCTTGCGGTCAATCACTCACTCAAAAGTAACGCAATCTAGGAACTTCCAAGCATTAAATATTAGGCGCTCATAATTTCAAGTACGCCTAAGACAAACTTAAGTAAGTTGGATGGGCAACTTACGCACCCGTTTACCACTCGCCGCAAACACAGCATTCGCCACAGCTGGCGCTAATGCAGAGGTTCCAGGCTCACCAATACCACCGGGACTCTCGGTACTGGGCATCAAATAGACTTCTACTTTCGGTGCCTCATTCATGCGTAGCACGCGGTAATTGTGGAAGTTACTTTGCTCCACGCGACCATCTTTAAAGGTAATTTCACCCCACAATACAGCGCTAATACCAAACATCACACCACCTTCCATTTGCGCTTTCACTGTATCTGGATTAACCACCATGCCACAATCTACCGCACTCACCACACGGGTTACTGTCACTTCGTTATCTTTTGACACAACCACCTCTGCCACTTGGGCAATGTAGCTGCCAAAGGCAAATAATAATGAAATGCCACGCCCGGCCGTGCCTTCTTTTGGCTGTGTTAATGGCTGACTCCAATTGGCTTTCTCTGCTGCCAACTCCAATATAGCTTTAGCTCTAGGCGAAGCTACTAGCAGGTTACGTCGATATTCAAATGGATCTTTTTTAGCTTTAGCTGCGAGTTCATCAATAAAGCTTTCCACAACAAATACATTATGCGTTGGGCCTACACCACGCCAGAATGCAGTTAAAAACGGTGGCTCATGTCGCACATAACTGACCTGCACATTGGGAATTGCATATTGCACGTCGGTCGCGGCCTCTACCGCGTCAGGGTCAACACCATCTTTTACCGCCGCAGGAAAAAAACGCGACATGATAGACGAGCCAGTAATGTGGTGACTCCACGCCTCTGGCATGCCGTTGCTATCTAATGAAGCGGAAATACGGTCATAGTAGTAAGGGCGATACATATCATGCTGAATATCTTCTTCGCGTGACCAAACAAGTTTGACCGGGCCTTTCACTTGTTTAGCAATTTGTACTGCTTGAACCACACAATCGACTTCTAAACGGCGACCAAAACCACCGCCTAGCAATTGATTATGCACATGGATTTTTTCATTGGGCAAGCCAGTCAACTTAGCCACGGCACCCAGCACAAAAGTTGGCACTTGCGTACCCAACCATACATCACAGCTATCGGCCTGCAGATACACCGTGCAGTTCATCGGTTCCATGGTGGCATGAGCTAAAAACGGCAATTCGTAAACTGCATCCAGCTTATTGTTCGACTTTGCTATTAACGCAGTCGCCTCACCGGTTTTTTTAGCGATGGCGCCTGTCGCTTTAGAAGCTTCAGCGATATCTTTCAACAAGCTAGCTGTAGAGAATGTTGCGTTAGCGCCTTCAACCCATTTGATATCCAGTGCAGCCAGACCTTGTTTGGCTGCCCACATGTGATCAGCTACTACCGCAACCGCATCATCTAGCTTCACAATTTGACGCACGCCTTTAATGGCTTTTGCTTTTTCATCTGCGACAGAAGCTAACTTACCGCCAAACACGGGGCAAGCCGCGACCGCGGCAATCTTCATATTCGGCACTTTAATGTCAATACCAAATATGGCATTGCCATTCACTTTATCTGGGCCATCCAACCGATGTGCTGGCGTACCAATCAGCTTGAAATTTTTAGGGTCTTTTAACACTACTTGCGTTGGCACTGGCAACAATGCCGCCTTGCTGACTAAAGCACCATAAGCTAATTGCTTGGCTACTTGTTTATTGGCGGCATCATAATAAACCACGCCATTTTCTGCACGACAAGCAGAAGGGTCTACTTTCCACTCATTCGCTGCTGCAGAAATCAGCATCATACGCGCTGCCGCACCAACCTCACGTAACGGTTTCCATGCACCACGCACTGAGGTTGAGCCACCCGTGACTTGGGCACCTATAATCGGATCAGCATACAATTTATCATTTGGTGGCGCAGCCACTAGCTTCACTTTAGAGACATCTATCTCTAATTCCTCTGCAATCAACATAGGCATAGCGGTATACGTGCCCTGCCCCATCTCAACCTTATGCGCAACGATGGTCACTAAGCCATTTTGGTCAATATGGATAAAAGCATTCGGCCTGAACTCAGCCGCTATATTAGTCTTGCTATAAGCTTTGCCGGAGAAATGGAAGCTTAACAATAAGCCTAACCCCAAGCCTGATGATATCTTTAAAAAATTCCGTCTGCTTTCAGAATCAATATTGTCATCTAGCTTTTGAATACTGATAGCCTGCGTAGCAAGCTGCTGGTTTAAGTCGATAAGTTTCATGATTAAGCCTCAACTTTCGAGCTGTCACTCGCATGTTTAGTCGATGTCGCCGCCGCCATTTTAATGGCGGTCTTAACGCGCATATAGGTACCGCAACGGCAAATATTGCCTGCCATCGCGCTATCGATATCGGCATCCGTAGGCGCATGATTTTGTTCAAGCAGAGCAACGGCCGACATTATTTGACCTGACTGACAGTAGCCACACTGCACCACTTCTGTTGCTATCCATGCTTCTTGTACGCGTTTGCCAACTTCCGTCGCACCAATAGCCTCAATAGTCGTGATTTTCTTACCTGCTGCCGCCGATACCGGCGTCACGCATGAGCGAATCGGCTGGCCATCCAGATGTACCGTACATGCACCACACAACGACATGCCGCAGCCAAACTTGGTGCCGGTAAAACCAATCACATCACGTATCGCCCATAACACCGGCATATCGTCTGTAATGTCCAGCGCATGTACTTTGCCATTTACGTTTAAGTTAATCATCAGCTTCTCTTTTCAAAAATTAGTTAATTATTTAATTTTTCTGCATCTGCTGGTGAGTCGATATCGAGCAACACACCATCATCTGGACTTGTAATTTTTGTTATCAGCGCTGCGTCACGTTGTATCAAATGTTTGGCACCAGCATCACCTTGTAGCTGAATTAATTCGTCAAAATACAAGGTAGAAAAACCTACTGGATGACCTCTAAATTCTTTGTAATAAGGTGCTGCCAGTTTCTTACCGTTATCGGTATCGACAGTAATCGCATCACGCACCTGGCTAATGATTGGCGCCGAAACTTTAGGCATATCTGCCAAGCCTATCAGCCATCCACTAGCCTCTGCATTGGCTTTTACGCCACACGCCAGACTAGCTGCCATTCCTTCCAACGCGCTTTCACATATTTTCCAATTAATCTTTGCCGCTTGTTGTATGGTTAATTCACTATTCACTAATGCTTTTAAATCACTGCTTTCAGCGTTAATCACCAGCGTGACTCGTTCAAACACACTGAGCCATGGCAACAGACTATGCATAATCAATGGCTTAAAACAGCCATTGATTTCAATCGCATGTGCTAGCTTTTGTGTACCAAAACGTCTTGCAAAACCAGCCGCCAACAATACCGCAGCAACTTGAGCCATTTTATGTCGAGCAAGCAAGTGTTTGCTGCTCACTAGTTGTTACAGTTACTCTACTAAAAACTGGTGGCTGATTTTTCACTGCAATTATATGGGCAAGTACCGAAACTGCGATTTCTGGCGGAGTGCGGCTTCTGATATCCAAACCTACCGGACCATGCAAACGATTTATTTCATCCGCACTCAAATCAAACAGGGCTAAACGTTCACGACGCTTGATATTGTTGTTGAGCGAGCCCAATGCCCCTACATAAAATGCGGGGGATTTCAGCGCTTCCAGCAACGCCATATCATCCAGTTTTGGGTCGTGCGTCAGCGCAATGACCGCTGTACGCGCATCTACCTGTTGCGACAAAACCGCATCATCAGGCATATCACTAATGAGTGAAGTGTGTGGTATATCCCACACTTCACGAAACTCAATTCTTGGTTCGCAAATTATCACTTCATAATCCAATGCCTGTGCCATTTTCGCCAAGTACTGCGAAGTTTGACCCGCACCGATAATCAGCAAACGCCAACGTGGGCCATAAACAGTAGTTAGACTATTCCCATCAAAGCTCAACTCATCTTCTGCTGTTGCATCAGCTACTGTGGTAGATAATGTTGAAAGATTCAGCGTACGAGAAACTAAGCGATGTTGGCTAATTAAACTCAGAATATGCTCAATCCAGCTAGCATCATGTAACGGTTCCAGCACGATGGTGAGTGAGCCACCGCACGGCAAGCCAAACTGGCGTGCTTCTTCAGTGGTCACACCATAAGTGATGACTTTTGCAGTATCAGCAGATAGCGCACCGGAGCGGGCTTTATCCACCAAATCATCTTCAATACAACCACCGGAAACTGAACCCACCAGCACACCATCTGCACGCAATGCTAGCGTTGCACCAATTGGACGCGGGCTAGAGCCAAAAGTTTTAACAACAGTTGCGAGCCACACTTGCTGGGCATCAACACCCTGTTTAAGCCAATTGCTGGCTGTTTGCAAAACAGAAAAATCTACACTATTCATAATTTGCTTATCTGTATAGCCATTTATTTATAATTATAATTTATACGCTGATTATGATGGAGTTATAGCTATCAATAAATGGAAAAATTATGTTTTTAGAATTCCATATTTTGGAATAATATAAGCATTGTAAAATCATATAAAGATACATCATGCTTAGCAGATTAGAGATGCTGCACATTTTCTACGCAGCCGCAGAATCAAGTAGCTTTAAAGAAGCGGCGTCCCGCCTAGGACGGTCGCCTCAAGTGGTAACACGCGTTATTAAAAGCCTTGAAGACAACCTAGGTGAGCTACTTTTTCATCGCAACACACGCCAAATACGCCTTACAGAATTTGGCTCGCATCTGATTGAATCGTCTCGTGAATCCGTCAATACGCTAGATGCAATTTTTCGTCGTGAAAACAAGCAAGCTGATTCTGAAATATCAGGATTAGTGCGTATCACAGCACCGACATCGCTAGGCCAGCGCTTTTTATTGCCAGTGTTAAGCCAAATTGCTATTGAATATCCACAAATCACCATTGATTTAAGATTATCGAATGTAATAGCGGATGTAGTAAGTGAGCAAATTGATATCGGCATTAGAATTGGCTTTTTACGTGATAGTAACTTTATCGCACGCGTAGCTGGCAAGGTTTCATTCTTAATTGTCGGTTCGCCAGAACTGGTTGCTAAAGTGGGGGAACCCCTGCAAATAAAGGATTTAACTGATTTCCCTACCATTGCCATACTGGATCACAGTACAGGTAAAGTTTGGCAATGGTTTTTTGCAGACAACCTACAATTTAATGCCAAGAAACCTGCTTTCATTACTAATGATCCAGAAACAGAACTGGAAACAGCACTGGCAGGCGTGGGCTATGCGCAAATACCGAGCTTTATGGCAGCACCATATCTGGCAGATGGTCGCTTAATACAAGTACTGGAAACCTATAAGCCAGAGCCTTGGGATCTGTATATTTATCGACCACAACGCAGCCCAACCCCACAACGTATCCGACTTATTTACGACCAGCTATTGGAAGTAATTAGCAATTCAGACAAATTTTGATTCATTTCTTTATGCCTCAGCCTCATCTGCAGCCAGATGATTTCTAACGAAACTAATATGCCCTCTTAAACTATAAAATAAATCACCATAGGATGAAGGTATTTTCATTTTATTCACTGTTTCTTCTATTTGATTTAATCTGTTAAGCAACGCTGCCTTTTTTTCCATATCGGCTGGATGGCTAAAAGCGTCACGCTCTATCTCAAGCAATGCCTTATACCAGGGATAGATGAGCGAATGAATCCGCCAGCGATAGAGTGCTGGGGCAAGCTTGACAGCTGGTACTAATAACAAAACAATCGGTACCAGTACGGCCAAAATACGATTAATTAGACTAGCGAGCCAAAATGGAAAGTTACGATATAAAAAACTTTTACCTGATGTGTAATAGCGGGTGGCATCCGGGCTAATTCGAAACTCTTGTTCAATTGGCGCAGGAAATTCCCCACTTTTTCTAAACATCCCAGCAGAGCCATGTACCTCGCGTGCGGCTTCTAGTAGTAAATCGGACAATGCTGGATGTAACCCTTTTTTCGCGACTAACTCAACTGCTGGTGCGATAAGATACAGATCTTCAGTTGGGATATTTTTACCTAAATCTAATGCACCTTGGGGTAATACCAACTTGTTTAAATATTTTATGCGGCGAGTATAGCCATCGGCTTGAGTGAAATTAAATATATGAATATTGGGCGTTTCAACTAATCCTTTTATCAAATCGGTTGATGCAGAGTCACCCATAATAAACAGTGCATCAATACGATTCTCCAATAAAGCTTTAACCGCATCTTTAGCCTCACTATCCATGAGCACGGTGTTGTTTACTCCCAACCCATTCGCCTTTAATAACGTCAGAGCAAGTGTGCGAGTGCCGCTGCCGTTTGGACCTATAGATATTTTCTTGCCCTTAAAATCGGATAGCAGCTTTTCATTCTCTCCGCGGTAAAAAACAAATAATGGCTGATAGGAAATACTACCGAGTGAGATTAAATTTTCAATATCAAGACCATCAGTTTCTCCACCTTGTACAAACCCTACATCAACGTTACTGTTTTTGCTGGTCAGCATTTTCAAGTTGTCTGCTGAACCATCTGAAGGCCGTATTGTGACAACAACTCCCTGCTTTTTTAAGATATCTCTATATTTAACTGCATTCTTATAAAATGTGCTGCCGACAGGTCCGCTGGCAATGACCAACTTGGTAGGCGCTGCCGCATTGATGAACGAGAAAGCTATTGCACAAATAATTAGGACAAATAAAACAATAGCGCACATAGTCAAAATAAAACTACGGCCATATAGTTCACTTAACCTATTCATCACGCTTTTAATCATTAGTTTTATCTGCATATTACTTTCGTTTGCCACGCTTACATTTCATCTTATGCAAGCTTCTCAATTAATGAAAGCCAGTCATGACTATAAAGCATTCACCATCAACCTATTATAGCTGTTACAAATCGATACAAAAACACGTCATTTTTTGAAAGTAACAGGTATACCATTACAACTAAATGAATCGCACAAATAAGGAACCGCAAGTGCTAGGTACGGCTAATATTGAAACAGATATGAACATCCTCATTGTTGATGATGATTTGGATATCCGAACATTACTGGCAGAGTATCTGGAAGTCTATGGTTGTACAACATTGCTAGCGGCAGATGGTCAGGAAATGTGGGAAGTTATTAATCGGCACCCCGTAAGCCTAATCGTACTTGACCTCAATCTGCCCGGTAGAGATGGCCTTACGCTATGCCGTGAACTACGTGAAAAATCGGATTTACCTATTATTATGCTTACCGCCAGAACGGCACCGTTTGACCGTGTGTTAGGTCTGGAAATGGGGGCTGACGATTATGTCTGTAAGCCATTTGAACCGCGTGAGCTACTTTCACGCATACGCAGCGTGTTAAGGCGCTTCAATTCTCCCAGCAATGAAAGAAAATCCGATGCAATCAACCGCATTCAATTCGCCGGTTGGACACTAGACCTCGTCACGCGGCACTTAATCAATCCGCAAGGTGTTATCGTTTCCATTTCTGGCTCTGAATATCGGCTATTAAAAATATTTCTCGATAGCCCTAATCAGATATTAAATCGTGACCATATTTTGAACCTGACTCAGGGGCGTGATGCAGATCCATTTGATCGCTCAATCGACATTCAGGTCAGCCGCTTAAGGCAAAAACTAGAGGAAGATTCAAAAGATCCGCAAATCATTAAAACTGTACGTAATGAGGGCTATATTCTTGCGACACAAATACAGGTTGAAAGCTGATGTTTAAATATTTTGCCCACTCCATGACCAGCCGTTTCTTTCTCATTCTGCTGTGCGGAACCTTAGCTTCGGCTGCTTTAACCTTATTACTAGCAGCCTACGAGAGTAAAGGCATGCTAGACCAAATCCGGACACGCCATCTGGCTGAGCGTATTGAACAAATGATACTCACGCTAGAAGTCACACCAGCAGAATCCAGAGAAAAGTTTGCCAGTATCGTAGCTAAATCCGGCATTCGCATTAATTTCTCAGCGCAAAATAACTTAAAGGATGCAACTACTGACAATGAATTCACTATGGCACTCACCAAAATACTCGGCGAAAATAGAAATATCGCCACCTATAAACGTATTGATATTGACTGTCCAATACGACCAGATTTGCTAGGCAAAACAAGATCTGCTTTAGCGCTACAGTGCCGTACAGTTACTGCCACCCTACAAGATGGGACTTTCTTGCGTATTGATGTCGCTTCACCACCCGATAAATTGCCACTACCCTTTCAATTAGACTTTTTCCCTTATTTATTAATTTTTTTAATTTGTGTAGCTACTTTAGCTTTCCTAATTGCACATTTAGCAACAAAGCCTATACGTACATTAGCGCAGGCAGCACAAGACTTAGGACGTGACTTAGAACGTCCACACCTTTCAGAAGACAAAGGGCCTATCGAGGTACGTGAAGCAGCTAGTGCATTCAATAATATGCAATCACAGATTCGTCATTTTGTTGAAGAACGCACTTACATGCTGGCGGCTATCGCGCATGATCTGCAAACACCGCTCACCCGACTACGACTGCGGCTGGAAAAAGTAGCTGATGAAACGCTGCGCACTAAACTGATCAACGATTTAGCACTAACGCAGGATATTGTAAAAGAAGGTTTAGATTTGGCGCGTAGCTTTTACGTTGAAGAACCCTATGAGCTTATGGACATGGACTCACTGATTGACACACTGTGCAACGATGCAACGGATGCCGGACTGGAAGTCAGCCAAAGTGGTAAAGTAGGCGTACCGGTGATGGTGCGACCGAATGCTTTGCGGCGCTGCTTGCTCAATCTCATTGATAATGCCGTTAAGTATGGAGAATTCGCACATATTTCTGTTAAACGCGAAGGTCAGAAAGTCACGGTAACCATCATAGATGGTGGTCCAGGCATCCCAGAACATCAGCTACAAAAAGTGCTGCAGCCATTTATGAGACTAGAAGATTCACGTTCAAGAGCTTCTGGCGGCACTGGCCTGGGCTTAACTATTGCAAAAAACATTGCAGAAAAACACCGGGGTACGCTGCGTTTACGCAATATTAACGATGAGGAATTTGGACTAGAAGTGACCCTAGAAATGATGGTAGCCTAAACGAAACCAAACTTATTTTTTAGTATCATTTTTTGTGGTATTGCTATTTTCAACCGTATTCAGCGCACTGCTATTCCACCCACCACCCAATGCCTTAATCAACAACACCGCCGCAGACAACTGGCTACTTTGCACCGTGAGCGCTGTTCTTTCATTATTCAATGCAATCGCTTCTGCATTAATCACGTTGATATAAGTCACCACCCCAGCTTTATACTGATTAGTGGCAATCTGTGCGGATTCACGTGCTGATTTCACGGCATCGGCCTGTAATTGTGCTTCTTCGTCAAGAATACGTAATGCAGCCAAATTATCTTCCACTTCCTGAAATGCGGTCAATACAGCAAGCCGGTAATTAGCAGCCGTTTCATCATAAACCGCCACGGCCTGAGCCGTTTGAGCCTTACGCAAACCGCCGTCAAAAATGGTCTGCGCTAAGGCTGCGCCTAACGTCCAGAAACGACTTGGGTATGTTAGCCACTGCGAAAAACTGCGACTTTGAAAACCTAAGGTTGCCGACAGTGTCAGCGCTGGGTAATAGGCGGCTTCTGCTACACCAATCTTGGCATTAGCAGCTGCAGCACGCCGTTCAGCGCCAGCAATATCCGGACGGCGTTCCAGCAATGCAGAAGGAATACCCAGTGGTATCAACGGCGGTGTAATCACAAATGCAGTAGTCGCTACCGGAATGTTAAATTCAGCGGGTGCTTTGCCCAGCAAAACGGCAATGGCATGTTCCAACTGCGCACGCTGCACGCCCACATCCACCGCTTGTGCTTTGGCTGATTTAAGCTGGGTTTCTGCAGCCACCACATCAGCGCGTGCCACAACGCCAACCGCATACTGATTTTGCGTAAGTTTGAGAGATTTCTCATAGGCCGTGACCGTATCGTCCAGTAATTTTTTTCTGGCATCCGCAATACGCAGTAAAAAATAATTCTGTGTTAGCTGCGCCTGAGCACTTAGCTTGGCAGCTTCAATATCGGCGGCGCTGGCTTGCAGGCTGGCATCACCAGCCTCAACCGAGCGCTTTATCTGGCCCCAGATATCGGGTTCCCAACTTGCATCTAGGCTAGTACGATAAGTGTTATTAATTTGTGGATCGAAATTAGTTACATTGGCATTGTTACTGGCAGGTTTACTGCGGTTAACAGACAGGCCACCAGTAACAGTTGGATAATAAGCAGCACTGACTTGCTGTGATAAGGCGCGCGCTTGGGCGTACTGCGCCTCTACCGCACGAATATTGAGATTGGAGACTTCTACCTGTGCCACTAAAGCATTGAGTTCGCTATCACCGAATAACTCCCACCATTGTCCTTTGGGCAAGGTATCTTGTGGCGCCGCGACTTTCCAGCCTTGCTGCTCCTTAAACGCCGCGGGTACTTGCACTTCAGGTTTTACATAGTTTGGCCCCATAGTGCAGGCGCTCAGCAGGCAACCGCCTGCTAGGCTCGCCATCACAGCCAATTGCAAAATTCGGTTTACTTTAAGTACATTAGGCATTACAACAACTCCTCAAACTATTTTTCCAGACTTAAACGCCCAACTTGCGGTCTGAATACTTGACGCCACCAAATACTGAGTCGATCAAGATAAAGGTAGACCACTGGTGTGGTATATAACGTCAACATTTGGCTAAAAATCAGACCACCAACAATCGCAATGCCTAACGGCTGACGTAACTCATGGCCTACGCCAGAGCCTAGCGCTAATGGCAATGCGCCGAGTAATGCAGCCATCGTGGTCATCATAATCGGTCGGAAGCGTAACTGGCAGGCCTCATAAATGGCATCGCGCGAGCTTAAGCCGCGGCTGCGTTCGGCATCTATGGCAAAATCAATCATCATAATGGCGTTCTTCTTAACGATACCCACTAACAGCAGCACGCCTATCATCGCCATAATATTGAACTCTACCTTAAACAGCAGTAATGCTAGCAACGCGCCCACACCAGCAGATGGCAAAGTCGATAAAATAGTGAGTGGGTGAATATAACTCTCATACAAAATACCTAGTACGATATAGATTGTGAGCAAGGCTGCCAAAATCAACCACAGTTGATTACTCAGTGACTCCTGAAATACCTTGGCCGTGCCTTGAAAGCTGCCATGCACTGAATCTGGTACGCCTATGCGCTTCATCGCATTGTTAATGGCAATAGTAGCGTTGGATAATGATATTTTTTCAGGCAGATTAAATGAGATGGTAGTCGCAGCAAACTGCCCCTGATGATTCACTACCAAAGCAGTGTTAGTTGGACCAAAACTAGCGAATGTCATTAAGGGCACTGCCGTATTGCTACCACCAGCAGCTGGCACGATAATCTGCACATCACGCAGTGATTCTGGACTTTGCCAATATTGTGGTGCTGCTTCCATGACCACTTTGTACTGATTAAGTGGATTATAGATTGTCGAAATCTGCCGTTGACCAAACCAATTATTTAAGGTTGAATCGATCTGCTGCATACTGATACCTAATCTGGATGCGGCATCTCTATCGACCGCAATCATGGTCTGTAAGCCTTTATCCTGACTATCTGTATTGACGTCAACCAGCTCAGGCAGTTTGGAAAATGCATCTTTTATCAAAGGTTCCCATTTACGCAGATCAGTTAAGCTATCTGCCTGCAGCGTATATTGATATTGTGCACCAGCAGAACGACCACCAACCCGGATATCCTGTTCAGTTTGCAAAGTAAGTTTAGATCCCGCTTCGTGAGCGGTCTTTGCCCGAATACGTGCAATAAACTGATCACTCGTCACATCGCGCTCGGCAGCGGGTTTAAGTGTGATTGTCATACGTGCAGTGTTACGTGAACTGCCACCAGTTGCTGCAGTAAAGCTTTGTACGGCGCGGTCAGCTTTGATAATACCCACATATCGATTGAGTTTATCCAACATGGCTTGATAAGAAATCGCCTGATCGGCAACGATATTGCCAGAAATTATACCGCTATCCTGTTGTGGAAAAAAACCTTTAGGCACGACAACATACAGCCACACATTTAAAGCCACGGTCGCAAATAAAATCAGCAACATCAATGGGCTAAACCTGAGCGCCCAGGCCAAAGAGCGTGCATAGCCACTTTGCATGGCCTCTAAGGTTTTGCGTGCAATACGTGCTAGCTTATGCTCATGCTTAACCCAATCCGGTTTTCTATTACGCAATAGATAAGCGCACATCATAGGTGTGGTAGTCAATGAAATAACCAGCGAAACCAGCACTGCAACCGCCAGTGTAATTGAAAACTCACTTAACAACCGGCCAACCAGGCCACCCATCATGATCACAGGAATAAACACGGCAACTAGTGAAATACTCATGGAAAGTACGGTAAAACCTACCTCCTTAGCACCTTTTAATGCGGCTTGGAATGGACTCAAGCCATTTTCTATATGACGGGATATGTTTTCTAGTACCACCACCGCATCATCAACCACAAAGCCAGTCGCAACAGTCAGTGCCATTAAAGACAAATTATCCAAACTAAATCCAAATAGATACATTGCTGCAAACGTCACAATCAGCGAAACGGGTACCGCCACCGCTGGAATCAAGGTGGCCCGCGGGTTGCGCAAAAACACGAAGACGACAAAAATCACCAAGCCGATTGAGATAGCTAAAGTACGTTCGATTTCATGTAACGATGCACGTATAGTCGGTGTGCGGTCTAGCACAATCTCAATTTTAATGGCACTAGGAATAGAAGCATGCAACTCAGGCAGCAGCGCTTTTACATGGTCAATAGTTTCTACTACATTGGCTCCAGGCTGACGCCGTAAATGAATCAGTACCGCTGGCTTCCCGTTGGCACTACCAAAATTACGCACATCCTGCACTGAGTCCTTCACCGTAGCCACATCTGACAAGCGTACTACCACACCATTTTTGACCGAGATAATAAGGTTGGCATATTCGGCAGCTGCATTCAGTTGATCGTTGGCACCAACTTGCCAATGACGACTGTCATCCTCAACGAAACCTTTGGGGCGGTTAGCATTGGTAGTCGCCACCATAGTACGTACAGTTTCAGTATCAATTCCATAACGCGCTAGCGCTAAAGGATTAAGCTCTATGCGTATTGAAGGTTGCGAACCACCATCCACATCCACTTCACCGATACCGTCTACCTGAGAAAGCTTCTGCGCCACAATGGAGTCGGCAATATCATAAATCTGCGCAGTTGTCATGGTTTCAGAAGTCATGGCTAAATCCATGACGGGCGCATTGGCAGGGTTCACCTTACGATAGCTCGGATTGCGATTTAAACTGGTTGGCAACAAACTACGCGCACCATTAATCGCCGCTTGTACATCACTTGCTGCACCATTAACAGCTCGACTTAGATCGAACTGCAAAATGATACGGCTTGAGCCTAAACTGCTGTAGGAAGTCATCTCCGTGACGCCAGCAATACGCCCCAGTGCACGTTCTAGGGGGGTTGCTACAGTAGAAGCCATGGTTTCTGGGCTGGCCCCAGCTAATTGCGCCTGTATAAAAACAGTTGGTATATCAATTTGTGGTAACGATGCAACTGGTAGCAACGTAAACGATAGTGCTCCAGCTAAGGTAATGCCTATGGTCAGTAGCGTAGTAGCGACTGGTCGATAAATGAAAAGGCGCGATAAACTCATGCCGGATTGCTATCCTCAGAACTGGCCTGAAAATTAGCCTCGCTATTAGCTTGCTCACTAGTGTTCGAACCTTGTCCGCGCCAAGCCGTGATTCTTGTAGCAATCTGGGCAAATGCCAGATAAACAACAGGCGTAGTAAACAAAGTAAGCGCCTGACTGACGATAAGCCCACCCACCATGGTCAAACCTAACGGATGACGCAATTCGGAGCCGACTCCAGCACCTAACATCAACGGCAAAGCTGCTAAAAGCGCGGCCATGGTAGTCATTAATATTGGTCTTAGCCGTAGCAAGCAGGCTTGATAGATAGCTTCTCGTGGCGCTAGACCTTGCTCCCGCTGTGATTCCAAGGCAAAATCGATCATCATGATGCCATTTTTTTGCACGATACCAATCAGCAAAATAATACCAATGATGCCAACGATACCTAAATCATTACCAGAAATAATCAACGCCAGCAGCGCACCTATACCAGCAGAGGGTAATGTGGAAAGAATTGTGATGGGATGAATAAAGCTCTCATACAGCACACCCAGTACAATATACATCGTCACAATAGCAGCTAGAATCAAAAATAACTGATTGGCCAACGATGCACGGAATGCAGTCGTCGCCCCTTGAAATACCACACGTGTGCTTTGTGGTAAGCCTATTCCTTGTTGTGCAGCTTCAATTTCATTGACCGCTGCACTCAATGAAACACCCTGCGCAAGATTGAACGAAATATTAGCTGCCGGGAATTGCCCCAGATGATTAATAACCAATGGGGTTTGCCGTTCACTAATTTTTGCAATCGCACTTAAGGGCACTTGACCGCCCGTGACGGTAGCACCAGTTATGCTATTTGTAGCGTTGCTCGCCGTGACATAGATGCCACTCAAGGCATCTGGCCCTTGGCGGAACTCTGGCGCAACTTCAAGCACGACGCGATATTGGTTAGACTGCGTGAATATATTAGAGATGAGACGCTGGCCAAAAGCGTTATACAGTGCGTTGTCGATGGCCGCTGTGGTAATACCCAGCCGGCCTGCTGCATCACGATCTATATCTAAATAAGCCTGTAAGCCATTATTTTGTAGGTCACTGGCAACATCTTTAATTAGCGTGAAGTGCTGCAAACGCTGCACCATTTTATCCACGCTGCTCTCCAATACATCAGCATTGGCATCGTCCATCATAAATTGATATTGGCTGCGACTGATCCGGTCTTCAATGGTTAAATCCTGCACTGGTTGCATGTAAAGCGTAATGCCACTGACTGAGGCGAGTTTATCCTGCAAATGCTGAATAACCGTTTGCATATTGTCCGCGCGTTGTGCTTGCGGCTTAAGGTTAATCAGCATGCGTCCGCTATTCAATGTGGTATTACTGCCATCCACACCAATAAAAGAAGAAACGCTTTCTACCGCTGGCTCTTTGAGTATGGTATCGACCAAAGCCTGTTGTCGCTCACCCATTGCGGCAAAAGAGATAGATTGTGGCGCTTCAGAAATGGCCTGAATCACGCCAGTATCTTGAATCGGAAAAAATCCTTTAGGCACGGCAACATAGAGTAAAACGGTTAACACCAACGTCCCCAACGCCACCAGTAGTGTTAATACTTGGTGATTCAATACTTGTGTTAATAGTTTGCCATAAAGCTTGATAATATTGTCAATCACCGCGCCCGCTTTGTTATAAAACCAGCCACGTTCGTTTTCAGGCATGTGTTTCAATAAACGTGCGCACATCATTGGCGTCAGCGTCAGCGAGACCACTGCCGAGATAAGAATGGCGACCGCCAGCGTAATGGCAAACTCACGAAACAAACGCCCGACGACGTCACCCATGAACAACAACGGAATCAGCACGGCAATAAGAGAAAACGTTAACGAGATAATAGTGAAACCGATTTGTTTCGAGCCTTTAAGTGCGGCCTCGAGCGGAGTATCGCCTTGCTCGATATAGCGTGAGATATTCTCAATCATCACCACCGCATCGTCCACCACAAAACCCGTAGCAATCGTCAATGCCATCAACGTCAGATTATTGATACTAAAACCCGCCACATACATCACTCCAAACGTACCGACCAGCGACAACGGTACCGCGATACTGGGAATTAACGTGGCAGGAATATTACGTAAGAATAAGAAAATCACCATCACCACTAATGCCACCGACAATAGCAATTCAAACTGCACATCATGAACTGAAGCACGAATAGTCGTCGTACGATCTGTCAGCACGACCACGTTTAATTCACCAGGCAATGAAGCCTGAATCTGCGGCAATAACGCTTTAATACGGTCTACCACCTGAATCACGTTAGCCCCAGGTTGACGTTGAATATTCAACACCACAGCATGGTCACGATTCGCCCATGCCGCAAGCTGCGTGTTTTCAGCAGCTTCTACCACATTAGCGATATCGCTTATACGTATTGGCGCACCATTACGATAAGTAATCACTAAATTGCGGTATTGCTCAGCGGTTTTTAATTGGTCGTTAGTACCTATGGTAGACGCACGTGTAGCTCCATCAAAGCTGCCTTTAGCCTGGCTTTGATTAGCATTGCTGATCGAGGTGCGTAGATCATCTAAAGTAATGCCATAAGCCGCTAAAGCTTTGGGATTGGCTTGAATACGCACTGCAGGACGCTGCCCACCACTAATAGTTACTAAACCCACACCGGTTAATTGCGAGATTTTTTGCGCCAATCTGGTATCGGCCAGGTCTTCAACTTTGGTTAATGGTAAGGTTTTAGAGGTCAATGCCAGTGTTAAAATAGGCGCATCGGCTGGATTCACTTTGCTGTAAATAGGCGGTGTAGGCAAATCCGTAGGCAGCAAATTACCACCAGCATTAATCGCAGCCTGCACCTGTTGCTCAGCCACATCCATACTCATGCTTAGCACAAACTGCAAAGTAATCACCGATGCCCCACCAGAACTGCTAGAGGTCATCTGATTAAGGCCAGGCATTTGCCCGAACTGGCGTTCTAATGGTGCGGTAATTGAAGAGGTCATCACATCAGGGCTGGCACCAGGATAAAGTGTGACAACCTGTATGGTAGGGTAGTCAACTTCTGGCAGTGCTGACAAGGGCAACAGACGATAAGCGAGAATGCCGGACAGCAGAATCGCAATCATCAATAGCGTAGTTGCTACTGGCCGTAAAATAAATAAACGTGACGGATTCATTCGACGCTCCGCTTGTGATGCGTCCCTTCTAGTGATTGAGTTTTAGCTTCAGCTCCTGTCTCACCAAGGGTTCTTGATAAGCCTGCGGATCCCAGATGTTTGGATGTCGCAGGTTTTGCATTATCTGCATTTTTTGTAGATGATGCGCCATCTGGCGCTGTCAGTTTAACTTTGGCACCATCACGCAACTTATCCGCTCCATCAACCACCACCTGATCGCCAGCGTTCAAGCCACTGATAATAGACACCACTTCAGCATCAGCAGGGCCAGATGTCACTGGGCGGAGGCTAACAGAATCTTTACCCGCTAATATATAAACATAATCGCCATTTTTCCCGCGCTGCAAGCCTGCAACTGGAATAACAATGGCGGATTTTTGCACATCAACCAGCATCTTGATATTCACAAATTGGTTGGGAAACAACGCCCCATCCTCATTCTTAAATTCAGCACGCAATTTAATCGTCCCGGTGCTGGCATCAATCTGGTTATCAGCGGTTAACAGGCGTCCACTCGCCAGCTTTGTTTTCTGACCGCGGTCAAAAGCCTCCACGGGCAAAACCTCACTAGCCTTCATACGTTGGTTGACGCTAGGCAGATTATCTTCCGGGATATTGAATAACACAGTAATCGGCTGTAATTGGGTAATGGTCACAATGCCATTAGTATCAGAACTATGAATCATATTGCCCGGGTCAACTTGACGCAGACCAACTCGACCGCTGATAGGTGCGGTAATACGCGTATAACTAAGTTGCAATTTGGCAGCATCCGCCTGTGCTTGATCTACTGCCAAAGCAGCGCTGTATTGATGCACCAGCGATTCTTGCGTATCCGCCTGTTGCCTGGAAATTGAATCCTGACCGAGCAACGTTTTGTATCGTTCTGCATCAATTTTCGCGTTTTCCAGCAAAGCTTTGTCTTTAGCCAACTGGGCATTAGCTTGTGCTAATTGCACCTCAAACGAACGTGGATCTATTTGCGCGAGCAGCTCTCCGGCTTTAACCATTTGCCCTTCACGAAAATATACATTCATCAATTGACCATCAACACGAGCGGTTACAACTACAGAATTACGCGAAGTTACAGTACCTAATGCATCCTGAAAAATATTCATATCACGTTGTTCAGCTTTTGCGACTAATACTGATGTTGGTTTAGAAGCAGCATCAAACTTCTTATCTGTCTTTAATGCACTGCTACTGGTGCTATGTCGGTAAAATGCCAAGGCAGCAACAATCATTACAATGATAATAAGTAGAATCCACTTAATGCCAGTTTTTTTGGATGCTCCACTTGTGCTATCTAAACGATGTAGTGGCGGGTCTTGATGATCATGCATAGAGATACCTTGATAATGTAGACATTAAAGTCTAGTTTCTTAAAAGCAAGTATGTTTTAGTCAGCTTATATAACAGCTTAAGCTTAAAACTGCAATATTTTCCAGCCGTTACAAAATGATACTTAAAGAGGCTTGATATTTTAAAAAGTACATTTCTACAATTAGCTAAATAAAATGCCAACCATTGAGTTGTTATCTTAACAAATCATAGGAAGGCAGCATGATGAGAAAACTTACAATCACTTTAGTTGCAATTTCTGCCTTCTGCACAAGCGACGCGTGTCGACTATATGCCTAACCTGACAAACCTATACATGAGTTTAAAGTTGCTATCTAACTTAAAACGGTCAGATTTAAATGCCATACTTTGGCCAATTTAATTCAGTATTGCACTTAAATTTAAGTTAACCGATCAATCCAAATCTGCAATTTAATATATAAAAGCCATTGTTTTTTTCACATCAACCCCAAATTACACATAGATTAGTATTTTTATACGCCTAAAGGAACTCAATGCTACTGCACAAAAAATCAAACAAGATCATCATCGTTTCTGCTCTGATGTTGAGCCTGGGCATGCAATCAATGGATGTCATGGCACGTGCGGGTGGTGGCTCGTCACGTTCCAGTGGGTTTTCAAACCATAGCTATAGCAGTGGCAGCAGTCAAAATTATTACAACAGTTCACAACGAGCAGGTAGTGGTGGTAACGTAGGCATGCAACGCAATGATGTGGTCAATGCTGAACGTCAAAATACTACGGCAACCTCCACTAATCAATTCAATAGCAGCCAAACTGCCAGCCAGCCAGTGTCGTCTAAAATTGGCTTAGGTCATGTCGCGGGGGCTGCCGTAGCAGGAGCTGCAGTGGGTTATATGCTGAACTCACACAACAACAATCAAAGCATGCAACAGCCTATGCAAAATAATGGCGGCGCAAGTGGCGCGTTTGATGGAATCAGCAACAATCAACCCGTACACTCAGGATTCCCTTGGGGCACAATTTTTATGTTGTTATTGGGTGGATTAGGATTAATGTGGTTGTACAAACGTAGCACCGGTCTAAAAGCAATAGGCGCTAATATGAAAGAAGCTTTAAACCCTGTGGCAAGCAGCGCTTATCAAGCGCCGTCAGCCATCAATTTAGATAATCCAACTTTCCAATCTGATGCGCTGAATTTCTTTAACGCCTTACAGTATGCTAACAATCGTGGTGATATAGGTTTCATGCAAACGTATAGTGTTGGCGATATGCAAGCCTCTTTAATTGGGGAAATTAAGAATAGAACCGTAGCGAGCAATACCCGATTTAGCATGATGAATGCAAAAGTCATTGACATAACAAATGAAGCTAACCAAAGCATTGCTAGCGTCAGATTTACCGGATTAGTAAGTGAAGCGAACGCTGCATTTGAACCGATGGATGAAGTATGGCATTTAGTACGTCAAACCGGCGAGTGGCAACTGGCCGGAATTGAACAGGTTTAGGTGTTAATAGGCGGTGCTAATTAGAGGCAAACAAGCTATAGAAGCGGACTGAAAAACGTCCGCTTATTTCTGCTTTACCCAGAACATGGGCTGCCCAGAGACTGCAGCAAAAACTAACATTTTAGAACGCCTGAGATTCTCCAGCGCCTCGTCAAAGGATATATTAGAATGAATAGCATCATGTTGTGCAATAGGTTGCGCATAATTGACCCAAGCTGGATTCTCCACAAAACCATGATCATTCATGCACCGCAACACAATATTGGCCCTACGGCTAATTAGCTCCAGTTCTTGAAACTCAATAATAGGCACTACAGTTGCAGTAGAATTTTCTGATATTCCCACACACTTATCCCCTATCTGTTCTAGCAATGTGGTTTGATGAGCTATTTTTTTAGTTAATGCATCATTATCCAGTAGATAAAAAATTAATAATCCACTAGTCCCCAGCACCACTAAACTAAGCACGATATATTTCATGAGAAGTTATATGTTCAAATAAGTCAGATAATCACCCGTCTAGTTACTGTGTTACCGGGTCATGCATGCTGGCGATATTGTGTGTCAGGCTGACTGCCTCATCAGTATCCAGCACTTTAACTAAATCTCGCCGCTTTTCCGCTTCAAGTTTATTGCCCTCATTAATCGCCATCATCGCCAATTGTACCTGCGCTTCCAGAAGACGCTGATTGAGCATAATTGCTTTAGAAAGATACTGTTTAGCCTCTTGCGCATGTTTCAACCCATACTCTGCCATACCGCGGTAATACCAGGCATCGGCACTATTTGCATCTTGCGCAGACCAAAGCTGCGCTATGCGATTAAGTTCATCCCATTTTTCTTGCTGAAACGGAATCACTACACGCATAAAAAATGGACGTTGCTCTTCTGGCAAACCCCAAAATGGCACTACATCTGAGTTTAGTTTAACTAAATCTGGCGCATCAAATAAACGCTTAACCCACTCTACTGGCAAACTATAGAAATAGCCTGAGCGGCCAGGGCTTTTAAAAGTGGTAATACCAATTAGATTAAAATCCTCATCAAACATCGCACCACCGCTGGAGCCCAGCGCAAATTGTGCATCAGAGCGAATAATCACACTGTCATCTAATGGGTAAATAGCTTTAATACTGCCAAAAGAAGGTTGTGGCACCTGGCTACGATAAGGGTAGCTGACAGTAAACACCTCTTCTTCATATTTCAAATCTGCACTGTCACGCATAGGCACCGATTTAAAAGGTAACTGATCGAACTTGAGCAGACAGAGGTCATGTTTCCAATCAGCTTTAAGCGACGCTGGTTGGTATGCCACACCAAACTTGGCAATACTAACACCTAATGCATTGACTAGTACATGGCAATCCGTCGCCACATAATTACCGTTAATCACCACACCAGAGCCTGTACCAGTTCTTCCATTAGGAAGCTCCACCGACACAGTGACAATTGAGTTGTTAATTGCCAATAGCTGCGTTATATCAGGTTGTGCAGAAGCCAGTTGAGAATAAGCAAATAACGAAAAAAGGAGCGTTAATTTATACATATCAGCTGTGCCTATCTCAATTAGGGTGTTTACTAGTGAGTATAGAAATTTAGATTAATTCAATTTTAATTAGCTCTAAATTAAACCTTGCTAGTCTGCTAAGGTTTAATGCGCCGCAGATGCAGCAGCACTCGCCACCACTTTTGCAGGTTTGGCTAACCAGACTAATCCGACTAAACTCAAACAAATTAAAGCAGATACAAAAAATATATCATCTGCTGAGAAAGTAAAAGCCTGTTGGTTAATTAGCATATTAAGCTGTGTCTTTATCTGCTCCATAGACATACCCATCTGTTTTAATTTACTAATTGCATCCGTCGCTTGATAATTGTAGACCGAAATATGCTCAATTAGCTGTGAATGGTGAAACGTGGCACGGTTATCCCATACCGTAGTAACGATAGAAGTACCGAATGCCCCCGCCGTAATACGCACAAAATTAGATAAGCCTGAAGCCGCGGGTATTTCATCTGGACGCAATCCAGAGAATGTTAGGCTGACTAATGGAATAAAGAAAAACGCCATTGCAATGCCTTGTATGATGGTCGGGACAAGCAATGCTGGAACATCGGTCTGGGTCGTAAAATTGGAGCGCATCCAGAACACCAAGGCAAATACGATAAAAGCGACTGTTGCCAATAGGCGAGGATCTACCCGTTGTACATTTTTTCCAACAATAGGTGAAAATACAATTGCCAAAATTCCTACCGGTGCAGTGACTAGCCCTGCCCAAGTGGCGGTATAGCCCATGTACTCTTGTAGCCATAGTGGCAACAATACGACATTACCAAAAAATACACCGTATCCTAAAGAAAGTGCTATTACACCAACATTAAAATTAGGGCCCTTAAATAAGCGTAAATCTACTACTGGATGCTTATCCGTTAATTCCCAGATTAAGAATACAATAAAGCCAACGATTGCCACTACACTTAGGCCAATAATCAAGGGAGATGCAAACCAATCTAGCTCCCTACCTTTATCCAAAGCAACTTGCAAAGCGCCAATCCAAGTTACCAACAAAGCCAGTCCAACGAAGTCTACTGGTAATTTTCGGACAGGTGTTTCACGTTTATGGTAAATAATCCAGGTAACCCATGCTGCTGCAATGCCAATCGGAATGTTGATATAAAAAATCCACGGCCATGAAATATTATCTGTGATGTAACCCCCAAGCAAAGGCCCCATAATAGGTGCAACCAAGGTTGTAATCGACCACATAGCCAAGGCCGTGCCTGCCTTGCTTGCTGGATAACTGGATAAAAGCAAGGATTGCGATAGGGGTATCATAGGCCCGGCAACCGCACCCTGAATCACCCGAAATAAAATCAACGTTTCGATGGAAGGCGCCAAACCGCACATAAACGATGCTAATACAAATAAAAGCACAGACCAGATAAATAGCCGTACTGCACCAAAACGCATGGTGAGCCAGCCAGTCAATGGAATCGATATTGCATTTGCCACAGCAAACGAGGTAATTACCCACGTGACTTGATTGGGTGAAACACCTAAATCGCCCGCGATTGTTGGCAGCGATACATTAGCAATAGACGTATCCAACACATTCATGAAAGTTGCAAGTGATAGCGCAATCGTTCCTAGCACCAGCTTGCCGCCTTTTAGCGGCATCACGTGTGCATTGGCACTAGGTGTATCACCAGTAGGGCTACGCTCTGCGTTGATGGTATCTGACATCTAGTTTTTTGTTTTTTTGAATTTTTTACAGCTTAAGACTGCAGTTTATTAACAGTATTTTTTTGAACTGCGCTATTTTGAGCTGCGTTACCAAGATTATTACTGATAATTTTCTTAATCAGCTCATCTGCCGCGACAGCTTCATCATCCATATGGGTAGTGACGGAAACTGGCGCAGTTCTCAACACATCAGCTAATAGCTTACCGCTACTATCGGTGACGTTGACCTTTGCATCAATCGACAAACCGATACGCAGAGGATGGGTTTTCAATTGCTCTTTATCTAACTCAACACGTACGGGAATACGCTGCACTATCTTAATCCAGTTGCCCGTAGCATTCTGCGCCGGCAATAGTGAGAATGCAGCACCCGTTCCGGCACCTAACCCAACAACACGACCGGAATATTCAACCTTACTTCCGTAAATATCCGTATAAATCTCGACAGGTTGCCCTATGCGCATGCGGCGCAGTTGGTTTTCCTTAAAATTAGCATCTACCCAAACCTGATCCAGCGGCACTATTGCCATAATGGGCGCGCCTGTTTGTATACGCTGTCCAATTTGCACGCTACGCTTGGCAACTTGACCAGATGCCGGAGCACTAATATCACATCTGGCTCTTGCTAGATAAGCTTGACGTACATGGGCAGCTGCAGCTTCAACACTGGGAAGCGTTACAATTGATGCCCCTTCAGTTTGCGCGCGACTTGAAGTCAGTTGCTCCTGTGCAGCAGTTAAGCCAGCTTGTGCCGCTGACAAGGTGCTTAAGGCATTATTAAGTGTAGTTTGTGCATGTTGCACTTCTTCTTTAGAAACAGCACCCGTCGCCACAACCGCTTCACGGCGCTGATAATCTTGTCTGGCTTTGCCTACATCAGCTTGCATGCGTGCAACATCAGCCTTACGCTCGTTCAGCCTCGCAGAGGCAATCGCGTTATTAGCATACAGTGTGCGCGCCTGCCTGACGGCTTGGGCTAGCTGCGCTTCTGATTGCTTCAGCGCCACATCAGCATCTGTAGGGTCCAGCCTGATCAGTACCTTGCTTTGGGTCACATAATCTGTATCATCAGCATTAATTTCCACTACTGTACCGCTCACTTGTGGCGTGATTTGTATGACGTTACCAGCAACATAAGCATCATCAGTAGACTGATAGTTACGTGCCACCATATACCAATAAACCAGCCAGATAATACCCACCACCAGCACAATAATAGCGACGCTAGTTAACAGGACTTTTCTTTTGCCATTTTCGCCAGGCGTCAAAGAACTAGCTTGCGAATTAGCCTGGTTAGGCGTTTGATTGGGCTCACTCATTATTAATATTGCCTTGAATGGATAAAATAAATTATTGCGTAACTAGTTAGAATTTGCTTAGTTAGGCGTATTGTATGCAGCAGACTTATCAGCCTGCTGCATATGAAAACCACCGCCTAAGCTTTTAATAAGCGCGATGTTGAGCTCCAGCGCACGCGCCTGCAAATTAACCGTCCGACTGCGTTCGCGCAATAATGTATCTTCTGTAGCGAGTACGGTTAAGTAATTTGTCAGACCTGCCTCATAACGTATAGCAGCAAGCCGATAGGCTGACTCGGCAGCCTTCAGTGCCGCTTGTTGATCACCTGATGCCTGGTGCACTGCTTTAATTGAGGTCATTTGATCTGCCACGTCATGAATGGCCTGCAACAATACTGAGTTATAACTTGCAATCGCAATATCCAAGTCAGCATTCTTAGATTGCAAGTTAGCGCGTAAACGACCAGCGTCGAAAATAGGTAAATGCACGGCTGGGCCAACCCCAGCAAGAGTGCTGCCTAATTCAAGAAACTTGGACAGGCCAAATGACGATAAACCAATAAAGGCTGACAGACTGACATTGGGATAGAATTCTGCTTTTGCACTGCTAATATCAGCACTTGCGCTAACAACGCTAGCTCTGGCAGCTGCTAAATCAGGACGGTGGCTAATCAGGTCAATAGGAATATCATCTGGTAAAATTTGAGACGCAAAAACTGGCAAACTAGGCTGCAAGGTAGCAAGCGCCTGTGGTTCCTGTACTGTTAACGCAGCAAGCGCATTACGCGTTAAATTAACCGCCTCAGTAGCAGCTTCCGCGTCGACTCGCGCACTATAAATATGTCCTTGGCCCTGCTCTAATTCAACATTGGTATCCAGACCTGTTGCTATGCGTGTTTTAACTAATTTAAGCTCATGGTCGCGCTGCTCCAGTGTTTTATAAGCCAGTTTTTGCTGTTCAATTTGTCGCGCAAGCTGATAATAATTCTGCGCTACTGCGGCAGATACTATAAGTTTGGCGGCTGACTCTTCAGCTCTGGCAGCTTCAGTTCTGGATAAAGCCGCTTGCAGTGCGCTACGATTTTTACCCCAAAAATCCAGATCCCATGAGGCATTGAGTGAGGCATTTGCAATATTCTGGTAAGAGCCGCCATAAGGTGGCGGATAAAATGAGTTTTCAGATAATCGCTGGCGACTAACATCGATATCTCCGGTCACTTGTGGTGCTAAAGCAGATTTTGCATAACCAGTATAGGCCGTTGCTTTATCCAGACGCTTCGCCGCCTGCACTATATCAGGACTATCTTTAAGAGCGAGCTCGATGAGATGATTGAGCACAGGGTCGCCAAGGCTGCTCCACCACTGCTCACTAGGCCATGCCTCAAATTTTACTTTTGCTCCAAGTGATGCTGGTTCACGTAATACTTGATCATGTGTCAGGCCTCTGGAGTTGACGCAACCAGTCAACGCTATCGCTGCAATTAACGTTAAACTCAGCAGCCTAACTATCCTCAATGCATCATCAGCAGAAGTAGTTAGTAAAATTGTTTTTTTAGTCAAAATCTAACTCTCCGTGTTAGCAATGATGCGCTTATCGCTTTCATTACGTTTATGTACAAGCAGTCCAGCTTCCAAGCAATCTAACCTACACGTACGTACTTGTTTCCACTCCGCCACTACGCGATAATTCAGCCGCAGCACTTGCTTTTCCATAAGCTACCAAGTATGAGTGGGACCCATTGCATAATTATCAAATTGAACGCAACCATCTTACTATCTATTGTACGATACTAAGCAAGCCAGACTTGTTCAATCAAGTAGTCAATAGTCTCATTCAATTACATAATGACGACCAGAATATAAGCTGGCTTATTTATCTTGATCAATATTAGTTATTTTCTTGTTAATCATGTGCGTATAATACTGCATATGCAGTAATTATCAATGCAGCAATTTTATCTTTGATAATAAGCCTGTATTTAAATTTGATTGTGTAATGCGGCACTTAGTCTGAACACATAAAATTATTGTTCATGGACAAAATAGTCGTAAACAAGCGCTCTATATAAATCAATAAGTTAGCTAATGCGATTTTTGCAATAAAGTCGTGAACAATTAGCAGCTTATTTGAATCTTTTTTTCAAAATCTACATTAAAGTTGCATACAGACTTTAAAATCTTATACTAAGAGACCTTTGCACGAAGCGCTTTTACTAAAGCCATATTAAATTGGCTGCATTTTTGTTTAAAAAGTGCTCAATTTGATATTCACGACTAAGTGTTAAGTGCTGAGCTTCGTGCTTTTGCCTTTCTTTCGGTGGTTAATAGACAATGCCACCTGTTAATGGGGTGATATTGCACTTAGGTCC
>JAYVMU010000039.1:0-12561 GCA_043758775.1 Methylophilaceae bacterium
TTTACGTCTTGGTCGCCATCGTCAAGAAACGCCTCAAAATTGAGGCTTCACTCTACACAATTCTACAGATACTGAGCCTGACACTCTTTGAGAAAACACCACTAAATCAACTACTTAAAAATACAGAGTTACAAGCAAACATTCCTGAAAATGATAACCAATTGAATCTATTCAACTAAATTGCCGGACACTACTGAACTGTTATTTAAAATCCATATAGCTGGATACATGACCCAATAAAACGCATACAACGGTACCGATGTCCAAACACTGACAAGCTCAGGCTCTCGGATAGAAAAGGATTTTGGTGCCAGCTCACCCAGCACAATGTGTAGATATGAAATAGTAAAAAAGGCTGACGCAAATGAGATGCCATGTATCAACTCTGGAGATTGAACACCAGCATAGCTAAATACCGGTTCCAGCAACCCGGCAAATGCGGGCTCTCCCACCCACCCTAAACCAAGCGATGCCAGCGTGATACCAAGCTGGCAGGCTGATAAATACGCATCAAGCTGAGTATGGACTTTAGCGAGTATTTTGCCTCTAAAACCATATACTTTCGAGATGGCTTTCACGCGTGTTTGGCGAAGTTTGACCAGCGCAAACTCGGCCGCAACAAAAAAACCATTGAGAACCACTAAGAAAAAAGCGACTGCAATTAAAAATAAATTATTAGACATAAACAAGATATAGCTCTTAAACCTCACTGATATGGAAAGTAAGGATTGTAAGACGTCTATCAATTTAAGTGGAATTTAACACCAGCCTACCCTATTAAATTTTTACAGTATTTTTATACTGTGCTAGCTAATCAATACAAATTATTTACTTCTCTAAGCTTATTATTTGCATCATTCGACAGGCAAGCTGAAACGATATGAGTAACACGTGATGATTGTAGTCATCAGCGTTTTGCCTCTCGTCATAGACTATCAGGTTGCTAGTGTGGGCTTATATTGGAGATAAAAATGAGTTGGCTAACTGTTCTAAGCGGCATTGTGAGTGTTTTATTGCTGATTTATCTGTTGTATGCGTTGATTAAACCGGAAAGTTTTTAATGAACGCCAACATACTGATTCAGTACGGCCTGTATTTTGCCGCCATTTTATTGCTGACTAAACCTATGGGCATATTTATCGCGCGTGTGATGGAAGGCAATACGCCATTGCTTAACAAAATTGGCGGCCCTATTGAGCGTTTGCTGTACAAACTAGGTGGCGTTAACGCAAAAGTAGAAATGGACTGGAAGCGTTATGCTATCGCGCTTCTGGTGTTTAACACACTGGGCATTCTGGTGCTGTTTCTGTTGCAACGATTGCAGCTCTCACTGCCATTTAACCCACAGCAATTTGGCAATGTAAGTATTGATTCATCTTTTGATACAGCGGTGAGCTTTATCACCAATACCAACTGGCAGGGTTATGCAGGTGAAAGCACGATGAGCTATTTCACGCAAATGGCTGGGTTTACCGTACAAAACTTTTTATCTGCCGCCACGGGCGTCGCCGTAGTAATTGCCCTGATTCGTGGTTTTGCCAGACATTCCGCCAAAACCATTGGCAATTTCTGGGTTGACCTCACACGTTGTACTTTGTACATTTTATTGCCCTTATCACTAGTTTTTGCGGTGATATTCATGGGGCAAGGCGTGATACAAAATTTTAGTAGCTATCAAAACGTCACCACGCTAGAAACCACCGACTATCAACAACCTAAGTTAGATAACACGGGTAACGCGCTAAAGGATGTAAAAGGTAATGCAGTTTTAGAAAATTTGACGACTAAAACGCAAACTCTGGCGATGGGCCCTGTGGCATCACAAGAAGCGATTAAAATGCTGGGGACTAATGGTGGTGGCTTTTTCAATGCCAACTCAGCACATCCTTATGAAAACCCGACACCATTAACTAACTTCTTACAAATGGTGCTGATTTTCTTACTTCCGGCGGGATTATGTTATGCGTTTGGCATGATGGTAGGCGATACGCGCCAGGGCTGGGCAGTGTTTGCCGCCATGGGCTTAATTTTTGTCGTGATGTCATTCGTGCTGGTTTCAGCAGAGCAAGCAGGCAACCCTGCGTTTACCAGTGCAGGTGCCGACCAAGTTAGCTCACTATTACAAGCGGGTGGCAATATGGAGGGTAAGGAAACACGATTTGGCATTGTCGCCTCATCGTTATTTGCCACCGTCACCACGGCGGCCTCTTGCGGCGCAGTCAACGCTATGCATGACTCTCTCACCCCCATCGGTGGCCTCGTACCTTTATGGTTGATGCAGCTAGGTGAAGTGGTATTTGGCGGAGTGGGTTCTGGGCTTTATACCATGCTGATTTATGCAATTATTGCCGTATTTGTTTCGGGCTTGATGATAGGCCGCACACCCGAATATCTGGGCAAGAAAATCGAGGTTTTCGAGATGAAAATGTCATCCATCATTATCCTTATCACGCCAGTACTTGTGCTGTTAGGCACCGCTATCGCGGTGATGGTAGAACCTGGCAAAGCGGGCATCGCCAACCCCGGCGCGCATGGTTTTAGCGAGATTCTTTACGCGTTATCGTCAGCTGCCAACAACAACGGCAGTGCATTTGCCGGGCTTTCTGCCAACACACCGTTCTACAATTATTTGCTGGCGATTGCCATGTGGTTTGGCCGCTTCGGCATCATCATCCCTGTACTCGCGATTGCCGGCACACTTGCCGCTAAAAAGCGCATCCAGCCTGGACTGGGCACCCTGCCTACACATGGCCCGCTATTCGTCACTTTATTGATAGGTGCAGTGGTTCTCGTCGGCGCGCTCACTTATGTACCGGCGTTAGCACTAGGCCCGGTGGTTGAACAATTAATGATGATTGGTGCTCACTAGACTTTACGCTCTACGATACTGACAAAAATTAAAGGATTTGATAATGACTATAACAATAACTAACGATGTAATTACCAAAGAAAAAATGTCGATGTTTGACAGTAAGTTGCTGAAACCAGCGATTGTAGACTCTTTTAAAAAGTTGAGCCCACAAACGCAGTGGCGCAACCCGGTGATGTTTGTGGTTTATTTGGGTAGTATTTTAACGTCATTGCTGTTCTTACAAGCCCTATTGGGTCAGGGTGAGGCCTCAGCAGGTTTCATTCTGCTCGTGTCTATTTGGCTGTGGTTTACCGTACTGTTTGCTAATTTTGCTGAAGCTTTGGCGGAAGGCCGTAGCAAAGCACAAGCGGCGGCATTACGACAATCTAAAAAGAATGTCGTCGCCAAAAAGCTAGCAACTGCCAAGCATGATGCTGCAATTACGCTAACAGATAGTGCCAGTTTACGTAAAGACGATATTATTTTAGTTGAGGCTGGCGATACTATGCCAGCGGATGGTGAGGTGATAGAAGGTATTGCCTCGGTGAATGAGTCTGCCATTACGGGTGAATCAGCACCTGTTATTCGCGAATCTGGTGGCGATTTCAGTGCAGTAACAGGCGGCACACAAGTATTATCAGATAAGATAGTGGTACGTGTGACAGTGAACCCAGGCGAGGCATTTTTAGACCGCATGATTGCCATGGTAGAAGGCGCAAAACGCCAAAAGACACCCAATGAAATCGCGCTGACTATTCTTTTGGTAGCGCTGACTATTGTGTTCTTATTGGCAACGGTCACTTTATTGCCGTTCTCTGTATTCAGCGTACAAGTCGCTGGTGCCGGTCATCCTGCCTCTATTACCGTGTTAGTTTCATTACTGGTCTGTTTGATTCCCACCACCATCGCCGGCTTGCTTTCTGCGATTGGCGTGGCGGGGATGAGCCGTATGATGCAAGCCAATGTGATTGCCACTTCAGGCCGTGCGGTAGAAGCCGCTGGTGATGTCGATGTATTACTGCTGGATAAAACTGGCACCATTACTTTGGGCAATCGCCAGGCTTCGGCTTTTGTACCAGCCGCAGGCATCGCCGAACGTGACTTAGCTGATATAGCACAACTCGTCTCGCTGGCCGATGAAACTCCTGAAGGTCGCAGTATTGTGATACTGGCAAAAAATAAATTTAACTTACGTGAGCGTAACATGGTCACTTTAGGTGCCAGCTTTGTGCCATTTTCTGCCCAAACACGTATGAGTGGCGTCAATATCGGCACCAGGAGCATCCGTAAAGGTGCTGCCAGTGCAATCAAACTCTATGTTGAATCACTAGGTGGCACATTTTCAACTGAAATCACGACCAAAGTCGATGATATTGCACGTCGTGGCAGTACGCCGCTAGTGGTGGCAGATGACGCAAAAGTAGTTGGCGTAGTTGAGCTAAAAGATATTGTGAAAGGCGGCATCAAAGAGCGTTTTGCCGAACTGCGCGCCATGGGCATTAAAACCATCATGATTACAGGCGATAATCGTCTGACAGCGGCTTCAATCGCGGCAGAAGCTGGTGTGGATGACTTTCTGGCTGAAGCGACACCAGAAGCTAAGCTGGCATTGATTCGCGAGCATCAGTCACAAGGAAAACTGGTCGCCATGACAGGCGACGGCACCAATGACGCGCCAGCACTAGCGCAAGCCGATGTTGCCGTCGCCATGAATACTGGTACGCAAGCCGCAAAAGAGGCGGGCAATATGGTGGATTTAGATTCCAACCCGACCAAATTGATTGAGATTGTAGAAATCGGCAAACAAATGCTGATGACGCGTGGCTCCCTCACCACCTTTAGCATTGCCAACGATATCGCCAAGTATTTTGCGATTATCCCAGCGGCTTTTGCCACGACTTATCCAGCCTTGAACAAGCTCAATGTGATGCACCTCACCAGCCCTAACTCAGCGATTTTATCAGCAGTAATTTTTAACGCACTCATCATCATGTTCCTGATACCGCTGGCACTAAAAGGCATTCCCTATCGTGCAGTGGGGGCGGCTATTTTGTTACGCAACAATTTACTGATTTATGGCTTAGGCGGCATTATCGTGCCATTTGCCGGCATCAAAATCATTGATGTAATGCTGACAGTCGTTGGTTTAGTTTAAGAACATACTCAGTCAATTTAAGGAAAAATTATGAAAGACACTATTCGTCCAGCCATCAGTTTATTTTTAGGGCTCAGTATTATTACAGGAGCAGTTTACCCGCTGGTGACCACGGCCATTGGTAAAGCGCTTTTTCCTAGCCAAGTGCAAGGTAGCTTGGTTAAACAAGGGGATGTAGTGGTTGGTTCAAGTTTAATCGGACAAAACTTCACTGATAGCAAATACTTCTGGGGCAGGCCATCGGCGACTGGGCCATATCCCGATAACGCCACAGCCTCTTCCGGATCAAATTTGGGGCCATTAAATCCTGCATTAGTAGATGCCGTGAAGGGTCGCATCGCCGCATTAAAACAGGCTGATCCAGGCAATCAATTACCGGTGCCAGTCGATTTAGTCACGGCTTCGGCCAGTGGGCTAGACCCTGAGATCAGCCCTGCGGCAGCCAATTATCAGATAACCCGTGTGGTAAAAGCCCGCCATTTGCAGACTGAACTGGTCATTAAGCTAGTACAACAAAATACCCAAGGCAGACAATTCGGTGTCCTGGGTGAACCAAGAGTCAATGTACTGGGGCTTAATATGGATTTAGACAAATTGAATCCGGCACCTAAGTAACAGTCAAACTTAGACGATTCACTCAAACGAATTCAGTTTTTTGAAAGATAGCATATACTTATCCAATGAATGATCAACGTCCAGACCCAGATCAATTATTAGAAAAAATTCAGCTGGATGACGCAAAGCAGAAACGCGGCAAGCTGAAGATATTTTTTGGTGCTTGCGCCGGCGTTGGTAAAACCTTTGCCATGCTCTCAGCCGCACAACTGCTGCATAAGCAAGGGGTCGATGTATTGGTGGGCGTTATCGAAACTCATGGCCGCCTTGACACTGAAGCGCAATTGCAAGGCCTGCCACTATTGCCGCGTAAAACTATCCAATATCGTGGACGCACACTCACCGAGTTTGATTTAGACGGCGCACTCGCGCGCCATTCAGACATGGCGCTCACGCGTAAGCCCGCATTAATTCTCATGGACGAATTGGCGCATTCCAATGTAGATGGTTCGCGCCACCCCAAGCGCTGGCAAGATGTTGAAGAGCTACTTGCTACCGGCATTGATGTCTTCAGCACGCTCAATGTACAGCATCTGGAAAGCCTCAACGATGTGGTGGGGCAAATTACGGGCGTGCGCGTCGCAGAAACGCTGCCCGATAAAGTATTTGATTTAGCCGATGAAGTGACGCTAGTCGATCTCTCACCAGAAGAGCTTTTGCGGCGCTTGCAAGATGGCAAAGTATATATCCCACAACAGGCTGAGCAAGCGAAAAAGAATTTCTTTCGCAAAGGTAATTTAATTGCCTTGCGCGAAATGGCGCTACGCAGAACCGCTGACCGCGTGGATGCGCAAATGCAGGAATATCGTGCGGATCAATCGATTCAGCAGATATGGCAGGCACATGACCGCATTCTGGTGGGGGTGGGCTCAGGCGGTGAAGCGGAGCAAATAGTGCGCGCTACGGCACGTTTAGCCGCGAGCTTAAAAGCCGACTGGCTGGCCGTCTATGTCGAGACACCAGCATTACAAAAACTGACGGGGCTAGCGCGTGATGCCATTTTAAAAACCATGCGTTTAGCACAAGATTTAGGCGCTGAAACCGCCACCCTTAGTGGCACAGACATTAGCCAAGTTCTATTAGGCTACGCACGTAGCCGCAATGTATCTAAATTGGTAGTGGGTAAACCCTCACGTTCACTTATCTCTCGCATGTTTAGCCCTAGTATCACTGATCTTTTAGCACGTGATGCCACTGATGTTGATATTCATATTGTAGTGCGACAAGATCAGAAAAATAAAGAACACCAGTCCAATACAGCCATTAGACATGCCTTTGGTTTAAGCCAAGAGCAGGCAGGTAGAATCAAAAAGCGGGGTTATATATGGGCGATTGCAGTGAGCGCCTTGGCTTCAATATTATCTGGTTTGTTGTTACAGTTTTTTGAATTATCCAATCTCATTATGCTTTATCTATTAGGTGTGATGGTGATTTCAGCCAAGTTCGGTCGTGGGCCTGGTATTTTTGCATCTGTCCTTAGTGTGTCGGCGTTTGATTTCTTTTTAGTCCCACCAAGGTTCTCGTTCTCAATTGCAGACACACAATATTTGCTCACTTTTATCGTCATGTTCTTAGTTTCGCTAGTCATCAGCAATCTCACCTCTGGACTGCGCTATCAAGCCGTGGTAGCCAATTATCGTGAAAGACGTAGCCGCGCATTATACGATTTAGGTAAACAACTGGCATCTGCACTTACTTCCAGTCATATTATAGAAATCAGCACGCATCACCTGGCGGGTATTTTTCAATCCAAAATTGCAGTGGTATTGCCTGATAGTCACGATAAATTACATGAGCAAGCTGAAAACCAGCCAAATAGCCAAACTCCAGAAAACTTAACTGAGCTTGCAAAAATTGATATAGGTATCGCGCAATGGGTCTATGACCATCAAGAGGAGGCGGGGTTAGGCACAAACACTCTGCCCTCTAGTGCACAGCTTTATTTACCGCTGAAAGCACCGATGCGCACACGTGGTGTACTGGCAATTGAACCTGCCAGCCTGAGTCAGATTTTTTTACCAGAACAACGACAATTACTAGACACATTTGCCGCGCAAATTGGTCTGGCACTAGAGCGCGTGCACTATGTTGAGGTCGCTCGTGATGCCTTGATTAATATGGAATCCGAACGTTTACGCAATTCTTTATTGAGTGCAATTTCACATGATTTGCGCACGCCACTGACTTCAATTTTAGGCATTAGTGGCATTTTAAAAGCGCAAGCTGATACAGAAGCACAAACCAAACATTCTTCTGGCTTCGATGAAAATCAGAAAACGATGATTAACGCGCTGTATGAACAGACATTTCGCATGCAGCAACTAGTGATTAACTTGCTCGATATGGCGCGGCTACAATCAGGCAAGGTGCAATTAAATCGCCAATGGCAGATGTTGGAAGAAGTGGTAGGCACAGCATTGCGCATGATGCGCCCAACGCTGCTTAAGCATCAGCTGAGCGTTGATATTCCAGCAGATTTGCCACTTCTAGAGTTTGATGCGGTGATGATTGAACGCGTGCTGTGCAATCTACTGGATAACGCTTGTAAATACACGCCAGAAAATTCGATAATTACCATTACTGCAAGAAAAAACGGTACAGATGTATGGGTGTCTGTGGCAGATAATGGACCGGGCTTACCGCTAGACAGCGAGCTACAAATATTTGATAAATTTACCCGTGGCGAAAAAGAATCCGCCAAACCAGGTGTAGGCTTAGGACTTTCTATTTGCCAGGCAATTATACAAGCCCATGGTGGTAAAATCTGGACAGAAGCACAAGCACCACACGGTGCCATCTTTCTGTTTGCCTTGCCCATAGGCATGCCGCCCGTCATGCCAGCGCTGGAGCAATAGCACGACAAGTTTAACACCAGAGGAATAACGTTTGAAAAGTAAAACCACAGAAATCCAAAATAGCAATGTCTGAGCTTGCCACCACTATTATCGTCATTGAGGATGAGCAGCAGATACGGCGCTTTATCATCACTGCATTAGAAAATGCCGAGTTGCAGGTTCATAGCGCTGAAACTGGTCAACAGGGCTTGATAGAAGTTGGTACACGCAAGCCAGATACTGTGGTGCTTGACCTTGGTCTGCCAGATATGGATGGCGTTGAGGTGATTGAGCAAATTCGTAGCTGGAGCACGGTGCCGATTATTGTCTTATCTGCCAGAACCGATGAAACCGAAAAAGTCAAAGCGCTGGATGCGGGTGCAGATGATTATTTGACCAAACCTTTTGGTAGTGCCGAGCTGCTTGCCAGAATACGTGCGCAATTGCGGCGTAGAAGCCTTGCTGTAGAAAATACCGCCAATAATGGCTTATATAGCTTTGGTGAGATTACGGTGGATTTGCCTAAACGTCTTGTATTCAGAGGTGCCGAACCTATCCATTTAACACCCATTGAGTTCAGATTATTGACGGTACTCATCAGAAATACGGGCCGTGTTGTGACGCAACGCCAGTTACTCAAAGACGTATGGGGTCCAACATACGTAGAAAGCAGCCACTATTTAAGAATCTATATGGGCCATTTACGTCAAAAACTAGAAGCTGATGCGACACAACCAATGTATCTGATTACTGAGACAGGTGTAGGTTATCGACTAGCCATCTGATTCTTATAGCTAGAAGCACCTAGTACAAGAATACTAGCTATTTGCGGCAGTTTCCAACACTTGCAAAAAAGCATCGCCGTAACGGTCTAACTTGGCTTGGCCAATACCACTAATTTTGGCCATTTCACCTAAGCTAGCTGGGCGACGCTTGATCATTTCCAATAGCGTGCTGTCGTGAAAGATCACGTAAGGTGGTACGCCTTGCTCTTTGGCGAGTTCGGTGCGTTTGTCTTTCAAAATGAACCACAATGGATCATCACTCACGGCGACGTACGCCTCTTTCGCGCGACTGCCACGCTCAGCTTTGCTGATTTTACGTTTTGCTATTTCAGTATCACGGCGTAGCCAGACTGCACTTTCGCTTCGTAATACCGGGCGAGCGGCTGCAGTAAGCTTCAAACCGCCGTACGCTTCAATATCACTTGCAAGATATCCACTAGCTATTAATTGTCTGTAAACGCTACTCCATTGCTGTTGCGAAATAGCCTTACCAATACCAAACGTGCTGAGCTGTTGATGATTGAATTGTTGGGCTTTGGGTGTGGCTTTGCCGAGTAAAACATCGATTAAATGCACCACACCGAAACGTTGTCCGGTACGGTAAACGCAAGATAGTGCCATTTGCGCGGCTTGTGTAGCATCCCAAGTATCCACGGGCATTAAGCAGTTATCACATTGGTCGCAATTACCAGGATGTTGCTCGCCAAAATAACGTAGTATGACTTGGTGGCGACAGCTGGTCGATTCACAAAATCCGAGCAAGGCATCAAGTTTTTGTCGTTCGACTTGTTTGCGTTCCTCCGGCGCATCACCGGCATCTAGCATTTGCCGCATGCTCACCACATCGCCCAAGCCGTAGGTCATCCAAGCATTTGCAGGCAAGCCATCTCGCCCTGCACGGCCAGTTTCCTGATAATAGCCTTCCATACTTTTAGGAATATCCAAATGCGCCACAAAGCGCACGTTGGGCTTATCGATACCCATACCAAACGCGACGGTCGCCACCATAATCACACCATCTTCACGCAAAAATCGTCGCTGATTCTGGTTACGAATACTAGCATCCAATCCGGCATGATAAGGCAATGCATCCCAGCCGCGCGACTGTAACCATTCAGTGGTTTCTTCTACTTTACGGCGCGATAGACAATAAATAATGCCAGCATCGTTAACATGTTCTAAGTCTAAAAAGGCTTCCAGTTGCGCTCTGGCATTATCTTTTTGCAGCACACGATAGCGGATATTCGGACGATCAAAGCTAGCAACAAACTGCCGCGCATTTTCTAAAGCAAGCCGCTCTACAATTTCCGCGCGTGTCGGCGCATCTGCCGTAGCGGTGAGCGCAATGCGCGGCACTTCAGGAAAGCGTTCATGCAGCACGGTAAGCTTGCGATATTCCGGACGAAAGTCATGCCCCCATTGTGATACACAATGCGCCTCATCAATGGCAAAGAGCGCAATACCAGCACGATCCTGTATTTGTTCTAACAGTGCCAAAAAACCAGTCATGAGCAAGCGCTCTGGCGCCACATAGACGATCTGCAAATGTCCGCGCATGAGTTGTGTGGTGATTTCGCGCGCTTCTTCGCCAGTCTGGCTTGAATTTAAAAACGCCGCTTTTACCCCAAGTTGTTGCAAGGCATCCACTTGATCTTGCATCAAGGCAATAAGGGGCGACACCACAATAGCAACACCTTCACGCAGCAAAGCGGGCAACTGGTAACACAACGACTTGCCACCGCCAGTAGGCATTAATACGAGCGCATCTCCACCCGATACAACATGCTCGACAATAGCCTGCTGCTCACCGCGAAAATTAGAATAACCGAAAATATCATGCAGAACTTGGTGCGTTGAAGGGTTTGACATGGGCAGTATTGTACACCTCGCACTACTCGCCATATTAAGCTGGGGCGACTTCTTATTTCTAATACGTTAATAGCGCTTCTTAATTAAAGCACTACTACAAAAAATACAAAACATATGCTCTAAAAACAAAAATGACCCTGAAAGGGTCATTTTCTATGGTGTACTTAAAAAGTACTTACCTAATAAAACTAAGCTTTCTGAATATTAGAAGCTTGTTTACCTTTAGGACCATCTGTTACATCAAATGTTACGCGTTGGTTCTCAGCTAGACTTTTGAAACCGCTGTCTACAATTGCTGAAAAGTGAGCAAATAAATCATCGCCGCCTGCATCTGGAGTAATAAATCCAAAGCCTTTAGCGTCATTAAACCATTTTACAATTCCTGTTGCCATGTTCTTACCTTCATACATCAAAAAAAGGGTTGCACCCCAAAATGCTCAAGTTTTTTCAAATTCAAGCGCAATATCACTTTTTACGCACAAATTAGATAAATGTCAAATTTATTCTTGATTGATTGTTAAATATCTCACCTAAGCATATACTGCACACCTCATGCTACTTTAGCTAGATTATTGTAATTAATAAACTTTATATTAATCATACTCATAGTTTTAGTAGTAATTACCGTCTTCCCTCGTATCGCACTGTCATTGTTCAAGTTTTCTGCACTCCATACGAATGTCGACATAAAAGAATTCTAGATTTAAAAATTAAATATATCAATATGGAGAACTGCCATTGGCTAAAGAAGAACTGATTGAAATGCATGGTGTAGTAGATGAAATACTGCCTGATACTCGTTATCGCGTCACTTTAGATAACGGTCACAAACTGATTGCCTACACTGGTGGCAAGATGAAAAAAAACCACATCAGAATTTTAGCTGGTGACAAAGTGACTTTAGAGCTATCGCCTTACGACATCAACAACGGCCGCATTACTTTCAGACATATTGAAGGCAAAGCTGCAGCTTATACGCCACGTCCACGCACCAGATAATTAGTTTTAGCTATTTAAACTAAAATATCCAAGCGGCTAGCTACTTCAATGTATCTAGCCGTTTTTAATTGGTGCTGATATTTAACTAAACTTAACCAAACACAGCAAGTTTGCCAAAATACCTGTAGCAGCCAAGCACCACACAATCACTGCACCCGATGGCAAGTCAAAAATGGCGGATAACGCCAAGCCTGCTATATAAGCGAGGATGCCAATGGTATAGCCGCTTTTCAGCCGTTGAGCCACCGGCCACTTTTGCACTGCAAGCGCAGGCATAATCAAGCTAGAAAACACCAGATACACGCCCACCAACTGCACAGAGGTTGTCACGGCAAGGGCAAACATCACATAAAACGTAAGCATCCGCCCAATACCGTATTGACATAAGTGCTAATGCTTTATTCAGCCTTTAGGATTTTGACGACTAGATATTGTTGCCACGTTATGGACTTG
>JAYVMU010000040.1:0-68374 GCA_043758775.1 Methylophilaceae bacterium
CACTTAGTCGTGAATATCAAATTGAGCACTTTTTAAACAAAAATGCAGCCAATTTAATATGGCTTTAGTAAAAGCGCTTCGTGCAAAGGTCTCTATATATATTGATTAACCAAAAATAGTGGTTTATAGGCAAATATCGGCCACTAAAACCTTTACAAAAAAAATACTAACGTGCATTATCACTTTTGAATATATTGATATATTTATTTTTATTTACTTATTAAAACTACCAATAAAATCAAAATTTTTATACGCATTATACAAAACCAAGAACATCTAAAAATTAAGGTTTAAGTAAAATATGGCAACAGCTCTTAGCAATCAATTAAGTGGTCTTGCACGTAAATTAGTACAAGAGAAATTACTTTCTGAGGATGAAGCCACTTCTATACAAACACAGGCCAATACACAACGCATTCCTTTTGTAACACAAGCTATTTTAAGCAAAAAAATAAGTGCTGAGCAAATTGCTGAAACTGCGGCGCGCGCTTTTGGTTTTCCTCATCTCAATCTTGATGCATTTAACGCTGATTTTTTACCCGCAAAGCACATTGATGTAAAACTCATGCTGACAAATCGTGTTCTTGCTTTGTATTGCAAGAACAATGTGATGTTTGTTGCGATTTCTGACCCAACTAACCTGCACGCCCTGGATAACGTACAATTCCAAATGGGCATGGTGATTTCACCTGTTGTGGTTGAAGATACCAAACTAGGTAAGTGGATAGAGAAAGTCGTAGAATCTAAAGACACATCTCTGAAATCACTCGATACGGGCGATGATATCGATCTTGACTTTGGTGGTGGAGAAGAAGAAGCCACTGAAAGCACAACGGCTGAAGTAGATGATGCTCCGATTGTTAAATACCTACAAAAAATATTATTAGATGCTATTAATATGGGGGCATCCGATTTACATTTTGAACCTTATGAGAAGTTTTATCGCATTCGTTATCGAGTTGACGGCATTCTAAGAGAAATTGCTCAGCCTCCACTAGCAATCAAAGATAAACTGGCCTCACGTATTAAGGTTATCTCTAACTTAGATATTTCTGAAAAACGTATCCCGCAAGATGGACGTATGAAGCTAGCGTTATCTAAGACACGCAACATTGATTTTCGGGTGAGTACTTTGCCACTTATTAATGGTGAAAAAATCGTCATGCGTATTTTGGATCCAACAAGTGCCACATTAGGTATTGAGGCGTTGGGTTATGAGCCAAAACAAAAAGATGCCTTGCTATTTGCGGTAAGTCGTCCTTACGGCTTAGTACTGGTAACCGGGCCTACAGGCTCAGGTAAAACCGTATCGCTCTATACTTGCCTTAATATTCTTAATAATCCAGGGGTGAATATTGCTACTGCTGAAGATCCATGTGAAATTCCACTAGCAGGCATTAATCAAGTCAATGTCAATGATAAACAAGGCTTAACCTTTGCCGCAGCACTCAAATCATTTTTACGACAAGATCCAGATATAATTATGATTGGTGAAATCCGTGATTTAGAAACTGCAGATATGGCAATTAAAGCAGCTTCCACAGGGCATATGGTACTTTCTACTCTGCACACTAACGACGCCCCTTCTACACTTACACGATTACTAAATATGGGTGTTGCACCATTTAATATCGCTTCTGCCGTTTCACTGATTACCGCACAACGTTTAGCACGCAGGCTATGTAAAAATTGCAAAGTACCCATCGAAGTTCCTAAAGAAGCGTTACTTGGTGTAGGTTACACAGAAGAAGATCTCGACGGCAGCTGGCAATTATATGGCGCTAAGGATGGTGGCTGTGAGGAATGCAACGGTGGCTATAAAGGGCGTGTTGGTATCTACCAGGTAATGCCCATTACTGATGCTATTAGTCGTATTATTATGAAAAATGGCACTGCGCATGATATTGCCGATCAGGCAAAACAAGAGGGTGTTAAAGATTTGCGTCAATCTGGTTTACTTAAAGTCAAACAAGGACTTACTTCAATTGAGGAAGTTGAAGCAGTCACCAACGAATAACAACGATAAAAGTAACTGTAAGCTATTCAATATAGGAAATTAATATGGCAGCTAGTGCTACTAAAGAATCGCTCTATACCTGGGAAGGTAAAGACAAGCGCGGCAAACTGATAAAAGGTGAGATACGAGCCAGTGGCGAATCATTTGTCAGTGCTACTTTACGTAGGCAAGGTATTACTGTCATTAAAGTTAAAAAACAAAGTAGCTTTAAAAGTCGTGGGAAAGTGACTGATAAAGATATCACCTTGTTTACACGTCAATTAGCCACTATGTTGAAAGCTGGCGTACCCCTTTTACAAGCTTTTGATATTGTTGGTAAAGGACACAGTAATGCAGCGGTTGCTAAGTTATTAGGTGATATTAAAGCTGATGTTGAAACAGGTAGTAGTTTAAGTGCGGCTTTCCGAAAATATCCTTTATATTTTGACAATTTATTCTGTAATTTAATTACTGCGGGTGAGCAAGCAGGTATTTTGGATAGCCTGCTAGATAGACTAGCAACCTATAAAGAAAAAATACAGGCAATCAAAAGCAAAATTAAATCTGCGTTAATTTATCCAATTGCCATTATTGTAGTGGCTTTTGCTATTACGGCCATTATCATGATTTTTGTCATTCCCGCATTTAAGGAATTATTTAATGGTTTTGGTGCTAAATTACCGACACCAACACTCATTGTCATGGCCATTTCGGATATATTTGTCCAATGGTGGTGGGCTATTTTCGGTAGTATCATCGGTGGTTTTTGGTTCTTTTTTTACACTTGGAAGCGCTCAGAGAAAATGCAATCCACAATGGATAGGTTATTATTAAAAATACCTATTTTTGGTGCGCTCATTAGAAAAGCAACCATTGCTAGGTTTTCTCGCACGTTAGCCACTATGTTTGCAGCAGGCGTGCCATTATTAGAGGCGTTAGATTCTGTAGCTGGTGCTTCTGGCAATCGAGTTTATTTTGACGCTACCAAAAAAATTCAGAGCGAGATTAGCACGGGCACCAGCCTGACAGTATCCATGCAAAATACACAGGTTTTCCCTAATATGGTGCTACAGATGGTCGCAATTGGTGAGGAGTCTGGCTCTCTCGACTCTATGCTGAGCAAGGTTGCAGATTTTTTTGAAGGCGAAGTAGATGATGCAGTGGCGGGTATTTCTAGCCTAATGGAGCCTGTTATCATGGTGGTGTTAGGCACTTTAATAGGCAGTTTAGTTATCGCCATGTATATGCCAATCTTTATGATGGGCAGCGTTGTTTAATTTTAATGTGCCTATAGCAGCAAATAACGCTAGCAGTAAAAGATATTGATACCAATATCTTTTACTGCTCAATATATTACCCTACTATTTACTTGTTGCTAAAGCTCGCTCAATCTCTTTATAAGGCTGGGCACCTAACATGCGCTTGCCATCAACAAAGAACATTGTCGGGGTGCTGTTTACGCCATACTTTCGTGCTAAGTCGCCAACACGCTCCAATGGCACATCGCAGTTAGCCGCTGTTTTCGGAAGCTGACCATCAATAATCCAATCTTGCCATGCCTTAGTTTTGTTTGGAGCGCACCAGATTAGTTTGGATTTATTTGCTGAATCTGGGTGTAATTGCACAATCGGATAGAGGAAAGTATAGATAGTCACATCCGTAATATTAACCAATTCATTCTGTTCTAAGCGTTTGCAGTAAGGACAATCCACATCTGAAAATACCACTAACTTTCTACTGCCATTACCTTTAACCACTTTAATCGCTTGATCTAACGGCAAGCTTGCAAAGTCAATTTTCATTAAATCCGTCAAGCGCGCCTCTGTCAGGTCCTTTTTAGTTTTAGGATCCACCACATGGCCTTCGGCAATTAAAAACGATAATTTTTCATCGGTGTAAATAATCTGACCACCCATAAAAACTTCATACAGTCCAGCATAAGGCGTCTTAGTGATGCTTTCCACCTTAAACTTAGGATACGCTGCCTCTACCGCCTTCTTCAGGCTGGCTTCATCGGCATGTGCCGGCGTCATTAACAATCCGGCAACTAGTAGACTCAGCACATATTGCGTGATGTTTTTTAATTTCATTAGGTTTGCTTTCTTTAATAGTAGAAATTGATATTTCACCCATTATAGGGTTTAGGTGCGAAAATTAACTGATAGCTTGTTGTATGAGGTATTTTTTAATCAATAGTTGCTGGTCAATGGTTGATAACCCCCAATTACGTAATGTTTTAATAAGGCCAGTTTTAGCACTGAATAATTGATGTAATCCATCGGTTAAATGCATCATATTTGAAATATCAGCAGCTCGCGCACGCTCATACTCACGCAAAATCCTATTACTCGCGATGTGAGTATTAGTCGTCGTCGTATGAGCTTTACTTACAAAATATTTTGTATCAGACAGCACCTGCTCCAAAGCCATCACATCTCTAAAACCTAGATTAACACCTTGGCCTGCCATGGGATGAATTTGATGTGCTGCATCACCCACTAATACCACGCGCTCAGCAATTAATCGTGCACAAATCTTTTGATTCAGGTCAAAACTCCTTCGTGATGACGTTAATTTTAGCGAACCTAATAATGCACCGCTTTGCTGTGACACTTGATAGGTAAAATCCTCATCAGACAAGCTAAGCAATTGATGCGCTTTTTCAGTCGCTACCGACCACACAATGGATATTTGATGATCAGACAAAGGTAAAAATGCCAGCACACTATCCGAGCCATATTCCTTAGCGCCAAACCACTGACGCGCGATGCTTTGATGCGAATGCACACAGCTAAAATTAGCTACAATCGCAGCTTGCTGATAGGGTTTATTTTTTACAGAGATATTTGCCTGTGTTCTCACCCAAGAATCTACGCCATCAGCAGCGACAGCCAGCTGTGCATTAATAACCTGTTGATTAACTAAGGTCAACGAAACTTGCTGTGACGTTAAAGCAAGCGCTTGACAGGCAATGCCAGTAATGACTTTTATATTAAGCAATTGCAGCTTTTGCCACAAGGCGTGCATTAATTGCTGACTTTCAACGATATAGCCTAAGTTCACTGCATTGGCATCACTCGCTAAAAGCTTTAATTCACTACTCCTAGCATCGCCAAAAATGTGCATGGCTTTTATCGGGTTAATCCGCGCCGCATCAACCATCTGCCAAACATCTAACTCTTGCAGCCAGCTCACAGTTGAAGGGGAAATTGCATAAATACGGCTATCATAAGCTTCTGTTAATGCTGTACTCGGGCACTTCTGATCGACTAATACCACACGATAGCTTTTGTCATGCGTCTTTTGGGCTAGGCTGACAGCGGCAGCAATGCCCACCAAACCAGCACCCACGACAATGATATCGGTATCAATATTATTCATAGTAGGCTATTTACCAAAACTCATTTTACTTACCAAATGACTTTTTACAGGTTTCAGTATATCGAGCACACCAAGTGCAGCAGCACGCCCGGCTGATACGCCAATAATGTCATTAGAGAATATATTGACTAGAAAATCGGTAAACATTAATCCGCGTTTGGTGTCTTGACTGCGTGTGGCCTGATAGGCATTGAGCATGTGATTAGAGCCTAATGTTGTCAACGCACTATTATTGATAATTTCTGCTAGTTGCCAAGCGTCACGTAAACCCACGTTAAAACCTTGCCCTGCAACTGGATGCATGGTCTGTGCAGCATTGCCAATCACGACCAAATGTGACGCAAAAGTTGGCTTGAGACTGGCCATTTTTAACGGAAAACACATGCGTTTATCTACATGCAAAAACCGCCCTACTCTATCACCAAAATGTTGATGCAAGCTTTGTAAAAACGTTACATCATCCAAAGCTAATAACTCAGCCACAACTTCTTGTTTACCCGTCCAAACCAATGAAAACTCTTTTGAATCTTGGTGCGACCCGTTAGGTAATAAAGCGACAGGCCCCATAGGTGTAAATCGCTCATAAGCGATGTTGTTGTGGGGTAGTTCACATCGCACTTTAGTCACAAGCGCATCATGCCCATACTCTTTAGTTTCACGCGTGATGCCTGCTATCGCCTCTAGGCTACGCCCGCCGTCAGCAAGCACCACTAAAGAAGATGCCACAGTTTGCGTCATTTCATTCATTGTATAAGTGACTGTTGCTACGTCCGTGGCGGGCTTAATATGATTAGCTTCAGCCTGATACAAAACTTGCACTTGCGTTTTATGGTTTAAAGCTTCGTCTAACGCCGCACTTAATACACCATAAGCTACTACATAACCCAGCGCTGGTTGATTGTGCTCTTTGGCATCTAATCTGGTACGGCCAAAACTACCTTTTTGCGAGATGTGGATCGTGCTAATCGCCGTCGCTTTTGCTTCTAGTCGTGACCAAACACCTAGTTGTTCCAGTATCACGCGGCTACCGTAAGACAAAGCCAACGCACGTTGATCATGATGAGACGCACCTTTGGCACGCGCTTCTAAAATCGTCACATTGAAACTATTGACTTGTAGTGCAAGCGCTAGCACAGAACCCACAGGTCCGCCGCCAACAATTGTGATATCACTTGATGCTTTAGTTTGTTGCATTAATTAGCCATTACGCTTTCAATTTCAGCAAGCGTTTTAGGTGCATTGATTGTCAGCACTTCACAACCGTTTGGCGTCACAAGCACATCATCTTCTATGCGTATGCCAATATTCCAAAAATGCTCAGGTACATTTTCCGCGGGGCGCACGTAACAGCCTGGCTCAACTGTCAGCGTCATGCCAGCTTCTAGCATACGCCAGTCACCCGATTTAGTTTTATACTCGCCCACATCATGCACATCCAAGCCCAGCCAGTGTCCAGTGCGATGCATATAAAACTGACGGTAACTGCCAGTTTCTAATACTTCCTCCACGTTGCCTTTGCATAATCCAAGGTCAATAAAGCCACGAACCAACACATCTAACGCCGTCTCATGCGGCACATTCCAATGGTTTTTTGGATTAGCTACCGCAATAGCCGCAGCTTGCGAAGCTAACACTAGTTCGTATAGTTCTTTTTGTGGGCCACTGAACTTACCATTCACGGGAAAAGTACGCGTAATGTCCGAAGCATATCCATCCAGTTCACAACCCGCGTCTATCAACAATAAATCACTATTTTTCAACTTGGCATTGTTCGCAATATAGTGCAGCGTACATGCATTAGCGCCACCTGCCACGATACTAGTATAGGCGGGCGCTTGTGCACCAGCACGATAAAACTCATGCAAAAACTCAGCTTCAACCTCATACTCCAGCATGCCAGCTTGAGTAAATTGCATAGCACGTTTGTGCGCAGCAGCCGCGATATTGGCAGAACGCCTCATTAAATTAATTTCAAAAGGGGTTTTATACAAGCGCATTTCATCCATCAACTGACTTGCATCGCTAATTTTAGTTGGCGCTGTAATGCCATCACGCGCCTTGGTCCGCAAATTATTCAGCCAACCCGTCACGCGGGTGTCCCAAATTTTATCAGCACCTAGATTAAAAAATAACTGCGGCTGATTAGCTAAATATATCAACGCAACCTCATCAAGCTGACTGATTGAATAAGCTTCATCAAAGCCAAACTGTTCTTTTGCTGCATTGGGTCCATAGCGAAAGCCATCCCAGATTTCTCGCTCTAAATCTTTATCACGACAGAACAAAATACTTTTAGACTGTTCACCAGCAATAAGAAGCAAAACCGCCTCTGGTTCTTTAAAGCCAGTTAAATAATAAAAATTGCTATCAAATCGATATGGATAATGTGAATCTCGATTACGAATGATTTCAGGCGCAGTAGGTATAAGGGCCACTCCCTCACCCATGCGTCGCATAAAATCTAATCTGCGCTTCAGAAATTCCTGCATATCTTGTTCTAAATTTTGCATAATTTATACGACTCTTAATGAGGCATCTAGTTCAGACAAGCGCTGTGGCGTACCAATATCGTGCCATAAGCCTTGATAATGCTGGCCCGTGACTAGCCCTTTAGCCATAGCCAGTTTTAACAAAGGCGCTAATTTAGCAGCTTCTCCACGCACTACGCTATTAAATAAATCAGGATGATAGACACCAATGCCTGAAAAGGTCAGCTTATCAAGGCCATCTGCTGTCAACTTGCCATGACCAGAGGTGTTTAATGAAAAATCACCATTGGGATGCTGCGGTGGGTTGTCTATCATCACTAAATGCGCAAGATTTGGCGTAAGCAACGCGTTGCGCAATGGTGCAAAATCAATATCGGTGTAGATATCGCCATTCACTACCAAAAATGGTGTATTTTGGTGTGTATCGTCGCATAACAAGGGTAAAGCATTGGCGATTCCGCCCGCCGTTTCTAAAGCCGTTGCTTCTGGCGAATATTGAATACTGACATTCCACGCACTGCCATCACCCAAATACGCTTCGATTTGCGCGCCCAAATGGGCGTGATTAATCACAATCTCGTTAAAACCAGCTTTACTTAAACGTTCAATGTGCCACACAATTAAAGACTTTCCAGCCACTTTTAGTAAAGGTTTCGGCGTGTGGTCGGTAAGTGGTCGCATACGTTCTCCGCGGCCAGCAGCTAGAATCATAGCTCTCAAAACGTATAGCCCGCCTTCTCGGCATGCCCTTCTAAAGTGTTGAGTAGCTTGAGCATAGGGCGCAGTTCTATATAGCGTCCACAAACACGGCGTAGATAATCCATCACCAATGGCATATCTTTTAAATAGCCGTCTTTACCATCGCGATGATACAAACGTGCAAAAATACCCAGCACCTTAATATGTCGCTGCGCACCCATCCATTCAAAATCACGATAGAACTCTGAAAAATCAGCTGGTACGGGCAAACCCGCTTTACGTGCTTCTTGCCAGTAACGCACCAGCCAATCAATCACTTGTTCTTCTTGCCATGCGATATAAGCATCTTTTAACAGCGACACCAAATCATAAGTAATCGCGCCATATACCGCATCCTGAAAATCTAAAATACCAGGATTATTCTCTGTCGTCACCATCAAATTACGTGAGTGATAATCTCGATGCACATAGACCTGTCCCTGCGCTAAAATATTCGCAGTCAACACGTCAAATGTGTTTTGCAACACGGCCTTTTGTTTATCATCCAGCGTCGTTTGCAAATGTTGTGCAATATACCAATCAGGAAATAACTGCAGCTCGCGATTAAGTAAAGCCACATCATAATTAGGCAGTACGCCAGGCTGGCTAGCCAACTGCAATTGAATCAGAGCACGATTGGCATCACGATATAAATTAGGCGCGGTAGTATCATCGAGCACACTTAGATAGGTAATATCACCTAAATCAGTCAGCAATAAAAAACCTTGCGCTAAATCTTGTGCGATTATTTGTGGGGCATTTAAACCTGCTTGAACTAAGAGCTCGGCCACTTGTACAAAAGGCGCACAATTCTCCTGCACTGGCGGCGCATCCATTGCTATCAATGTTTTATCACTTAAATGTACTCTAAAATAACGTCTAAAACTCGCGTCCGCAGAGGCAGTTGTAAGAGTGAATCTCTCATTTTTTAACACAAGATTTAACCAGCGAGTTAATTGTTTTTTTCTATCCATATTTCTGTTTACTTGCTACTTTCAAGGTAAAATGACCGTCGATTTACAGACCTTTTATCCAGCTAAAGACCATATTTAGATTGATTAAAACGTCGTTTTGTGCGATTTTATCACTCACTGGATATTTGCAGTTTTATTACTTTAAATTAAATCCTTAAACTGACAGATAGCCCAAACCAGCGCTCTGTCATTTGACTCACTATAAATTGCATAAGCCATTGTATAACCAACCATCTTTTTCTTATTCAGCAAAACACTATTTGATGGCATTTTGCGCCTCGCTTTTTTTCATGAAAAGTACGCTTGGTCACGCCGAGATATTGAGCTTAACACTAGAGAATCCACCAGAGCCTGCAGGAACCCTGCAAATTGAAGGCGATACGTTAGAAATGCATTTTGATCGCATGGTACATGCTAGCGGTGACGCGATTGTGCGAAAAGACGAACAAACTTTACGTGGTGATACTATTGATTACAATATTCAGAATGACGAATTACATGCACTAGGTAATACACGTATAGATACCCCTAATGGGCATGTCACAGGTCCTGAAATTCGTATGGTTATGTCAGATAGCTCTGGCGAAATGCCTAATGCCTCAATTATTTTGGATAAGCGACTAAGCACGCCGGTCAAGCCTGCTGATAATGTTAGCAATACCAACACTGTTAACCAAGCTGCACTATACAATAATGCATCTAGTGGCAGTTTAGATTCTCAATTGGATACTGAGAATAATGACCCAGTTAGTAGTGCCAATAGCTCTGTTTCATCGCGTGCTGATGCCAAAATGATATTATTTGAAGGACCTGATAAAAAACGTTTAAAAAACGCGCGTTACACTACTTGTGAAGCAGGTGTAGATGACTGGTATATAAAATCTACAGATCTCACGCTTGATAGTTATACGCAAACAACCGTCGCTAAAAATGCTTATATTCAATTTAAAGGTGTGCCGCTATTATATTCACCTTACCTAAGCTTCTCATTTAGCGGCGAAAGACAATCCGGTTTAATTACACCTTCGGTAGGTAGTACCAGCAGCACTGGTTTCGAAGTCACAGTCCCTTACTACTGGAATATTGCACCCAATATGGATGCCACATTTGGAACACGCTACTTAAGTAAACGCGGAGTGCAATTACAAGGCCAGTTTCGCTATTTAGATGAGCGCTATTTTGGTATAGATAATGTTGAATATATGAATAATGACCAAGAAACTGGAAATAGAAGATATTACTTAAATCTACAACACACACAGAACTTTGGTAATGGCTGGTCAGCTGGCTATGACTTCGAAAAAGTATCCGATAATCAATATTTTTCAGATTTGTCTACTCGTATTATCAATACTAGTACTGTTAATTTGCCTCAAGGCGCCCACATTGCCTACTCTGGCAGCATATGGTCGTTTTATGGTTTAGTACAAAAATACCAAACCCTTGATGAATTATCCTTCCCCTACCAAGTTTTGCCACAACTCAATCTCTCAGCAAGCAAAGACTGGGATAACTTCACCACCAACCTGGTTAGCCAGTATACTTACTTTGACAGGGACCCAAAAGCACCTCTAGCGGCTACGGGTAGTCGCGCTGTAGCCTACCCAACCATCACTGCTTCATTTTTAAAACCATATGGTTTTATCACACCAAAGTTTGGTGTCAATATGACAAGTTACAGCCTCAAGAACAATGACTTTGTTATAAATGGCGTAAATGTTACTAACAATACAGCCTCACGCGCCTTACCCATTTTCAGCTTAGATAGTGGTTTGTACTTTGACCGTCAAGTGAATATCGTTAAAAACAGCTATACGCAAACGATTGAACCGCGAATGTATTATGTATACATACCCTACAAAAACCAAGATCAACTACCTATTTTCGATACCAGCATTGCCGACTTAAATTTTGGTACCTTATTTAGTGAAAACCAGTTTACAGGCAACGATCGCATCAATAATGCCAATCAACTAAGCTTAGCAGTGACATCGCGCATGATAGATAATAATTCAGGTGAAGAGCGTATTGCTGCTACTATAGGCCAACGTTTTTATTTTACTGATCAAAAAGTAGTATTGCCTGGACAATTGCCAACAACACGTGGTACTTCCGATATTATTGGCTCACTCTCCGCTAAATTATCTAGTAAATGGAATTTCGATACGTTTATACAATATAGTCCAGAAACTAATAAGCTGGATAGAAGTAACTTTCAAGCACATTACAATCCCGAACCAGGCAAAGTATTTAATTTCAGCTATCGCTCTAACAATACTTTAATTACTCCATCAGATACTATACTTAGACAATTTGATGTATCAGGCCAATGGTCACTGGGCAAAGGCTGGTATGGTATTGGTCGCTGGAACTATTCATTAAGTGATCACCAACCTATTGAAGGTTTGGCGGGTTTAGAGTATGACGCAGGTTGCTGGCAAACCCGCACCGTGATACAACGCGTTTCCACACCCACAGCTTTTTCCACGCCCACAGCTTTTTCCACACCCACAGGCCAAGCGAATTATGGTATATTTTTTCAACTTGAGCTTAGTGGCCTTGCTTCTATTGGCTCAAATCCGCTCCAACTCATAAAACGTGATGTAAGCGGGTATCAACCAATCAATCAACTTCCAGATACTACCAGACAGCAGAATTACTCTCCTTAAAATTACACCTTGTGACCATAAAAACTCATGAAATTAACCAATATATTTAGACTTTTTACTGTGCTTCGTTTGTTAGTGCTATGCCTTCCATTATTTTTCAACCATGCTGTTCATGCAGCCAACGAAATCAATCCAATGGATCGGATTGTGGCAGTGGTAGATCAAGGCGTCATTACTGAACAAGAGCTTAATGACCATATTAAATCGGTAAAAGCACAACTAGAAAAACAAGGTACACCTCTACCGCCAGATAATGTGTTACAAAAACAAGTCTTAGAACGCTTGATTTCAGACAGTCTACAGTTGCAATTTGCAGCACAAAGTGGAATAAAAGTTGACAATACACAACTAGATAAGACTATCGAACGTATCGCAGAACAAAATAAATTGCCGCTAGAAGAATTCAAACAAGCACTGGAAAAAGATGGCGTTAGCTTCCCAAAATTTCGTGAAGATATTCGTACAGAGGTCATATTGGCACGTCTTCGTGAACGTGAAGTAGATAATCGCATCAACGTGACTGATGCTGAAATAGATAGCTTTCTGACCACACAAGCGGCAAGTGGTGGTAATCAAGGTGAGTATGAAATATCACACATTCTAATTCGCACACCAGATGATAGCTCACCTGAAGTCCTGCAAAAGCTAAAAGCTAAGGCTGATGATGTCGTCAAGAAACTACAAAGTGGCGTAAGTTTTGCAGAGGTATCGGCAAGCAGTTCTGATGCACCCAATGCGCTTGAAGGTGGCAATCTAGGCTGGAAATCCGTAGCACAAATCCCTGCATTATTTGCTGATGCACTTAAAACGATGCAAGTTGGTGAAGTTTCACAACCTTTACGTAGCCCAAACGGTTTTCATATTCTTAAACTTACTAATAAACGTGGTGGTGGCGCACCATTAATAGTTGAACAAACACATGTAAGGCACATCCTCATCAAGCTCAACGAAGTGCTTTCAGAAGCCGATGGCAAACGCAAATTAGAAGGCATTAAAGAACGTATAGACAATAAAAGTGTTAAATTTGAAGACATGGCACGCCAATACTCAGAAGATGGATCAGCCAATAATGGTGGCGATTTAGGCTGGGTAAATCCTGGCGATACTGTGCCACAGTTTGAAAAGGCAATGAATGAACTAAAGATCAATCAGATTAGCGACCCGGTACGCACGCCGTTTGGCTGGCATCTAATTCAAGTATTAGATCGCCGCCAGCAAGACATGAGTAAAGAGGCGGAACGCCTAAAAGCGCGTCAAGAGATCCGTGCGCGTAAATCAGAAGAGGCATATCAAGATTGGCTGAACGAGTTGCGTGATCGGGCTTATGTTGAGTATCGCCTGGAAGACCAGTTCTAAACATAACATTCAGAAATGATAATATAAGTCAGTCGAATTTTAAGCGAAAATATTTAGGTTAAACCAATACGTGAGTAATTCCCTACCTATCATCGCTATTACTTCAGGCGAGCCTGCCGGCATCGGCTTAGACTTATGCGCAATGCTTGCACATCAAGCCATTGCTGCGAATATTGTTGTATTTGCTGATATCGAAGCCTTAACCGCGCGCGCCAAACTACTGGATATTCCGCTTAAAGTTACACAATATATAGCCACTGACACATCGCCGCACCGAGGCAATGGCACGCTCGTCGTAAAGCATGTACCGCTGAAAAATAAAACAGTTGTGGCGCAATTAGATGAGAGCAATAGCAGCGCGGTATTAGACATGCTCACACTCGCCACACAAGACTGCGTTGCGGGCAGGTTTGATGCAATGGTCACAGCCCCAGTACACAAAGGCATCATCAACGATGCTGGCATTGCCTTTAGCGGTCACACCGAATTTTTAGCTGAGTTGACCAATACTCCACAAGTGGTGATGATGTTGGTTGGCGGTGGCATGCGTATCGCACTTGCCACCACACACCTGCCATTAAGCAGCATCAGCGCGGCAATTACTCAACCACATTTAGAAAAAACCATACGAATCTTGCATGATGATTTAGTGCATAAATTTGGTTTAGCTAATCCACGCATTTTAGTTGCAGGCTTAAACCCGCATGCGGGTGAAGGCGGCTATTTAGGCATGGAAGAAATCAATATCATCAACCCAGTATTAGATAAACTAAGGCTTGAAGGCATGAACTTAATCGGCGCACTGCCCGCCGACACTATGTTTTCACAAAGCAACCTTGCAACTACTGACGCTTTTTTAGCTATGTACCACGATCAAGGCTTGTCAGTACTTAAACATGCCAGTTTTGGGACTGGCGTTAATGTCACACTTGGCTTACCTATTATTCGCACATCGGTCGATCACGGCACTGCTTTAGATTTGGCTGGTAAAAGTGGCATTGAAATAGGCAGCATGTTGGCAGCTATTGAATTAGCGATTGAGCTATCTAAAAAAGTGGTCGTAAAAATTAAGCCTGTATGAAACACATCCCCAAAAAACGCTTCGGTCAGAATTTCCTAACCGATCAATCGATTATTCAAGCTTTAGTCAACGCCATCACGCCACAAGCTGATGATTTAATGGTGGAAATTGGCCCGGGCCTAGGTGCGCTTACCCAGCCTTTAATTAAACAGCTACAGCACCTGCATGTGGTAGAAATTGATCGCGATATTATCAGTTGGATGCAAAGCTTCTACCCGGTTAGTAAAATCACCATTCACAACTCTGATGCACTCAAATTTGAATTTTCCAGCATAGGTAAACGCATCCGCGTCGTTGGCAACCTACCCTACAATATTTCAAGTCCGATTCTGTTTCACCTGCTCGACAATGTGCAAACTATTATTGATATGCATTTTATGCTGCAAAAAGAAGTTGTGGAGCGTATGGTAGCCGCACCATCAACAGCAGCGTATGGGCGCCTAAGCGTCATGTTGCAATACAAATTGCACATGGAGCATTTACTTACCGTGCCACCAGAAGCCTTTGATCCACCACCTAAAGTAGAGTCAGCTTTTGTACGCTGCGTGCCACATGCCACGCGGCCCTCCACGGCAGTCGATGAAAAACTATTTGCAAAAGTAGTATTAAGTGCATTCGGTCAGCGTCGCAAAACACTGCGCAACACACTTAAAGACTTATTAGATCACAGTGATTTTAATCAATTGGCCATTGATTCGAAGCTACGTGCCGAAAATTTATCTGTATCGCAATTTGTAAACATTGCTAACTATATTGCAGCAAAAACCTTATAGTTTTTTAGCTAAGTAAAAACAATAAAGGCGCCAATGACGCCTTTATTAGCTAACTACAATTTACAGTTATACAGTAACAGCTTTGCCTTTACGGCGACTAGCACCTATCCCAAAAAGACCCAAACCTGACAACATTAATGGTAACGCTGCTGGCAATGGAACAGCTGACGGCGGTGTAGGAGTTGCTTGTAAAAAATTTTGATATTTGTCACTTTCATAAAAAGTAAGTGTATAAGCGTTGGTTACACTCCAGCCAGATAAACTATTTAATAAAATACTAGCCTGAGCCAATGCAGCGGAATTTGAACCACTGTTTTTCTTAATGTTTCCAGTATTCACATTTGAATCATCAAAGAAAAGTTCCCACAGTGCATAATCAAAACCTGCCGCTGCAGCAGCGCTACTAAACACTGTACTGTACGCGTTATCATATAGCTTTTGTACATCAGCAAATCGTGTAGCGGCACTAGCAATTTGCGCAGCGCCAGTGTTACCATTAACTGTAAAATCCGTTACTGCCAATGTTTTTGCTGTGTAATTAGCAAACGATGTTGATGCGAGCTGATATGGATCCACACAAAAAGCGACGATATTCGAGGTCACTCCATTATTTTGTACGGCTAAATTATAACTGCCAATATAAGCATTACCTATAGCCTGACCGTTCACTGTAGTATTTGAAATAACAGTCTGATTTGGTGATAGGTATTTGAGGCTGACAGTAGTTGCCTCTGCTGACACCATAAAGGCGAAAGACATAACTGCGATAATTAGTTTATTTAACATGATTATTACCCCATATAGTTTTTTTACTTAACGCACCATAACCAAAGCCAGTATTTCTTCATATAGCCCATATGGGTACTATAGTTAAAATAGGCTTAATATAAGGCTGTATAGCTATAAAATCATGTCCGCTCACATTTAAAATTTCGCTCAAATCATCTCCCTGATATAATTTCGCATCTTTTACGGAGCATAAAAGCATGAGAATCATCTTATTAGGCGCACCAGGCGCTGGCAAAGGTACGCAAGCAACTTTCATTAAAGAAAAATTCAACATTCCACAAATTTCTACTGGTGATATGTTACGTGCTGCAGTTAAAGCAGGTACGCCGCTAGGTTTAGAGGCTAAAAGCTTCATGGATAGCGGCGGTTTAGTGCCGGATGCAGTGATTATTGGCTTAGTAAGCGAACGTATTAAAGATGCTGATTGCCAGGCAGGCTTTTTGTTCGATGGTTTCCCACGCACCATCCCACAAGCGGAAGCCATGAAAAATGCTGGCGTTGGCATTGATTACGTAGTAGAAATTGACGTGCCAGATGCAGCGATTGTTGAACGCATGAGCGGTCGCCGTAGCCACCCAGCAAGTGGCCGCACTTATCACATTAAATTTAACCCACCAAAAGTTGCAGGCAAAGATGATGTAAGCGGTGAAGATTTAGTACAACGCGAAGACGACAAAGAAGAAGTCGTTAAAAATCGCTTAGACGTTTACCATAGCCAAACCAAGCCACTAGTGAACTACTACTCAACATGGGCAAATAGCGGTGAAGCTGGCGCACCTAAGCATGTGAAAGTGAATGGTTTGGGTGATATGAATAAGATTAAAGAAGAGATTTTTGCATCTTTGGTTTAAGACTAATGTTGTAATTCTTTAAATTCAAAATCGACTTATTAATATGACTTCGCCAACTCGGCCGCATGATATTTATTTGCGACAAATGGTTGAAGTCAAAAGTCGTTTTCGCTCTACGAATCGAATTCTTGGTGCAAAAAAGCCACTTACAAATTGATATAGATAACGAATTTCTATTCCTCCAAATACGTCGCATCGTTGAACTTATCACCTTTTCTTCAATAGTCGCAGATGAGTTTCGTTACCAGCGATTACGCCAGATTGATGCAGCATCAAATAATAAAGATAAAGGTGATTACACCGCCGATTGGAATGCTAGCGAAATACTTGTTAAGCTTTCCAAAATTAGCCCTCATTCTTTGCCACGTCCATTAAGCTCACTGACAGTAATGTCTGATGGCACAAAGCACTTTAGCGAGTCAACTGCAAAACTCGCACATGATAGATTGATATCAATCTATAAAACTGCGGGTGGATACTTGCACAGCGCCAACCCTTATAAAGAAAACGTAATTGAATTAGAACAACAAAAGAAAATTAGTGCGCGCGCACTAATTATAAAAGAGCTTAAGTTCTTAAAATCAGTAATTTGGGAGCACGCTAAAATTGGCTTAAATTGGAAAGTTGATGCAGACCCAACAGAACTCGATAATCCAAATACTGCATGGATAATATCTTTCGGGGATAGCGGAACAAATGAAGTTAAGATGCTACTTGCTACTGCAATTTAAACTCAATCTTAATAAGTAAGATATTGAATTAGGCGTGCCGCAACCTCCTTCGCTTATTAACATCCTACAAGGTATAATTCCACATCTAAAAAATTAACCAATAAGCTACTCACATGCAACAGCAATACCCTTTCAAAGAAATCGAACAAACTGCGCAACAATCATGGGAAAACAATAAAACCTTTGCGGCCTCTGAAGCTTCAAACAGGACAAAATACTATTGTTTATCTATGTTCCCTTACCCATCTGGTCGTTTGCATATGGGTCATGTTCGCAACTACACCATTGGGGATGTGCTAAGCCGTTTTCACCGTATGCGTGGCTTTAATGTCATGCAACCCATGGGATGGGATGCCTTTGGTTTACCTGCAGAAAACGCTGCGATTGCCAATAAAACTGCCCCTGCCAAATGGACCTACAGCAATATTGAACACATGAAAACCCAGCTTAAACAGTTGGGTTTAGCGGTAGATTGGGGTAGAGAAATTGCGACTTGCAAACCAGAGTATTACCGTTGGGAGCAATGGCTATTTACCGAGCTTTTCAAAAAAGGCTTAATCTATAAAAAAACTGCAACAGTGAATTGGGACCCTGTAGACCAGACCGTTTTAGCAAATGAGCAAGTGATTAATGGCAAAGGCTGGCGCAGTGGCGCAGTCGTCGAAAAGCGCGATATTCCACAATATTTCATGAAAATTACTGCCTATGCGGATGAGCTTTTAAATGATTTAGACAAACTAGATGGCTGGCCTGAGCAAGTTAAAACCATGCAACGCAACTGGATAGGCAAAAGCTACGGCTGCGAAGTCGAGTTTCCTATTGTGGGTCAAAGCGACAATCTAAAAGTCTACACCACTCGTCCAGATACTTTAATGGGTGCTACTTATGTGGCTGTTGCCGCTGAACATGCACTTGCCACGTTTGCGGCACAAAATAATCCTGCACTACAAGCTTTCATTGATGAATGCAAACTCGGTAGCGTGGCAGAGGCTGATGTCGCCACTGCTGAAAAAAAAGGCATGGCGACTGGTTTATTTGTTACGCACCCGCTCAATGGTGAACAACTACCAGTTTGGGTTGCCAATTACGTACTCATTAGCTACGGCGAAGGCGCTGTAATGGCGGTACCCGCCCATGATGAACGCGATTTCGAGTTTGCCAATAAATATAACTTACCAATTAAAGCGGTAATTAAAAATACTGATGATGACGTTCTGCCAGTGACAGAACACGGTGTTTTATTTGCGTCATCTCAATTTAATGGTTTAGATTTCGATGCCGCTACTGATGCGATTTCTAGTGTACTTTCTACTAAAAACCTTGGTAAAAAACGCACACAATTCCGCTTACGTGACTGGGGCGTTTCGCGCCAACGTTATTGGGGATGTCCAATCCCAATTATCCACTGCGCTAGCTGTGGCGAAGTACCTGTACCCGCCGACCAATTGCCCGTAGTATTGCCAGAAGATGTCGTGATGGACGGCGTAGGCTCACCCATTAAAAAAGATGCTAGCTTTTATGAAACTACCTGCCCCACTTGTGGCGGCAAAGCCACGCGTGAAACCGACACCTTAGATACGTTTTTTGAATCATCTTGGTATTTTGCGCGCTACGCCAGTTTTGATAGCGATAAAGCAATGGTTGATGAGCGCGCTAACTATTGGTTGCCGGTTGATCAATACATCGGCGGCATCGAGCATGCGATTTTGCATTTGCTCTATGCGCGCTTTTTTAACAAACTCATGCGCGATGTGGGCTTGCTTAAAAATGACGAACCTTTTACCAAGCTGCTTACGCAAGGCATGGTGCTAAAAGACGGCTCTAAGATGAGCAAATCTAAAGGCAACACGGTAGACCCTCAAGCGCTCATTAATAACTACGGCGCAGATACCGCACGTTTGTTTATGATGTTTGCTGCGCCACCAGAGCAAAGCCTGGAATGGGCAGACAGTGGTGTGGAAGGTGCCAATCGTTTTTTACGCCGCCTATGGAAAGCTTGCTACGACCACTTACAATTAGGCACAGTTGCAGCTTATACCAGCGGTGAGCTTACCAATGACCTGAAAAATCTACGTTTGCAATTGCATCAAACTATCGAAAAAGTAGCAGATGATTATGGCCGTCGGCACTCATTTAATACTGCAATTTCATCAGTAATGGAAGTGATGAACACGCTAACTAAAGTTGAAAGTACAGACGAAACCACGCGCGCAGTGCGTCAAGAAGTATTACAAAACGCAGTTTTATTGCTATCGCCAATTGTGCCGCATATCTGCCAAGCTTTGTGGACAGAGTTGTGCCCTCACAGTAATATTCTCGACATTAGCTGGCCTATTGCCGACAAGGCAGCAATGGTGCAAGATGAACTTGAACTGGTGATTCAAGTAAATGGCAAATTGCGTGGCAGTATCACGGTAGCGCGCACAACAGATAAAGCTACCATTGAGAAACACGCGCTAGAACAGCCATTCGTGCAAAAATATTTAATTGATGGCGCAAGTGTGCGTAAAATAATTGTTGTACCCGACAAACTTGTTAATATTGTCGTGGGCTAATGGAGTGAAACTATGTTTCGAATTTTGCGTCTAGCCCTTACTTTTTTGATAATTGCCAGCTTACTAGTTGCATGTGGCTTTGAGCTTCGTGGACAAGTTGCGGTGGCTTTTGATAGCATTCACTTACAAGGTAGCACGCTCAGCATATCCAAAACTTTGCGCAAAAACTTAGAGGCTAATAACATTAAAGTGCTTCCCACGGCAGACAATGCAGATGTGTTGCTGGAACTCACCAATGAACAAAGTGAGAAAAAAATTCTCTCACTCAGCGGTAGTGGTGTGGTAAAAGAATATCAGTTGTTTTACCGCATACATTATCGTTTACGCGGTGCTAAAGACCCTGTTTGGGGCCCAGAACAGACTATAGAAGCGCAGCGCGATTTTTCATACAGCGATGCAGAATTATTAGCTAAACAAGGTGAAGAAGCCGCATTAAATGAAAACATGCATAGCGATGTAGTAAATAATTTACTTCGTCGTTTAACTCACTACAAACCTGCATCAGCCAGCAGCGATGATACAAGCGCCAAGCCCTAATTGTTCTGCTCAATTGAAGCACTAGTTTTTTAATCATGCTTCTAAAACCAGAACAACTTGAAGCGAGCTTGAAAAAAGGCTTACAGTCCTTATATGTATTAGTAGGTGATGAACCGCTAGCACAAAAAGAGTGTTTGGATTTGATTAGACTGAGTGCACGCCAAGCGGGTTGTGATGAGCGCACTAGCTTTACTGTTGATCGTTATTTTAATTGGCAACAATTAAATCATTTCGACCAATCGATGTCGCTATTTTCTAGCCAGCGTTTGCTTGAAATATATGTACCGACCGGAAAACCCGGGGTAGAAGGCGGCAAGGCTCTAGCACAATTGGCAAATCAGCCCATGACTGACACCACAGTGATTATTGTATTGCCGACCTTAGAGCGCGATACTAAGAATAGTGCTTGGTTTAATAGTTTAGAGCAGGTTGGCGTTTGCATTACATTGAATGAAGTGAGTATTCATACGCTTCCACAATGGATAGCGCAACGCATGAGCCAACAAGGACAAAACACCGACAACACTACTTTGGAGTTTATTGCCAATCAAGTAGAAGGCAATTTACTGGCAGCTCACCAAGAGATTCAAAAGCTGGGATTACTCTACCCTGCGGGAAAGCTAACCGACAGTGAAGTACGTGCAGCGGTGCTGAATGTATCGCGCTTTGATGCGTTTCAACTGGGTGAAGCCGTATTAGCAGGTGATGCTGAACGTGCAGTACGCATAGCTCAAGGCTTGCAAGATGAAGGTGAACAGGCGGTGGCGGTAATGAATCCGCTGATGTGGGTGTTACGGCCTCTGGTGCGCATCAAGCATGCCGAAGCTAGAGGCGAAAACCTGAACAATGTCATGACGCAGGCGCGTATCTTTGGTGACAGACAAAATATGGTCAGGCGTGCTTTAAGCCGCCTAAGTTTACGCCAGTTAGATGCGGCTTTAGCCAAACTAACTGACATTGATAAAATCGCTAAAGGCATGATGCAAGGCGATGCCTGGCTTGAGATTTCACGGCTATGCTATGGGCTAGCAAGAATAGAGCCTAGCAAAAATAGGGCTAGCAAGCGTGGCTAATCAGCCAAAATAACTTAATATGTCTGAGTTTGTTGAATTTGTAAAAGAAATATTTCAACCATTCGGTGGCGTGACAGCACGAAAAATGTTTAGTGGCTACGGTTTATATTACGATAGCATGATGTTCGGTTTGATAGCAGATGAGACGCTATACCTTAAAGTGGATAATACGACTGCTGTATTGTTTGAAGCTAAAGGATTAACACCATTTACTTATAATCGAGCAGATAAAGTGGTAAAAATGTCTTAACTATCTAGCACCAGCAGAAATATATGATGAACCAGCAGAAGCAGTAAAGTGGGCAAAATTGGCGGTTGAAGCCGCCTACCGAAGCAAAAGTCACAGTAAAAAACCAGTAAGACTCGCTCAAAATTAAAGAGTAAATAATGAATATTAAAGATTACATGCAGAAAGTTGGTCAACAAGCCCGCGCCGCCTCACGCGCGATGGCTAAGGCCGATGCTAACACTAAAAATCTTGCGCTCACTACCATTGCACAAGCGATTATCCGCGAGAAAACTGCCCTGCTTGCCGCTAATCAACTGGATTTAGATGCCGCCAAAGCTGCTGGCATGGAAGCCGCCATGTTAGACCGCTTAGCGCTGACTGAAAAAAGTATCGCAACAATGGTTGAAGGTTTACAACAAATCGCCACACTTCACGACCCAATCGGCGAAATTACTGATTTGAAATATCGCCCTTCTGGCATACAAATTGGCAATATGCGCGTGCCTTTAGGAGTGATTGGCATTATTTACGAAGCTAGGCCAAACGTGACGGTAGATGCTGCTGGATTGTGTATTAAATCCGGCAATGCGGCGATTTTACGTGGTGGTAGCGAGGCAATCCATTGCAACCAAGCATTGGCTAAATTAGTGCATGAAGGCTTAACAAAGGCGGGCTTACCAACTGCAGCTGTACAAGTGATTGAAACGACCGACCGCGCAGCGGTAGGCGAACTTATTACCATGAAACAGTACGTTGATGTGATTGTGCCACGTGGCGGTAAAGGTTTAATTGAACGCATCAGCAATGAAGCGCGCATCCCAGTGATTAAGCACTTAGACGGTAATTGCCATGTATACGTGGATGATGATGCAGATTTGGTTAAAGCTTTAGCGATCGTAGAAAATAGCAAAACGCAGCGTTTAGGTACCTGTAACACAGCCGAATCACTTTTGATTGCACGCTCCGTGGCGAAAGAAATGTTGCCAAAAATCGCCAAAATGTTAATAGCTGAAGGCATTGAAATTCGCGGTTGTGTAGAAACTTGTGCGCTGGTCAGTGAAGCAAAACCTGCAACGGCTGAAGACTATTACACGGAATATTTAGCTGCCATTATTTCGAGCAAAGTAGTCAGCGGTCTGGATGAAGCGATTGCGCATATTAATGAGCATTCATCACAACATACCGAAGCAATAGTCACAGAAAACTATACAAAAGCACGTCAATTTTTACGTGAAGTAGATTCCAGTTCGGTCATGGTCAATGCTTCTACTCGCTTCGCTGATGGCTTTGAATATGGCTTGGGTGCTGAAATTGGAATTTCTACTGACAAATTACATGCCCGTGGCCCTGTAGGCTTAAACGGCTTAACCTCCGTCAAATATGTGGTGCTGGGCGATGGTCAAGTACGGGCTTAATCTACACTCGCATAATTAACACCATTAGTGAATGACCACTTCTGCACACAACATCATTGGCATTATGGGTGGTACTTTTAATCCTATTCATTATGGTCATTTGCGTATTGCGCAAGAACTAGCAGATGAGTTAAATTTTGATGAGGTACGTTTTATTCCATCGGCTAATCCGCCCCATAAAACTCAGCCTAGCGTATCGGCGCAGCATCGTGTAGCTATGGTAAACCTAGCCATCAGTAGCAACCCGAAATTTAAACTGGATGAGCGCGAATTAGGCCGTGCAGGGGCTTCATATACATACGACACATTACAAAGCTTGCGTGACGAATTAGGTAAAGAAATCAGTATTTGCTTGCTGATGGGCAGTGATGCTTTTATGAAATTTAATACCTGGCACCGCTGGAATGAGCTACTTGAGCTTTGCCATATCGTGCTGGTGAAACGCCCTACTGAGGAACCACTACGAGCATTGGCAGCCGAATTGCAAACCTTACTGCATAATCACTACACTGAACATCACGATGATTTAATTCACACCGCGGCTGGACATATCACTATGCAAGCGGTGACTGCTTTAGATATTTCCGCCACAGCAATTCGCGCTCAATTCAATTTAGGCAAAAGCACGCAATACTTAATGCCAGATGCCGTGATTGATTACATAGATAAGCATCGACTCTATCTAGCTTAAAAGCGCACTGCTTCATTCCACTTTACTTGTGCCAAACATGGGGCAGCAATCATCTGTTTTAAAGTATCAAAATTCTCCTGATATGCTGTCATTTCACCGCTTACCTGATTAGCCACCCAGCCAGTGAGCGTTAGTCCACGGGCTTGTATAGCTTGCACCGTGAGTAGTGCATGATTAATACAACCTAAGCGCATGCCAACGACTAAAATCACTGGTAGATTGAGTTTTACCACTAAATCAGTGGTAGTTTCACACTCGTTAAGTGGCACACACAAACCACCAGCACCTTCGACAATCACCACATCAGCCAGCTGAGTTAACTGCTTAAATGCGGTGGCGATAACCTCTAAGGAAACTGTCACTCCTGCCTGTTTTGCCGCGATATGGGGCGCTATGGCAGCTTGAAAAGCATAAGGATTAATCAGTGCTAGCGGTGCTTTAATATTACTGGCTTGCAGCAACTGACTAACATCTCCGTTGAGTAACTGACCATTAACTAGTTCGCAACCCGCCGCAACAGGCTTCATGCCAAGCACGTTCACATTCATCTGAGCAAAATGCCTAATCAGACTGCTGGCTATATAGGTTTTACCCACATCAGTGTCAGTACCAGTAATAAAGTAGGATTGTGTTTGCATGAGCGATCGCTACGTCATTATTTTGCGCGAAAAGTGATGGGTGATACGCCATCGCTTATTTTTTGTTTAGGCGTGACTTTCCAGGCATGCCCATAAACGACTTCAAATGTGGCGGGCAACTTACCACCTTGCGCCTTATCGCCCTGCCTGAATTTCTCGTAATTATCCGTCAGGTTTTTCAAAAAACCCTTACCTTGTAAACCTCGCGTTCGACCATCCGCCGCGTTATGCGCACCAATCGCCTTTAAATCACGCATCACGTCCATTACATCATCATAGGTCAACGTATAGCGCTCTACATCCAGCACAGGCGCGCTGAAACCAGCGCGTACCAGAGCATCGCCAATATCATGCATGTCAATAAAGCGACTGACACTGACATGTTCACCATCGATATGACTGGCGACGCGTAGTTCTTTGAGTGTGTCAGGGCCAAATGTGCTGAACATCAGCAGTCCTTCCGGCTGCAACACACGTTGCGCCTCGCTAAACACCAAATCCAAATCATTGCACCACTGCACAGCCAGATTAGACCAAAGCAAACCGATGCTGTTATCAGCGATTGGCAGATGTTCAATATCAGCACACAGATATTGCTGCTGACCAATGCCCAACAGTGTTTTCAGTTTCTGTATAGAGGATATATTTTGCGCCTTTTTAAGCATACCCATGGCTATATCCAGCGACAGCACCTGTGCTTTTTTGAAGTGATGTGCTAAAGCCAAACTTGCATGACCAGTGCCACAGCCCATATCCAGTATGGTTTGCGGGGTAATCTTAACCAGATCCAAACGGTTTAGCATTTCTTCACGCACAGTCTTTTGCAGTACGGCAGCCGCATCATAACTGTTGGCGGCGCGATCAAACGAAGCACGCACACGGGCTTTATCCATGTGGTAAATATCATGTGGGGCAGGCGTGTTATTCAAACTCGAGCTTATTTGGTTCATGGGCTTATACTGCTTAGTTTCGGTAACTGATAGATTGGAATGAGCTATTGCTGGTCTGGTTCTAAAAATTGTATTAATGCTTCAATAAATTGGGTTTGATGTGATAAAAATGGCGCATGCGACGCCCCTGCAATCACACGTAAAAACCCTAACGGTAAATGCTGCGACATCCAATGTGCTGCTTGCACCGGTGCTAGCGTATCGCGATCTCCATGAATCAATAACGTTGGCTTTCTAATATCGATCATTTCATCCCGCAAATCCGTATCCAGCAGCACTTGCAAAGCACGTTGCAACGTCGTTTGCGTGGGTGTAGGCTTATCAGCAAAAGCACTGCGCAACTGACGCACGGTACTACGAGCATCACTCGCTCCCATGCACTGCAAAGTTAAGAACTGCATCATGGTGGCTTGATAATTTTCATTTACTTTTTGCGAAAAATCATCAAACGCGGCAGGGTCCACGCCATTTTGCCAATCTGACTTATTAACAAAACTTGGTGTAGAACCCACCAATACTAGCCGTCGGATACGATCTGGCTGCGACATGGCAATACGCATGGCAACTAATCCACCTAAAGACCAGCCCAGCACATTAGCTTTACCCGGAATACTTTCCCCCACTGCATCCGCCAGTGCATGCAAATGAAATGGCTCGATTGGGCGGCTCTCGCCCATACCTGGCAAATCTACCAAATGCAATGTAAAGAGTTTAGATAAGGGTTTAATTAGCGGCTGAAACACGGCACTATTCATGCCCCAGCCATGAATTAACACCAAATTGGGCCCAGTGCCTATCGTTTTTACATGAACACTCATTGTTTGGTCTCTGCTAAATACAGCGCTTCCACTAACTTTTCTATATCTTGCAAACTGTGTGCCGCAGTCAAAGAAATTCTCAATCTGGCCGTACCTGCTGGCACAGTAGGCGGGCGTATAGCTGGCACCAAAATACCCAAAGTTAGCAAATACTCACTCAACTGAATGGCTGCATCATTACTTCCTATCAGCAATGGCTGAATGGCAGATGACGAATCCATCAATTGCCAGTTTTTTAAATTTAACGATTGCTTTAACGTAGCAATCAAATTATTCAAATGTACGCGTAATGCATCACCATTTTTTATTATTTCTAACGCTGCTGATAAGGCATAAGCAAGCGCGGGAGGTGCTGCTGTTGTATAAATATGCGTACGTGCTTTTTGCTTTAGATAATCAATAATCACATGATTCGCCGCGACAAAGGCACCAGACACCCCAGCGGCTTTGCCTAGTGTTGCCATATAAATGATACGTGGCGAACTTAATGCAAAATGACTTAACGTACCGCGTCCATTTTTACCCAGCACACCAAAACCATGTGCATCGTCTAACAAACAATATGCGTCATATTGCCCACACAAAGCCAGTATTTTATCTAATGGAGCAACATCACCATCCATACTGAATACTGCATCAACCACTATTAGCTTGCGTTTAGCGCTACTATTTCCACAGGCTTTTTTAAGCAAGCTTTCAAGCGCTGCCATGTCATTGTGTGGGTAACGCTGCAAATTTGCGCGCGATAACACCGCTGCATCATTAAGCGAAGCATGATTTAATTTATCAGAAAAAATCACATCATTACGGCCGACAATCGTTGTAACCATACCAATGTTTGCCATATAGCCAGTAGAAAACAATAGTGCATCATCCATGCCTACAAACTCTGCCAACTCTTGTTCAAGCGCATCGTGGAACTGATGATGGCCAGTAATAAGATGTGATGCGCCGCTACCAACACCCGCCTGTTCAATGCCTTGCTGCATGGCAGCTTTAAGCTTGGAGTGATTGGCTAAACCGAGATAGTCGTTGCTACAAAATGACAGCACAGGCTGACCATCCACCACCACGTACGCAGATTGTGCGCTTTGCAGCAAACGACGCCGACGTGTTAAACCATCGGCAGCACGCTGTTCAAGCTCGGCTTTTAGGTCATTAATCACAAATTAATACTGCGTTTAAAGCGGATGAATGCCAAGTTTGGCAAACAGTTTTTTATCTGTCGCTGCTTCTGGGTTAGCCGTAGTGAGTAATTTTTCACCGTAAAAAATCGAGTTCGCTCCCGCTACAAAACACAAGGCCTGTATGCCTTCATGCATGCTTTGGCGGCCTGCCGACAAACGCACAAAACTTTGCGGCATGGTAATACGTGCTGCGGCAATCGTACGCACAAATTCAATCGGGTCTAACTCATCCGTACCATTAAGTGGCGTACCCTCCACTTGTGTGAGTAAGTTAATCGGCACACTTTCCGGTGGGCGCTCCATATTAGCCAATTGCGCCAATAAGCCCGCACGCTGGTTGCGCGATTCACCCATGCCGATAATACCACCGCTGCAAACGTGAATGTCAGCGTTGCGCACACGTCCTAAAGTGTCTAAACGATCTTGATAAGTACGCGTAGTGATTACATCACCATAAAACTCTGGAGCGGTATCCAAATTGTGATTGTAATAATCTAAACCAGCATCTTTTAATTGCTCAGCCTGACCTTCTTTCAGCATACCCAATGTAGCGCAGGTTTCCAAACCCATCGCTTTTACTTCAGCAATCATTTTTAATACTGGGTCTAAATCACGTTGTTTAGGGCCACGCCAAGCAGCACCCATACAGAAGCGGGTCGCACCATTATTTTTAGCTTCTGTCGCTGCGGCTAAAACATCTTCCAGCTTCATCAGTGGCTCATCTTCCACCTCAGTATGATAGCGCGCAGCCTGTGGACAGTAGCCACAATCTTCTGAACAACCGCCTGTTTTAATGGATAATAAAGTACTAACTTGCACTGCATTAGGATCAAAATTTTCACGATGTACTGTTTGTGCACGATGAATCAAATCACTGAATGGCAGTTCAAACAAAGTCACTATTTCAGCCACACTCCAACGCTCTACTATATTATTTTTAGCTAACTCGCTATCAGTAACACACGCATTTTTTAAGCCATTTTTTAGGCCTTGTGTATCAATCACCGCTTCTAACATGTACCATCTCTCCCAAGTAATATCTTTAGTGGACTGCTTATGCAGTTCACCAATTAAATGTAAAGCTTAACCTATTAATTTATATGAAATTATACGCTGTAAAGTGAAATTCAAGCAATTACTAAACAACTGCTTAAATTACAATCACATGTTATTTAAAACAGTATTTAAGCGCTATGTTTTTAAACAGAGCTGCCTGCTTTGCAAATCAGCCAATGGTGGCGATATTGCTATATGCCATGACTGTGAAAAAGACTTACCATGGCATATCCAGCCTCACTGCCCACAATGTGGACTATTATCCTTCAACAGTCAGCCATGTGGCCATTGCCTAAAATCAGCACCAGACTTTGATGCTACACACGCTCTATTTACTTATGACTTTCCATTGAATACGCTGCTGCAGCGTTATAAATATGGCAGCATGCTCAATTTAAGGCATAATTTTGCTGATTTAATGTCAGAAAATTTATTGCTCAGCAATATAAGGGTCAAAAACATAGAGCTTATCATTCCGATGCCCATGCACCCGCAACGCCTGCAAGAGCGTGGCTTTAATCAGGCGTTAGAAATTGCCAAGCTTGTATCCAATATATTGAAAATTCCTTTAGATTATAAGTCTTGCATGCGCAATAAACTCAGTCCGCCACAAGCCAGTTTGCCACTGAAAGAGCGCGTAAAAAATATCCGTGGTGTCTTTAGTATAAAAGAATCACACGCACACAACTTACAAGGCTTAAAAATCGCGCTTATAGATGATGTAATGACCTCAGGTGCCAGCCTAAATGAACTCGCTAAAACCATCAAAAAAGCGGGTGCAAGTCATGTAGAATGCTGGGTAGTCGCAAGAACATTACCTAAATAAACCAACCTATTTAAAGATAAAGTCGCTAAACACCCAATGTTCCATATCGTTTTATTTGAACCAGAAATCCCGCCCAATACGGGCAACATTATTCGCCTGTGCGCCAATATTGGCGCGCAGTTGCATCTGGTAAAACCGCTAGGCTTTACGCTAGAAGATAAACAGCTTAAACGCGCTGGCCTAGATTATCACGAATTTGCCACGCTTAAAGTCTATGAAAGCTGGGCGGAATGTAAAGCCGCGTTAGCAGGAAAACGCCTGTTTGCTATCACCACCAAAGGCAGCACGCGCTATAGTGATATTAGCTTTGCTGATGAAGATGTATTTGTGTTTGGCCCAGAAACCCGCGGTCTACCTGAAGAAATTCGCGCAGAGTTTGCATCAGAACATCGTCTGCGTTTACCCATGTTAGCTGAAAGTCGCAGCCTGAATTTATCTAACTCTGCGGCGGTATTGTTGTATGAAGCTTGGCGGCAAGTAGGCTTTAGCGGTGGAATGTAATGCCGACTAAAACGCTTCTGCTTTTTGTTCGCGCCCGAGCAAATCCATTACCGCATCACGTGCGGATTTTCCATGTGACAGCGCTTGATCCACTTCGTAGGTAATCGGCATATCTACACCAAGCTGTTGAGCGCGACGCATCACCTCGCGTGTGGTATTGACACCTTCTGCCACATGACCTAAGCCCGCTAGAATATCAGCCAGTGTCTTACCTGATGCCAGTTGCAAACCGACTTCACGGTTGCGTGAATATTGCCCAGTACAAGTTAAAATTAAATCGCCCGCACCGCCCAAGCCCATAAATGTCTCAGCTTTTGCGCCCAGCGCCATACCAAAGCGGGTGATTTCCGCAAGGCCGCGTGTGATTAAAGCGGCACGCGCATTATTACCAAAACCCATGCCATCAGAAATACCTGCAGCAATGGCCATGACGTTTTTCAGCGCGCCACCGACAGATACGCCAATCACATCAGTACTGGTATAAACGCGTAAATTACCTGCATGAATCAAGGCCGCCGCTTTTATGGCAAAGGCCTCGTCATTGGCAGCCAAAGTCACGGCTGTTGGCAACCCGCGCACTAGCTCAGCAGCAAAACTAGGGCCTGATAACGCACCCCAACATTGATGCTGTCCCAATTCTTCTAACGCCACCTCATGTGGCAGCTTAGCAGTAACTGGCTCTAAGCCTTTATGCGCCCACACCACAGGTAACGGGCAATTAAGTGCTTTAATATCTTTTAATATCTGACGAAAACCTGCAGTTGGCACGACCGATAAAATGAGGCTGGCATCTTTTAATGCTGTGCTCAAATCATCTTCAACTTGTAGATTATAGTTAAAGGGAAAATCGCCAAGATACATGGGATTAGCACGTGCCTTGCGCATGCCAGACACGTGTCCCGCATTACGCGCCCATAAAGATACTGGATGCTGCGTGCTGATTTGCATGGCCAACGCCGTCCCCCAAGCGCCTGCTCCCAGCACGGCAACTTTAGAGCTTAATAATTTAGCCAACTAGTTTGCACCATGCTGTTTATTTGCTGACTCGCTCATCAATTCGCACCCCAGACACTGGTATTTAAAATATAGCCAGTAATACCATCACGATGGCGCACTTTTAGCCAGCCATTTTTAGCATTAGTTTCCAATAAATCCAATACAACATCTTTATCCACATTGGCCAGTAAGCCTGAATCAGCATCCGCAGATTGCCTAATGTCTGCATGATTAACAGTGACTAAAACTGTACGTTTAGGACTTAAAGCTTTAGTCTCTAACCAATTCAGGCCACCTTGAGGATCGCGCACTTTTAACCAATCACCCAGATTAACAATCACTTCAACAGGATAGCCAAGGCTGACTATATACAATTTATTGGCATTTGCTGAAGGACCATCCAGCATCACCGCTTTGGCAATAGCAACAGAGCGATACTCTAAAGCTTGACAGGTTTGTACAAAGATCGGCGCAAAAACTCCAAAAAACAGGCTGTAAAAAAACAGACATTTCTTAATATGTTTGCGCGTCATATCTTCATCTCAAGCTAAGTGAATACTCTAGTTAAGAGTAGCGCCTTCTTGTTCTTTTTGCTGCATGTACAGCGCTTCAAAATTGATAGGATTGAGCAATACTGGAGCAAAACCAGCACGCACCACTAAATCAGACACTGCTTCACGTGCATAGGGGAATAAAATATTAGGGCAGGTAATGGCTATAATCATTTCCATGTTTTCTTCTGGGACATTACGTACTGCAAAAATACCTGCTTGTGAAACCTCGACCAAAAATGCTGTTTTATCACCAATTTTTGCGGTTACTGTCACCTTAATGACTACCTCATGAATGCCTTCACCTAAAACTTGCGTCGCATTAGCCAACTCAATACTAACTTGCGGTGTTTCACGTTCAGTAAAAATCTGAGGTGCGTTTGGTACTTCTACTGAAGCATCTTTAATATACAGTTTTTCAATACTGAAAGCTGGTTGTTCTGTCTGGCTATTTGATTGCTTGCTTGCTGCTTTTACTTCATCTTCTTTTGCCATTGTTGCTTCCTAAAATGTGCGCGAACGCGCTTAAAGTTGGAGATTAGTTCATTAAAAATTAAGATCAAAAACCATAACTTGCTATTCTAACGTCAAATGATGCTTTTTAAAATCCGTGCTGTAGTTTTCGAGCGCGTATTAAGTAAGCAGCGGATCTAGCCCACCCGCTAAATCTAATGCGCGCAACTCATCAAAACCACCAATATACTGGTCATCGATATAAATTTGCGGCACAGTACGACGTCCGGTTTTTTCCATCATCAACTTCCGCTGCTCTGGCTCTAAATCAATGCGGATTTTATTGATGCTAGTCACACCTTTACTCAATAACAAGCGTTCCGCATTAATACAAAATGGGCATACGCCAGTGCTATACATGACAATGTTTGACATACTCTTCTCTTGATTACTCTTTACAATCATTAGGCTTTAACTAATGGTAATTTAGCCTGCGCCCAGGCATTTAAACCACCTTGCAAATTATGCAACTGCGTAAACTCATGCTTACGCAACACGCTACAAGCTTTCGATGAACGCACACCACCTTGGCAGTTCAAAATAACTGGCTTATCTTTGTATTTTTGTATTTCCTTTAAGCGGCTTTCTAAATCAGCCAAAGGAATATGCTTTGCGCCAGTGATGTGACCGCCAGCAAATTCGCCTTCGTCACGTACATCTAATATCAACACATTCGCACGATTCATCAGCAGAACCGCTTCATTCGGCGTCAGGTTGGCAGCGCCACTGCTTCCACCACGATTTAACATAGGCCATAGCAACATTGCACCAGAACCTATAGCTAAACCGACTAACATAATATTGTGTTTAAAAAATTCCATCTAATATCCTTTAGCAAATTCCATTAATTCTATTCACTTAACACCACTACATTCATTATAATGGATTTAATCTCTTCATCACTTACGCTAGCTTGCTAAATTTATGAATACAACTCCTGTTATTTTGCTCATTCTCGATGGTTTTGGCTATCGCGAAGAAACCGCCGACAATGCCATTGCCCTAGCACATAAACCCAATTGGGATAATTTATGGAAAACACAGCCGCATACGCTCATTAATGCATCTGAGCATTATGTAGGATTGCCCGATGGGCAAATGGGCAACTCAGAAGTGGGCCACTTGAATATTGGGGCTGGACGTGTGGTTTTTCAAGAGTTTGAGCGCATTAATAACAGTATCGCCAATGGTGAATTTTTTCAGCAGCCACAATTAGTAGCGGTCTTGCAGCACCTGAAAGCCACCGAAAAAGCCTTGCATATTTTCGGTCTGTTATCAGATGGTGGTGTGCATAGCCACCAAGATCACATTCACGCCATGATCAAAATGGCAGCACAGCAAGGTTTAAGCAAAGTTTATATTCACGCATTTTTGGATGGCAGAGATACGCCACCAATTAGCGCAGAACCCTACATTACAGCTCTTGAACATGAATGTAAAAAACTAGGTGTAGGCAAAATCATCTCAATGAGCGGGCGTTTTTACAGCATGGACCGCGACAAACGCTGGCCACGTGTGGAAGCGGCTTATGCGTTAATTACTGAAGGTATTGGTGAATTCACGGCCACAAACGCTACTGAAGCACTGCATGCAGCTTATGCACGTGGTGAAAATGATGAGTTTGTTAAATGCACCGCTATACGCAAACCGGGTGAAGCGCCTATCCATCTAGAGAATGGTGATTTAGTTGTATATATGAATTTCAGGTCTGATCGTGCACGGCAATTAACGCATGCGATTTTAGCCGACCATTTTGATGGCTTTCATCGCCGCCACGTACCTAAATTGAGTGGCTACTTTACACTCACGATGTATGACCAAAAAGAAACGAAAACCACGGCGATTTTTCCGCCACATGAAGTCAGAAACACCTTTGGTGAGTATGTATCATCACTAGGCTTTACCCAATTACGTATTGCCGAAACTGAAAAATATCCGCATGTGACATTCTTCTTTAACGGTGGCGATGAAACTGTCTTTGCTGGTGAAGACCGTATATTAGTGCCGTCGCCACAAGTGGCAACTTACGATTTACAGCCAGAAATGAGCGCATTAGAGTTGACCGATAGATTGGTAGAGGCCATCTTAAGCAAACAATACAACGTTATTATTTGTAATTATGCCAATGGTGATATGGTAGGCCATACAGGCAAATTAGATGCGGCAATTAAAGCAGTTGAAACACTCGACTCTTGTATTGGCCGCGTAGTGCAAGCTATGCAAAGCATAGGCGGCGAGGTCATTATTACAGCTGACCACGGCAACGCAGAAGTGATGTTAGATACTAAAAATCATCAACCACATACGCAGCATACCGTTAACAAGGTTCCTTTGATTTATATAGGTCGAAAGGCAACATTAAGCAACGACGGTGCATTATCGAATATCGCTCCAACTTTATTGCATATGATGGGCATTAGCCAACCTGCTGAAATGACAGGGAAAAGCCTTATTACGTTTAACAATGCGTAAGTTTTCACTTGAACTTTTGCCTAGCCGTATACTTAGCATTTGCTTATTATGCGCCAGCCTGTTACAAGTGCCATCCGTGCTTGCCGCAAAGAAAGTAGAAGCCGCTAAAGAGTCACTCAGTAACTTGCATGAGCGAATTGATGCGCTTAAGAAAGAGCTAGATAACTCACAAGAAGCACATAAAGATGCCGCCGATGCCCTGAAAGACAGTGAAAAAGCAATTAGCCAAGCTAATAAAAGCTTGTATGACATCAACAACAAGCAAAAAGAAAAGAAAGACACATTATCCCAACTTAAAGAACAATCGCTCTCAATCAATAGCAAACTAGAACAACAACAAAAACTATTCAGCGCGCAACTTTACAATCAATATTTATATGGTAAGCAAAGTTACACGCAGTTACTTTTGCAAAATCAAGACCCCAGTAAAATTGCGCGAGATTTACATTACTTTTCTTATGTGGCGAAAGCTCGTGCCAGACTCATCATGCAGATGCAAGGTAATCTAGCGCAAGTTGCTAAACTTAATGATGAAACCACGGTCGCGTTAAACCAAGTTATTGGGCTAAAAAAACAGCAAGAATTAGAACGTTTAAAATTACAAGCGCAAAAACAAGCAAAATCTAAAGTGGTTAAATCATTATCCAACCAAATCGCTTCGCAACGCAATGAAATTACAAAACTGAAACGTGATGAGAAAAATCTGTCACAACTGGTAGAACGATTAGCCAGAATAATTCCCAAAACTCCAGTCAATAAAAACAAACCCAATAAAAATAATATTGCTAAAAAAACCAATAAAAATAAACCTAGCACCGGCGATGATGAAACAGACAAAGATTCACAAAATCAAACCGCTATTGCCAGTAATGATGAACTACCTAGTAATACGTACAATGGTGTAAATTTTGCGTCGCTTAAAGGTAAGCTCAATTTACCAGTACGTGGTGAAATCATGAACCGTTTTGGTGCCAGCCGTGAAGGTGGCGACATTTCATGGAAAGGCTTATTTATTAAATCTGCTGAAGGTAGTGAAGTCAAATCAGTTGCCAGTGGCCGCGTGGTATTCGCTGACTGGATGCGTGGTTTTGGCAACCTCATTATTGTGGATCACGGTAATGGCTATATGAGTTTATACGGCAATAACCAAGCGTTATTGCGCAAAGTAGGCGATGAAGTCAGTGGTGGTGATGCAATCGCCTCAGTGGGCAACAGCGGTGGCAATGCAGTCAACGGCTTGTATTATGAATTACGTAAACAAAGTAAGCCGTTTGATCCAATGAGTTGGAGCGTGGCTAGATAAATTATGGTTCAAAGCAACAAAAAAGCGCATGTCCAGCCATGCGCTTTTATCAGTATCCTGATTTAATCAGGCTAGATTTTGATTAAACTATTTGGTGGCGTCTTGCTTAGTGGTGTCTTTTGCCGCATCTACAGCATCAACTGCTTTGTCTTTTACTTCAACAGCTTTGTCCTTCGCCTCTTCTGCTACCTTTACTGTCGCATCTGCCGCGTCTTTTGTTGCTTCTTCAGTCTTTGTAGCAGCCTCTTTAGCAGCATCCATAGTACCTTTTGCCATATCAGTAACAGCGGCACCAGCCGCCTCTGCGGCTTTATCGGTATCAGCTTTGTTACCACAGCCAACTAAAACTAATGCGACGATTGAAGTAGCTAATAATGCACGTAATAGTATAGTCATGTAAATCTCCTTAAAAAAATCTAAGAATCAATTTATAACAATTCTAACACTTGGTCAATCATTGTTAATTAGCGTAACAGCTAAGTTAAGAATTAAGTCAAGTTGACTAATTTACAAAAAAACACGGGGAATACGCACATTTGTAACAACGTGCGTATTCCAGAGAAGAGTCTATTTCGTATCTGTAGCAGCAGGTGTTTCAACTACTGGCGCAGCAACAGCATCTGCCGGCAAAACAATACCAGGAACGCGTTCCTCATCTGTCGGCACATAACCACCTGCGCCCGCTGGCGCGACTTCTGGTGTAGCTGGCACTACTGCAGCGGCAGCCGGTGCTGGCACAGGTACTGCTGGCGTTTCTTCCTTTTCGCCACAACCTGCTGCCAGTACTGCCAATAAGATTACTGGGGCTAATGATTTTGTTAGTAATTTCATGATTTCTCCATCTATAAATATTGAACATGTATATTGATACAATGTTGCATTATCACACGCTTTAATGATAAGCATAAATTGCACCAAATTAATTTAAATAAATTGCATTAAACTCCATTTATAAAGTCCATTTTGATTTTTGCTCCTTGAGCATAAGCTGCAATTTCATAAAGATTTTGCCTATATCCGTAACGGCTTGCCCACAAATATTTCAGCACCGTCATACCGTTTATGTACTGTGCAACATGCGTGAGCTCGTGCCCTAGCAATTCTACACCCGTCGCAGTATCAGGTTGATAAGTGTTTTTTCTAAAGTAAATATAATTACCTAGCACTACACCCGCCATGGTTTTTAACAACCAAAATGGTACTCTGTCTTCTATAATTCGCGCATTAGTTAACACCGTCTGCGGGAAATAGTCTTGATAAATCAATCGTTCATACGCTGATAATGGACGACCATTAGGCGTCGAGCAACCCAATCTTACTCACCTATCAGATGCAGTAAAACATTGCGCCGACTCGCCACATGTCGATGTTCAAACAAAAAAATGCCTTGCCATTGCCCTAATGCCGCCTTACCGTTAATAATAGGGATGGAAAGACTAGTTTGCGTCAACGCACTACGTACATGCGCAGGCATGTCATCTGGACCTTCTGCCGTATGAATAAACAGCGCATCGCCATCAGGCACCAAGCGATTAAAAAATGCTTCCATATCCACTAGCACATCGGCATCATAATTTTCGTTAATGAGTAGACTGGCTGAAGTATGCTGAATATATAGCGTCAGCAACCCGCTTGTTACACCCTGTTCTGCTAGCCAGACAATAACGTCTGGCGTAATATCGTAAAGCTTACGACCCTGCGTGGCATGTGTGAATTGATGAATAAATTGACGCATCATTGAGTGAATGTTCTTTTTGCTAAAGCTAAACAAGAGTTACCTGTGCATACGGTGGTGCCCACCTCGCCAATAATGCGGATAGCCAAACCCATAAGGTGCATACCCGTAAGGACCAAAACCATAAGGATAGTAGCCGTAGTCTGGCCAAAATGGATCATAAAACCCATTATAAGTGCGGTCTCGCTCTATTTCTTGCTGAAGACGAAGCCGTTGCTGTGCTTCTAATTTAGCTTTCTCACGCTTATTAATCTCATCGGCCACGGCATTTTGTTTAGCCGCTTCGTTACTAGTGTGAATGTAGTCTAACACTTTGGCATCCACGCCTTTTTTACTGAGTTCCAGCGTTTGGGTTGGCGTTAACTCGTAACGTGAGTTGCTAGCGCTAATTTTCTTTATAATTGCATCTGAGCTAACACCTTGTTGTGACAGCGTCACAATCTCATCCAAGCTCAAATTAGCCACTGGCTGTGGCAATATTTTGGCTAATTGCTCTGGGGTAATACGCTCTACATTACCTAGTTGGGTTGAGTCAGTCGCACAACCCGTTACTAAGGCCATTACACCAAGACACACCACAACTGCAATACTCGTTCTCATGACGCTCTCGCTCTTGAATAATCATTACTTTTTTATTAGCGGCGATGTTTCAAGCGCCGCTAATAAAACTATCTTTTTACCTGATACAAAACCACCACTTACCCTAAACTTAAATGGTTAATTTTTACTGAACACCATTTTATTAGCTTTGTAATCTACTGTGACCACATCTTTCGCTACAAAATTCCCGCTTAAAATCTCTCGTGCCAACGGGTTTTCAATTTCGCTTTGAATAGCACGTTTCAGTGGTCTTGCGCCATACAACGGGTCAAAGCCTGCGTTAGCAATTTCACTTAACGCTGTATCAGTAACATTTAACTGCATATCCATCGCCGCTAAACGTTGTGCTAAATATTGCAGCTGTATGCCGGCAATTAATTTAATGTGTGCATCACCAAGTGCATGGAACACCACCACTTCATCAATACGATTGACAAACTCTGGGCGGAAATTAGCCTTCACTTCACCCATCACTGCCAGTTTCACCACTTGGTAATCATCGCCGCTCATGCTTTGTATCATTTGGCTACCAAGATTAGATGTCATGATAATCACGGTATTTTTAAAATCTACAGTACGTCCTTGGCCATCCGTTAAGCGGCCATCATCCAACACTTGTAACAACACATTGAATACATCCGGATGCGCTTTTTCAATCTCGTCCAGCAGAATCACGCTATAGGGTTTACGTCGCACCGCTTCAGTTAAAGCGCCGCCCTCTTCATAGCCCACATAACCTGGTGGCGCACCTATCATGCGTGACACAGAATGTTTCTCCATGTATTCACTCATGTCGATACGAATCAAATGATCTTCAGAATCAAATAAGAATCCAGCCAGCGCTTTGCACAACTCAGTTTTACCTACACCTGTAGGACCGAGGAATAAGAAGCTGCCATAAGGGCGATTAGGATCAGATAAACCTGAACGCGAACGGCGAATCGCATCCGAAACCAAGCGCACAGCTTCATCTTGCCCAATGACACGTTCATGTAATTTATCTTCCATATGCAAGAGCTTTTCACGCTCACCTTGCAGCATTTTAGAGACGGGAATACCCGTCGCACGGCTCACTACCTCAGCAATTTCATCAGCACCTACTTCGGTACGGAGCATTTTATGTTTAGTCGTTTGACTATTGGATTCACTATGTAGCGCTTGCTTTAGCTGCGTTTCTAATTCAGGCAGTTTGCCATATTGCAACTCAGACACCTTCTGCCACAAGCCCTGCCTTGTGGCTTCTTCCATCTCAAATTTAACTTGTTCAATTGCTTCTTTAATATGGGCAGCACCTTGCACTTGGGCTTTTTCAGCTTTCCAGATTTCGTCTAAATCCGCATACTCTTTTGATAGTTTTTCAATTTCTTCTTCAATCAATCCAAAGCGTTTTCTACTACCTTCATCTTTTTCACGACGCACTGCTTCACGCTCAATTTTAAGTTGAATAATTCGTCTATCTAATTTATCAATTACCTCTGGTTTAGACTCATTTTCCATTTTTATACGAGAAGCAGCTTCGTCAATCAAGTCAATCGCTTTATCAGGTAAAAAGCGGTCTGTAATGTAGCGATGCGATAACTCCGCTGCTGCAACAATTGCAGGGTCTGTAATCACAACACCTGTGTGGTGCGCCTCATATTTATCTTTTAAACCGCGCAATATAGCAATGGTCGACTCTACAGTCGGCTCATCGACCAACACTTTTTGAAAACGACGCTCTAGTGCCGCATCTTTTTCAATATATTTGCGATATTCATCTAAGGTAGTTGCACCTACACAATGCAACTCACCACGCGCTAAAGCTGGCTTGAGCATATTGCCTGCATCCATCGCACCTTCAGCTTTACCAGCACCCACCATCGTATGAATTTCATCAATGAATAAAATAGTCTGACCATCATCTTGCGAAAGCTCTTTTAAAACCGCTTTCAAGCGCTCTTCAAAGTCACCACGATATTTAGCACCCGCTAGTAGTGACGCCATGTCCAACGACAATACTTTTTTATTTTTCAACGACTCTGGCACTTCACCGTTCACAATACGTTGTGCCAATCCTTCTACAATCGCGGTTTTACCCACGCCAGGCTCGCCGATTAGTACAGGGTTGTTTTTAGTGCGGCGTTGCAATACTTGAATCGCACGACGGATTTCATCATCTCGGCCAATCACTGGGTCTAATTTGCCCATGCGTGCAAGCTCGGTTAAATCTACCGTATATTTTTTAAGTGATTCACGATTAGCTTCGCCCTCCTGTGAATTAACCTGTTCGCCGCCACGTACCTGTGTAATCGCCATCTCTAAGGCGGCTTTAGTCAAACCGCTAGCTTTAAGCAGCTTGCCACAAACACCTTTATCATCAGCCAGTGCCAATAAAAATAACTCACTGGCGATATAGCTATCATTGCGCTTCTGTGCCAGTTTATCGGTAAGGTTTAGTAGGTTATTCAGGTCACGTGAAATAGCCACATCACCCGCATTAGCAGTTACTTTCGGCAGGTTATCTAAAGCAGCTTGCAGGGAAGTTTTTAGTGGGGCTAAATTAGCCCCAGCGTGCGCAAGTAAAGATGCCGTACTACCATCCTCTTGATCTAGTAAAGCGTTGAGCAAGTGCTGAGGCTCGATGCTGGTGTTGTCAAGCCTCACTGCAATACTTTGTGCTTCGGATAATGCTTGTTGAAATTTAGTAGTAAGTTTGTCAAAACGCATAGCAAGCCCCTCATGTCCTGATTAAGTTATGACTAACATGAGGCAATTTTTATAAATTTTCAATAGTACAATCTATACCTTATGTATATTGCTCAGTCAGTATATTAATGTTTAACGTCCCATACAAAGTAGGATATTGAGCTACTTGTTGCTTAGCGAAACTAATTTAAAGCCATCTGCTGCTGTATTGATAGCTAAATAAGGTGTTACGTTATTGATGAGCAATGTCGGGTAATCTGTCACGCCAGCCGTACTAAAAAACAACTTAGCTTCACTCCAGTTTTTACCACCGTCACTAGATGTTTTACCATAAATTTCCGTCAATTTATTATCGCTGTTTATTTCACGCCATACTAGCCACACATTTTCAGATTGACTTAATAATGCAGGGTGAGCGGCTTGATGAGCATTATTACCAAACTTTTTAGGTACGCTGGAAACCCAAGCATCGCCATCCATACGCGCATAGTAAAGCGATGCATTCTTGCCATCCTCATCGTTGCCTCCATCAAACCATGCCATATGATAGCCAAAACCTTCACCTGCCACCAACGCTGGACCTTGATGCGGACAGCCATCTATTTTCCAATGCCCATAAGTAGCACGGTGCAGACTTGGAATAGCGCCATCTGTTGGGATTTCTGCCAGCATATGATCGCGTTCACTACCTGCAAATATATATCGCCACATAGCTACCACAGTGCCATTTGGCTTGTTAGTGAATGCAATTCGACAACACTCACAACTACTATCTGCCAACTTTTTCTCTGGCGCAAAAGATATGCCGTCATTTTTAGAAGCCGCATAATAAATCGCGGCACCATCATAGGACTTACCTGCTGCTTTAGCTGTAATTAAATCACGCTTATCTACCCACGCCACCGTAACAACACCGTTAGATGCAACATTAAGCACATCAAATCTATGTGTGATTTCAGCGCGGTCTTGATGCACAATATAAGCTTGTTCAAAGGTTTTACCGTGGTTGATTGAACGGGCAAACCATACATAACCAGAAAATGGCTTTTTTAGGGCCTCGGTCCATGTAACGTAAATATTACCTTGCGGGCCAATTGCAATTTTGGGTCTAGCCTCACCCTCGGCAGCTATTCTCTGTGCTAGTTGATTCACTTTAATTGCAGGTAAAAAGGTCTTACCTAAGTCATTACTACTATCGACTAAGACAAAGCCATCTTGCACACTGGCGCGCCATATGTTGCCGCCCGCATCAAACGCCACACTAATCGCTAAATTACTTTTTTGATGCTCAGTGTGGCCTTCATGAGCCCCTACATGCAAGCTGATAAATGCAAAAACCAGCACAACTAATTTAAATAATTTATTCATATCTCACCTACTAATTTATAACACATCGTATACATCACTTAACACCATTCTGAAAAAGAATAACGGATTAATAATCAAACTTCATTTGCACATAGCCCGTACGTTGTGGATACGGGTGAAACACATAGGCTTTATCATTATTTAAATTATCAATGCCAACAGAAGCTGTCCAGTTTTTAGCAACCTTATAAATAGCTTTCACATCCACAATAAAGAACTTGCTAGCGCCACCAAAAGTATCAGGGTTGGATCGCTATTGTCCAGATTATTATATTGCCTGCCGCTATAACGTGCGGCCACACTATAAACCACATTATTTCCTTGATGATAGCTTGCAACGCCTTTAAACATAGTACGTGGGATACGCGTAGGCTTCTTGCCTTCTATGCTCGGATCTGCTGCATTACGCAACACTTTTGCATGAGTCAATGTAGCATTCGCCAACAAATCTAAACCGTGTATGAGAACATCTTCCCACTGTGTAGACAACTCAATTCCACGAGTGCGTATATGACCTACATTTTGGATAGAACTACAAGTTTGCGCGGTACAAACACCTGTGCCAAATGGAATTGCGTCACCAGTTATTGCCGTTTGTGAAATCAGAGCGTCATACTTTTCTTCATTAAACAAACTCGCTCGCATCAATCCACTGGCAAATCTGCGCTCCGCTGTCAGCTCTGCTGAAACTACCTGCTCTGGCTTAAGGTCCGGGTTATTTTGTATTAAAGTGCTGCCTTGTGTTAGTTGCTGATAAAGTTCACCTACGGTAGGAAAGCGAAATGCTTGACCGGCTGCAGCACGGAATCCCCAGGAAGAATTGGGTTCAAATGAAAGGGATAATTTAGGCGAAAGCTTAGTTTCTGCTTGATTCTGATAGCTGGTAGTTTTAAATGCGCCTCCTAGAGTAGCTTGATTACGTCCATCAATAGACTCCCAATACTCACCTCTTAACCCACTGATTAAGGCCCATTGTGGAGTAATTTGCCATTTATCTTGCACATAAAAGGCCTGTGTACGAGTTTCACCACTGGAGGCTGCAGAAAGCTGACCTTTATTTCCTATAGACCAATCGGCTGTGTTATTGGTTTTGCTGACCAACTCATAATGATCAATATGATACCCAATATCTATTTCATGCTTCAATGGACGTAAGGTAGTTCGCGCATCAAATACAGTCCAGCCAGTGCCAGCCATATCCACCACGCGACCGATACGATTTTTATATGGGTCAGCCAAGGACGTTGAGGCACTGTTTAAATCTTTTTGATAGTCATAATCTGAAAGCGTAAGTTGCCAATCTAAAAAACCCTTAGTGTTTGATTTAACATCTAAGGCCTGCATGACATGCAGCGCTTCGGCTTCACTTGGGTTCATTCCTGTGACATCATAACGCTTGCCATTAAAACGTACTTGTCCGTTATACACCGTGTTATCCGCTGCATCTTTTATATAGGATTGCACCGTATTTTTAGTGTCAAAATTCCACAACCCTAATGTGTAAGCGGCTTTAATATCTGGTGTAACATCATAAGCAACTTTAAATTTCACCTGATCTTGGCGTGTATCGTCAATGCTATTTGCACCAAATACTACACGATCTTGATTTTTTTCACTTTTGTCGGTGTACGCTCCAGTTACTGTTGTACCTCCTACAGCCGCACTCGGCGTAGTGCTTAAAGAAAAATTCATTGGCTGACCAGCATTTTCTAAATGATCAGCCGTTAATAAAAATGAAAAATCGCCCACCTTATCACCAAAAGAACCTGTTAAATGCTGGCCGTTGTAATGTTCATTAGTGCCGTACAGCGCGAAGTTTTGCTGAAACGCCTAATAGCTGGCATGCATCTCCAGCTTTTGCGGCATTTTGGTGTACATACTCATCACGCCACCAAAAGAATTCCCAGGATACAACGCGGAAAAAGGCCCATATAACATACTAATACTTTCAATCTCCTCAGCACTCACCATACCCCAACGTGGTGGATAAGCATATGAGTTGCCTAATAGATTAGAAAGCAGCACACCATCAGCATAGAGCAGGCTTTGTGCGCTAGACAGCGTGCCAAATAGTACGTGTCGCGATGATGCCATTACGATCGCCTATGTAACGCTCACGCACCTGGATACTTGGTAAATACTTTAATGTTTGCGCGGGCGTGGCTGCATTCACAGTTTCTAGAATTTGGCTTTTATTAAAGGTTTCAACCGTCGCAGGATGTTTAGTAATACGACTATCTATCGTGCTGATGACACTCACCTCATACAAATTAATATTTTCGTTATGCTCCGCAAAACTCCATTGTGATATAAGTGCAAACGCTACACTAACGGCCATGGCAGGCTTATTTAAATTAAAGCGCATTCTTAAAACCCTTCGTATTTACTATGAAGTTGCTATGCAAAACCAATAAGCTGGCATAGCAACTAATAACACCTTTAATTGCCACTGTTAAAAATAACTGGCAGCAAGTGAAAGTAGAGTTGGGACTAGTAAATAGAAACGAGCGGTGGGGCTTGTGGTGGGTTTGCGCGTTGAACAACACGCTGGATGAATGGTGAATCGTAAGTTGGGATGCGCTGAAAAGCATTAAGCCCAGCGACAAATAAAGTGTTGCTTAAATTGGACGGTGCAATCACAGCAATATGGTGGCTACAAAAGGGACAATGCTCAAAGTGCGTGCCGATGTGACTGGATGCGGGTTGGGATTGTTTTATAGCTAAAACTGTCGATAACTGGTTGCCTTGAGTAGTCAATACTTGCAGCATCACAACCTTCTTTACCCCATTACTAGAGCAGATTTCCTGAAACAAATTCGGGTTGCTATGTGACGCTAAAGCATAAGATACGGTAGGTGCAAGCGATGCAAACAGCATCACCAGTAAGCTAGCTTTGCAAATGATTTGTTGGAGACGACGCGAAGACATAGGACAAATTGTAGTTTAACCTAGCTGGATATTCAAGTTCAGTCATTCGACATTAAGCAAAGAAACTCTACTTCAACCCGATTAGCTGCATGAATAATCGTAACAAATACGCTACCAAGCCTAAGGCCAACACACTGACCAGCCATATCAGCAACAACCAGCCCACACGACTAAACCAAAGCTTGGCTAATTGTTTCATCTTGCCTTTGTCGCTCAATATAGTGATTAAAGTCTAATGATATCCGTCTTCCGCACGAACCTTGCCGCGAAACACATAATACGCCCAGCCGGTATAGCACAATATCATTGGAATAATAACCAACGTACCCCACAGAATAAATACCTGACTCTCACGTGGCGCAGCCGCATCCCAAATGCTAATAGACGGCGGAATAATATTGGGCCATAAGCTAATACCTAAGCCGGTATAGCCTAAAAATATGAGACATAATGCATAAATAAATGGCGTTAAATCGCCTTTGGTTGCTTGGCTACTATCAGTATCTTGCTTAATATTTTTTAATGACTTTATAAACAAAACCATGGTCAATACAACTAATAAGGGCACCGGCGAAAACCAAAATAAATTAGGCAGTGTAAACCAGCGTGCAGCAATTTCTGGGTGAGTTAGTGGCGTCCAAACACTAATGATGGAAATTGTAGCTAATATGAGTAAAACTAGCGGCCGGGCTAGGTTAATCATGCGCTTTTGTAGCTCACCTTCAGTTTTCCAAATCAACCAGCAACAGCCAAGTAGTGTGTAAGCCACAACCACGCCTAAGCCCGTGAATAGCGGAAATGGCGCGAACCAATCAAATGCGCCGCCAGTAAAAGCGTGACCAGTCATTTTAATGCCATCAATATAAGCACCCAAAGTAACTCCCTGAAAAAAAGCCGCCACTACCGAACCACCGATAAAAGCTTTATCCCAAACGTGCCGTTCATGATCCAAGGCTTTAAACCTGAATTCAAACGCCACGCCACGAAAAATCAGGCCAAGTAACATAAAAATTAACGGTAAATACATTGCACTTAGAATAACCGAATACGCCAAAGGAAATGCTGCGAATAAGCCTGCACCACCCAAGACGAGCCAAGTTTCATTGCCGTCCCAGACGGGTGCAACAGTGTTCATCATCACATCACGATGTTCACGTTCTGGCACCAACGGATAGAGTATGCCAATGCCTAAATCAAAACCATCCATGATAACGTACATCATCACACCAAAAAAAATAATCACTGCCCAAACAAAGGTAACATCAAAATGCATGACTTAATTTCCTTCACTGTTTGTAGCATCAGCCGCCAACGACATCGGCCGCATAGGTTGTTTATCCTGACCAGGACCGCCTTCAGTAGTTAAATCGCCCTCATGTGCAACAGGGCCTTTGCGTACCAAGCGTAATACGTAACCAACACCAACTCCAAATACAAAGAAATAGATCACTATAAATAGCGCCAATGAAATAGCTAGTGTGGAAACATGATGATTAGATACCGCATCTGCGGTGCGCATTACGCCATACACCACCCAAGGTTGACGACCAATTTCAGTGGTCATCCAGCCCGCTATAAGTGCTACCAAGCCTGCTGGGCCCATCAACGTAGTGGCGTACAAAAATAGTCGATTCTGATACATTGTTTTACGCAAACGCAGCAAGCCACTCCATAACCCTAGCCCCAGCATCGCCATACCCAAGCCGACCATGACGCGGAAAGTCCAAAAGATAATAGTCGCATTAGGTCTGTCTTCTGGAGCGAATTCTTTCAACCCTTTGATTTGACCATTCCAAGTATGGGTCAAAATTAAACTTGAAGCATGCGGGATTTCAAGCGCATAACGATTCGTTTCAGCTTTCATGTCTGGCCAGCCAAATAACACCAGTGGCATACCTTCACCTGCGGCGCCTTTCTGCCAGTGCCCCTCCATCGCCGCGACTTTTGCTGGCTGATACTTCAAGGTATTAAGGCCATGCATATCGCCAAACATGATTTGCAAAGGCGCAACCAACAATACCATCCACATCGCCATAGATAACATAGTGCGAATAGCTGGAGTATCTTTTTTACGTAATAATTGCCAAGCAGCCGAAGCGCCTACAAATAAAGCCGTCGCTAAAAATGCCGCTGTACCCATATGCATTAAGCGATATGGGAAAGATGGATTAAAGATAACCGCAAACCAATCGGTGGGCACTAGGATGCCATTCACCAAAGCATAACCCTGAGGAGTTTGCATCCAGCTATTGGATGCCAAAATCCAAGTCATTGAAATCAATGTGCCAACAGCCACCATCACTGTCGAAAAAAAGTGCAACCCAGATCCAACGCGATTCCAGCCAAACATCATCACACCTAGAAAGCCAGCCTCTAAAAAGAATGCTGTCAGCACTTCATAAGCTAACAATGGGCCCGTAATGCCACCGGCAAAGGTTGAATATCCACCCCAATTAGTGCCAAATTGATAAGCCATTACCAGTCCAGAGACCACGCCCATGCCAAAAGTAACGCCGAATATCTTCAGCCAATAATGATATAAATCTTTGTAAACCTGATTGCTAGTTTTTAACCAAAAACCTTCTAACACTGCGAGATAACTTGCCAAACCAATGGTAGTTGCAGGGAAAATGATATGAAAAGCGATGGTGAACCCAAACTGCGTACGGGCCAATTCTAATGCAGTAAAACCTAACACGGTTGACTCTGGTAACGACATTCTATTTACGGCTCCTCATCATTGGGAGAATACTCACATTGAGTATCGAGCAATTCATTTATAATACTGCTGGGATAATTAACTGACAGCCTAGTTCCAACCGCACAATATTATTTTTCAATAAACTCCAAGACTAAAAATAAGGATTAAGCATGGCTAGCAGTTTTTTTGCACTATTTGACGATATCACCACCATTCTAGACGATGTCGCAGCTATGACCAAGGTTGCCGCTACAAAAACAGTGGGAGTATTAGGTGATGACCTTGCGCTGAATGCTCAGCAAGTGCATGGAGTAAGGGCAGAACGCGAATTACCCGTAGTGTGGGCAGTAGCAAAAGGCTCATTCAAGAACAAACTTATTTTAGTACCCGCTGCTCTAACCATCAGTTACTTCGCTAACTGGTTAATTATCCCGTTTTTGATGGTCGGTGGTGCGTATTTATGCTTTGAGGGTTTCGAGAAGCTCGCTCATCAGTTTCGGCACTCAGCCAAAAAAGATAAAGCACATGAAGAAAAATTAGCAATAGCAGTAAGTAGCCCAAAAATAGATATGGTGGCTTACGAGAAAGATAAAATCCAAGGGGCCATTCGCACCGACTTCATTTTGTCCGGTGAAATTATTGTCATCGCATTAGGCACAGTAGCCACTGCCACATTTATACAGCAAATCATTGTAGTGGCTGGCATTGCAGTGGTGATGACGGTAGGCGTCTACGGTATCGTAGCCGGCATTGTGAAGCTGGATGATGCTGGATTGCATTTCATGCAAAAAACTGGCAAAAGCTTTTTTAGGCAAGTGCAGCGTTATCTAGGCGCAAAATTATTAAGTGCTGCGCCGTATTTGATGCGCACTTTATCTGTTATCGGCACCGCTGCGATGTTTATGGTCGGCGGCGGCATATTGGCGCACGGCATAGCCTTCTTACATCACAATATTGAACATTTCACCGAAGTAGCCAGCACATTATCCGCTATTGGCAGCATATTAGTCATATTTACCCCAATTTTTTTAAATACCCTGATTGGTGTGATAGCAGGCGCTTTGGTATTTGCTGTCGTTAAAATCAGCAAGAATATCGTGCAGAAAACCAAGTGAATATACGTATTAAATATTCAAAACGGTTTTAACTTACATCTCAATCCACTTAGATTGCATCGAACTTGAGTGATGCCGAATTGATACAGTAGCGCAACCCGGTAGGTGGTGGGCCGTCAGGGAACACGTGTCCAAGATGCGCATCACATACATTACAAATCACTTCGGTACGTGCCATGCCATGTGACACATCCACTTTTTCACGCACATTCTCAGGGTTTAACGGCTTAAAATAGCTCGGCCAACCGCAGCCTGCATCGAACTTGGTGTCTGACTCAAACAGTGGTGTATTACAACAAACACAAGTGTAAATACCATGTTCAGCATGATAAGCATACTCACCAGTACCAGCGCGCTCCGTGGCCGCGTGACGCGTTACCTCAAATTGCAAAGGGGTCAATTCAGCATGCCATTCGGCATCTGTCTTAAAAACTGTTGCCATAATTTCTCCATAATAATTTTTTATGTTTTGAAAAATGTTGCATGCAAGGCTAATCAACATGTTGCAACACAAATCTTTCATCTCTATATTGAGACTTTAAACAGCTATTATATTTGCGGCTTTTTAAAACTATCTAACAACAAAATGGCGACTCCAGTACAAATCGCGCTATCAGCCACGTTGAAGGCGGGCCAATAGAAAGCTTGATAATGGAAATACAAAAAATCGACGACATAGCCAAGTGTGATGCGATCATACAAATTGCCGAGCGCACCACCTAATATTAAGGCCAAACCAAAGCAAAAAAGTTTCTGTGATGTATTTTTAGTGCTAGTGGTTTTTTGCAGTAAGTAAATGATGACAATTGATGCAACCAAGGCAACACCAGTAAAAAAATACTTTTGCCAACCACCGGCTGCCGCCAAAAAGCTAAACGCCGCACCTTCATTGTGGTAACGCACTACATCAAAAAAACTCGTTACTACTAAATGCTCACCATACTGGAATGATTGCTGCACAAGATGCTTGGTAAACAAATCAATCACAATAATCATTGCACTTAAACTGAGCCATTTCAGCATGCTTTTTACTTGGCTACTCATTACGCGTATTTCCTGGGCTCACCCTTGCCGAATAAATTGCTCACGCAACGCCCGCAAATAGTGGGGTGCTCTGCATGTGCGCCAACATCCGCACGGTAATGCCAACAGCGCTCACATTTGTTGTTAGTACTAGCTGATACGATAATTTTTTGTTCAGCCTCAGTATTAACTTTAACCAGTTTAGCCTCTGAAGTAATCATCACAAAACGTAAATCGTCAGCCAAGCTCGCCAGTGCATCATATGTTGCACCTGCCGCATTAAACGTTAACTCGACCTGCAAAGAAGAGCCAACTTGGCTAGCAGCACGTAACACCTCAATTTCTTTTGCTGCTTGCGCTCGCACATCTCGAATAATGTCCCATCTAGGTTTCAAAAACTCATCGTATCCGTGAGGGAAAGGAGCAACAACTACATCATCTTCCGCTCTATCAAGCCAACAGTGCATCATGACGAAATCATCTGTGTTTGGATACAGCGTTTGCCAAATCTCTTCTGCAGTAAAACTTAGAATTGGCGCTATCAAACCCGCTAACACTTGCGTAATTTTTAGCAGTACGGTTTGAGCGGCGCGGCGATCGTGCGAGTTTTCCGCATTGGTATATAGTCTGTCTTTAAGTATGTCTAAATAAAATGCACCTAAGTCTTCAGAACAGAAATGCAACAAGGCCTGTGCTACTTTATGTAACTCGCAGGCATTGTAAGCAGTTTTGCATTCGGTAGATAAGTCATGTAATACACCGAGTGCATAACGGTCAATTTCTAATAGATTTTCGTAAGGCACAGCTTGTGTGGTTGCATCAAAATCTACCACGTTAGCCAGTAAAAACTTCATCGTGTTACGGATTTTTCTATAGCTATCTGCCACGCGCTTTAAAATTTCATCGGAAATCGTCAGCTCGCCAGAGTAATCGGTGCTCGCCACCCAAAGGCGCAAAATGTCTGCGCCGTAAGTATCCATCACCTTTTGTGGTGCTACGACATTACCTTTAGATTTGCTCATTTTATGGCCAGCACCATCCACTACAAAACCATGTGTCAACAAGGCTTTGTAAGGTGCGCGACCATCAATAGCACAACCAGTCAGCAGACTAGACTGAAACCAGCCACGATGCTGGTCAGAACCTTCAAGATATAAATCGGCTGGATATTGCAAATCTACGCGCTTCTTAAGTACCGCCGCATGGGTTGTGCCAGAATCAAACCAAACGTCTAAAGTATCCGTTACTTTTTTATATTGCTCAGCATCTTCTGGGGCATTCATTGCCAAAAACGTCGCACCATCTAAGCTAAACCAAGCTTCAACACCTTCTAGCTCCACTTGTTTACAAGCTATTTCAATTAAATCTAAAGTTTGTGGATGCAGTTCACCTGTTTCTTTATGCACAAACAACGGCATTGGCACGCCCCAGTTGCGCTGACGTGACACACACCAATCAGGGCGATTTTTAATCATGGCTTCTAAGCGCGCACGACCCCATGAAGGAAAAAACTGCGTTTCATCCACCGCTTTATTAGCTTGCTCACGTAAGCTAACGCCTACTGCGTTTTGCGCATTCATGCCGATAAACCATTGGTGCGTAGCCAGTTGCATCAACGGTGTTTTATGGCGCCAGCAATGGGGAAAGCTATGATTTAATCGTGCGCTTGCAAGCAAAGTACCATTTTCTTGCATGATAGCAAGAATTACTTTATTTGCCTCCTGACGCGACAAACCACGGATTGTCTCGAGCTCAACCAAATCACTGTTAAAAAACTTACCATCTCCGCCCATTAATACGCGTGGCTTTTCATTGGGGAAATTAGCGCGCATCACCAACCAGTCATCATTACCATGCGCTGCGGCAGTATGCACTAAACCAGTACCTGCTTCAGTTGTCACGTGGTCACCACAGGTAATAGGCACTTGGCGATTATCAAATGGATGTTGTAGCTGTAAATGCTCAAGTGCAGCACCTTTGCGTGTAGCCAGCACTTTGGTATCTGTTTCACCGTAACGCGCTAATGTAGCCTCAGCTAAGTCATGCGCAAGTATGAGTAAGCCCTTACTGGTTTGAATCAAGTCATAGTCAAATTCAGCGTGTACCGATACCGCCTGGTTAGCTGGTAATGTCCATGGCGTGGTTGTCCAGATGGCCGCGTAGGCATCTTCATCAATTGAAATACCAAACGCAGCACTAAGCTTTATTTTATCCGCGACTTTAAAACCCACATCAATCGCTGGCGAATTCACATCTTCATACTCAACCTCAGCCTCTGCCAGGGCCGAGCCACAATCTACGCACCAATGTACTGGCTTGCTACCTTGGTAGAGGTAGCCATTTTTGTAGATGTCACCTAAACTTCGCATGATATCGGCTTCGGTTTTGAAATCCATAGTGAGATAAGGATTATCCCAATCACCCAGCACACCTAAACGAATAAAGTCTTTCTTTTGCTTTTCCACTTGCTCAGTAGCATAAGCACGGCATAGCTCGCGAAATTTAGCAGGATCAATATTTTTGCCATGATTTTTTTCTACTACCAACTCAATCGGTAGGCCGTGACAATCCCAACCCGGCACGTAAGGTGCATCAAAGCCACTCATAGTTTTAGATTTAACAATGATATCTTTTAAGATTTTATTTACCGCATGGCCAATATGAATATCGCCATTGGCATAAGGTGGGCCATCATGCAGGATGAATTTAGTCGCACCTTTACGCGCGGCACGGATTTTTTGATATAGTTTTTTGTCAGTCCATTGTTTTAACCATGCAGGCTCACACTTAGCCAAATCGCCACGCATAGGAAAAGCCGTTTCAGGCAGGTTTAGTTTGTATTTATTATCTTCGCTCATAGAATTCACTAGTAGATTTCATTTATCAATTACACTTACAGCACTATCCAAATAGTGCGTTAGCCAAAATAGATTTTAGCTTGCTCTACATCACGGCCAATTTGCGCTTTTAGCGCATCTAGTCCATCAAATTTCATTTCATCACGTAACTTATGCAAAAACTGCACACGCACATGCTGGCCATATAAATCACCAGTAAAATCCAATACATGTACTTCCAATAGTAGTTTAGGGATACCCGCGATAGTTGGTCGCACACCTAAATTAGCCACACTAGGCAAACCATCTAATAGCTCGCCCTTAAATTGCTCATGACGCAATTTTACGGCATAAACACCATTTAGCGCAGGACGCTCGTGCCGCATATGAATATTGGCTGTAGGGAAACCCAATTGACGTCCACGCTTCGCGCCATGCACGACTTTACCGCTAATGCTATAGGCACGTCCAAGCAACAAGGTTGCTAAGGTTAAATCCCCATTGGCTAAGGCCTCACGTACTCGTGTACTAGACACTCTTTCTCCAGCAAGGTTAACTTGTGGCTGATTAATCAAATCAAAGCCCGCGGCTGACATATCAGCCAACGTGCCGGCACGCTTTGCACCAAAACGAAAATCTTCACCCACCAAGATAGACTTGGTATTAAGTGATCCAATCAAGATTTTATGCATAAAATCCTGAGCGGATATTTGTGCAAATCGCGCATTAAATGGGCAGACAAATACTTTAGCAATGCCTAATGCATCAAATAACTCTAGCTTCTCGCGCAATGTTGTTAGCCTTGCTGGTGCTTTATTCGGGCTAAAAAACTCGCGTGGATGTGGCTCAAACGTCATCACTGCCGATGTTAAACCCTTTTCATTAGCCACCTTAACTAAATCAGCAAGCAATGCTTGATGGCCTAAATGTACACCGTCAAAATTACCAATCGCTAATGCGAGGGCGACACAAGGGTTAGTAGGTAGATGACGAAAAATTTGCATAGTTTTTTTTAAATCTCAAACTTGTAAATAGTTAAATAACGGTGCGATGCATAAAGTCTTTGATGCGTATGCTCATCATCCATAATGCCGCAAAATAAACACTAGAACCTAACACCAACAAGCCGACCAAATGCAGCATTTTAGGCATTAATTTATAGTTTAACCAAAGTGCATCGCTCCCTGCCGCGAAATGCAACACAATGGCCATGATGATGACTGCTACGCCAAGCTTAGTCATAAATAAGAGCCAACCTGCTTGCGGCTTATACATATTGACTTTACGTAAATGATAATAAAGTAAGCATGCGTTAATACAAGCTCCCAAACCGATAGAAAGCGCTAAGCCCGCATGATTTAAATGAAAAAATACGACGAAAAGTAGGTTCATCAACTGGGTTGATATCAAAGTAAAAATAGCAATTTTAACTGGAGTTTTGATGTTCTGCCGCGAGTAAAATGCGGGCGCAAGCACTTTCACCAATATTAATCCCAATAAACCTAAACTGTATGCCATTAGCGCTTGACGCGTCATCTCTACATCGTGAGCGGTAAAAGCGCCATACTTAAACAGTCCAGCCACCAGTGGTGTAGAGAGCACGGCTAGCGCCACCGCTGCTGGCAGCGCTAAAATAAAGGTCAGACGCAAACCCCAATCTAACAATTTTGAATACTCAGCATCCGCTTTATCCGCTACGCTTTTAGATAAGCTGGGTAGCAATATTGTACCCAACGCCACGCCTAAGACGCCCGTAGGAAACTCCATGAGTCTATCCGCGTAATACAGCCATGACACACTACCACTGACTAAAAACGAAGCAAAAATGGTGTTAATGAGCAGTGAAATCTGCGCAATAGATACGCCAAATACCGCAGGGCCCATCAACTTTAAAATACGCCAAACTCCCTCATCATGCAGATTCCAGCTTATACGTGGCACTAAGCCGATTTTGAACAAATAAGGAATTTGATAAAGCATTTGCAAAATACCACCGACAAAAACTGCCCAAGCCAATATTTTTACTGAGTTATCAAAATACGGTGCGATAAATAATACGCCCGCAATAAATGCCACATTGAGCCAAACGGGTGTAAAGGCAGGCACAGAAAAATTGCCATAGGTATTCAGTACACCGCCAGCCAGTGAAACCAGCGAAATAAAGAAAATATAGGGAAAAGTAATGCGTAAAAGCTGGATGGTTAAATCAAACTTTGCCGTATCCGCTGCGAAGCCTGGAGCACTGACCTGCACCACCCAAGGCGCGGCCAGCATGCCAACAATCGTCACCAACACCAAAAACAAACCAAGCAATGTCGCTACATGGTTAATCAGCGCATGCGTTTCATCATGTGTGCGTTGGTTTTTGTACTCAGCTAAAATCGGTACAAATGCCTGTGAAAAAGCGCCCTCAGCCGAGATACGGCGTAACAAATTGGGTATTTTAAACGCGACAAAGAATGCGTCGGTCGCCATACCTGCACCGAACACGCGAGCAATTAAGGTGTCGCGCACGAAACCCAAAATACGAGAGGCAAACGTCATGCTGCCTATTGTGGCCAATGCCTTAAGAAGATTCATGCGAGAATGTGCTGCTGGAAATTTTGCATGCAAGAATTTTACAGTATCAAAACAGTATTTTAGCACGGCAGTGCGCCAATACTCTTCACCGATAACACTTGTTATTAGACGCTAATTATTATTTGTTACTCTACATAAAAATAAATTCAAATAACACCATAATGATTGAAAACTACATCGAGTGATTAAATTAGATAAACTGTGCATTAAGCCTTGCAAAGATAGTAGAAAAACTCTAATATACGCGGTTTCGTATTTATGCAGTTAAAAGTTTAGGAAAACACATGGCAAATACCGCACAAGCTCGCAAACGCGCTCGTCAATCAGTTAAAGTAAATGCACACAACTCTGCATTACGTTCAACATTGCGCACAGCAATCAAAAAAGTGATTAAAGCTGTAGAAGCTGGCGACAAAGCAGCGGCAACAGCCTCTTACATTGCAAACGTAAGCATTATTGACCGCATTGCAGATAAAAAAATTATTCATAAAAATAAAGCAGCACGTCATAAAAGCCGCTTAAATGCTGCAATTAAGGCAATGAAATAAATAAAACAAGAGACATTTAGCTATTTATTAGTTAAACGTCAATAAAAAAGCCGAACAGATGTTCGGCTTTTTTATTGTTACCTATTCTGCTATTTATTTCTCACCTATACCCAGCTCACTTCTAATATTCAAAGCAGCTTTGATTAACACCTCTTTATCCTCACCTATCAGTGTGAAGTGGCCCATTTTTCGTCCTGCACGCGCTTGATGCTTACGATACGAGTGCATTTTCAGTCCAGGATTAGTGAGCGCAGAATCCCATGCTGGTTCAACATTATTCTGCCAGATATCACCCAATAGATTGACCATCACCGCATTGCTATGCAAACGTGCATCGCCAAGCGGCAAGCCCGCCATGATGCGCACTTGCTGTTCAAATTGATTTGTGACACAGGCGTCTATGGTGTAATGGCCCGAGTTATGTGGGCGCGGCGCGATCTCATTCACCAACAACGCCCCATTACATACAAAGAACTCCACACCCAACACACCGACATAATTAAGTTTCTCTGCTAATGTTGCAGCGAGCTGCTGCGCTTGCTGGTTAATGGCTTGACCACTGTTCGTGACTGATCGCGCAGGTACAGTCGTCATATCCAAAATGCCGTTTAAATGACTATTTTCAGCGGTAGGGAAAGCGGCAATGTTGCCAGCGACATCGCGTGCCAACACCACTGACACTTCATAATCCAGATCGAGCATTTTTTCTAAAACGCATTCTTCACCACCAAATTGGATAAAGGCTTGTTGCGCTTCTAGATTATTTTTAACGCGCGCTTGGCCTTTGCCATCGTAGCCAAAACGAGCCACTTTAAGAATGGCCGGATAAATATCTGAACTATCGTGTGGCAAATCTTCAACACTATCAATCACGACAAAAGGCGCTACGGGTAAACCTGCACCGCGGAGAAAATTCTTTTCACTCACGCGATGCTGCGCAATCGCCACACTTGCCGCAGATGGACGCACAGTAACAGTTTCAGCTAAAGTTTTCAGCGAAGCGGCCGGCACATTTTCAAATTCAGTACTAATAGCCTGACAAGTGCTAGCCAGTGTATTAAGTGCATTAGCATCATCAAACGCGGCACATAAATGCACATCGGCTATTTTGCCAGCGGGGCTATTTTTATCAGGGTCTAATACTGTGACTTTATAACCCATTTCATGAGCGGCTATCACAAAGAAACGACCTAATTGACCACCACCCAACATACCAAGCATAGCAGGCGGCAAAATGACTTTTTCTTGATTCATTCTTTAATCTTTATTGATTTTTAATCCGAGTATTTTTTACACGATTACTGACTGATTGGCAAATCAGTCAGTTGCATTGCATGTACTTTTTCCGCTTGTTTCAAGCGAAAATCAGCCAATTTGACGGCCAAACCAACATCATGATTGGCTAATATAGAAACTGCAAATAAGCCTGCATTGGCCGCACCCGCTTCGCCAATGGCAAAAGTTGCCACAGGAATACCTTTAGGCATTTGCACAATAGAGAGTAATGAGTCCTGACCTTGCAAATGCTTAGATGGCACGGGCACGCCGAGTACTGGCAATATGGTTTTAGCGGCGACCATGCCAGGCAAATGAGCAGCACCACCAGCACCAGCAATAATGACCTGATAGCCATTTTTAGCTGCATTTTCGGCGAAGTTAAACATTAAATCCGGTGTACGATGCGCTGAAACCACTTTAGCTTCGTAAGCTACACCAAAATCTGCCAACATTTGTGCGGCTGCTTTCATAATCGGCCAGTCACTATCTGAGCCCATAATAATGGCAACTAAAGGTTTACTCATTGATTGTTTTTCCATTCCCACTTCCTTAGAATTGGCACTTAATAACTGTTAAATGGTTAGTTATTAAAGAATAATTAAATAAGTATTAAATTATCTCGATGAATAAGTGAAGCCTCATCGACATAGCCCAATATCTTCTCTATCTCGCTACTCGGTTTTTTCAAAATACGCGCTGTTTCAGCGGAACTGTAATTTACTAAGCCACGGGCAACTTCAGCACCATTTTCATCGCAACACGCAACCAATTCGCCACGTTCAAAATGACCCTCTACAGCCGTTACACCAATTGGTAATAAACTTTTACCATCCAGTTTTAGTACCTTTACCGCGCCATTATCTAAAGTCAATTTGCCACGTAACTGTAGATGGTCAGCCAGCCATTGCTTGCGTGCTGCTGTTTTCATTTGTGTAGCTTGCAAGTGCGTACCAATCAACTCGCCCTGTACTAAGCGCACCAATACATTGGCCTCACGACCTGATGCAATCACGGTGTGTGCACCACTGCGTGAGGCCCGCTTTGCCGCTAATATTTTGGTTAACATACCACCAGTACCAACACTACTACCTGCTCCACCTGCCATAGTTTCCAGCTCTGGCGTGCCTGCAATTGCATGCTGAATAAATTGAGCGCTTTTGTCTTTACGTGGATCAGCTGAATACAAGCCATGCTGATCAGTTAAAATCACTAAAGTATCTGCTTCAATTAAATTAGCCACTAAAGAAGCCAAAGTATCATTATCGCCGAATTTAATTTCATCGGTGACAACTGTATCATTCTCGTTAATAATCGGAATTACTTTGAGGTCTAATAATGTACGCAATGTACTGCGTGCGTTGAGATAACGCTTTCTATCAGCCAAATCATCATGCGTGAGCAATACTTGTGCGGTATGTAAGCCATGCTGCGTAAAACAAGTCTCGTACATTTGTACCAAACCCATTTGACCGACAGCCGCCGCAGCCTGCAGTTCATTTACGGCTGTTGGACGTTTTTTCCAGCCCAATCGCTGCATGCCCTCAGCCACAGCACCACTAGAAACCAACACTACCTGCTTGCCATTCTTCACAAGCTGAGCAATTTGTCCCGCCCAGGCCGCAATAGCAGCCTGGTCTAAACCCTCACCATTATTGGTGACTAGGCTAGAACCCACTTTAACTACCAGTGTTTTAGCACCACCCAGAAGAGATGTCATTGCAGCTTCTTTACTCGTTTTTAGCTTGTTCAGCTGCCGATTTTCTAGCTTCCGCCTGCTCCAGCTTGGCATTGTGCGCCTCTACCCTTAATTGCTTAGCGATGATTGCCTGAGCTTTTTGCGCTTCTTGTTCAGCCGCTTCACGCTCTTGATACTCACGTCTGACTTCTTCCAAATATTCCATCATGGCGTAAGTCAGCTCTTTACAACCCATGCCGCTGATAGCAGAAATAGAGAACACACGACCTTTCCAGCCGTAATCTTTGACGAATTTCTTAATCGTTTCTGCGCTGTCTTGCAGCATATCGATTTTATTTAGCACTAGCCAACGCGGCTTGTTATAAAGCTCTTCATCATACTTACGCAACTCTTCAACAATCGCTTGCGCCTCACGCACTGGGTCGACAGCCTCATCAAACGGCGCGATATCCACCAAATGCAATAATAGGTTAGTACGTGCCAGATGACGTAAGAACTGATGGCCCAAGCCCGCGCCTTCAGCTGCGCCTTCGATAATGCCAGGGATATCGGCGATGACAAAACTGCGGTTAGCATCAACACGCACTACACCTAAATTAGGGTGCAAAGTCGTAAACGGATAATCCGCCACTTTTGGTTTTGCCGCAGAAACTGAACGGATAAACGTTGACTTCCCTGCGTTAGGCATACCCAACAAACCAACATCCGCCAATACTTTAAGCTCTAAATATAGCTCAAACTCTTCACCAGGTTCGCCTTTGGTACAGGTGCGTGGTGCACGGTTCATACTCGATTTAAAATGCACATTACCCAGGCCGCCATTGCCGCCTTTAGCCATTTGCGCACGTTGCCCATGCTCGTTTAAATCGACCAGCAATTGTCCAGAGGCTTTATCTGAAATCACGGTACCTACAGGCACCCGCAAAATCATATCTTCACCTTTTGCTCCATAGCATTCTGCACTACGACCATTTTCGCCACGCTGTCCACGAAATACACGCACATAGCGAAAATCCACTAACGTGTTGATATTGCGGTCGGCTTCAATATAGATAGACGCACCTCGACCACCGTCCCCGCCACTGGGGCCGCCCATAGGCTCGTATTTTTCGCGACGGAAAGTTGCAACGCCGTTACCACCGTCACCCGCATAGAGCTTGATTGTTGCTTCGTCTATAAATTTCATAATTGCAGTTTACCAAATAAAAAAGCCCTACCGAATAGATAGGGCTTTTATTATGCATTAAATTTTATACTGGAACGATATTAACCAGTTGGCGTTTTAACGCGCCTTTAATGCAAAATGTTACTTTGCCATCAGCCTTAGCATATAGTGTGTGATCTTTGCCCATACCGACGTTGTCACCAGCGTGCATTTTTGTACCGCGTTGACGCACGATAATGCTGCCTGCTGTAACAATTTGCTCGCCAAAGGCTTTAACGCCTAATCGTTGGGAATGTGAATCGCGGCCGTTACGTGAACTACCGCCTGCTTTTTTGTGTGCCATGTTTAATCCTTTATATTAACTAATTTGAATTAGTTAGCTCAATTATTTAGCTGCGTTGCAAGTTTATGCTGCAATATCGCCAATTTGAATTTCGGTATAGCTTTGACGATGACCTTGCGTCTTACGGTAATGCTTACGACGACGGAATTTAAAAATCATCACTTTATCGCCACGGCCGTGTGAAAGCACGGTTGCTTGAATGCTCGCACCTTTAACAATCGGTGAACCAATGGTTACTTTGTCGCCATCAGCCAACATCAAGATCTGGTCCAGTGTAACGTTGCTACCAACGTCACCCACTAGTTTTTCAACTTTGATTTTTTCGCCAGCTACTACGCGGTATTGTTTACCGCCTGTTTTAATTACTGCATACATGATATTGCCTCTTAGCACACACATTCATAAAGAATCGCGCATTATACGTAAACTATCGAGGTTAAGCAACCAGCATGCGTAAATTACAATGATGAAATTGCATAAAGTTTAAATTGCCAAACAAACGGGCAATTAATGGTCTGTATTATAACAAAAAGAGGCTTGGATAAATTAAGATGATATGGGCTATATTGCCCAATAAATGTCGCCGACTTAAACATGATGCATTTTTGTTATATCAGGCAGACCTTTGTTATACTAAACATAAGTGAGTTAACTAAGAACTATCCAAATCATGGAAGAAAAAACGCCTCGTATACGCAGTGACAAGCCTAGCGGATTAGCTGAACGTGGCATTTACCTGCTACCCAACTTATTTACTTCTGCCGCATTGTTTGCTGGCTTCTTTGCCATAGTACAGGCCATGAATAGTAATTTTGAGCAATCTGCAGTGGCCATTTTTATTGCGATGGTAATGGATGGTTTGGATGGACGCGTAGCGCGCATGACCAACACGCAAAGCGCGTTCGGGGCGGAATACGATAGCCTATCTGACATGGTTTCATTTGGCGTAGCACCTGCATTGATACTCTATGTATGGGCTTTAAAGCCTTTAGGTAAGTTAGGCTGGATAGCCGCTTTTATTTATTGTGCTTGTGCGGCATTACGTTTAGCCAGGTTTAATACTAAATTAGATGATGAGCATGCAGACAAACGTTATTTCCAAGGCCTACCTAGTCCAGCCGCTGCGGCTTTATTGGCTGGCTTCGTTTGGGTTTCGTATGAGTATGGCATTAGCGGTAAAGAGATTTTTTTCGGTGAAGTGCAAATGAAATGGATTGCCTGGTGCATTACTGTTTTTGCCGGCGGCTCCATGGTAAGTGATCTGCGCTACTTTAGTGGCAAGGATTTCAACTTAAAACAAAGCGTTCCGTTTATTGTAATCCTGGGCATTATGCTGGCCTTTGTTTTGATTTCGTACAGCCCTCCAGAAGTGTTGTTTTTTGTGATGGTTATTTACGCATTATCAGGTTATGTGAGCTGGATTAGGCAGTTTTTTAAACGCCACAAACAAAACTCATCAAGCTAATTAGCAATTCAAATCGCTAAACACTTGAAAAGTCACTAAAAAACTACTACATTAATACTTATGAGTTACTCATTCTATTTAAGCAGTTCTTTATTTGCGCTTTTGCTATTAGCAAGCTCCTTGCTATTGACTAGCGCTGCGCATGCGCGCGCCCGTTTGCTACATGCAAATCTGCTGCGCTAGCGCGCACACTAAATCCCACACCCCCAAAGTATTTTAGTGCTCGCTGTCGTTATTTAAGTCAGCGAGTTGAATTATTGTAAGTAAAAACATTGCACAGAAAATAATCGAATCAATCTTGCAATATTTTAGCGAATGGAAAAAAAATGAAAGAGCAAATTATAATTTTTGATACCACCTTGCGCGATGGTGAACAAAGCCCGGGCGCAGCAATGACTAAGGAAGAAAAAATCCGTATTGCACGCCAACTTGAGAAATTGGGCGTCAATGTCATCGAAGCAGGTTTTGCTGCGGCTAGCCCAGGTGATTTTGATGCGATTCACGAAATCGCAAAAATCATTAAGAACTCAACCGTATGCTCACTTGCCCGCGCTAGTGAAAACGATGTACGACGTGCAGGTGAGGCTATTACACCAGCAGCACATAAACGTATTCATACGTTTATTGCAACCAGCAAGATTCATATGGAAAACAAACTCCGCATGACAGAAGACCAAGTAGTAGAACGCGCTGTGCAGGCCGTCAAATGGGCTTTGGAATATACAGATGACGTAGAGTTTTCAGCGGAAGATGCTGTGCGTTCTGACATGGATTTCTTAATTCGCGTATTTGATGCGGTGATTAAAGCCGGTGCTAAGACTATCAACGTGCCAGATACTGTTGGTTATTCCATCCCCGCACTCTGGAGTGCTACCATGCAGGAGTTGATTGCGCGCGTACCTAACTCGCATAGCGTTGTGTGGTCTACACACTGCCATAACGACTTGGGCATGGCAGTTGCAAATTCTTTAGCGGCTGTGATGGGTGGCGCCCGTCAAGTAGAGTGTACGATTAACGGCTTGGGCGAACGCGCAGGCAATGCCAGTCTTGAAGAAATCGTGATGGCGATTAAAACCCGCAGTGACATTTTCAATTTGGAAACGCGAATTGATACCACGCAAATTGTCCCCACCAGCAAGTTGGTATCGACCATTACCGGCTACCCCGTACAGCCGAACAAGGCCATTGTAGGCGCCAATGCGTTTGCCCATGAATCTGGCATTCACCAAGATGGTGTATTAAAACATCGCGAAACCTATGAAATCATGCGCGCGGAAGACGTAGGCTGGAATACCAATAAATTAACTTTGGGCAAACTATCTGGTCGCAATGCCTTTAGAACGCGCTTAAAAGAGTTGGGTATTGAGTTATCAAGCGAAGATTTGCTTAATGCTGCTTTTGCACGATTTAAAACATTGGCAGATAAAAAATCAGAAATTTTTGATGAAGATTTACAAGCACTTGTTAGTGATGAGTTTATTTCTGAAGCCAGCGAGTACTATAAGCTTGTGTATTTGCAAGTCACTTCACAAACGGGTGAAATACCACATGCTTTAATCACCTTGTCTGAGAATGGCATTGAGAAAAATGCGGAATCTGACGGCGGCGGCCCTGTTGATGCTACATTTAAAGCCATTGAAAACATGGCGCAAAGTGGCGCAGAGTTGCAACTTTATTCTGTGAATAACATTACCAGCGGTACGGATGCTCAAGGTGAAGTCACCGTGCGCCTTTCTAAAGGTGATCGCATTGTCAATGGTCAAGGTGCAGATACGGATATTGTCATTGCTTCGGCAAAAGCTTATTTGAACGGCTTGAATAAGTTGCAATCCAAGTCTGAGAAAGTAAATCCGCAAGTTTAGAACATGCTGTTGCACAACAAGTAATAAATGAAATATTGGGTGGGCTTAAAACCCCACCCTTTTGTTTCAAATCTTAATAAAAATACTGAATTTAAATGCCCAAAAAACAGCAAAGATTGCTCATTGCTCTTGCTTTATTCTCCACTTATTTTATCTGGGGCTCGACTTATTTTGCAATTAAGCTGGGCATAGAAAGCTTTCCGCCATTTTTAATGGCTGGTGTACGTTTTACCTTAGCTGGATTAATTTTATATGTAGCTATGCGCTGTTTAGGCAGCCCCAATCCTAATTTAAAAGAGTGGCGCAGCGCCACCATTATCGGCATCATGCTGCCGGCAATGGGGAATGGTACGGTGTGCTATGTACAACAAACCGTTTCCTCAAGCTTGGCTGCATTATCCATCGCTACTGTGCCGATTTGGATGGCAATTTTTTCGTCGTTTTGGGGTCATCACCCGAGCAAACGCGAATGGTTAGGTATCACGATTGGCTTTATTGGCATTGCATTGCTTAATTTAAGTGGCAGTCTGCATGGTGATATTAAAAGTGCATTCTTATTGATGTTTGCTGCAGCGACTTGGTCATACGGCTCAGTATGGAGTAAACATCTACCTATGCCACAAGGCTTGATGGCAAGTGCAACACAAATGCTTTGTGGTGGATTAGCTTTATTAATATTCAGTACGACGCAACATGAATCTTGGCATGAACACATCAGCACAAAATCATGGCTTGCTATGTTGTTTTTAGTGCTGCTAGGCTCCATAGTAGCTTATAGTGCTTACCAATATTTGCTCAAAACTGTGCGACCATTGGTCGCTACCAGCAACACATTTATCAACCCGATTGTGGCTTTTGCGCTGGGTATAGGCTTAATTAACGAACAGGTTACACGTACAGAATTTATTGCTCTCGCGGTTATATTGGTGGGAGTGTTTTTAGTGTTATCTTACAATGAACTAGAAGTGGAGAAATCCGTTTGAACAAAGTCGCAACAAAACAAAATTTAACAATATTTGATCTAGACAACACTTTACTGGCCGGTGATAGTGATTTTCAATGGGGACAGTTTTTGATTGGCGAAGGTCTACTTAATCGCGAAGAACATCACGACCGTAACGTGCAGTTTTATGAAGACTATAAGCACGGTAAATTAGATATTGTGGCATTTTTGGCTTTTCAGTTGAAGCATTTGTCTGAACACAAACGTGCATTTTTAGATAAATTACATATTAAATATATGGAAAAAGTCATCCGCCCGATGATTACCGACAAAGCGCGTGATTTAGTTAAAAAACATCAAGTCGCTGGTGATTTATTGATGATTATCACTGCCACTAACAGCTTTATCACCACACCAATCGCCACTGAATTTGGCATCACTTACTTAATTGGTACTAATCCAGAACAAAAAGACGGTGAATTTACTGGTGGTGTCACGGGTGTGCCGAGTTTTCAAGAAGGTAAAGTAACTAGATTGAATCAATGGTTAGAGGCACGTGGAGAGAAATTAAATGATTTTGAAGTGAGTTATTTTTACAGCGATTCACAAAACGATTTACCGTTAATGAAACTGGTGACAAACCCCGTAGCGGTTGATGCTGACCCCGTACTATCGGCTTATGCCAAACAGCATGGCTGGCCAATCATCAGTTTAAGGTAGGAAAATTAGTGCAGTATGGCTAATTGCTAGTTGGAGGGTTTGTCATCGACCAGCCTTCCGACTTATTTGTAGCTTACAGTCACGGGCGATGTAACACAATTTCCAAAACGAATTTACTGCCTATATATGCTAGTAACAACAAAACAAATCCTACCAGCACCCAGCGAATCGCCTTCCGTCCACGCCAGCCATAAGCAAATCTGCCTAATAACAAACTGCCATAAATCAACCATGAAGCAATTGAAAAAATAACTTTATGACTAAACTGCAACGGCTCGCCAAAAATTTCTTCTGAAAACAACATGCCGCTGATTAGTGTAAAGGTTAATAACACAAAGCCCAAACCTATCACTTTGAACAGTAGGCTTTCCATCACCATTAGCGGTGGAAAGCTGGGTAACTTAATCAAGCCAGTTTTTTGATGTAAATTACGTTCAGCAATAAGCATTAACAATGCATGCAGTGCAGCAAATGTGAATAAGCTATAAGCTAAAATTGCAATCACAATATGTATGGCAAATAGTGTAGATACTGTTTCTGGTAAATAATGATTTTCTACAAAAAATGCCGGTAATACAGCAAATAGCGCAGCAGGAGGCAGGACAAAAGCCTGTAGAGTTTGCAAATGGTGTTTGATATTAGCTAGCCAATAAATAAGCAGGGTTAGCCAAAATATCAGGGATAACGCATTATAAAAACCAAGATTTAAACCATGGCTTATTACATCATCGTAAAGCAGACCACCGTGCAATATTAAACCCAACGCAATCATGGATGAATGTAGTTTGAGGTTTTGTTCAGTAGTGGGTTTAGCCGCACGCCAAAAATCAAACGCGACCGCAAGATAAATGAACACAACGACTAAATAAAGGATATATGAGTGCATGGCTTAATTATCGTACAAAACGTGTCTATAGGCAAAATACAAGGTACAAAAAGTGTGTTTGTACAAACTCGCTGAGTTAAAATAGTCGATAACTGGGTACAAATATTTTAAGAAAGCATTCACAACATCATGCTAGAAAACTTAACCGGACGCTTACAAGGCGTTATTAAAAACCTGCGCGGTCAAGCGCGAATGACAGAAGACAATATCGCCGATGCGATGCGTGAAGTGCGCATGGCACTGCTAGAGGCCAGTGTAGCATTGCCGGTGGTGAAAGAGTTTATCGCCAACGTTAAAGCTCGTGCACAAGGCCAAGAGGTAATGCAAAGCCTAACACCGGGCCAAGCAGTGATTCAAGTGGTACACGATGAACTAACTGCGTTAATGGGCAAGGCTAATGTTGGCTTAAACTTAGCGGTGGTAGCACCTGCGATTATTTTAATGGCAGGCTTGCAGGGATCTGGTAAAACGACCACATCGGCTAAATTAGCCAAGTTATTAAAAGAACAAAAAAAGAAAGTCTTGCTTGCTAGTGCCGACATTTATCGTCCAGCTGCGATTGAACAATTAAAAACACTAGCAAAACAGTTAGAGGTTGATTGCTTTGATAGCAATGCTGACCAAAAACCGACTGACATTGCAGCCGCCACACTAGATTTCGCTAAAAAACATTTTTACGACGTCATTATTTTTGACACCGCTGGCCGTTTAGGTATTGATGAAGCCATGATGGCAGAAATCAAAGCCTTGCATGCACAGCTTAACCCGATAGAAACACTGTTTGTTGTAGACGCCATGCAAGGTCAAGATGCAGTTAATACTGCCAAAGCCTTCGGTGATACGTTGCCATTGACTGGCGTTATTTTGACCAAGCTAGATGGTGATGCGCGTGGTGGTGCAGCACTATCAGTACGACATATCACAGGCAAACCGATTAAATTTATCGGCGTCAGTGAAAAAGTGGATGGTTTAGAGCCGTTCCACCCAGAGCGCATGGCATCACGGGTGCTGGGCATGGGCGATGTGCTCTCGCTAATTGAGCAAGCGCAAAAAAATGTCGATATAGACGAGGCAAAAAAACTTGCCGAAAAAATCAAATCTGGCAAAAATTTTGACCTAGACGACTTTAAAGCGCAAATGGTGCAAATGCGCAATATGGGCGGCATGGGTGCGCTGATGGACAAAATGCCTGCACAAATGTCAGGTATGGCCGCAAAAATGAACACGGCTGATGCCGAAAAATCAATGCGTCGCATAGAAGGTATTATCAATAGTATGACGCCATTAGAACGCCGTAAACCAGAACTCATCAAAGCCACACGTAAACGCCGCATCGCCATGGGTAGTGGTGTGCAAGTGCAAGAAGTCAATCGTTTACTCAATCAATTTGAAGAAACACAAAAAATGATGAAAATGTTTAGCAAAGGTGGCGGCATGGCTAAAATGATGCGAGGTATGCAAGGCATGATGGGCGGCAAAATTCCTGGAATGCGCTAGCCAAAATACTGGTTTTATATAAGTGAATGCCTTGCAATCTTTAACTCAAAAAATATTTCAAAATAATTACTAATTAATTGCATAGTTTAGATTGACTAGTGAACGGCTTTTAAGCATAATTGCGCCCTTTCCAGAGTTAACTATTTAACGGGGTTTGTTTAGTTAAGCAGGTAGATCTTTGGGGCGTTAGCTCAGCTGGTAGAGCAGCGGACTTTTAATCCGTTTGTCGTGGGTTCGATCCCCGCACGCCCTACCAATAT
>JAYVMU010000041.1:0-13286 GCA_043758775.1 Methylophilaceae bacterium
CCACCCTATATAGCAAGTCCGATAACAAGTAAGTTTGACAAGCAGCTTAATGAAAAAAGTAGATATTGTAGTTGTTGATTATGGCATGGGCAATTTGCGCTCCGTGTCTAAGGCCTTAGAACACGTCGCACCTGATGCGCATGTAGTCGTGACCAGCGATCCGCAGCAAATACAGGATGCAGATCATGTCGTGTTCCCCGGCCAAGGCGCGATGCCTGATTGTATTCGTGAGCTTGATGCACGCGGCTTACGCGAAGCGGTAGTAGAATCTTATAACACCAAGCCATTTTTAGGTATTTGTATCGGTTTGCAGATGCTATTCGAACAATCCGAAGAAGGTAATGCGGCTGGTTTAGGCTTGCTAAAAGGTAGTGTAAAGCGCTTTGCTGCTGATACTATGATTGATGCCAATGGTGATAAGCTTAAAGTGCCACATATGGGTTGGAATCAAGTTACTCAATTTCATCAAAATAACGTAAAACAAGACCATCCGCTTTGGCATAATATTGCGAATGATGCACGTTTTTACTATGTGCATAGTTATTATGTGCAGCCAGAAGATAGCAGTATTGTTGCGGGTTATAGTCAATACCCACAGCAATTTACTAGTGCGATTGCAACTAATAATGTATTTGCAGTACAGTTTCACCCAGAGAAAAGTGCCAGCGCCGGTTTGCAGTTGTTAAGTAATTTTGTAAACTGGAACGGTAAGCCTTAATTTTTTATAAAATTTTATATTTTTAATCAATCAATCAAACAACAATTCAACTATGTTAATTATCCCAGCAATCGATTTAAAAGATGGGCATTGTGTCAGGCTCAAGCAAGGCTTAATGGAAGAGTCAACGGTATTTTCAGAAGACCCAGGGGCAATGGCGCGGCATTGGGTAGAACGTGGCGGTAAACGTCTGCATTTGGTAGATTTAAATGGCGCTTTTGCCGGCAAGCCGATTAATGAAGCTGCGATTAAGTCGATTGTGAGTAGCGTGGGTGGCGATATTCCAATTCAACTTGGTGGTGGTATCCGCGATTTAGAGACTATCGAACGTTATTTAGACAATGGCATTAGCTATGTGATTATTGGTACGGCTGCGGTGAAGAACCCAGGGTTTTTGCATGAAGCGTGCGATGCATTCCCTGGTCAGGTGATGGTGGGTTTAGATGCTAAAGATGGCAAAGTAGCGGTGGATGGCTGGTCTAAATTGACGGGTCACGATGTGATTGATTTAGCTAAAAAGTTTGAAGATTATGGTGTCAATTCGATTATTTACACGGATATTGGTCGTGATGGCATGCTGACGGGTGTGAATATTGAAGCGACAGTCGCATTGGCGCAAGCATTAACAATCCCAGTGATTGCTTCTGGTGGTGTAACCAATCTGGATGATGTCAGACGGCTGTGTGCTGTGGCGCATGAGGGCATTATCGGCACCATAACAGGTCGTGCGATTTATGAGGGTTCTTTAGATTTTACCGCAGCACAGAAACTGGCCGACGAGCTTAGTGCAAAATAGATGAGTTTAGCAAAACGTATTATTCCGTGTCTTGACGTCACCGACGGTCGTGTTGTAAAAGGCATTAATTTTTTAGAATTACGTGATGCGGGTGACCCGGTAGAGATTGCACGCCGCTACGACGAGCAGGGTGCAGATGAACTGACGTTTTTGGATATTACCGCTAGCTCCGATAATCGTGGCTTAATTCTAGGCATTATTGAACAAGTGGCTTCACAAGTGTTTATTCCACTCACAGTGGGTGGTGGTGTGCGTGAAGTCGAAGATGTGCGTCGTTTACTCAATGCCGGTGCGGATAAAGTCAGCATTAATACGACCGCTGTGGTGAATCCACAAATGGTGGCAGATGCCGCCAGCCGTTTTGGTTCACAATGCATTGTGGTAGCAATTGATGTCAAGCAAGTGGGTGACAAGTGGGAAGTCTTTACCCACGGTGGCCGCAAGGCTACAGGACTGGAAGCCGTAGCGTGGGCTAAACATATGGTAGAGCTTGGTGCTGGCGAATTGCTGGTGACGAGTATGGATCGTGATGGAACAAAAATAGGTTTTAATAATCCATTAAATAAAGCTATTTCAGATGCGGTGGATGTGCCGATTATCGCTTCTGGTGGCGTGGGTAATCTGCAACATTTAGTCGATGGTGTAAAGCTGGGCGGCGCAGATGCCGTACTCGCCGCGAGTATTTTTCACTATGGTGAATTTACGGTACAGCAGGCGAAGCAATATATGCAACAACATGGTATTGAGGTCAGAGTATGAGTTGGTTAGACGAGGTTAATTTTGATGCAAACGGTTTAGTGCCGGTGATTGCGCAAGAACACGGTAGCCATAAAGTATTGATGTTTGCCTGGATGAACCGTGAAGCACTACAGCTAACGGCTGAAACCAAGCAGGCAGTGTATTGGTCACGCTCACGTAACAAGTTGTGGCGCAAGGGTGATGAATCTGGTCATCAACAAATTGTGCATGAAATTCGTCTAGATTGTGATGAAGATGTCATTTTGCTAGATGTTGAACAAATTGGCGGAATTGCTTGCCATACTGGACGACACAATTGTTTTTTCAAGAAGCTAGAAGATGCTGGTGCTAGTAGCGCTGCGTGGAAAATTGACCAGCCGATTATTAAGAATCCCGAAGATATATATAAGCAGACTGTATGAGCGATATTTTAGATAGATTAGCTGATTTACTCGAGCAACGTAAAAGTGCTGACCCAAGCACATCTTATGTAGCTAAACTGTATGCCAAAGGCATGGATAGCATTTTGAAAAAAATCGGTGAAGAGGCGACCGAAACAATAATTGCTGCTAAAGACAATGACAAAGAACAGATCGTGTATGAGACAGCGGACTTATGGTTTCATACGCTGATTATGCTGGCCAAGGCTGGCTTGAAGCCGCAAGATGTATTGGATGAGTTAGCGCGTCGTGAAGGCTTGTCGGGTATAGCAGAGAAAGCTTCGAGGGCAGAATAATGAGTGAAGACTGTATTTTCTGTAAAATCATTGCAGGTGATATTCCTGCCAAGAAAATCTATGAAGACGACGATGTGATTGTATTCAATGACATTAAGCCAATTGCACCGGTGCATTTTATGATCGTTCCAAAAGAGCACATTGCAAGCCTGGCTGAATGCAGGTTGAGTAAACAGGTTTTATTAGGAAAAATATTATTATTAGCGCCTAAATTAGCCACGGAGCAAGGTTTAAAAGGCTTTCGTACCATGATCAACACCGGCAGTGAAGGTGGGCAAGAGGTTTTTCATTTACATATACACGTATTTGGCGGTTGTGAGAAACTGCCTAAAATTTAGCTTATTTATTAAATTTGAAACGACAAACGTTACCACTCTTTGACATGCACTCAAGATGCTCAACGGCACTACCAGTAAAAGTGGACAATAAAGCTAAATCAAACTGACATATTTCAGGGTTTTTCATGGCCAGCGTATGAAAAATGCAGTTATCTGCCTCAATAATATGCTCGTTTTCGGTTGTTTTATTTTTCGTGCTGTAGCCTATTTGGGCCATGATTTCTGTAAGTTTTTGTATTTTTTCTTGAATACTATTCAATATTGGGTTTTGCTCAAGTAGTTGCTTGCCAACTTTTGTACCCAGCGCGCTTAATTTCGTACTTAAGCCATCCGTGCCAGACTCTTGCTGTATAGACTCAACTAACAGTTGTGCAAACCAAGAATATTGTCTAGGGAATAATTCACTACCTGTTTCTGACAACATATAAAGTTGCTCTGGCCTTCCACCAGAAGCTCGTGTGAGTCCCTTATTAATTAACTTCATATTTTCTAAGGCAGACAAATGCTGTCTCACTGCATTGCGTGAGATTAACAGTTGTTCCGACAATTCATCAGCGGTTAAGCCAGACTTGTTTTTCATGAGTAAAGTTAACAATTCTTTTTGCCGAATTCCTAATATTTCAATCAATTTCTTCTCCTGCGAATCAATTAATTAGATTCAATTTACTTATAGCAAGTATATTACATTGAATTTATATTAATATAAACCATTTTAAATAGTTTAAACATATTTAAATGTACAAAGTATTTAATGTGGTTTATTATTCATATTACTTTCTTGAGCACAAAAAAACGAGAATTTGTGCAGAGAGAAAAGTATGTTGGAGGAAATACTTTTTAAATTAACGTAATGGAGAATAATGATGAATAAGTCGAATATAGAAGATTTTGATGCGATTGAAGGTTCTGATGGCACTAATTCACGTCGTAACTTTATAGTGCAAAGTAGTATATTTTCGTTGGGTACATTGGCAGCATTAACACTTGCTAAATCCACTCCAGCTTTGGCTGAGATGAAATCAAACTCAACGAAAGATGATATTGCAATCCTAAATTCTGCACTTGCTAGTGAATACCAAGCAATTGCTGCGTATCAGGTAGGGGCCGAGTCGGGGCTATTGCAAAAAACGGTATTAGATGTTGCGGTAAAGTTTCAAGGACACCATAAAGCACATGCGCAGCTATTAGCCGCAACTGTAGAAAAGCTAGGTGGTACCCCAGAAAAGACGAAAAAAACATCTGAGTATGGCTTCCCAGTCAAGCAAATAAAAACTCAGGCAGACGTATTAAGTTTTGCCGCAGGGCTAGAAAAGGGTGCGGCTAGTGCCTATTTGAGCGCGCTACCAAGGTTTTACAATAAAGACTTAATAAGTGCGGCAGGTAGTATTCTTGGTGATGAAACAATGCATTGGGCCGTGCTACTAAATGCACTGGGTGAGGACCCCGTGCCAGCCGCATTTATAGGGTAAGTGAACATAGAATATAGGTGAAAAAGGACGTGTGATGAAATGTGAGTTTCATCACACGCCTCAGTAAAACTGAGAAGTGTTGATTAGTACTGTTCTACAAGGCGCGGTATAAGTAGTAAATTTAACGATGGACGTAGAACTCGTTGAGTGACATATCAAAACTTGATGTGCTAGCGTGTGTGTGGCTGCTGTATAATGCTCAATCATGTTAAATTTTATTTGTAGCAACTTAACCATGATCTTTAGGAGAGCAAAATGGGTTCATTTAGTATTTGGCATTGGCTAATCGTTTTACTGATCGTTGTCTTGATTTTTGGCACTAAAAAATTACGTAATATTGGCAGCGACTTAGGCGGTGCGGTTAAAGAGTTCAAAGAGGCAGTCAATGATGGCAAGAAATCAGAACTGACGGATGCTGCAACTAGGAATACCGTTGAAGGTGAAGTAACACAAAAGACTGAAAATAAAGGCTAACTATAAATGTTGGTACATTTTGTGGTCGGTTACCTAATGATGGCTAGTCAAATCGATCAAGTTATTAGGCTTAGCCATGTTTGATATTTCTTTTTCAGAGCTGCTGGTCATTGGCGTCGTTGCGTTGATTGTGATCGGGCCGGAAAAGCTACCTAAAGTAGCTCGCACTGTGGGGGCGCTGGTGGGGAGAATGCAGCGTTATGTGGCAACCGTGAAAGAAGAAGTGAATCGTGAAACACGTTTTGCCGAGTTACAGCAGCTACAAGAAGAAATTCAGCGTGGCGTAGAATCCACAAAAGCCAGTATTGTGCAGACCGTTCAGGGTTTGGAGCAAGATATAGAGCAGCAAGTAGGCAGTGTTAAGCAAGCTGTTACGGGCAAGCCATTAAAAGAACTTCAATTAGAAACAAATAAAGCTAATGATGAGGTGAGCAGTGCACCTAGTGAATCAATAAGTAAAAATCTGTGACACCTACCGACACTTTCATTTTCCACCTGTTAGAACTACGCAGCCGCCTATTAAAGGTGGCCATTGGTATTCTAATTACATTTATTGTACTTTTCCCATTTGCTAATAAAATTTATGCTTTACTCGCACATCCGCTGCTAGCTAAGCTCCCTGCTGGTGGACAGATGATAGCCACGGCTGTTACGACGCCCTTTTTTGTGCCCATGAAAGTAGCAATGCTGGCGGCATTCGTGATTTCACTACCTAATACTTTGTACCAAATATGGTCGTTTGTAGCACCTGGCCTATATATACATGAAAAAAGATTCATGCTGCCCTTGGTTGTCTTTAGCACATTGCTATTTTTAATGGGCATGTCATTCGCTTACTTCTTAGTCTTTCCCATCATTTTTGGCTTTATTGTACATACCGCACCACAAGGCGTCGCAGTGATGACCGATATTGGTAGTTACTTGGACTTTGTGATTACTTTATTTATGGCATTTGGTTTGGCTTTTGAAGTGCCTATTGCCGTTGTGTTAGTGGTGCGCTTTGGCTGGCTGAGCATTAAGGCGCTTAAAGAGGCGCGTCCTTATGTGATTGTCGCTGCGTTTATTATCGGGGCGATTTTTACACCACCCGATGTAATTTCGCAGTGTATGCTGGCTGTACCGATGTGGTTGTTGTTTGAAATTGGCATTTTAGTTGCACAATTTATGCAGCCTAAAGTCAACTCTATAGGTGGTTAAGCCATTGTCTAGTTAGTTTTCAGTATTAATTTTAGGTCGCTTGCCTATTAATACTGAAACCTCAAACACTTTTGATGCGCGCGCAATTTTTAATGAAGCATTCTTATTGGGTTTAAGCCCAGATATCAAATTGAGCATGCTGCTGCTGTCAGCCACTTCTTTACCATCAATAGCTAATAATATATCGCCCGCTTTAAGTCCCGCTTTTTCCGCAGGACTGTTGCGCAATATGCCGGCAATTAAAGAGCCATGCGTTTGATTCAGCTTGAATGATTCAGCAAGCTCTGGGGTAATGTCCTGTGCTTCTATGCCTATCCAGCCACGTGTAACGCCACCTTCACTGATAATTTGCTTCATCACTTGTTGCGCGAGGTTGGCGGGTATGGCAAAGCCAATCCCCATAGAACCCCCATTGCGTGAATAAATGGCACTATTGATACCGACTAAATTACCGTCTGTGTTAATCAGCGCGCCACCAGAGTTGCCTGGGTTAATTGAAGCGTCGGTTTGGATAAAGTTTTCAAAGGTATTGATACCTAAGTGGTTGCGGCCTAGCGCGCTGATAATGCCTTGTGTGACAGTTTGTCCCACACCGAACGGATTGCCAATAGCGAGTACCACATCGCCCACACTGAGCTTGTCTGAGCTAGCAAAAGTAATCGCTGGTAATTTATCAGCATCCACCTTAATCACAGCCAAATCGGTTTCGGGGTCTGTACCTACGACTTTAGCGGACATTTTTCTGCCATCTGCCAGAGCAATTTCAATTTCGTCAGCTGAAGCGACAACGTGGTCATTGGTTAAAATTAAGCCTTGCGCACTTACAATCACGCCAGAACCTAAGCTACTTTCAGCCTGTGATTCGCCATCATCTTGCGGATCTTCAAAAAACTTTTTAAATAGCGGATCTTCCATGTACTGTTGATGAGAGTTAGGTTGTGCTTTTTTACTAGTAAAAACATTCACTACTGCTGGCATAGCTTTTTTTGCCGCCACACTGTATGAGCTTTGAGCTGGTGCAGTTTCTTGTTTTACCATCACGATGGTATCTTTAGTGGCTAGAAATTGCGGATAGAAAAATCGGACAACAAAGACAATAGCAAGACAGGCTGTGACGGTTTGTGCAAAAATAAGCCAAAATTTACGCATAAAGTGAATGTCATTAAATTAAATTAATCGAAACATGAGTATAAGTGAAAAGCTATGAAAATAAATGACTTAGTCGCAACTATAGATACAATTCTGACGCCAGAGCGGTTTAAAGATTATTGCCCGAATGGACTGCAGATTCAAGGACGTGAAGAGGTAAATAAAATTGTGACGGGCGTTACCGCCAGTATGGAGTTGCTAGAAGCGGCAAAAGCACACGGTGCGGATGCAATTTTAGTGCATCACGGTTATTTCTGGCGTGGGGAAGCGCCACAAATTGTCGGAATTAAACAAAGGCGTATTAAGTTTTTATTAGATAATGATATTAATTTACTGGTGTACCACTTGCCATTAGATATGCATGCCGAGCTTGGTAATAACGTACAGTTGGCACGGGTGTTGAATATGCATCTGGATGGTTGGGCCGGTGAGAATAATATGGTGGCTATCGGTTCACTTGCAGCTAGTACTAGCTTGGCTGATTTTGCAACAAGCATTGAGGTTGCTCTACAACGTAAACCACAAATGATTTGTGATATGGGTGGTGATTTAACTAAAATGGTTAAGCGCGTGGCTTGGTGTACTGGAGCTGCACAAGGATATATGGAGACTGCCGTCGCTAATCATGTGGATGTTTTTATTAGCGGTGAAATTTCTGAGCAAACTGTACATTTAGCTCGTGAGTCCAACACATCTTATATAGCAGCTGGACATCACGTAACGGAACGTTACGGTGTGCAAGCATTAGGGCAGTATTTGGCACAAAACTTTGGTCTGGAGCATGTTTTTATTGATTGTAATAATCCAGTTTAATTTTATTAATATCAATTGGTTACGTAATTAAATTGTATTTTTTTTATTAAAAGTTGTATCATGCGAAACCTAATAAAAACCATTTCTAAGTAAATCATTCTAAAAATTATTATATAAACGTATTGATTAAGGAAGAGTACAGGACAAAATGTCAGACAAACCAAATGACAAAACATTACCTGCGAATAATTCAAAAGATAATTCGCAGAATAATGCAGCATTTAAGCAGAGCAATGTTGACCAAGATAAACGCAAGTTTTTGGTCATGGCAACTTCAGCAGTTGGCGCAGTTGGTGTAGCAGCAACTGCGGTGCCATTTATTGGCAGTATGCTGCCTAGTGAGCGTGCAAAGGCAGCGGGGGCGCCAGTAGAAGTCGATATCAGTAAAATTGCGCCAGGCGCGATGATGACGGCCGAGTGGCGCGGTAAACCGGTATGGATCATCAACCGCACTCCCGAGATGATTGCTGAGCTTGCTAAGCATAATGATCTACTATCTGACCCACAATCTGATGTAACGTCGCAACAACCCGTGTATTGTAAAAATACGGATCGTTCGATTAAAGAAAATATTGGGGTGATTGTTGGTATCTGTACCCATTTGGGTTGCTCGCCATCGGCAAAGATGGCTATGAAAGGTGATATGGGCGATAACTGGCCAGGTGGCTTCTTCTGCCCATGTCATGGCTCTAAATTTGACCTGGCTGGTCGAGTGCTTAAAGGCTCGCCTGCGCCAATCAATTTGGTGATTCCACCTTACAAATATATCAACGACACGACATTGCTTATCGGTGAAGATACAACGGATACTGCAAAGGCGAGTGCATAATGGCTAATTTTGATATGAAAAAAAATGCAAATGCCTTGTTGGGTTGGGTGGATGATAGATTTCCACTGACCAGCAATATTAAAGCGCACTTAACCGAATATTACGCGCCCAAAAACTTCAATTTTTGGTACTTCTTCGGTTCGCTTGCTTTGTTGGTGCTGGTGCTGCAAATTGTTACTGGTATTTTCTTAACCATGAACTACAAGCCAGACGCAGATTTAGCATTTGCTTCGGTTGAGTACATCATGCGCGATGTAACCGGTGGCTGGCTAATACGCTATATGCACTCTACAGGCGCTTCTATGTTTTTTGTAGTGGTGTATTTGCACATGTTCCGTGGCATTATTTATGGTTCTTACCGTAACCCTCGTGAATTGATTTGGCTGTTTGGTGTAGGTATATTTCTGGTGTTGATGGGTGAGGCGTTTTTTGGCTACCTATTGCCTTGGGGTCAAATGTCTTACTGGGGTGCACAAGTGATTGTGAACCTGTTCAGTAGCATTCCGTTTATTGGGCCCGATGTTTCTGAATGGTTGCGTGGCGATTATTTGATTTCTGATGCGACGTTAAATCGTTTCTTCGCTTTTCACGTGATTGCTTTACCACTGGTGTTGTTAGGTTTGGTGGTTGCGCATTTGATTGCGTTGCACGAAGTGGGCTCCAACAATCCAGATGGCGTTGAAATTAAAGCGCATAAAGATCCAGTGACGCATATCCCATTAGATGGCATTCCATTCCACCCTTATTACACAGTAAAAGATTTGGTCGGTGTAGCCATGTTCTTGATTGTGTTCAGCGCGATTATTTTCTTTGCACCGGAGATGGGTGGTTACTTTCTGGAAGCAAATAATTTTGTACCGGCTGACTCATTAAAAACGCCAGCGCATATTGCCCCAGTTTGGTATTTCACACCCTATTATTCGATTCTGCGTGCCGTACCACCTGTGATGAACTCGCAATTTCCGGGTGTGGCAGCAATGGGTTTATCTGTTGTGGCATTTGCATTCTTGCCTTGGCTGGATAAAGGGAAAGTGAAATCGATTCGCTATCGTGGAACGCTTTATAAAAGGTGGTTAGCTGCTTTTGTGGTGAGCTTCTTTATATTGGGTTATTTAGGCACTGTGCCGTCAACAGTTTGGGGTCAATTTGGTAGTTGGATGGGTGGTGCGGACCGCGCTACGGTAATAGCACGTATTTTTACCGTCATCTATTTCTTATTCTTTATCCTGATGCCGTGGTATACCCGCATAGATAAAACTAAGTCAGTGCCAGAAAGAGTGGTAGGTTAATATGAAAAAATTATTAAGTGCTCTTGGCTTTCTAGCAGTTTTGCTGCCAGTTTTGGCAATGGCAAATGAAGAGCTTGCATTAGATAAAGCGCCGATTGACCCATCTAACCATGAGTCCTTGCAGCGTGGTGCGCGTACTTTTGTCAATTATTGCTTAAATTGTCATAGTGCCAACTATATGCGTTACAACCGTCTAGTTGATATTGGCTTATCAGAAAAGCAAATTAAAGATAATTTATTGTTTGCTACAGACAAAGTGGGTGACCCCATGAAATCTGCGATTGATAAAAAAGAAGCTAAAGTTTGGTTTGGTGTGGCACCACCTGATTTGTCAGTAGAAGTGCGTGCTCGTGGAGTGGATTGGATTTACAGCTATATGCGCAGTTTCTATCGCGATAGCAGCCGTCCAACAGGTTGGAACAATGTGGTGTATGACAAAGTGGCAATGCCGCACGTATTTTGGCAGTTGCAAGGCGAGCAAACCTTTGATCACGAAACGCATAAGCTAACGCTGGTTAAGCCTGGTACATTGTCCCCTGCAGAATATGACACAGTTGTAGCTGATTTGGTGAACTATATGGCATTTATGGCTGAGCCCGCAAAAGCGCATCGTCAACATATGGGTTGGTTTGTGCTGTTGTTTTTAAGTGTTTTGTTGGTACTAACCTACAAACTTAAAAAAGAGTTTTGGCGTGATATAAAATAAAACGTCATTAGCTTAATGATATACAAAATAAAAATTACATAGAAATTACATAAAATGACTACCTTAATAGTGAGGTAGTGCGTTTTATTTTTGGGAAGAAATTATGATGAAATTATATTCAGGTACTGTAGATCCATATAGTCACCGTTGTCGTATCGTGTTGTTTGAAAAAGGCATGGATTTTGAGGTGATTGATGTGGATCTGGCCAATAAGCCAGAAGACTTGGCCGTATTAAATCCGCATAATGCAGTGCCAGTGCTGGTTGAGCGAGATTTGGTGCTTACCGAAGCTAATATTATCAATGAGTATATTGATGAGCGTTTCCCACACCCGCAGTTGATGCCGCCCGATCCTGTTATGCGTGCGCGTGCGCGTTTGTTTTTGTATGATTTCGAAAGACAATTATTTGATCACATCAAGGATATTGAATCTGGTGATGATGCAAAAGCGGATAAAGCACGTTTGACAATTCGTGATAATTTGACACGAATAGTGCCAATTTTTAGTCGTCAGCAATATTTGTTGGGTGATGATTTCTCAATGTTAGATGTGGCGATTGCACCCTTATTATGGCGTTTAGGTCATTATGGTATTGAGCTGCCTAATCAAGCTTCACCGTTACTTAAATATGCTGAGCGTTTATTTTCTCGCCCATTGTATGCAGATGCGATGACACCTTCAGAAAAAGCGATGCGTAAGTAACGCCATGAGCGAGCTCGCCTCTTTTCAGTCGTCAACTAAGCCTTATGTGATACGTGCCATTCACCAATGGTGCGTTGATACAGGGCTAACACCACATATATTAGTCGTGGTGAATGCGCAAACGCGCGTGCCGTTGGCTTATGTGAAAGATGGCGAGATCGTACTAAATCTCAATTATTCAGCGACTAAAGATTTGCTCATTGATAATGATGCGATTAGTTTTTCGGCACGCTTTGGTGGCGTAGCACAACACCTGTATATACCGATCAGTGCGGTCCGCGGAGTTTTTGCTCGTGAAAATGGCCAAGGTATGTTTTTTGAAGTTGCTGCAGAATCCGAGATAACTGCTTCGAGCCAAGCAAAAGCCAGTGATGAGGTTGCGCAAGCCGAGCCTTCTGACATTAAGCCCGCCAAGAAAAAGCCCACATTAACCATCGTCAAGTAATAACCAAAGTTGTTGCTGCATTAAGCTTTTTCTATCAAAGAAGTAGCAGCTTGGCAAGTTAAAAATTTTATTAAAATAGCTAAATATTTTCCAAATACCCATTTTCAAAAGCGTAAAAAGTGATATAGTTTCGCCTTCAAGAAAATGCCGAATTAGCTCAGTTGGTAGAGCAGCGCACTTGTAATGCGAAGGTCGTCAGTTCGATTCCGACATTCGGCACCAGTTTTTCTTAGCAAATAAATCGTTGTGTAGATTTCAGTATGCCCATATTTGTTTGACAAATGTTTAAATTGTCAGCATAATCGCGGGTTGGGTTTGGAGGGGTGGCCGAGTGGTTAAAGGCGACGGACTGTAAATCCGTTCTCTCTGAGTACGAAGGTTCGAATCCTTCCCCCTCCACCAAATTGAAATTTTAAGTAAAAGATAAACGTAAAGAATATAAAAGCCTGTTGGCGAAGATTTACGCGATGAAGCTTAGAAGTGAATCGCAACGCGGGTGTAGCTCAGCTGGTAGAGCTTCAGTTTTCCAAACTGAATGTCGCGAGTTCGAGTCTCGTCGCCCGCTCCAAGGTTAGTGCCCATGTGGCTCAGTGGTAGAGCACTCCCTTGGTAAGGGAGAGGTCGCGGGTCCGATTCCCGCCATGGGCACCATGATAGTAAGATAGCAATACAGCATTTTAGGTTGGTTTGATTTAGCTTCTTTTAGCATAGACAGGTTTTATTGATCATTTTAATAAAACTTAAACGTTAATAAAACATGATAATAAATTTTTTAAAGGACTAAAAAATGGCAAAAGGTAAATTCGAGCGGACGAAGCCGCACGTCAACGTTGGCACGATTGGCCACGTGGATCACGGTAAGACCACATTAACAGCAGCGATCACC
>JAYVMU010000042.1:0-64051 GCA_043758775.1 Methylophilaceae bacterium
AATAATAGGGATTTTGCGTGCTTTGCCCGTTTGTACAAGCGTCAGTGCTTCCATTAGCTCATCTAGTGTACCAAAACCGCCTGGCATCACGACATAAGCACTCGCGTATTTAACAAACATCACTTTACGCATAAAAAAGTATTTAAAACTCAGTGCAATATCCTGAAAATCATTACCAGCTTGCTCAAATGGCAATTCAATATTCAGGCCAATGCTAGGTGCCACACCCGCAAATGCGCCTTTATTTGCCGCTTCCATAATACCTGGCCCACCACCAGAAATCACACTAAAACCAGCATCTGATAACTGCTTGGCAATTTCTTCCGTGAGTATGTAATACGGATGATCTGGCTTGGTGCGTGCGCTACCAAATATAGTAACAGCGGGGGTAATTTCCTTCAATCGTTCCGTCGCACCGACAAATTCTGCCATAATCTCAAAAGCATGCCACGCTTCATTTGCTGCACTTGCTCCGTTGAGCAATTCTGCTTCGGTGATTTGAGGTAATTTTCTTGTTGTCATTAAAGCATCCTAAAATTCATATGAAAACTCTGTTATTAGTTGACGGCTCATCTTATTTGTACCGCGCGTTTCATGCTTTGCCCGACTTACGCAGTCCAGCAAATGAACCGACTGGCGCAATATACGGTGTGCTCAACATGTTACACCGCTTGCATAAAGACTACCCTGCCGATTATAGCGCGTGTATCTTCGATGCAAAAGGCAAAACGTTTCGCGACGACATCTACCCGGAATATAAAGCGAACCGAGCAAGCATGCCAGATGACCTACGCCCGCAGGTTGCACCGCTGCATGAAGCCATTATCGCCATGGGCTGGCCGTTGATTGTTGAAGAAGGTGTGGAAGCCGACGACGTCATTGGTGCGCTGGCCAAGCAAGCCGCAAGTGAGGGTATGCGTGTGATCATCTCAACTGGCGATAAAGATATTGCCCAGCTAGTTGATGAAAACATTACGCTGGTAAACACCATGCCTAACGCTTTCAGAAAAGGTGATGAAATACTAGATATTGCAGGCGTTGAACAGAAGTTTGGCATTCCTCCTAGCTTAATTGTGGATTACCTGACGCTGATTGGCGATACTTCAGACAATGTGCCAGGCGTTGAGAAAGTCGGTCCCAAAACTGCCGTTAAATGGCTCAAGGAATATGGCAGCCTAGATAACATCGTTGCGCATGCAGATGAAATCAAAGGTGTGGTCGGTGAAAACTTGCGTAAAGCTTTATACTGGCTACCTACGGGGCGTGAACTGATTACGATTCGTTGCGATGTAGGCATACAAGAAAACTTATCTGACCTTGCTCCACAAACACAAAATAAAACGAAGTTAGCTGAATTATACGAACGTTTTAATTTCAGAACGTGGCTGAAAGAGTTGAAAAATGAAACGCCTTCAGCATCTTCTGCTTCCAGAAAATTAGAGCAACCTAGTAGTACTAACCCTCCGCATGGTCAAACTGACTTATTTGCTATTACTCAGCATGAAGCCAACACTAGCCGCCTCTACGAAACCATATTAACTGAAGCTGATTTATCACGCTGGCTAGATAAAATCAGCCATGCAAGATTAGTGTGCTTTGATACTGAAACCACCAGCCTAGACCCACTTACAGCCAAGCTTGTTGGCATGTCTTTTAGCATTAAAGCTGGCGCAGCGGCTTATTTGCCATTGAAACATGATTACTTTGATGCGCCGGATCAACTACCATTTGACGCCACGCTCGCGCGTATTAAGCCCTTGCTTGAAAATTCCGCCATCAAGAAAGTCGGTCAAAACCTTAAATACGATAAACATATATTAGCCAATCACGGCATTGCGCTTAATGGTATTGCCCACGACACCATGCTGCAATCTTACGTATTAGAAAGCCATCGCACCCACGGCATGGATGACCTAGCACAACGCCATTTAGGTTTAAGCACCATCAGTTTTGAAGAAGTGGCGGGTAAAGGTGCGAAACAAGTCGGCTTCAATCAGGTTGCAGTAGAGATTGCCGCTGAATACGCAGCAGAAGATGCTGACATTACTTTGCAATTACATGACACCTTTTACCCACAAATCTCTGCAGCCCCTAAACTGGATTTCATTTACAGCCAAATTGAAATGCCATCTATGGAGGTTTTATACACGATTGAACGCAATGGCGTATTGATTGATGCCACGATGTTAAACCGCCAAAGCAATGAAATTGGCTTGAAACTGGTTGCACTAGAAGCTCAAGCTTACGAACTGGCTGGTCAGCCATTTAACTTAGGTTCACCTAAGCAATTACAGGAAATTTTATTCGGCAAACTCGGTATCAAACCCACCAAAAAAACACCTAGCGGCGCACCTTCTACGGATGAAGACGTGTTGCAAGAACTGGCGCTCGACCATCCATTACCAAAGGTATTGCTGGAATATCGCGGACTCGCCAAACTCAAATCCACTTACAGCGACAAGCTACCCAAGATGATTAACCCCACCACAGGCCGCGTACATACTAGCTATAATCAAGCAGTGGCGATTACAGGGCGTTTGGCGAGCTCAGACCCCAACTTGCAGAATATTCCTGTGCGTACCGCGGAAGGCCGTCGCATACGCGAAGCATTTATTGCACCGGCAGGTTCAGTCATTGTATCTGCTGACTATTCGCAGATTGAGCTGCGCATCATGGCGCATCTCTCTCAAGATGTAGGCATGCTCGCCGCCTTTGCCAACAATGAGGATATTCATCGCGCAACGGCAGCCGAGATTTTTGGTGTAGAGCGTAAGGCGGTGGATAACGAACAGCGTCGCTATGCCAAGGTCATCAACTTTGGCCTCATTTATGGCATGAGCGCATTTGGCCTCGCACAAAACCTCAATATCGAACGCAGTGCTGCAGCCACCTATATCGAACGTTACTTTGCCCGCTATCCCGGCGTGCGTGAATACATGCAAAACACACGCGAAATCGCCAAACAACAAGGCTATGTAGAAACCTATTTTGGTCGCAGGTTATGGGTACCAGAAATCAACAGTGCAAATGGCATCAGACGCGCAGGTGCAGAACGTGCCGCCATTAACGCACCTATGCAGGGCACGGCAGCAGACTTGATTAAACTCGCCATGATAGCTGTGCAAGACTGGTTAACCGCTAAAAAACTGCAAGCCAAACTAATTATGCAAGTACATGATGAATTGGTGTTAGAAGTACCCGAAATAGAGTTAGAATTAGTAAAACAGCAGCTACCTATTTTGATGCAGGGTGTGGTTAAACTGGACGTGCCATTGCTGACGGAGGTTGGCGTGGGTAGTGATTGGGAAAGTGCTCATTAAAATAGCAATAAATCTTGAGGAGAAAGCAATTGATACTTAAGGAAAAACCGCTTACCCAATCAAGCGATCCAAAGCTAAAAGCTAAAGAAGACGCTGAAAGCCAAATGGCTTTTTATTTATATCACGCTCTTGCAACACAAGAAAACTGTTATGTACTCAACGATCTACGCATTATTTACAAAACTGAAATCGCGCAAATTGACCATTTAATTATTACGCAATATGGTTTATTTATTATTAAATCAGAAAGCGTTCCTGGCAAAATCAGCGTCAATAAAAACAAAGAGTGGTCACACACTTTAAATAAAATTTCTAGTGGCATGGCTTCGCCTGTTTTACAAACGGAAGCGCAAGGCAAAATTTTCAAAGAGCTACTCGTTCACAACAACAAAATGCTGTTGGGTAAAGGCTTACTAGGCATAACACAAAAAGACTTTAGCGACTGCCCTTTCGTAATTTTTGTTGCTATAGCCGATACGGGCATGATTGAAAGAAAAACAGATATACCGGAGCTTTTAAAAGCAGATCAAATCGCAACTGCAATCACAATAAAACTGAATGAATTAAAAAAACAAAATACATTATTGTCTCTTCATCCAAGAGCGTGGCAAACAAGTGCGGAAGAAACAAAAAATATTGCAGAATTTATACTTAAACAACATAACCCGTTAATTAAAAAGGCCAGCTTTTCAGAGAACCCTGTTGCCACAGCAGCAACACATAGTGAAAACCATTTTGAAAAAGCCTCTGTTCTGAAAGTTGGAGATGTTTGCCCGGTTTGTAAAAGCCATAAACTCATTAGAAAAAGTGTAAAACGAAGCAATAATACAGAAACGGACTTTCTTGCATGTGGAGCTTATCCATATGCATGCAAAGCCATTTACGCTTTGGTGGCGCTGGCAAAATCTGTAGAAATCCCTGCAATAAAAACCGATGCTGAACAATACTAAAGAACATGACGCATGCTCGACGTCAACGCTAATTGACTAGGAATATCTCGGCTTAAACTCTATCCCACCTAAACATACGTTCCGATTCTTGAATTAATACATCATTTATGCTGGCATAACGTTTATGCATAAGGCCGTTTGGGGCGAATTCCCAGTTTTCATTGCCATAAGAGCGGTACCATTGGTTTTTAGCATCATGCCACTCGTACATAAAGCGTACGGCAATACGGTTGTCAGTAAATGCCCACAGTTCTTTTTTAAGCCGATAATCTTGTTCTTTTGCCCATTTTCGATCTAAAAATTCTTTAATCGCAGCACGACCAGTAATAAACTCCGAACGATTACGCCATTCTGAATCAATGGTATAAGTCAGAGCAACACGCTCAGAATCACAGCTGTTCCAAGCGTCCTCTGCCCCTTGAATTTTCTGGAGTGCGGTTTCTAAGGTAAATGGTGGAAAAGGTGGTTTGCTTTCTAATTGCATATAATTTCCTTTAAAATTAATAAGATTTATAGAAGCCTCCTACAACAAACTAGCGACTTCAGCAGGAAAATCGTATGCTGTGTGTACAAGGGAACTTTACTCTTTTAAATATCAAGCCAAATCTATTTACAATACCCACTCATTTAACAGCTTGGCAATTTTAGCGAGAATTTTCTTCCTTGCCACACCACGACAATTCATTTAATTAGCATTCTTCCTAATTGTAACTCTAACGATGCATTTAACAGGTTTAAAATACAATTTTAATTATCTGATATTTTATGGCAATTTTCGACATCAGCATAACTTCACCCATCACCCCAAATTTTGGCATCTATATTATTGGCGACGAAATCCTTTCTGGCAAGCGCCAAGATGCGCATTTAAGCAATGCTATTTCTATTTTAAAAGCACGCGGTTTGAGTTTGTCTTGGGCGCAATACTTGGGTGATACCCCCACACAAATTACCAGCGCTCTAAAAACAAGCATGGCGAGTGGTGACATAGTATTTAGCTTTGGTGGCATAGGTGCCACTCCAGACGATTTTACACGTCAGTGTGCAGCAGATGCGTTAGCTGTGCCTATCGTGCGGCATGCGGGTGCAGTAGCAGAAATTGAAGCGCAGTTTGGTACAGAAGCCTATCCTAAGCGCGTGCTTATGGCAGATTTTCCACAAGAGGCAGCACTCATACCAAACCCCATCAATCGTGTGGCTGGCTTCTCTGTCCACAATCATTATTTTCTACCAGGTTTTCCTAGCATGGCACATCCAATGATGGAATGGGTGCTCGATACACACTACCAGCATTTATTTCATCAGGAACAAAATATAGAAGCGGCTATTTTAGTGATAGATGGGATTGAAAGTCAGTTGATTGATTTAATGTATGACGTTTTAAAAAACCACCCACAAATCAAGTTATTTAGCTTACCCACATTAAAGCCCAATCGCCAAATTGAGCTTGGCGCAAAAGGTCCAGTACAGGCTGTTTCACAAGCCATGGCAGATATTAAAAACGGTGTAACTAAAGCTGGATTCGATTGGATTAATCTACATTAAAATTCATTCGTCTATTCAGTTGAAAATAACAGTGCATCCGCTTTAGTGCTCACTTTTTCAGGATCAAAGATTGGTGTAGAACAGGCATGATTGGCGCAGATAAAAGCCGCTGCCCGTGTTAACTGTGGATATTGCACATCGCTATTGGGCATTGGGCCTTCGGCCTTATCCCACCATTCAATACGCCGATATATCACTGGATACCGAACGGCTTTTTCATATAAAGCTTGCGCGACCTTATCAGACTTAGCACCAACTACCGTGACATGTGCAGGCTCTTCTGCCAATTCATTCGCAGCAATTAAAGCCCCAGATTGATAATGCGAGCTTTCCGCATTAGCCAAAGCAACGACATACTGCATGGCATGTTCTGCGATTTTTTGGTATGTACTATCACCAGTGTAATGAAATAATCGATTAGCTAACCGCGCGATACTTATATTTTCTTCAGACTGTTTAACTGCCTGCTGAAATACACCTTGACTATCTTTTTTAACTACCGCCGTTGCAAAACCGGCGTCTAACATAAAATGTTTCTCTATAAAGCCTAGCGTGGCTTGTGATTTAGCTAACCACATTCTATCGCCTGTTGAGGTATAAAGTGCTAAATAAGCCTCTGCCATAGCCAAACTATCACCTAAATAAGGCCCCGCACGGTCTTTAGCACCATGACTAAAACCACCGTCTGGCAATTGCCTACTTTGCTCTACCCACTCGGCCGCACGAAGCGCACGTTGTAAAATAGCTTTATCGCCAGTTGCATCATATAACGCTAGTAAGCCTGTTATCACCCAGCCGTTTTCACGTGCATAACTATTTTTATCAATTTTTGGCATGCCTAAAGCACGACGTGCTTTGTCATCTAGCGCATAAAACACATGGCCATCAATTTTAGTGTTGACATCAGCGTCTTGACTAGTATAAAAAGCACCTTCTGGGCTGGTTAAAAAATTCATTAAATAACGCTCAATATCTCGCGCAGCTTTTAAATAACGTGCTTCGTTAAATTGCACAGCAGCTATTGAATACAGTCGCAGATCATCCGCCTGAATTGACATAATTTTTTCAAAATGCGGCGAATCCCAACGACCACGATCCGAATACTGATATACCCCGCCCCACACCGGGTCTATTAAACCTAAAGAGGCATCTAGTGTTTCACGAGCTTTATGCTCAAATGCTTTATCACCTGCTTTTGCGCGAATCAATGCATATTCAACATTGGGCGCCAATATAAATTTATGCACGTCACCCCAGCCACCTAATTTAGTATCGTAGCCACGATTAATATCGTCAATAAATTGTTGGCGTTGGCTAGCATTAAATTGAGTGGTAGTGCCAATGATTGGCGTAACTTGCTTAGCTATTGATGGGCCAGGGCTGGGGTCATCAATAATCGCCTGTAGCAAATTAGCCATCACTTGCGGTTGAATAAAGCCGCGACGTTTTACGATTTCACTACCATCTGCAGCAAAAACAATGGTTGCAGGCCAGCCATAATCTTCATAACGATTCGATATATCTGGGTTTGCATCTTGATCTACACGCACCGCAATATATTTTTGTTGCATGAGTTTCACCACTGCAGGGTCATGATAAGTTTTCTGCTCCATTACATGACACCAGTGACACCACACTGCCTCCAAGTCAAGTATCACAAACTTACTCTCACGCTTTGCCTGTGCAAAAATTGCATCAGACCAGGGTTGCCAGTTAATAGCAGGCTGTGAATTGTCCTGATTCTCTTGTGCCTGAACATGACCAATATTCATGGCAAAAACGAACAAAATAATTTTTAATAAGCGTTGCATTGTATATCCATGACTAAGTTGGCAAGGGTCTGCTCTTTGATATATATGCAAATACGTTTTTACTGGTTAACTAGATGCAACCAGCCTTTAATTTTAGCCACACTACAATTCAAATGATGACTAAAATTGATTACAAAAATGCATTCCCTGCAAGCTCAATTGCATATAAAATAGACACCTTTCGCGCTAGTAATAGGCAAGCCAAAAATAACATGCAAATCGGCAACCACATTCTTAAAAATAACCTAATCGTAGCGCCCATGGCGGGCGTTACGGATAGGCCTTTTCGCATGCTTTGCAAAAAGCTGGGGGCAGGATTGGCCGTGTCCGAGATGGTGACCTCTAACTCTTTGTTGTACGGCAGTGAAAAAACACTGCGTCGCGCAAACCACGCAGGTGAAGTTAGCCCGATTTCAGTACAAATTGCCGGTGCTGACCCAAAAATGATGGCAGAAGCCGCTAGATATAATGTAGATCACGGCGCGCAGATTATTGACATCAACATGGGTTGTCCTGCAAAAAAAATCTGTAATGTGATGGCAGGTTCTGCTCTGTTAAAAGATGAACCGCTGGTCGCGCAGATTTTACGTGCAGTAGTCAATGCAGTGGATATTCCAGTGACATTGAAAATCCGCACAGGTTGGGATAAACAAAATCGCAATGCAATCGCCGTCGCTAAAATGGCCGAGGATATTGGCGTGCAGGCACTAGCCATGCACGGTCGCACCCGCGCTTGCTTATATATGGGCGATGCTGAGTACGATACCATCGCTGCGGTCAAGCAAGCCATCAACATTCCATTAATTGCCAACGGTGATATCACCACACCGGAAAAAGCCAAATTTGTATTGGATTACACAGGTGCCGATGCCGTGATGATTGGACGTGCCGCGCAAGGTCGCCCATGGATATTCCGCGAGATTGAGTACTTTATTAAGACTGGTGAACATTTACCAGCACCAGAAGTTTCAGAGATTCATGCGGTCATGTTAGAGCATCTACATGATTTATATGAATTTTATGGTGATTTAACTGGCATGCGTGTAGCACGCAAGCATATCTCCTGGTACACCAAAGGTTTAAAAGATTCGGCTAATTTCCGCCATCACATGAATACACTGCAAACCATTGATCTGCAACTTGCTGCAATTAATGAGTTTTTTACGCATTTACAAAGTCGTGACCATCGTTTGCAATACGATGATGTTGTAGAAAGTGAGACTGAAGCGCTTGCCGCCTAAATGACTATTTAAAATCTAGCTAGTGAATATCAAGCAGTAAAATTCCGCCTACCAAATAAACTGGCGGCATAAACTAATAAGAAAATATAAAATTGGGTGAATTCATGTCTAAAGTTTATAGGCAAATTTTAACGGGTGGAATTTATGGATAATGCATATAACGGCACCAGTAAGCAATGTGAATTAGCGGTCAGCGTGCATGCCGCGCTTGAACAATATTTCAAAGATTTAGATGGTCAGCCACCACATGCGGTATACGATATGCTACTAGGCTGCGTAGAAAAACCTATGCTGCAATTTGTGCTTAATCAAGCGGGCGGCAATCAAAGCAAAGCCGCTGATATTTTAGGCTTAAACCGTAATACTTTACGCAAGAAAATGCAGCAATACAGCATTGAATAAACCTTACACCCACTCTTTAAACTTAATTTAACAATCAATATGGCAACTATCAAAAGAGCACTTATCAGCGTTTCAGACAAACAGGGCATCCTCGAATTTGCAAAAAAATTAAGTAGCCTAGGTGTAGAACTACTCTCTACAGGCGGCACCGCAAAACTTTTTCGTGATAATCAAATTCCTGTCATAGAGGTGAGCGACTACACAGGCTTCCCGGAAATGCTAGATGGTCGCGTAAAAACGCTGCATCCTAAAGTGCATGGTGGCATTTTAGGCCGTCGTGACCTGCCTGAGCATGTAACGGCGATGGTGGATGCGAAGATTCCAAATATTGATATGGTGATCGTCAATCTATATCCGTTTGAAGCTACTGTTGCTAAGTCGCACACACTCGAAGAAGCCATTGAGAATATTGATATTGGCGGGCCAACCATGGTGCGCTCTGCTGCTAAAAACTGGAAAGATGTAGCGGTGCTGACCGATGCTAGTCAGTATGTTGAAGTATTGGATGAGCTAGAAAAAACTGGCACTATTTCACAAACAACCAAGTTTACCCTATCTATTGCCGCATTCAATCGTATTAGTAATTATGATGGTGCGATTTCTGATTACTTATCTTCTTATAAATCAGATGGCACCCGCACCGAATTTCCCGCACAGATGAATAGCCGCTTTGTTAAATTGCAGGACTTGCGTTATGGCGAAAACCCGCATCAAAACGCTGCTTTTTACAGCGATTTATGCCCAGCACCAGGTTCATTAGTCACCGCGCAGCAATTGCAAGGCAAAGAATTAAGCTATAACAATATTGCTGATGCCGATGCAGCTTGGGAGTGTGTAAAATCATTCGACACAACGGCCTGCGTAATCGTCAAGCACGCCAACCCGTGCGGTGTTGCACTAGGTAGCAATGTGCTTGAGGCTTACAGCAAAGCCTTCAAAACTGACCCAAGCTCGGCCTTTGGTGGCATTATCGCCTCAAACTCCACAGTAGATAAAGCCGCTGCTGAAGCGATTTCCAAGCAATTTGTAGAAGTCTTAATCGCACCTGATTTCAGTGTCGATGCCCTGGCGATTTTTGCAGCAAAAGCTAATGTGCGCGTACTCAAAATTGCCCTACCAAAAGGTGGTACGTATGCGTGGGAACAAGGTCGCAACTCACATGAAAGTAAGCGCGTAGGTTCTGGCCTGCTGATTCAAACTGCCGATAACCATGAAATAGCTGTGAGCGACTTAAAAATCGTCACGCAGAAACAACCTACACCACAACAGCTAGAAGACATGCTGTTTGCCTGGCGTGTAGCAAAATATGTAAAATCAAACGCTATTGTGTTTTGTGCTGGCGGTATGACCTTAGGCGTAGGGGCCGGCCAAATGAGTCGTGTAGACAGCACCAAAATCGCTGTTATTAAAGCGCAAAATGCAGGTTTGTCATTACAAAATTCTGTAGTGGCGTCCGATGCGTTCTTTCCCTTCCGTGACGGAATTGACGTACTCGCCGAAGCTGGCGCTAGCTGCGTGATTCACCCGGGCGGCAGTATGCGTGATGAAGAGGTTATTAAAGCCGCAGACGAACATGGCTTAGTCATGTTATTAACTGGCATCCGCCATTTCCGCCACTAGAAAGATGAGTACCATGAAAATATTAGTCATCGGCAGTGGTGGTCGCGAGCATGCGCTAGCTTGGAAGATCGCGCAAAGCCCGAAAATCAGCCGTGTATTTGTCGCGCCTGGCAACGCTGGTACGGCGCTTAATCCAGATATGTTAAACGTGCCTGTTACAAGCGTGACGGACTTACTTAAGTTTGCGCAAGATGAGCAAATTACCTTAACGGTTGTTGGTCCTGAAGCGCCGTTATCACAAGGTGTGGTTGATGCCTTTCGCGCAGCAGGTCTTAAAATATTTGGCCCCACCAAAGCGGCAGCGCAACTAGAAAGCTCAAAAGACTTTGCTAAAGCTTTTATGATGCGCCACCAAATACCGACCGCAGCTTACGCCACATTTACCGACGCAAAATTGGCACACGCTTATGTTACCCAACAAGGTGCACCCATTGTCATTAAAGCCGATGGCCTAGCCGCAGGTAAGGGTGTCGTGGTCGCGATGGATGATGCAGAAGCACATGCCGCCATTGATGCCATGTTATCTGATAACAAACTAGGGAATGCTGGCGCACGCGTGGTGATTGAAGAGTTTTTAATAGGCGAAGAAGCCAGTTTTATAGTGATGGTAGACGGTAAAAATATACTGCCACTAGCTACTAGCCAAGATCATAAACGTTTATTAGATAGCGACCTAGGCCCGAACACGGGTGGGATGGGCGCATATTCACCCGCCCCTGTGGTAACGCCAGAAATCCATGCCAAAGTCATGCGCGAAATTATTCAGCCCACCGTTGAAGGCATGGCGAAAGATGGCGTTCCTTATACAGGTTTTTTATACGCAGGTTTAATGATTAGTCCCGATGGCTCAGTCAAAACCTTAGAGTTTAACTGCCGCATGGGTGACCCAGAAACGCAACCGATTATGCTGCGCTTAAAAAGTGACTTTGTCACATTAGCAGAACATGCAGTCGATGGCACATTAAACCTGATAAAAGCCGATTGGGATAGACGTACGGCTTTAGGCGTGGTGATGGCAGCTGCAAATTACCCGGATACACCGCGTACAGGCGATGAAATAACTCACTTACCAAAAGACTTAGTAGATGCACATGTTTTTCATGCGGGCGCCATACTAAAAGATGGCAAAGTGCTCACTAGCGGTGGTCGTGTGCTGTGTGTGACCGCCTTGGGTGAAACCGTCAAATTTGCGCAACTGCGCGCTTACCAAATTGCAGATGAAATAAAATTTGATGGTGCGCAGTATCGCAAAGATATCGGTTATCGCGCGCTGAAGTCTTAAAACAACCAAATCCAAACAATACACCACATGGCGATCAATCGCGGCCTAAGAAATTATTTAAGACAAGGCGGTGTTATCGCTTATGCCACTGAATCCTGCTTTGGTTTGGGCTGCGACCCACAAAGTCGGTTAGGTTTACAGCGTATCTTACGCATTAAAGGTCGCCCGCAACACAAAGGAGTGATTATTATTGCGGCGCAGCAAAAGCAACTTGCACCCTACTTTGCCGCACTTAATGCTGCGCAACAAAATAAGCTGGACAATACTTGGGTTGCTGCACAAAAAAATGCTAAGCCTCATACTTGGCTGGTGCCAGCCGCGCGCAATTGCCCAACTTGGCTGACAGGAAAATTCAACAGCATAGCTTCTAGGGTGACTAGGTTTAAAGCAAGTCGTGTGTTGTGCCAGCAATTAGATATGGCGATAGTTTCGACCAGTGCCAATAAAAGTGGCTGCATGCCTGCCAAAACCTCTCGCGAATGCCACAAACTATTCGCCAATGCTATTCTTCAAGACCAACTACGGGTAATTCATGGTTTAATTGGCAAACAAAAACGCCCTTCTACCATACAAGATTTAATCACCAATAAAATAATCCGCGCCTAACCTATGACCAATAGTCCGCATTCAAACTCGATTAATACCAAAGCCGTACTTGAGTATCTGCAAAACTTGCAAGCCAGAATTGTGGAAGCTTTAGAGTTGGTAGATGGTAAGAATTTTCTTAATGATACCTGGCAACGTCCTGAAGGTGGCGGTGGTACTTCTTGCCTGCTGGAAAATGGTCATGTATTTGAACGCGCCGGCGTAGGCTTTTCACACGTACTAGGCAATAAACTTCCCCCTGCGGCAACTATTGCGCACCCAGAAGCTGCTGGTCGCGCGTGGGAGGCCATGGGCGTCTCGCTGGTACTACATCCACGCAATCCTTACGCGCCTACTGTACACATGAATATTCGTTTCTTTGTCGCTGAAAAAGCTGGAGCAGAACCCATTTGGTGGTTTGGTGGTGGCATGGATCTCACACCGTATTATGGTTTCGAGGAAGATTGTATACATTTTCATCGCACCAATAAAAATGTACTCGATACCTTTGATGCAAACTACTATCCACAGTTTAAAAAACAGTGTGATGAATACTTTTACCTGAAACATCGCAAAGAACCACGTGGCATAGGCGGTATTTTTTTTGATGATTTTAACGCATTGGGCTTTGAGCGTAGTTTCGAATTGCAGCGCGCCGTGGGTGATAGTTTTTTAAATGCTTATCTACCGATTTTACAGCGCCGTAAAGACACGCCGTATAGCGAGAGTGAGCGAGATTTCCAGGCCTATCGCCGGGGGCGTTATGTAGAATTCAATTTGGTATTTGACCGTGGTACGCTATTTGGCTTGCAATCTAACGGCCGTGTCGAATCCATTTTAATGTCCATGCCCCCCATTGTAAAATGGCGCTACGACTGGAAACCAGAGACAGGAAGCGCAGAAGAAAAACTCTATACAGAGTATTTAATTGACCGCGACTGGTTAAATGTTTAGCATCAATTAATTATTAATTTAATTACAAGCTCAAACAACAATCGCCATTAATACGAAAAGGGAATCATCACAATGCTCAAACAGCTTCTGCGGACGAAACCGATTGTTGAGCATAGCAATAGCGGACTTAAAAAATGTTTAACTGCATTTGATCTGGCGTTACTTGGCATAGGTTGCGCGATTGGTACAGGTATTTTTGTATTGACCGGCATTGCTGCCGCGACACAATCTGGTCCAGCAGTGGTGCTATCCTTTATATTTGCCGGTGTTGCCAGTGGTTTTGCAGCGCTTTCTTATGCCGAACTTGCCGCATCAATTGGAGGTTCTGGAAGCGCTTATGGTTATAGCTATGTGGCTTTTGGTGAATTTATCGCCTGGCTAATGGGCTGGATTCTACTACTGGAATACGGTGTAGGGGCGGCGGCGGTTGCCAATGGCTGGGCTGGTTACTTTATTAATACTCTAGCTAATTTTAATATACATTTACCAGAAGCCTTAACTAAAGCACCCATGCTTGGCGGCTTAATTAACTTACCTGCTTTTGGCATCATTTGGTTCTTAATTGCATTATTAATTATTGGTGTTAAAGAAAGCGCTCGTTTCAATAATATCATCGTCATTGTCAAACTTTCCACTATCGCAATTTTTATTGTCCTAGCTTCTGCACATCTTAACAGTGCAAACTGGCATCCTTTTATGCCTTACGGCTGGTTTAGCACATTAGAGAATGGTAAAACCGTTGGTGTTTTAGCTGGAGCATCTTTAGTATTTTTTGCTTATTTTGGCTTTGATGCCGTATCAACTGCAGCGGAAGAGGCTGAGAATCCACAGCGTGATTTACCTATAGGCTTATTAGCTGCACTGATTTTTTGTACTATTATTTATATCATCGTCTCTGCTTTACTAACTGGCATTGTGCCCTATACCGATCTAAATGTGCCATCACCAGTGGCTTCTGCTTTGAGTGAAATAGGCTACACATGGTCATCCACCTTGGTGTCTACCGGTGTGATTGCCGGCTTGATTACCGTACTGCTCGTATTATTGTATGGTCTTACTCGGATTTTGTTTGCTATGAGCCGCGACGGCTTGATTTCACATATCTTCTCAGAAGTGAATCCAGATAGACAAACACCCACCAAGGTCATCTTGATGTGTGGTGTAGTAGTTTCAATAGTGGCTGGCTTTATTCCATTGGGAGAGTTAGCAGAAACCGTTAACATTGGCACTTTAGCAAGTTTTATTATGGTGTGTGTCGGTGTTATCGTATTACGCATTCGCCAGCCAGAGCTGATACGACCCTTCAAAAATCCTTGGAATCCACTAATCCCAATATTGGGCATTTTGTCTTGCGGAGCATTGATGAGTTTTCTGCCCGCCACAACTTGGCTCAGGTTTACTGTGTGGATTGCCATCGGCGTTGTGGTCTATTTCTCTTATTCCATGCATAAGAGCAAGCTTAATCAATCAGCAGCTCAATTACCCTAACAAAAAATCCAGTCTTTTAAACTGGCTTTTTTGTTAGATTCGGAGCTTTTATAATTACTGAGAAAGCACCCATTCAACGATTGTTTTAATGTCTGCATCTTTAACTTGTGGACTATTTGCTGGCATTGGGATAGGACCCCACACACCACTACCACCAGCTTTAACTTTAGCAATCAGTTTTGCCTCAATTTCTTTGTTGCCTTTATACTTCGCAGCCACATCTTTATAAGCTGGACCTAAAATTTTATGGTCTACCGCGTGGCAAGCTAAACAGCCACTTTTTTGCGCTAGCGCTTTTGCTGCATCGGCATCCACCGCACCAGCTTGTGTAGCTAAAAGCATAGCGCCCGCAGCTGCTACTGTCATTAACAATGTTTTCATACTATCTCCTTGAATCAGCACTTTATAATATTGTGTACATTTAACGTCAAATTGCTAAGACGTTTTTGTCAAGCGATATCATACCTACAAACTGCCAGTTGCGACAAAGTATTTTGTACTTTTTGTCTAAAAAACTTCAGCCAAATGCAACTTGCTTAGATACTCTCTAATAACAATTGCAAGCTTTCTATGCTTTGAGAGCATACAACGCCTTTACATACCCAAGCGTTGACAGTTTTTTGATTGGTTTTAGATAAATTTTGACGCGCTAAGGTTTGCGGCAAATTTTCAATGCTCTCATCTAAATAAATAAATAGATGATGTGGGTAATAATGTTGAGTCAAAGCTTCACGCCAGATAGCTAACTGTACGGTTTCTCCACGTACAATTACTAGTGTTGGTGGCGTGATAAATTCATTAAGTGCATGCAACAAACTGGCACAAGCTGCAGGGTTACTCTGCATAGTACGGTCAAATGCTTGTAAGGTTCGCTCTGCACTTTGTAAATAGCGCACTTCGCCCAATATATGACCTAAACGTTGCAATACGACAGTGGCAATGCCATTACCATTGGGCGTGGCATTGTCATAGCATTGTTTGGGGCGATGAATTAGCGCCTCATGACCATGGCTGGTAAAGTAAAAACCACCGTCTTCCGCTTCAAACTCCTCCAGCAATGCCTCGGCAAGGTCTTCCGCAAACGCCATATCCTGATTGCGATAATCCGCTTGCATAAGCTCTAACAACGCATCAAGTAAGAAAGCATAATCATCTAAATAAGCATTTAAGTGCGCAGGCTGCCCTACTTTACAAGTGGCCAAAAGCTTATCATTCAACCAAAGCTTGGTACGAATAAAGCCCATGGCATTTTGTGCCAACGCTATCCAATCAGGACGTTTAAACACGCGTCCCGCATGCGCAATGCCTTTAATCGCCAGCGCATTCCAACTGGTCAGTATTTTATCGTCCAACCCTGGACGAGTGCGTTTTTCCCGTGCGGCGAAAAGCTTAGCCTGGGCAGATTTTAATAAGGCAATGTCATTTGCCGCGGGCGTTACCGCCATATAAGCATGCCAGGCTTGAGTTTGAGTATGCGGATCATGAAAATTAGCAGCACGATCAAAACCATAACAGCGACTGGCAACGATAAACTCTTCTGGCGTAAGTAAAGCCTTAACTTCCGCAGGCTGCCATATATAAAATGCACCCTCTGCGCTATGCCCATATACATCTAGCGAGTCAGCATCCAGTGATGAATAAATTGCACCGTCTTTAGATAGCATTTCACGCTGAATCCAAGCAATGGTTTCTTCAACCACTTGTTTATACTGGGAGTTTTTACTCAGCTGATAGCCATCAGCGTATAAGAAAAGTAGCTGGCCATTGTCGTAAAGCATTTTCTCAAAATGCGGGATATTCCAGCGCTCATCCACCGAGTAGCGACAAAAACCACCGCCGATATGGTCGTAAATACCGCCATTCGCCATGGCTGTGAACATCTGCAAAGCCATGGCTTCGGCTTCTTTATTGCCCGCATGAGCGGCTTGCAATAGCAAGTTAATATCAGCCGGGTTAGGAAATTTGGGCGCAGTGCCAAAACCACCATGCTCAAAATCGAAGCTGGAACGTAATTGCGTAAAACTTTGGATAATCGTATTGGCATCAACGGAAATGATGTTACTGGCAGTCGGCGCTAAACGCGCCATTGCCGCTAGCACTTGGCTATTCTGTGAGGTTAAATCATCTTTACGCTCATGATAAAATGCCGCCACACGCGGGATTAAATCAGCAAAACCTGGCAATTGATAACGAGGCGTTTTAGGAAAATAAGTGCCAGTATAAAATGGCTCTTGTTTAGGCGTTAAAAATACCGTGAGCGGCCAACCACCGCTACTTTGTGACATTAAATGATGTGCTGATTGGTATATCTGGTCTATGTCTGGGCGTTCTTCACGGTCTACTTTAATGTTAATAAAATGTTCATTCATTACCGCTGCAACCGCCGCATCTTCAAACGACTCATGCGCCATCACATGGCACCAATGGCACGCCGAATAGCCGATAGAGAGTAGAATAGGCTTATCTTGCTCTCGTGCCAATGTGAGCGCTTCCTCACCCCACGGATACCAATTGACTGGGTTATTCGCATGCTGTAATAAGTAAGGGCTACTCTCAAATTGCAGGTTGTTTTTCATATGATTATTATACGACAGGTTATTGTTTCGGTTTCACAATCACCAACACGCCTAGCAGCACCAGCGCGGTGCCTGCTAATTGCAGCCAGGTAATTGCCTCGTCCAAAAAAATATAAGCAAGCAAGATAGTAGAGACTGGCCCCACTGAAGCAATCAATGACGCTTTGTTGCTGCCGATTCTATGAATACCTGCATTAAGTAGAACTGCTGGCAACACAGTGGCAACCACCGCCATCAGCAAGCTCAACCAATACACTTGGGCTGGTAAGTGCATCATCGAAACAGTATGCGGTGTAGTGGCAAAATGTAAGCCGCTCGCTAAAGTTGCGGCGAGCATACTGTAAGCAGTAAATTGCAAAGAGCCCACACGTGGAATAATATGCCCGCTAAATACTAGATAAACCGCATAGACAAAGGCACTTGCGGCCACTAAAGCCACCCCAATCATCGTACTGCTAGCGCCTGCTTTGAGGATATGTAAATCATGCCCCACCACTAAGGCAACACCTGCATAAGTGGCAATTAAAGCAAATATTTCACGTTGTCCGATGCGCTGTTTGAACACTGCAGCCGTAATCAACACGACAATAGTGGGGTACAGAAATAGAATTATCCGTTCCAATCCTGCAGTCACATAGGCGAGCCCAGCAAAATCTAGCCACATAGGGCCATAGCCACCCAATACGCCGATAACTAAGATAATCCAGCCATCACGCCGCGAAATGTTAGGCACTTCAGTTGATGCACGCGTCCATAATGCCAAGATGATAAAAAACGGCGCAGAGAACAGCATACGCAAGGCGATTAAGGTAATTGGATCAACGGGATAAGCATAAGCGAGCTTCACCATAATGGCTTTTGATGACACAGTAACGGCGGCGGCCAGTACCATCAAAGCGCCAACAAATGCATGATTAGAAGCTTGGTGTGCCTGAGTTTTCATACAGTTTCCCTCTAAGTACAGATTATTTAGGGCTACTCATACAAAAATTTATTAGCTAAAAATGCCTTGGCAAAAATTTTATTAGCGGCAATTCAATGGAGAAAACAACAGAACAACCGCGGAGAGCCCACGGTTGTTAAAAATTATGACAAACAACAACCGTAACACATGGTGACCATTAGCCACAGTGCCTTACGGGCAATGACCGTGCTAGCGGATATATAATTGCTGGTTATCATAAGGACATGGACTCTACTAGAGTGAGTTACCGAGGTCAAGCATATTAAATAAAGGACTATTTGAGCACTGCTCTATCACAGGGCTTCCAAGCTATATTCTGCACAGATTATATGCGTTTGGTGCGGGTTAACCACGATGCTGTTTTCTAGCGCATTGGCGGTTTCTACGCATATCATCTTACGCCACTCGTCCTTAGTGCCTATATCAGTCATCTGAGCCGCTTTATCCGCCCATGGCGTCCAAATTACCGTTGAATTACTGCCAGATTTTGCCACCCGAATTGCGCGATTAAAGCCTTCATCGACTATGGTGCAATCATCGCTATTGTTAATATAAACACGGTCAAACTCACTCTTGAACTCAAGTTTACCTTGCTGAGTACGGCGCTGGTAGTCATGCACCTTATCCGAGTAAAGCGATTGATCTAGTCCATTAATATGAATATTTTCCACATCACTCACATTAAAATAAGTGTGAAATGCCTCACCTATCATGAAGGGATGAGAGCCGTGGTTAGTGGTCGCTAAAGCGATTTTTAGCGTTTCGCCTACGGTAATTGTGATACTTAGCGCATGCGGATATGAAAGCTGACGTTTAGTTTCATCGGTTTCGCTCATGGTAAGCGTTAAGCGCGTAGCGCCACTTGCAAGTGTTCTTACTTGCGTTACAGACCAAGGAATCACTCGCGCAAAGCCGTGCGGACAAAAACTACTGTCTGTTGGATGTGCGCCAAACCATGGCCAGCAAATAGGTATACCACCACGAATAGAACGCCCGGCAACATAGCGCGCATTACTTGATAGCCACAATACAGGCTGCGCAGCTGATTTTGGCTGCCAGTGCGTAATATGCGCACCTTGCAGCGCAATGGTTGCGCTCGCGAGTGGATTGTCTATCTGTAAAAAATGCAAGCCATTAACGTCCTGATAAGCACGCACCTGCAGATTATCCTGTTGTGGAGTTTTAATGTTGGTAACGGAGTTCATTGTTTATTTTGTTCACCTTTAATTTTTGCAATTGTTACTATATTTCTTTAATTAATCAGTTTTGCTATGTGCCTGTTCTCAATTAGCTATTTCTCTATCTGAGAAACATCGCGGACTGCGCCACGAGCGGCACTAGTGCTCATTGCCGCATAAGCACGCAATGCTGGTGACACGAAACGCTCGCGATTGACAGGTTTCCAGGCGGATTGGCCTTTATCTTCCATTTTGCTGCGGCGATGCGCCATTTCCTCATCGGTAATGACTAAATGAATAGTACGGTTTGGTATATCAATCTCAATAATGTCATTTTCTTCTACCAAGCCAATCGCGCCGCCCTCAGCGGCTTCTGGTGATACATGACCAATACTTAAACCTGATGTACCACCTGAAAATCTACCATCCGTTAATAAGGCACATTCCTTACCCAGACCTTTAGATTTCAAATAACTGGTTGGGTATAGCATCTCTTGCATGCCCGGGCCGCCGCGCGGGCCTTCGTAGCGAATTACTACGACATCACCTGCCACAATTTTGTCGCCCAAAATGCCCTCAACTGCAGCATCTTGCGATTCAAATATGCGTGCTCGGCCAGTAAATTTCAAAATACTGTCATCAACTCCGGCTGTTTTAACAATGCAGCCATCCAGCGCAATATTGCCGTAAAGCACCGCTAAACCGCCATCTTGGCTATAAGCATGCGCTTTATCACGAATGCAACCTTCCGCTCTATCCACATCTAATTCTGGCCACAGCATACTTTGGCTGAATGCAATGGTAGTGGTAATACCGCCTGGCGCTGCACGATAAAATTTTAAGACTTCTTCATCTTTTGTCGTTGCAACATCCCATTTATCCAGCGCATCGCCCATGGTTGGGCTATGTACGGTAGGTGTATCACGATGAATAACACCGGCACGGTCTAACTCACTTAAAATACCCATCACACCACCGGCACGGTGTACATCTTCCATATGATATTTAGCCGTTGCTGGCGCTACTTTACACACACACGGTACGTTACGTGAAATACGGTCTATGTCTTTCATGGTAAAATCCAAGCCAGCCTCATGTGCCGCAGCCAGCAAATGTAATACGGTATTGGTCGAGCCACCCATCGCCACATCTAATGCCATGGCGTTCTCAAACGCTTTAAAATTGGCAATAGAGCGGGGCAATACGCTGTAATCATCTTGCTCATAATGGCGTTTTGCAAGGTCAACAATCAAACGTCCAGCCTGTAAGAATAATTGCTTACGTGCGCCATGCGTCGCTAACGTTGAGCCGTTACCTGGCAAGCTTAATCCTAGCGCCTCGGTTAAACAGTTCATTGAATTCGCAGTAAACATACCTGAACATGAACCACAAGTTGGGCAAGCTGAACGTTCAATCGCATCAGATTCCGCATCAGAAACATTGCTATCCACACCAGCCACCATGGCATCTACTAAATCGAGCTTATGCGAAACACCGTTCCAATTCACTTTGCCCGCCTCCATTGGGCCACCAGACACAAACACCACAGGAATATTCAAGCGCAATGCCGCCATCAACATGCCCGGGGTAATTTTGTCACAGTTAGAGATACATACTAACGCGTCAGCACAATGCGCGTTGACCATATATTCCACAGAGTCAGCAATCAAATCGCGGCTGGGCAAGCTGTACAGCATGCCACTATGACCCATAGCAATACCGTCATCTACCGCGATAGTATTGAACTCTTTGGCTACTCCACCGGCTTTTTCAATTTCACGCGCGACCATTTGACCCAAGTCTTTTAAATGCACATGACCTGGTACAAATTGCGTGAACGAGTTAGAAATCGCAATAATTGGTTTATTAAAATCGCCATCCTTCATGCCGGTTGCGCGCCAAAGTGCGCGGGCACCCGCCATATTGCGGCCGTGTGTAGTGGTACGTGAACGATAAACTGGCATAGCTTTGGCCTTGAATAATTCTAAAAGTATAATTTTAGACTACTAAAGAATAATCAGCATTATTTAATTAGTATAGAAGAGTCTTGCTGTAACAATTCACTAAATTGTTGTAACGGAATAGCTTGACTAAATAAAAAGCCCTGCCCTTGATGGCAACCAAAACTATTAAGCAAGGAAGCCTGTTCTATTGTTTCTATGCCTTCGGCTATCAAATCTTTATTCAAGCTTTGCGTCATCGCGATAATGGCTTTAACCAGCAAAGCCGCATTCTTGTTGGTAGAAATATCATTCACAAATGAACGATCAATCTTTACTTGGGTAATAGGGAATTTATTTAAATAGGCTAGCGCAGAATAACCTGTACCAAAATCATCAATGGCTAAGGTAACTCCCATACGGGTGAGTTTTGTCAGCATTTTCAGTACATCATCGCTATCTTGCAACAACAGGCTTTCAGTAATCTCTAGCGTGATCCAACTAGGGTGACAACCTGTCGTTTGCAAACAATCGACTAAAGTTGCGTAAATATTATGCCGTACAAACTGCCGCGAAGATAAATTGACCGCAATCTTCAACGGTACATCCCTGCCCTTATTCAGTGCTACTGCAGCATGGCAAGCCTGTCGCAATACCCAAGCACCAATTTCTACAATCAAGCCGCATTCTTCCGCAATCGGAATAAATTTATCTGGGGCGATTTCACCCAATGCATTATTGTTCCATCTAAGTAGTGCTTCAGCACCTAATATCTTACCAAGCTTCATGTCAACGATAGATTGGTAATGTAAGGAAAATTCGTTGTTTGCGATGGCAAAACGCAACGCAGTTTCTATGTCTAAACGCTCTGCGACGCTCGAAGTTAACGCAGCTGAATAAAACTGAATATTGTTACGACCTTTTTTCTTCGCGTGATACATCGCCGTATCGGCATATTTCATTAACCCTTCAATGTTTTCGCTATCGCTTGGATAGCAAGCAATTCCAGTACTGACGGTAATAAAAAAAGTATTACCCTCAATATCGAAAGGTTCAGCAAAACAGATGGCAATTTTAGATGCCAGCCCAGCCAAGTCATGGTGGTGATTAATATCCATTGCTAATACAGCGAACTCATCGCCGCCTATGCGCGCAAGTACATCACTATTACGCACGCAGCTTGATAAGCGATTGCCGGCTTCTATTAACAATTGATCACCCACCGCATGGCCTAACGTATCGTTAATAGACTTAAAATAATCTAAATCCAAAAACAGCAATCCAAATAGATTTTGATAGCGCGTGGCATGATGCACGGCAAACTGCATGCGCTCATTGAGTAAAGTACGGTTGGGCAAATTAGTCAGTGGGTCATGGAATGCCAAATGTTCTAAACGCTGACGATACTGACTCATTTCTGTAATGTCACTGGCAATAGTAAGCGCACCAATTACCGCATTAAACTCATTAAATTCTGGCTCTAAAGTCAGCATATTCACGTAATTACGGCCTTCGTGCTCGCAATACAATTCAAAGGTTTGGCTAGTTCCACTTCGCATCACTTCCAGCAGACGTTCCTGAAAACGTTCGCCGGTAATGTTCTTGATACTAGAGCTCCACAATTCTTTAGGTGTTTTCCCTAACAATGCGGGTATGGCTGATTCTTGAGAACCACGATTGCCCGTATTGATGAATATACGCTTGCAATCTAAGTCGTAACGCACAATAGTCAATGGCAGACTTTTGACTAGCGCTATATATTCCAGTTCTTTTCTTGAGATGTCTGAGCGTAACTTTTGGTTTTCTGTAAGATCCCGCGCAAACCCAACGGTGCCAATCACCTCACCATTAATAGTAACGGGCGATTTATAAGTTTCGGCCCAGTAAGAGTTGCCATTACTTTTTCTAATGAGTTCCACATAATCGGCCGAGGTACCAGACTTTAAAACCTCCTCATCGCCTTCGATATATTGTTTAGCAAGTTCTTCTGGAAAAAAATCGAAATCTGTCTTACCTTCTAGCTCATGCGTATTGGTCACACCAGCCACTTGTGCAAAAACAGCATTGGTCGCTAAAAAACGATGGTCTTTATCTTTTAGCCAGACCATAAATGGAAAACTGTCAAGCAAGGCGCGCTGATAATGCTCGCGCCGTTTTATTTCATCATACTCAAGACGTTTATCCTGATCGTTTCTACGGCAAATTGTAACCGTGCCAACAACACGTTGCTGGCTATTAATGATAGGTGTGATATTAGCGGTCTCATACACCGGCGGCTCTGACGTATGAGCCTTATTGAGCAAAAGCGATTTGGGCTTAGCTGATGCAATCACTTGTTGCACTGCATAAGAATAATGACGGACGACAACGTCTTCAGGAAACAGCTCTAAACCTGTTTTTCCTTGCACATCAGACAACAAAACCTCTCTGGCATTGAGTATGGCAGGATTCACATACACCACAAGACCAAGATGATCCAGAATGGCAACCTTATCTTCAGCGGCATCAAACAACATGCTAAATAATGTGCAATATGCTTGAAGTGGCTTTTCGGCGAAAGCGAACCCTAGGCTATTTAGTTTAGTCAGTTCTAATTCACCTAAGTCAAATACAATCTTTTTGGATTTATCCACTTGCAAGCCAGCCTCCACAATACGCCAAAATATCGTTGATTTAACTACAAATATCTAAATACATTCTGAATTAGAACTAAAATCGTACACCAACCCATCAAACTAACAAGTAAAATATGCGTAATTAAAATCACTTGGCTGAAAATTGTTATGTTTGTACACCCCACTTTTGACCCTATTGCCATACACATTGGCCACTCATTTGGTATTCACTGGTACGGCTTGATGTATCTAATTGGCTTTATGGCGTTTTTAGGATTAGGTAAATGGCAAATTAAATACCGCTCTTGGTACGGCTGGACAACACAAATGCTGGATGATGCATTATTTTTTGGTGCTCTCGGAGTGATATTTGGCGGACGCTTAGGTTATGTTATATTTTATCAACCCGCGCATTTTATGCAACACCCGCTTGAAATAGCCGCCATTTGGCAAGGCGGCATGTCATTTCATGGTGGATTTTTGGGTGTGCTAGTTGCCATGTGGTTTTTTGCCAGAAAGTATCAAATCACTTGGCTTAAGATTATGGATTTTGTTGCACCCTTGGTACCAATTGGCTTGGGTGCTGGACGTATGGGTAATTTCATTAATGGCGAATTATGGGGCAGACCCACCAATAGCAACTTTGGCATGATATTTCCGCAAGTTGATTTGATTGCACGTCACCCCTCACAACTATATGAATTCATATTAGAAGGTATCGTATTATTTTTAATACTCTGGATTTATTCAGCCAAGCCGCGTGCTACTGGCGCAATTTCTGCACTATTTTTAATCGGCTACGGTAGTTTTAGATTTTTGGTTGAATTCACGCGCCAACCAGATGATTTCTTAGGCTTACTACAGTTGGGTATGAGCATGGGGCAATGGTTGAGCTTGCCGATGATATTAGCGGGAGTTGCCTTGTATTTCTATACGCAAAAGAATAAGCAGCTTTAACTAGCAATATTTTTAGTTACATGGTGATCCGCCGTATGGCGCATCACCAGCACTGTTATATAGTTTCAGATGATAGGTCTTTTATCCATGCAAACACTCGCACCATCTAAACCAACCTGACAGGTCGGCTGCCTATCAGGTTTATCTAGCCTATTTAACAACAACGTTTTATACTTTTCCACTTACCATCTTGCCATTGTTTAAAAAACTCCTGCTTAGATAATGGCGGCTCTTCATGCCCATGTTCCGCAAATTGCAATAAATAGAGTTCATAAGCATCATCGCCAGATAGCCTTCTAATATTGCCCCACAATTTTTTGAAAATATTTTTCATCACATTACCTCAACTAACATCTACACATTTTATTTAGTAGGACACAGTGCGCGCATACGCTCTGGCGTTGCTGGATGGCTAGATAAATAATCGCTCATTTGGCCTAAAGTTTTATCTTCTGCTTTAGTTTCTTTTGCTGGCTCTTTAGTCGCCTTAACCAGTTTCTGCTGTTGTTGCTTCGCGACAGAACTCGTTTCCAACTTACCCAGTATCGCTGCTAGATAGCAAGATGACAAGCCATTTCTACGCATCAACACAACACCATAATTATCAGCTTCACGCTCCATGTCCCGCGAATATTTTGCCCCCAATATGGCAGCGGGAGCAGCAGCCAGCAGAATGCTTATATCACCCAGCCACCAAGTTGCCACCAAACCTACAATTGACGTTTGCAATACCAGACGCGCTGCATGACGGCCTTGCACATGGCCTAACTCATGTGCCAGCACACCCATCAGCTCATTATCGTCATCACTCAAACTCACTAAGCCATCTAGCATCACTATCGTACCTGACGGTAAAGCAAATGCGTTAGCGCCCATAGCTTCTGATGACCGATAAACAATCTTATAAGTATTTTTATCCGGCACAGCTACTAACTTGGCAAATTGTTCTGTCAGTGCTTGTTGGCGCACTTTTGTGAGCTTGCTCGGGGTTAGCAGTTTGTATTGTTCAAGCGACTCCAAAGTACCACTGTCCAATACTTGCAAACTAGATTTTGGCAAGCGCATGGCAATGACTTTCGTCAAAGCAGGCAAACCGTAAACGTAGCCCAACCCAATTAACATCACAAAAAACACTGCACAGGCTAATGCACCGTAAATATTATGTTGCACTCTCTCTAGTAAATCAGGTGTGAGTTTTAACTCACTTAACAAACTATCTAAATCTGTTAAATTAGTGATCTCACAAAAACCTTTGCTTTTATGGCTAATGCTACGAGGAGCGCTACCCAAACGCTCCGATATACGTATTTCACCTATTGGCCAACGCATATCAATTCTGTCACCTTGAATACGAATACCGCCCTGCTCAACACTCAGCATTACAGGGTAGGCTTCTGAGCTTTGTAAATCATAATAATTAGCTTTGCAAATCATAAAATGCAACAACTCGATTTATAGCGAAATATCAATATCAAAAATATCTGCCGCACCTTCACCAGTGGCACTAATATCAGACTCTTGATTTGCCACAAAAGTTTGTAAATCACCTTCAATCTCTACATTAAGGCACTCTAGGCGATATTTAAGCAAACGTATACTAGCAAATGGCTTGTATAGACCTAGCGTTAAAATAATACCCAATACGTTGGTGGTGTAAATAAATAACAGTGTGCGCGCTTGTAAATGACTATTAAATTGATAATCACCAAGTCTGGTTTTATTCCATATCAGGTTTTGTATGCGGGAGCTGAAATAAGGGCCAATAAATAAAGCAAATAAAATAATCAGCCCATAAATCATTGCAACTAAAACCAATATTTTCTTGGGGGCTGTCGCAAAGCCACCCATGCCGCTCCAACCCAAACCAGCAAAACCAACGCCAGCCAGTACGCCCAATCCCACCATAAAAGCAAAAGTGATGAAATAAATGATATAAAAACCACCTGTGTCAGCATGAAAAGAAAAAGACGTTTGCCCAAACAAGCTATTGTTATGTTGATATCTTTTCATGCGCTGATGAGCAAATGGCACCAGCATATACAGGGTCATCAAGGTAAGTATCGGCCACAATAAAAATACTTTATAGGCGCCGCCTACGCTACCTGCAAAGCGGAAACGTAGCCCTCGATAGCTACTATTGTGCAATTTAAAACGCAGTGAACGCTGAATAAGCCAGGGCAAAATTGCCATCAAGGCGGCTAGGGCGATAAAATATAAATTCATGCTGATTTTGATAGATTGACTGTAGGCAGTAAACAACACCAAAGCTACTAGACGGCCTTTTAGTATAACCACGGGTGAAGCGTGATAATCAAAACTTGCACCAGCCAAGTAAGTATTACGATAAAAATATTGATTTCGACGCACTTTCGCCCATGCACTATAAATGCCTAGCGTGGCAATAGTCAGTAATAAATTAACGATCCAAATCTTAAAATACTCACGTCCACTACCTGTAAATTCAAAATGATTCTTCTGCATTACGCACTCTAGTTCTTTCTTTTTTTAGTAGTTTTTTTGATTTGGTTAGAAATTAATTAATACAATTTTTTATTTTAGGTAAGTGATTATTTTATAGAGTAGATTGCACATAGACCACTTCGGTACTCGGCAACACAGGCTTGTTGGCTAAGTATCGATATACCACCCTTATCATATCGACTAGCACCAGCCATAATACCAACACAAAAAATAGCGTTAAATAGGCATCCAAATGCTGATTGAATATGAGTTGCGGTGCAACGGCGGCTTTTTCAGCTGACAGCGTACCCGCTGCCAATTTTGCAGCCATATCGTTAGCCGCTGCAAAAAACCCTATACGAATATCATCACTAAAAATCTTTTGCCACGCGGCAGTAGTGGTAATAGTAACCAAAGCCAGTAAAGGAATACCTGTCACCCAAGCGTATTTTAATTTGCCAGATTTCACTAAAATACCAGTTGCCACACACAAGGCAATTGCCGCTAACATCTGGTTAGAAATACCGAATAATGGCCACAGAATATTGACGCCGCCATTCGGGTCTATCACGCCAATATATAAAAAGTAGCCCCAGCCAGCAACTACTAATGCACTGGTAATTAGCACTGATGGCCACCAAGAGGTTTGTCCCATTTTCGGCCAAACATTACCTAACATATCCTGCAACATAAAACGGCCAACACGTGTACCTGCATCTAACGTGGTGAGAATAAAAATCGCCTCAAACATAATGGCAAAGTGATACCACAGGGCGAGCAAGCCTTTACCAAACGCGCTGCCAAAGATGCTCGCCATGCCCACTGCCAAGCTAGGTGCGCCGCCTGTGCGGGCAAATAGCGTAGATTCGCCCATGTCCTTAGCTAGTTGTTGCATTTGTTCTACCGTTACAGCAAAACCCCATGAATTGATTTTGGCAATCGCATCCACTGCCTCTTTACCCACTACCCCCGCTGGGCTATTAATGGCAAAGAATACGCCTGGCTCCAGCACTGTCGCCGCCACCATCGCCATAATCGCCACAAATGATTCCAATAGCATTGCGCCATAGCCGATCAAACGGATATCACGTTCATTCTCCAACAACTTGGGCGTAGTGCCCGAAGCGATGAGCGCGTGAAAGCCAGAAATCGCGCCACAAGCAATGGTAATAAACACAAACGGAAATAACTTGCCGCCGAATATCGGGCCAGTACCGTCAATAAACTGTGTCAGCGCTGGCATCTTGACAGTAGGTTGCAAAATCAGCATGGCAATTGCCAATAAAATGATCGTACCTAATTTCATGTAAGTAGACAAATAATCACGCGGCGCAAGCAGCATCCACACTGGCAAAATGGCAGCAGCAAAACCATAGGCAATGACCGCATAAGCCAACGGTAAACCATCATGATCGAACAACACGCGTAAACCAGCCTGATGATCTATCCAACCGCCAAACACGACTGCGGCCAATAGCAAAATTACACCGATTGCGGATGCTTCCAGCACACGTCCAGGGCGGATATTACGTATATAAAACCCGATGAGTATGGCAATAGGAATAGTCGATGCGACAGTAGAGGTTGCCCATGGGCTATGTTTCATGGCGTTGACCACCACCAGCCCTAACACGGCGATTAAAATAATCATAATCAAGAACGTGCCGATCAATGCTGCGCCGCCACCTATCACACCGATTTCATCACGTGCCATTTGTCCTAAACTACGCGCATTGCGACGTGTTGAAAAAAACAAGGTCACCATATCTTGCACCGCACCACCCAATACAGCGCCAATTAAAATCCACAAAGTCCCAGGCAGATAGCCGAATTGAGCGGCAAGCGTAGGCCCAACCAAAGGCCCCGGACCAGCGATTGCAGCAAAATGATGACCAAACACTACCCATTTATTAGTCGGTACAAAATCACGACCATCATCCATGCGCTCGGCAGGTGTAGCACGCGTTTCGTCGATTACTAGCACTTTTGCCGCAATCCACGCCGCATAGAAACGATACGCTAATGCATACACACAAGCAGCCGCGGTAATAAACCACAAAGCATTGATACTTTCACCGCGATTAAAAGCAATGCCGCTTACAGCCGTAACGCCCACCACCACCACAGCCAACCAGATTAGCTTGCTCACAAATTTATTCATAGCGCTCATTAAATCAATCTTAAAATTATTGATAAGTATAATTCAGAATGCCTAATTAGCATGCTTACACCAAGTCTTTAAATACCAGAGATAAGTAAAGCAGAAATCACTCATACAGGCATCATCAAAGCTTGTTTGTGGTGCATAAACTTTTGCTTTCGTAGTGCATCCGCACTCAAGCTGTGCAATAAAATAATTTTTAATTACTACTCCTTTCGCTAACCAATAAAAAATTTTAATACACTTCAATACGTTAATAACACTTAACTCTAATGGCACGGCATTTGCTATCTAGCTTTATAACTAGAGCTGTAGAACTAATTCTTTTGAAGTAGTCGCCATTCTTAAGAGTCATGATTTTCGATAATGATTTAGAGCGAACCACACCGTTAAAAGAATCACTGCAGGATACCGGATTTGGCGTAGTTGCACATCTGTAAGATAGGATGAGCCTAGGCGCAGCATGATATGGAGAAGCAACCCTGCTTTCACACCTTATCTTGATGATGACTAATGCTCCAACTGCTGGCAGCGGTGAAATTTTGGATGTGAAATTACCGCGTCCAAGAGAATGTTTTGTACTAGTAGAAAATGCCCAATATAGCAACTTATGTAGTGGAGTGTTGCACTTTCTGCATGAGCGTCACGCAAAAAAATATGCTTAATCTAGATGATTAAATTATCAATATAATCAATATTTTATAAAAAAATTACTTTCAAAGAAAGACTCTCATAATGCAACGCTATGCTCCACTAAAAACCATCACATTAGCTACCTTGCTAGCATTAGCCTCATTAAACACGGCGCATGCAGAAGATGCTGTCCCTGAAACGGTAACAGAATATACCTTGCTAGACTCCGTGATGGAAGGCAAGCCAATGACTAGCTTCAGGTTACGTTATGAAGAGGTTAAGCAAGCTGGTTTTCAACCTGCTGCGCCGAATACTACGCCCAATGATCAATTAAAAGATGCTGAGGGTATTACTTTACGTAGTTTAATCGGCTGGCAAACAGCTCCATTTCATAACTTTAGCTTTGCTGCACAAGCCATTAATGTCAGTAAGTTTAAGGATGATTTTAACGATAGTACCAATAGCACGCTGATTAATAGTGTGTCGAATCAGCCCAATAAACTGCAATATGCCAAAATTGTCGATCCAGATGAGACCGACATTAATCAGTTATACCTAGACTGGACAGGTATTAAAAATACCCGTCTACGTGCTGGTCGCCAACAAATCAACCTGGATAATGTGCGTTTTATTGGTGACGTTGGCTTTCGTCAAGGCATGCAAGTGTTTGATGGCATCACAGCACTGAATAAATCTATTCCTGATACCGAAGTCTATTTAGGTTACATCGGCAATGTAAAACAAATCACTACTGAAGAGCGTTCTGATGGTCATTTAGATATTGCTAATGTTAAATATCGCATATCACCGACAGAATCTTTAGTTGGCTATGGTTATTTATCAAGTTTTACTGATTTAGGCTTTGGTCGCGCTTGGTTTGGTAATGCGCCTGGCGCAGCGGGTGGTACCAAGAATGGCAACCTTAACCAAAATGCTGATCAAGGTAATAAAATATTTGGCTTACGCTTAGATGGTGCACATAAACTGAATGATGACTGGAAAGCACTCTACACCGCAGAGTATGCGAAGCAGACAGCTTATGCAGGCGGCGATAGCCGTATTGACGCGCATTATTACAAAGTAGGTGGTGGCGCGGCTTACGGCAATTTTACTTTGCGTGCAGATCAGGAGTTGCTATCCAGCAATCATGGTAACTATGCTTTTCAAACGCCATTTGGCACCACTCACCTTTTCCAGGGCTGGGTAGATAAATTTTTAGCTACACCCCTAGAAGGAATTCAGGATAGTTTTGTGACAGCCACCTATAAGTATGGTGATTTTGTTTTCTTTGCTGATTATCACATTTTTAATTCCGATACTAATTTCCATACTGTTGGCAGTGGTGCACTGACCAATGGCAATCGATTTGGTCAAGAATGGAATGCTGCCGTTAGTTATAACGTCAATAAAAATGTTGTCACCAAATTGGAATACGGCAAATTTACTGAAGGCGATCAATATGCCTTAGCATCTACTGCTGTACCAGCTAATAACCCAACAGCAATTGCCAATGCCAATCGTGGTCGCGTACGTGATACAGACAAGCTCTGGCTAACTGCGATGTACACTTTTTAATGAGCAACACTAAATTGCCCCTAATTAGTGCACGTGCACAAAGCCACGATTACAAATAGCGCATACGTTACATAATATCAATATAAACCATTGAATTATATCATTTAAATGATTGGTATATTATTTGCTTATCTTTATAAATACAAAGCTATTCAGTACAAATGGCAGCCGGATTTAAGGCAGGAATCAGGAAAAATTCAGGCGTAATTTAAGGACGAGCAAGATGCAAAAAATGAAATTAGTCGTAGTCGGTAATGGTATGGCGGGTATGCGCACTGTTGAAGAACTTCTGAAAATCGCGCCCGATTTTTATGATATTACCGTATTTGGCGATGAGCCCTATCCGAACTATAACCGTATTATGCTTTCCCCAGTATTGGCCAATGAACAAACCATTGACGATATTATTTTAAACAGCCGTGAGTGGTATGCAAAAAACAACATCGCACTGCATACCAATGCGCGTATCAGCAAAATTGACCGCAAGAACCGCGTAGTTTATGCCGAAGATGGTACCAGCGCGGAATATGACCGCTTGCTTCTGGCTACAGGCTCTAAACCATTCATGCTGCCAATTCCAGGTAAAGATTTAGCGGGCGTCATCGGTTATCGCGATATTAAAGACACCAATGACATGATAGATACCGCTAAAGCACATACACATGCGGTGGTGATTGGTGGTGGCTTGCTAGGTCTGGAAGCAGCGAATGGCCTGAAGATTCAAGGTATGGAAGTCACCGTTGTACATAAAAACGATTGGCTGCTGGAGCGCCAGCTCGATAAGACTGCTGGCGTGATGTTGCAAAAAAATCTAGAAGCCAAAGGACTGAACTTTCTATTAAATAAAGACACAGCACAACTCATTGGCCATGAAGATGGCCAGCATCAAGGACGCGTAAAAGGCGTGCAATTCAGCGATGGCCTAGTTGTAGCTGCCGACTTAGTGGTCATGGCAGTTGGTATACGCCCTAATTTTGCATTAGCAGAATCTGCCGGCATTTACTGTAACCGCGGCATTGTGGTGAACGATACTATGCAAACCTACGATCCACGTATATATGCGGTGGGCGAGTGCGTGGCACATCGTGGCATCTCTTATGGCTTGGTTGCACCATTATTCGAGATGGCAAAAGTCTGTGCGAACCATTTAGCCAATTTTGGTATTGGCCAATACAAAGGCTCAGTCACCTCTACCAAATTAAAAGTGACGGGTATCGATTTATTTTCTGCTGGCGACTTTGCGCCGGCAGAGACAATGAACGATGGTCGTGAAGAAATTGTGTTGCATGATGCTGTGGGCGGGGTATACAAAAAACTCGTCATCAAAAATGACACAATCATTGGCAGCGTGCTATATGGGGATACCGCAGACGGTTCGTGGTATTTTCAAATGTTGCGCGATGGTAAAGCCATCCACGAAATTCGCGACCATTTGATGTTTGGTCAGGATTCGCTCGGCAATTCTGGCCATCAAGGCCAGGATAAAGCGGCAGCAATGACCAATGAAATGGAAGTATGTGGCTGTAATGGCGTATGCAAAGGCACGATTGTTAAAGCCATTCAAGACCAAGGCTTGTTCACCATTGATGATGTAAAAAAACAAACCAAAGCTGGCTCAAGCTGTGGTTCATGCGTGGGCCTAGTTGAACAAATATTGGCATCAGCCTTAGGTGGCGGTTATGCGCCACCATCAACCAGCAAAGCCATTTGTGGCTGTTCTGACAAAAACCATGAGGAAGTGCGGGAAGAAGTCCGCAAAAACAAATATTTAAATATTCCAGACGCCATGACAGGCATGGATTGGCGTACACCTAACGGCTGCGCTACTTGTCGCCCAGCGCTCAACTACTATTTGCTTTCAACTTGGCCGCATGAAGCGGTGGATGATCCGCAGTCACGTTTTATTAACGAACGTGTGCACGCCAATATTCAGAAAGATGGCACTTACTCTGTGATTCCACGTATGTACGGCGGCGTAACTACACCAGACCAGCTGCGCAAGATTGCCGATGTGGCTGATAAATATGCCGTGCCGATGGTAAAGGTTACAGGTGGCCAACGCATAGACCTACTCGGTGTGAAAAAGGAAGACCTAATTAACATGTGGAAAGACCTCGACATGCCTTCTGGTTACGCCTATGCCAAAGGCATTCGTACCGTTAAAACCTGTGTCGGTTCTGAGTTCTGCCGTTTTGGTACACAAGACTCCACGCAAATGGGTATTGATATCGAAAAAGCCTTCGACCATATGTGGGCACCGCATAAAGTGAAGTTTGCTGTATCAGGCTGCCCTCGTAATTGTGCTGAATCTGGCATTAAAGACGTCGGCATTATCGGCGTCGACTCTGGCTGGGAAATCTATGTCGGCGGCAACGGCGGCATCAAAACCGAAGTCGCGCAATTCTTATGCAAAGTAAAAACGAGTGAAGAAGTGCTGGAATATTCAGGCGCATTTATTCAAATTTACCGTGAAGAAGCGCGTTATCTAGACCGCACCGTGCATTGGATTGAGCGCGTAGGCTTGGGATACGTAAAACAACGCGTGTTAGAAGATGTTGAAGGTCGTAAAGCGGCTTACGAGCGTCTACTTTTTGCACTACAAGGCGCAATTGAACCTTGGAGCGAGCGCGTAGAGAAACAGGCAGAGCACAAAGAGTTTGAAACAATCACTATTTAAAACTTGGGTTAGAAGTATTAGATAGTAAGCAGATTAAAAGTATTTATGGAGCACATGATGCAAAAGAGTTTCTGGCAAGCAGGACATAAGCCCACATTATTTTCAGCATTTTTATACTTTGACTTAAGTTTTATGGTGTGGGTGCTACTTGGCCCACTGGCCGTGCAAATTGCGGGCGACCTACAATTAACGCCTGCACAAAAAGGCTTAATGGTAGCAACGCCAGTGTTGGCTGGCGCGTTACTGCGCATTGTAATGGGCGTATTAGTTGACCAGCTAAAACCGAAAAAAGCCGGCCTAATTGGCCAAGTGATTGTGCTTATTTCACTTTTAGTTGCATGGCTGCATGGCATTCATACTTATCAACAAACTTTATTGCTCGGCATATTTCTAGGCTTTGCAGGCTCAGCATTTGCTGTGGCATTGCCATTAGCCTCACGCTGGTATCCAGCCGAGCATCAAGGTACCGCTTTAGGCATTGCCGGTGCAGGTAATTCTGGTACTGCTTTAGCCGCAGTTTTTGCACCTAGCTTGGCACTAGCCTACGGTTGGAATAATGTGTTTGGTTTAGCGATGATTCCACTAGCTATTGCAATGGTGATCTATGTGATCTATGCGAAAGATGCGCCAGACGCACCTGCAGCCAAATCCTTAGCCCAGTATTTAGCTGTGTTAAAAGACAAAGACGCGTGGTGGTTTATGTTCTTCTACAGTGTCACTTTTGGTGGCTTCGTGGGTTTGGCTTCATCGCTCACTATTTACTTTCATGACCAATATGGCTTATCACCAGTACATGCAGGTTATTTCACCGCAGCATGCGTCTTTGCAGGATCTTTAGTACGCCCATTCGGCGGCAATTTAGCTGACCGTATCGGTGGTATTCGCTCACTCACTATCATGTATGCACTTGCGGCAATCTTTCTATTTATATTAAGTTTTGGCATGCAGCAGCAAGCGCTTGGGCTAACCGTGTTAATTTTAGCCATGGCATCGCTAGGCATGGGCAACGGCGCGGTGTTTCAATTAGTACCACAACGTTTCCGTAAAGAAATTGGTGTCATGACAGGCCTGGTTGGCATGGCAGGCGGCGTCGGTGGTTTTTATCTAGCATCCAGCCTGGGTTATTCCAAGCAAATAACAGGCAGTTACCAAACAGGTTTAATGGCTTTTGCAGGCTTAGCAATATTAGCCATGATTGGCTTAATGGGCGTTAAAACACGCTGGAGAACCACTTGGGGCAGCGCTACAGCAACCAGCGCAAAGGTATAATCAGTTTTTTAACTGAAGCTAGGAATTGATAATGCCATTTAAATTAGTCATGTGTTTACTCTCGTTTGCTTGCGCTAGCGCGATTGTCATTGTTGGATTTTTTACTGATCCAACAATTGGACCAATACTGAATATTTTTTTATTCATGTTTCTAAGCTTGAATGGCTGGTTTTGGTATAGATCCAAACCATAACACCAATTTATCCATGCCACTAAAATTCGAAATTGGTCAAAGCAGCCGCACTGGGCCGCGTTCACGTAATGAAGATTACGTTGGAATTGTCACGCCAGAAAATGAGCAACTTGGCATTAAAGGCGCATTAATTGTAGTAGCCGATGGCGTGAGTGGCAACGCTGGTGGTGGAGAAGCGTCTGAAATGACCGTGCGTACTGTGTCGGCTGATTATTACGCCACACCGGACACTTGGGAGCCCAACGCATCACTCGATAAAGTATTATCAGCCGCAAATCGCTGGGTATTAGCCCAAGCTGCTGCACGTAAAGACTTGGCTGGCATGGCAACGACTATCTCGCTGATGGTGTTGCGAGGGCAGCGCTATTATTTAGCGCACGTGGGCGATACGCGCATTTATCGCTTACGCCAGAACGAACTGACGCAGCTCACCTCTGACCATGTGTGGGATAGGCCGGATATGCGTCACGTGCTGACGCGCGCCGTGGGGCTTGATAAACATTTAACCGTAGACTTCGCTGAGGGCGCACTGGAAACAGGTGATTTATTCGCCCTAATGTCTGATGGTGTATGGGATGTGCTCAGTCAAAAAGACTTGCATGAAGGCTTAAATGCGTTCAATAACCCGCAAATGATTGCGGAAAGTCTCACGAAAAAAGCCATCAGCTTGGGTGGCACTGATAATGCCACAACTATTGTGGTGCGTATTGAAGAAATTGGCGAGGACACGCTATCTGAGTTGATTGCAGGTGGTCGTCATTTAAGCGTGCCAGCGAAATTGCTGATTGGGGAAGTGATTGATGATTTTGAGGTGGAAGAACTTGTGCATGAAACCCGCACCAGCCTCATCTACAAAGTACGCAACATCCATAGCCGCCAATTATGTGCACTTAAAACGCTGAACCCATTATTAGCCGATGACAGCGAAAGCTGCCAAGCACTACTTAATGAAGAATGGCTAGGCAAGCGCGTGGTATCGCAATATTTTCCGCAGATATTCCCGGTGAGTATAGAAAAACGCAGCAAGCTTTACTACTTGATGAGCTGGCACGAAGGTGCCACTTTGCAGCAAATGCTGGAGACTGACCATCACTTTACCGCGGCAGAGACTACTCGCATAGGAGCAGATTTAATGCGCGGCTTGGGCGCATTGCATAGGCTCAATGTAGTGCATCGCGATATTAAACCCGACAATATTCATATAGGGCATGAAAAGCGTTTACGTATTCTAGATCTAGGCGTAGCTTTAAGTTTGGGCAGCAGTGGTTTAGCTTCAATGCAAAACCCGGGCACACCGAGCTTTATGGCGCCAGAATTATTTGAAGGCGAAACTGCCACTACCGCCACCGATATTTATGCAACGGGGGTAACGCTCTATCATTTGCTCACACGTCGCTATCCATTTGGTGAAATTGAGCCTTTTCAACGGCCGAAGTTTGGCGAGCCGGTGCCACCAACACGTTACCGACCGGATATCCCACAATGGCTAGAAAACATTGTGTTAAAAGCCGTGGCACGCGATGCCAAACAGCGCTTTGAAACCGCAGAGGAAATGCTGCTAGCGCTGGAACATGGCGAATTAAAACCAATTTTAGCGCCTACCCGCACCCCTTTAATCGCCCGTGCCAACTTGCTTAAGTGGCAATGGATTGCGATTTTTTCTTTTATGCTGAATTTTATTTTGATTTATTTGCTGTTAGTTTCTTAAACAAAATTTCATCCATGTTTTAATTTTTGACCATTGTACTATTTTTAAATTTATAAGCTTTTAGAATTGATTAATTGGAGTTGTTATGAGTAATTGGGTAAAGATTGCACCGTTGGAAGATATCCCCCGTCAAGGCGCACGTGTTGTGCGTCGCGAAAAACCAGCAGGCGGCAATGAAGAAATCGGTATTTTTCGCACACAAAATGACCGTGTTTTTGCTATCAACAATCTCTGCCCACATAAAAAAGGCCCGCTATCTCAAGGCATCGTGTATGGCGATAAAGTAGCCTGTCCATTACATAGCTGGAAAATCAGCCTGGTCGATGGTAAAGCGGAAGAACCTGATGAAGGACAAGTCGCATGTTTTAATGTCAAAGTTGAAGATGGCATGGTGTATTTAGAAGTGTAAGGCAAGCAGTACTTGGTATAAAAGTAGTACCAAAAATATAAGCGGAGTTATCGGTTTGAGCATTAAAGAAACAAAAAGTACTTGTTGCTATTGCGGTGTTGGTTGTGGCGTTATCATCAAAACCGAAAATGATAAAATCATTGATGTTAAAGGTGATCCCAATCACCCCGCTAACTTTGGTCGTCTGTGCACCAAGGGTTCTACGCTACATCTTACTGCCAAGCTGGATAACCGTGCTTTATACCCTGAAATGCGTATAAACCGTGATGAGCCACGCAAGCGCGTGACGTGGGATGAATCACTGGATTTTGTTACGGAAAAATTCTCTAAAACTATAGAAGAATACGGTCCAGACAGCGTCGCGTTCTATATCTCCGGGCAGTTATTAACCGAAGATTACTATGTCTTTAACAAGCTCGCCAAGGGTTTAATCGGCACCAATAATGTAGACACCAACTCACGACTGTGCATGAGTTCGGCTGTTACTGGCTACAAGGCCACATTAGGGTCTGATGCACCGCCAGCCTGTTACGAAGATATTGATCATACTGACTGTTTGTTTATTGCTGGCAGCAATACTGCCTTTGCACACCCCATTATTTACCGTCGTATTGAAGATGCAAAAGCCAAAAATCCAAATCTAAAAATTATTGTGGTCGATCCGCGCCGTACTGTTACGGCACAAGCCGCGGATTTGCATCTAGCGATTTTACCAGGCACTGATGTGGCTTTGTTTAACGGCATGTTGCATGTCATGTTGTGGGAAGGCTTGCTGGACATGTCTTATATCAACGCTCATACCACAGGTTTTGAAGCACTGAAAGATACTGTGCGTGAATACACGCCCAGGATGGTTTCGGACATTTGCGGTATCAAAGAAGCCGATATTGTTCAAGCTGCCAAATGGTTCGGTAAAGGTCCCAGCTTGAGCATGTACTGCATGGGATTAAATCAAAGCATTCATGGTACTGATAAAAACGCTGCACTCATTAATTTGCATTTAGCTACCGGTCACATCGGCAAGCCCGGCACAGGCCCATTCTCACTAACGGGCCAACCCAACGCCATGGGCGGTCGCGAAGTCGGCGGAATGGCTAATTTACTCTCCGCCCACCGTGATTTAGCGAATCCTGAACATCGTGCAGAAATTGCCAAGCTTTGGGGAGTAGACGACGTACCCGCAACACCTGGAAAAACTGCAATTGAAATGTTCGATGCAGTTAAAGATGGCAGCATTAAGGCTATTTGGATCGCTTGCACTAACCCCGCACACTCCATGCCCGACCTAAACAAGGTGATTGAAGCACTAGGCAATGCTGAGTTGGTTGTACTACAAGATGCCTATAATAATATAGACACTTGCACTTACGCCGACGTGTTATTACCAGCCAGCACTTGGGGTGAAAAAGAAGGCTCCGTCACTAATTCAGAGCGTCGCATTACGCGTGTTAACCCAGCCATTAATCCTCCAGCTGAAGCGCGTCATGACTGGCAAATTATGGTGGATTTTGCGCAACGTTTAGAGAAAAGATTAGCGAAAAAGTCTAACTTATTTCCCTACACGAGTACTGAAGAGATATTTAACGAACACCGTGAAACTACACGTGGCCGTGATTTAGATATTACTGGTTTAAGCTACGCACTGCTCAATGAACAAGGCCCGCAACAATGGCCATTTATCGAAGGCGTAAGCGCTGGTAAAGCACGCCTGTACAGCGATGGTGTTTTCCAAAAACCAGACGGCAAAGCACAGTTTATAAATGCGACCTACAAAGGTACAGCAGACAAAACCGACGCACGCCACCCATTGCACTTACTCACTGGTCGTTTGCGCGACCAATGGCACGGTATGAGCCGTACAGGCACGATTTCACAGTTGTTTAACCATGTGGAAGAACCTGCTATCTCAATGAATATAGATGATATGCAACGCCGCTCAATTAAAGAAGGCGACATTGTCAAAGTCTCAAACAAACGCGGCAGCCTTGTATTGATCGCACAAGCTTCAGAAGAAGTACAACCTGCACAAACGTTTATCCCTATGCATTGGGGCAAGCAATTTATGCGTGGCTTGGGCGTGAATGCAATGATGCCGCCTACTTTTGACAAAATATCTAAACAACCAGAGCTGAAACATACTGCTATCAAACTCGAAAAATTAGAGCTGCCGTGGCACATGACAGTGATGCGTGCGTGCAACGACTTAACACAACTGCAAGCAATACGTGCACTATTAGTCGATTTTGAATATGCAAGTTGCGGCTTGTTTGGACGTGAGTCAGCAGAAAACAAATTAGGCATGTTGATATTGCGTGCAGCGCATACGGAGGCGCCAAACACAGATATCGTTGATAAAATCGATGCTATATTGGGTATGGAATATGGCATGCCATTACTTAATTACGACGACGCAAAACGCGGTATTAGTAAGCGTATATTAATTGAGAATAACAAGATAACCGGTGTACGCCTGATGGGTGAAACGCTAGCCGCTGACTGGCTTAAAGCAGTCATGCTCAGCGGTCAGTTTACCGATGACTTGCGCCGCTGGGCACTGGCACCACTAGTGGCTCCGCCCAATGGTCAGCGTGGCCGTGGTAAAGTGGTTTGTAACTGTACAGATGTGTCTGAAAATGAAATTATCGAGACCATTCAACTGGGCGCAGATTTAACAACGCTACAAAACAAGCTTAAATGCGGCACAGAATGCGGCTCATGCGTGCCAGAACTGCGTCGCTTAGTACAAATTCACTGTAAACACGCGGCTTAGCTTAGAAGTAATAGTTTTGATGAACAAGAGCATACGAACGAAACATAGTACATTCACTTTTATTGAAATTAATTGAACGCTACATTGCAAGGAATCTTCTATTAAATTAAAAAATAATCACGCATACTTTAATTCTTACTTTATTCTCAAGGCATAAAAATGAATTTAGAGTTAGCAAACAAAGTAGCATTGGTAACCGCATCTTCAGGTGGTATTGGCCTGGAAATTGCCAGATCTTTAGCAGCCGAAGGGGCAAAAGTGGTGGTGAATGGCCGTACACAAGCCAGCGTAGACAGTGCCATTGCAAGTATTAAACAAACTAATCCTAATGCAGTGCTTATTCCATTAGCCAGTGATAACGGCACTGCCGCTGGCTGTGCAGAAACTATCAAGCAACTGCCGTCTGTAGATATTCTGATAAATAATCTTGGTATTTATGAAGCTGTTGGCTTTTTTGATGAGTCCGATGCAGATTGGCAACGCTTATTCGAAGTCAATATTATGAGTGGAATTCGCCTGACAAGGCACTATCTAGATGGCATGTTAAAGAACAACAGCGGCCGCGTGGTGTTTATTTCCAGTGAGTCCGGCTTATCTCCCGCTCCAGAAATGGCACACTACAGCGCGACTAAAACCATGCAACTTGGCATTTCGCGCTCACTCGCCGAGTTAACCAAAAACACCTTAGTCACTGTCAATGCCGTGCTACCTGGCCCAACGCGCACGGATAATGTAGAGAAATTTATGCTCGATGTGTATCCTGGACTTTCAGCTGCTGAATCTCAGAAAAGATTTATGGCAGAAAACCGCCCTACCTCACTTATTGGACGTTTAATCAATCCTTCAGAAATTGGTGATATCGTCACTTTTATTTGTAGTGCACGCGCTGCTGTGATTAATGGTGCAACCATTCGTGCTGAAGGTGGTTTAGTAAGAACGGCATTCTGACGCTGTATGCCAGTTGGTAATAAAGACTTTATCGCGGCTCTGACATTGGTAAAGGGCATTAAATTTTAAGTCAAAACTAAATCAATCCCCGCTCTGCGAATGACAAAATAGCATTTCCAGCTACTATAAAGTGATCTAACACTCTTATATCGATTAACGCTAAGGCTTGTTTTAATGAAGTGGTGAGCATCTCATCTGCACGACTTTGCTCAGTAATACCAGATGGGTGATTGTGCGCGAATATGACGGAAGCCGCGTTATGATACAGCGCCCGTTTAACCACTTCACGTGGATAAACGCTGGTTTGCGTGAGTGTGCCGCTAAACATTTCCTCAGTGGCTACTACACGGTTTTGTGCATCCAAAAACAGTACCATAAAGACTTCTCGAGTAAATACGCCTAATTTCAAGCATAAATAATCCCGTACTTGCTGCGGCGAGGATAATACATCGCGTGTTTGCATTTGCTCAATTAATGCACGGCGACTCATCTCAAAAATTGCCTGCAGCTGGGCATATTTACTACTCCCCATGCCGTGTACTTGGCTAATTTCACTCGCAGTTGCAGCAAATATACCGTTAAGACTGCCAAACTGATTAAGCAAATCACGCGCTAAATCCACGGCACTTTTGCCCGTGACACCAACACGTAAAAATATAGCCAATAATTCAGCATCGGATAATACTTCTGCGCCATGCGCTAATAGTTTTTCACGCGGACGCTCACTAGCAGGCCAATCAGTTATCGCCAAAATTCCACCTCATTTCCTCCAGCCAATTTCGTGCGCGGTTTTGTGCCCTATCAAGGTTTGCGCTAAGTTTTTAGGAATAGCTGCTTTAGTTTCAGATAGTGGCAAACGCCCGGCCATAATCTCAGCAAAGTTTTGTGGGTAAAGTGGTGTCTTATCAGCCTCAGCAAAACCATCCGGATACCGCGGTAAAGTATTGGATAAATCATATTTATCGGTCGCACCAAAGGTATGCAACAGCTCATGTGCCGTAATCACCAGATTTTGTTGATCATACTCAGCATCGCCAAACAAATTCACGCGGCCAATTCGGCCTTTATCCAGCGCAGTTGATTCACTAAGTGCAGGATGAGTGACAGGATCGTAATACAACAGATAAAGCCGTATATCGGGCTTTATATTCACTTTAGGGCTATTAGCCCACGCATAGTAACGAAATTTTAAACTCCAAATTATCGTACTTAAAATCGAACCCTGAACTGGTGGTGCAGGCGGTATATTGTGCACTTGTGCACCTAGCTGAATATCTATTGGTCGCCGCAAGCCTACGTCATAACGCGCACCTTCATTAGCAAAATAATCGGCAATCGGCGTAAAGTTTTCACGGTTTAGTGTGTTGATATAAGCGGCAACTTTAGCACTACCGTCTGCATTGATCGGGTAAACCGCCACATAAAAATTGTTTTTCCAATCTAAACTCGCTTTATTTAACCAACTTTGCTGCGCAACCGTGGCAAGGGTAAGCAAAAGTATTACGATTCTGAATTTACGCCACATGATTTAATTCCAGTTTTCTTATCTTATTATCCAGGTCTTAAGCGCACTATTTTTCATCTATGGCACAGCATGTTAAACTCAAGGTTATGAGTATCAATGTGAATACATTTTGTATCAAGCAAATTTATCATGCAAGCTAGCCTAAATAAACCTATAACCAAACGACTCGTGTTGGGTATCACGGGCGGAATTGCCGCTTATAAAGCGGCAGAATTAGTGCGCTTACTCGTTAAGGCCGGCATTGATGTACAAGTAGTGATGACTGAGGCCGCTTGCCAGTTTATAACACCACTGACCATGCAGGCATTATCTGGCAAGCCGGTATTTACCAGCATGTGGGATGCCAGCATATCCAATGGCATGCCACACATAGAGCTTTCACGCCTAGCGGATGCCATTTTGGTAGCACCAGCCAGCGCAGACTTTATGGCTAAACTAGCACATGGCCGTGCTGATGATTTACTCTCAACGCTTTGTTTAGCAAGAGGCTCTGATACACAACCTTGCGATTTATTAGTTGCACCGGCCATGAACAAACAGATGTGGGAAAATCCCGCAACGCAACGCAATATCTCGCAACTCAAGGCAGATGGAGTTTGTGTACTCGGCCCAGATAGTGGCGAACAAGCTTGTGGTGAAGTCGGCCTAGGTCGTATGTTAGAAGCTGAGGCTTTGCTATCGTTAGTAATCGCTCACTTTACACCTAAGTTATTGGCTGGTAAGCGCATACTGATTACGGCAGGTGCTACGCTCGAAATGATAGACCCTGTACGCGCGATTACTAATTTAAGCTCTGGAAAAATGGGTTTTAACTTGGCCGAGGCTGCGCGAGACATGGGTGCACAAGTCACTTTGGTTAAAGGAGCAAGTGCACTAGCGAATCCAGATGGTGTGCAAGTTATTGAAGCTTTAAACGCAGATGCGATGTATCAAGCAGTCATGCAAAATATCGGCTCACAAGATATTTTTATTAGCGTAGCAGCGGTAGCAGACTACTCACCCTCACAACAAAATGCACAGAAAATCAAAAAAAGTGAACGCACGCTTACTATAGAGCTTCAAAAAAATAAAGATATTTTGTCAGAAGTTGCCAGCTTACCCAATGCACCATTTTGTGTGGGGTTTGCCGCTGAGAGCGAGAATTTAATCGAATATGCAGAGCAAAAGCGGCTACGCAAAAAGCTACCATTAATCGTGGCTAACTTAATAACAGATGGTATGGGTGGCAATGAAAACATAGCCACGTTGCTAGATGACCAGGGCAGTCATCCACTCCCCAAAACCAATAAAAAAATATTGGCGAATAAGATACTGTGTCATATACATCAATTAATCTAATCTTAAAACCTAGCTTTAACATTCACTATAATAATCCAGTAGAAAGAATACGATGAGTTTAATTGTAGACCTAAAAATTATTGACCCTCGCCTACATACGCAAATGCCGGAATATGCCACGCCAGGTTCAGCTGGGCTAGATTTACGTGCTTGCATTGATGCAACAATCACGCTTAAGCCTGGTGATACGCAGTTAATCCCTACCGGCATGGCGATACATTTGGATAACACTTATTATGCGGCAATGATTTTGCCACGTTCAGGCTTAGGTCATAAGCATGGTATCGTGCTAGGCAATTTAGTCGGTTTGATTGACTCAGATTATCAAGGGCAGTTGTTTGTATCGGTCTGGAATCGTGGCAATAGTGCTTTTGAACTTAATCCAATGGAACGCATAGCACAACTGGTGATTGTGCCTGTAGTTCAAGCAGAATTTCACTTGATCGATGATTTTGACGTTAGTGAGCGTGGTGAAAATGGCTTTGGTAGCACAGGTAAGCATTAATTTACTAATTCTCACTTTATTAGTTGAATATGCGATAGGTTTCGTACTATAATCACGGTCTTTCTGAAAAAGACAAAGTATTTGGAGATAACCATGGCACGTGTATGTCAGGTAACAGGCAAAAAGCCAATGGTGGGTAACAATGTTTCTCACGCAAACAACAAAACAAAACGCCGTTTTTTACCTAATTTGCAAAACCGCAAATTTTGGGTAGAGAGCGAAAATCGCTGGGTTAGCATGCGTATTACTAACGCTGCATTACGTACAATCGACAAAAACGGTATTGATTCCGTTTTGGCTGGTATGCGTGCTGCTGGCGAAAAAGTTTAAGGAACAATTATGCGTGAAAAAATCAAATTAGAATCAAGTGCTGGTACAGGTCATTTTTATACCACAACAAAAAACAAACGTACTATGCCAGAAAAAATGGAAATCAAGAAATTTGATCCAGTAGTTCGTAAACACGTAATTTACAAAGAAACTAAACTTAAATAGATTTTAGTTATTTAATTTGTAAACAAAAACCTCGCAATTGCGAGGTTTTTTTATGCTCATTGCTTTCATATCAAATCAAATAACTTTTGAGGATGGCGTAGATTGCAAACCATCCAATGGATTGTTGCCATTTATAATTCTCACATTTCGCTGTGGCGATGATATAGATATATTATTTTGCTTAAATGCATGCCAAATGCCCATGTACACTTGCGACTTTAATTCCGTCGAACCCCCCTCTGGATCTGGCACCCAAACATTCAGACTTAAATCAATACCATTGTCGCCAAAACCTAATAAATACACTGTTGGCACAGGCTCCACCATCACACGCTGGTGCGCTATTGCGCTATCTAACATTAACTGCATTGCAAGCTCTAAATCACTATCATAAGTAATTTGTAGAGGTAAAACGACTTTGGCTTTTCTATCAGTGAACGAATGATTAATCACTGAGTTGGTAATCAATAATTCATTCGGAATAATCACTTCTGTACCATCTAATTTACGTAAAACCAAGTATCTAGAACGTAAGTCGCTTACTATGCCATAATGGTTTTCAGCGGTAATCACATCACCGATTTGCATGGATTTATCGAGCAAGATAATAAATCCACTGACATAATTGCTGGCAATCTTTTGTAAACCAAAACCCAAACCCACACCTAAAGCACCACCAAAAACAGAGAGCAAAGTAAGGTTTAAACCCACGGCAGATAGCGCGACTAGAACTGCAGCAAATAACAATAGAATGCGCGTTAATTTAGTTAAAACGACACGCATATTGGCATTGATATGCTGTGCGCGCATCAGCTTGTTCTCAATTAACCGGCTAGTCCATAATGCAATCAATAGCGTTATGACTACTGTTAGTGCAGCTTGCAATATTTGTAGTAAATTAACAGGCGTTTTGCTAATGCTAAACTTAACATCTTCGAGTGTTTCAATAATCTCTGGTAAAACTCCGCTTAGATGAAGTGCCAATACTAACCATATACTAAATGAGATTATATTTTCTAGCGTTTTTAACCAGCCACTAGGTGAGAATATATAGCGTAAGGCATAGACAAATAAGCGGATAACTGCAATAGCTATTAGAAGTTTGCTGGCAAGGGTCAATAAGCCAATATGCTGCCAGTAACACAGGATGGCTTTACCTGTGAAAACGAATAGCAAGCTTGATAACGGAAATAGGACACGGTTGATACCGCCAATGGCTATTTTCCATTTATCAGGCGCATGATGCATCACGTAGGCTCGCAGGCCACCATTTAATGCCCATGCCGCAATTACGCTGCCAACAATTACGGCAAATTGCCAAAGTATGGCAGGGGTGGATACATCCCCCCATATTTCCTGCCAAAAAATGTCCATTTCTGAATTCATACTTTCACGTTTCTGCTAAAAATAAGGTTAAGATTTATTGCAATATTACAGCGCAAAAATACTATAACAAGAAGATAGTCGCTAAACCAAGGAATATGAAAAAACCACCGCTATCAGTCACTGCGGTAATTAATACACTAGAACCTACCGCTGGATCACGTCCAAATTTAGTCATCACTAATGGAATCATCACCCCCATCACAGCAGCCAATAAAAGATTAAGCGTCATTGCGCCTGTCATAACAAGACCAAGCTGGTAATTATCATACAATGCATAAGCAATAATGCCTAAAACACCACCCCACACCAGCCCATTTAATAATGCGACCCCAAGCTCTTTAGAAATCAGTGAACGCATATTATGAGAAGCAATTTGACCTAACGCTAAACCTCGTACAATCATCGTAGTAGTTTGATTGCCAGAATTACCACCTATCCCTGCCACAATTGGCATTAAGGCGGCCAAAGCCACTAACTGCTTGATAGACCCTTCAAACAAACCAATCACGCGTGAGGCAACCATTGCAGTCATCAAGTTAATCGCTAACCAAGCCCAGCGGTTTTGCACCGATTTCCAGACAGAGGAGAAAAAGTCCTCTTCTTCACGTAAACCTGCCATTGAAAGTTTATCGCTTTCGGATTCGTCACGAATGTAATCCATCACTGCATCAACGGTAATACGTCCAATCAATTTATTGTTCTTGTCCACAACTGGCGCTGTAACTAAATCGTAGCGTTCAAATGCCTTTGCGGCTTCGTTTGCCACATCTTCTGGGTGAAATAATACATGGTCTGTTGCCATGACATCAGCTACTTCCGCATTTAAGTCATTCACCACCAAGCGTTTAAGTGGTAAGACGCCTAACAGGATATCGTCTCTATCTACCACAAATAGTTTATCGGTGTGATCTGGCAAGCTACCAATGCGACGCATATAACGTAAAGCGACTTCTAAAGTGATATCTTCACGTATTGTGACAATATCAAAATCCATCAAACCACCTACCGCATCATCTGGATAAGATAATGCAGATTGTAAACGCTCGCGGTTTTGCGTGTCTAAGTTATCCAGTAAATCCTGTAACACGTCTTTTGGCAAGTCAGGAGCTAAATCAGCTAACTCATCGGTATCCAGCTGTTCTGCCGCTGCCAGCAATTCGTCACTGTCCATGTCCGCAATAAGCGTTTGCCGAACCGCATCGGATACTTCAAGCAGGATATCGCCATCACGTTCGACTTTAACCAGATCCCAAACATCCAAACGCTGCTCTAATGGCAGCGCCTCAAGAATATAGGCAACGTCTGCAGGATGCAGTGCATCAAGCTTCTGTTGTAGCTTAGCTAGATTTTGTTTATGTACTAAAGATTCAACAAGACCACTCTTAGATGTGTCGGATTTCGATATATCTTGCCTATGTACCAAGTCCTCAACCAAGCGCTGCTTATTCAGCAAGGTAATAATTTGCTGTAGGTTTTCGCTTAAGCTTTCTTTAGACTTCTGGATATCAACCATTCATTACCCTGCCAATTAAGTGGTTACCGCAACTAAAACGTTATTATCATTTATTTTGCTTATGACTGGAAACATAAGCAAAATTAAAAGCTTAAAATACACACCTTATTTTATTAATTAATATTCAATATACTCATCATGCCTACACACCTTATTCTTTATAGCACAACAGCTTGTCATCTATGTGAAGAGGCTGAGTTATTACTAACGCAAGCCAAACTTCAATGGCAGGCTATTGAAATTGCTGATAATGACAAGCTCCTGGAGCTTTATAGCCACAAGATTCCTGTGCTACGTAACAGCATTACACAAAAAGAGCTATGTTGGCCTTTTAACTTATCTGATATTGAAGCAATGAATACTTAATTAGCTCAAGCACTAATCTAAAAACATAAAAGCCAGCATATAGCTGGCTTTTTTATAACAATACTAATTCTACAACTATAGTACTATCAGATCGTTAATCTGCAATTACAGCTTCAGTTGTTGTATCTGGACGGTCTACCAATTCTACTAAAGCCATAGGTGCATTGTCGCCATGACGGAAACCACATTTTAGTACACGTAGATAACCACCATTACGTGTAGTGTAACGCGGACCTAGATTCTCGAATAATTTACCGACAGTATCACGATCACGTAAACGACTAAACGCTAAACGGCGATTTGCTAAAGTAGGTGTTTTAGCCAAAGTAATCAAAGGTTCTGCATATTTACGCAACTCTTTTGCTTTTGGCAAAGTCGTTTTGATAATTTCATGGTTCAACAATGAAACAACCATATTGCGAAACATCGCTTTGCGGTGGCTGCTGGTACGGTTTAATTTACGATTACTATTTCCATGACGCATGTTATTACCCTCAAACTTTTCTATAATGCTAGTTATTAGATTAGCTAAAAACTAAACTTTTCCACTAAATTTTCTCTAGGCCTACTGGTGGCCAGTTTTCCAACTTCATGCCTAAAGTTAAACCTTTAGTAGCTAGAACATCTTTAATCTCGTTAAGAGATTTACGGCCAAGATTAGGTGCTTTTAATAATTCATTTTCTGTACGTTGAATCAAATCACCAATGTAAAATATGTTTTCTGCTTTTAAACAATTAGCAGAACGCACAGTTAGTTCTAAATCATCAACTGGGCGTAACAACACAGGGTCAACTTGTGGTGCAGATTTAACTTCAATCTCGTTTGGCGCGCCTTCAAGATTTGCAAACACTGATAGTTGACCAATTAAGATACGCGCAGCATCACGAATAGCTTGCTCTGGCTCAACAATACCGTTAGTTTCCACATCCATTACCAACTTGTCTAAGTCAGTACGTTGCTCAACGCGCGCACTTTCCACTTGATAACTTACTTTATTAATAGGACTAAATGATGCATCCACCATAATAAAGCCCAAAACATGATCATCTGTATCTGCTTTTTGACGAGCTGGAACTGGTTGATAACCACGTCCCATCTCAACCTTAACTTCTAGGTTTAATTTACCACCCTTAGTTAAATGTGCAATCACATGATTTGGATTAGCAATTTCAGCATCATGACCAGTTGCAAAATCACCCGCTGTGACTACACCCTCAGTTGATTTATTCAATGTCAGAATCGCTTCAGTTTTACTATTCAACTTTAAGGCAACACCTTTTAAGTTAAGTAAAATATCTACTACGTCTTCTTGTACGCCATCAATTGTTGAATACTCATGAACAACACCATCAATTTTAACTTCTGTAATGGCAAAGCCTGGGATTGATGATAATAATACGCGACGCAAGGCGTTACCTAATGTGTAACCAAAACCACGCTCCATAGGCTCTAATGTAACGCGAGCACGCACTGGAGTAATAACTTCTACGTCAACTACTCTAGGCTTTAAATATTCAGTTGGATTGTTTTGCATAATATCTTGTTTACCTTATTAATTATTAGATAAATTACAGATTAAAGAATCTTATAAAATTCTAAATATGACCAAATTTATTCATCTTTAACGGCTAATTAAACAATTTAACTAGCCATACAAAATCAACTATTTGGAATAAAGCTCAACCACTAATGATTCGTTAATAGTCGCTGGTAGTTCATCACGTTGTGGTTTAGCCTTGAATGTACCAGTCAATGCTTTAACATCAACTTCCAACCATTCTGGGAAACCACGTTGTGCAGCAGCATCCAACGCACCTTTAATACGTAATTGCTGCTTAGAACCTTCTTGTACAGAAACAACATCACCCGCTTTTACCTGGTATGAAGGGATATTGACACGTTTACCATTTACTAAAATGCTGTTATGTCGCACGATCTGACGCGCTTCAGTACGTGAACCACCTAGACCCATGCGGTAAGCAACGTTATCAAGGCGACACTCTAACAACTGCAATAAGTTTTCGCCGGTAATACCTTTTTGACGATCAGCTTCTGCATAATAACCACGGAATTGCTTCTCCAACACGCCATAGATACGACGTAATTTTTGCTTTTCACGTAATTGCACACCGTAGTCAGATAAACGTGAGTTACGTCGCTGACCATGTTGACCTGGTGGGAAATTGCGTTTTTCAATTGCACATTTGTCTGTAAAGCATTTTTCAGCTTTAAGAAAAAGCTTTTCGCCTTCGCGACGACATTGACGGCATTTAGGATCTAAATTTCTAGCCAAGGTAATTCTCCTGTTTTCTGTTCTGCTCTAGTCGCGACTAAATGCGACGTTTTTTAGGCGGACGGCAGCCGTTATGCGGTACTGGCGTCACATCTTGTATGCTGGTAATTTTAAAACCAGCTGCATTTAAGGCACGTACTGCAGATTCACGACCAGGACCTGGGCCTTTAATGCGCACTTCTAAATTCTTCACACCACACTCTTGTGCAGCTTTACCAGCGGCTTCAGCAGCAACTTGTGCAGCAAAAGGTGTACTCTTACGTGAACCTTTGAAACCAGCACCACCAGAAGTCGCCCATGAAAGCGCATTGCCTTGGCGGTCTGTGATAGTAATAATCGTGTTGTTAAAAGATGCATGCACGTGGGCGATGCCCTCTGCAATATTCTTTTTAACTTTTTTACGTACGCGAACGTTAGCTTTTGCCATGTTGCTTATTCCTTACCGTTGTATTATTTCGACTGCTTGATTGCTTTTACCGGACCCTTGCGAGTACGTGCGTTTGTTTTAGTACGTTGGCCTCGAACTGGCAAACCACGACGATGACGCACACCGCGATAGCAATTCAAGTCCATCAAGCGTTTGATGTTCATTGAAACTTCACGACGTAAATCACCTTCAACTTTAAGCTTAGCGACTTCGTCACGTAGTTTTTCAACTTCCGCATCGTTCAAATCTTTTACTTTAGCCGTAGCGAGTACGCCAGCTGCTAAACAAATTTGTTTCGCTGTGTTTCTACCAACACCATAAATCGAAGTTAATGCGATTTCTGCGTGTTTATGATTTGGGATGTTTACCCCTGCAATCCGAGCCATACCTTACTCCAAAAATAATGCCAAACTGCTAAAACTAAATGCCGTCTAACCAAAAAATCCGACGATTTTAACAGCTTGTCTTATTATTAACAATCAACTTATTAACTATCAATTAACCTTGACGTTGTTTGTGACGTGGATCTGTACAAATAATACGAACCACACCACGACGACGAACAACTTTACAGTTACGACATAATGCTTTTACTGATGCACGAACTCTCATGATTTACCTCTTAACAACTTCTTATCAAACTTAAAGATAGTCAAACTTAAATTACTTAACTCGGAAAATAATCCGCGCTCTTGATAAATCGTAAGGTGTCATTTCAACTGTCACCTTATCACCAGGTAATATACGAATGTAGTGCATACGCATTTTCCCTGATATATAGCCAAGTACTATATGGCCATTTTCCAACTTAACTCTAAAGGTTGCATTTGGGAGATTTTCTACAATCTCACCTTGCATCTCAATTCTGTCTTCTTTCACCATTCTGAAACTTCTATCGCGTAGTTGAACCGCTCTTGAAATTTGCTTTTTTCAACAAACCTTCATACTGATGTGACATTAAATGTGACTGCACTTGTGTCATGAAATCCATTGTCACAACTACAATAATTAGTAGAGAAGTACCACCGAAATAAAACGGCGTATTAAATTTCAATCTTAAAAACTCTGGCAACAAACAAACCAAGGTGATGTAGAACGCACCAATCAATGTTAAGCGACCCATAATACGATCAATATATTTTGCTGTTTGATCACCTGGGCGTATACCTGGAACAAAAGCGCCACTCTTCTTCAAGTTATCAGCCGTTTCTTTAGGATTAAACACTAAAGCTGTATAAAAGAAGCAGAAAAATATAATCGCCGCAGCAAATAACAATACATAAATGGGCTGGCCTGGTGATAAGGCTGTACCAATATCTTTAAGCCACGACATTCTGTCACTAGTACCAAACCAACCAGCCAAAGTCGCTGGAAACAAAATAATACTTGAAGCAAAGATTGGTGGAATCACACCAGCCATATTTAACTTAAGCGGTAAGTGTGATGTCTGACCACCATACAACTTATTACCAACTTGTCTTTTAGCGTAATTAACCGTAATTTTACGCTGACCACGCTCTACAAACACTACCAATGCCGTTACTAAAATAACTGCAATGAACAAAAATATAACTAAAGGTATAGAGAAAGCACCTGTTCTAGCTAACTCTAATGTGCTACCAACTGCATGCGGTAAACCAGCAACAATACCTGCGAAAATAATGATTGAAATACCATTACCAATTCCGCGTTCAGTAATTTGCTCGCCTAACCACATCAAAAACATTGTGCCACTAACTAGAGTAATCACTGCAGTCAATCTGAAAGCTAGTCCCGGATCTAATACTAGGTTGGGCTGACCTTCCAAGGCAATCGCGATACCTAGCGCTTGGAAAGTGGCTAATACCACTGTGCCGTAACGCGTATATTTAGTAATTGCACGACGGCCAGCTTCGCCTTCTTTTTTTAGTTGCTCCAATTTTGGAGAAACCACACTCAGCAGTTGCATGATAATCGAAGCAGAAATATACGGCATGATACCCAAGGCAAACACCGTAAATCTTGACAAAGCACCGCCCGAGAACATATTAAACATGCCCAAGATACCGTTGCTTTGAGAATCAAATAACTGTTTGAGTATTGATGGATCAATACCAGGCACTGGAATATGCGCACCTAAACGGTACACAACTAAAGCACCTAGTACAAACCATAAGCGACTTTTTAGCTCGCTCATCTTACCAACTGCACCTAATAAACTATCTTGCGCCAAGTTATATTCTCTTAAACTGCTTTAGATTTAGCTTGTAATTTAGCAGGCGGCGTAGTTGCAACAACATCAACAATGCTACCGCCAGCTGCTTCAATTGCTGCACGTGCACCTTTTGTGAGCAATAAACCATGAACTGAAAGTTTACGTGTTAAATCACCAGACAGAAAGATCTTAGCTGCTCTGACTGAGCCAGACACAATTTTTGCTGCTTTAAGCGCTAACAAATCAATCACATCAGCATCCAATTCCAACAATTCACTAGTACGCACATGTGCTGTATCAGCTTTAGTCATTGATTTAAAGCCACGCTTAGGTAAGCGACGTTGCAAAGGCATTTGACCGCCTTCAAAACCAACTTTATGAAAACCACCTGTGCGAGATTTTTGACCTTTATGACCACGACCCGCTGTTTTACCTAAACCAGAACCGATACCACGACCTACACGGCGACGTTCTTTTTTTGCGCCTTCTGCAGGCTTAATTGTATTCAATTGCATTATGCTTCTACCTTTAAGAGATAGCCAACTGCGTTAATCATGCCACGGACTGCTGGCGTATCCTGTAACTCAACTGTGTGATGCATACGACGCAAACCTAGGCCACGTACGGAAGCTTTATGTGCTTCAATACGGCCGATCACGCTACGCACTAATGTAACTTTAACTGTGCCACCCACCTTTGCTGCTGTAGTTTTAGCAACTTTCTTAGCTGGAGCCACTTTTGCTGCTACAGGTTTCTTAGCTGCTGGTTTCTTCTCAGCTACAACCTTAGTTGTTGCTGCTTTTTTCTCTGTAGCCATGATTAGCCTCTGATTTCTTCAACTGATTTGCCGCGTTTTGCTGCGACTTCTGCAGGCGTATTCATTGATTCTAAACCATTCAATGTAGCGCGAACTACGTTGTAAGGGTTAGTTGAACCAATACACTTTGCCAATACGTTCGTAATACCCATCACCTCAAAAATTGCGCGCATTGCGCCACCAGCAATAATACCAGTACCTTCTGAAGCAGGTTGAATAAACACTTTAGCTGCGCCATGAACACCAGTCACTGCGTGATGCAATGTACCGTTGTTCAAGTTAATTTTCAGCATACCGCGGCGTGCTTCATCCATTGCTTTTTGTACCGCAACTGGAACTTCACGCGCTTTACCTTTACCCATGCCAACTGCGCCATCACCATCACCTACAACAGTAAGTGCAGCAAAGCTCATAATACGACCACCTTTAACTGTTTTACTTACACGGTTAACTGTAATCATCTTTTCACGCAAACCATCAGTTTGCTGTTGTTGTTCAGTTTCTCTAGCCATTATCGGTCTCGCTTCTTAAAATGACAGGCCGTTTTCACGGGCAGCTTCTGCTAGCGCTTTAATACGGCCATGATATTTGTATCCAGCACGATCGAAAGCCACTGTAGTAATACCAGCTTTTTTTGCTTTTTCAGCAATACGCTTGCCAATTGCAGTAGCAGCTTCAATATTGCCACCATTTTTTACTTTTTTACGCACATCCGCCTCAAGCGTTGAAGCACTTGCCAACACCACATCGCCGCCAGCAGCAATGATTTGAGCATAGATATGTGTATTTGTACGGTACACGTTTAAACGTGTAACTTTTAACTCGGCTATTTTGGCACGGGTTTTACGTGCACGGCGCAAACGAGGATTTGTATTTGTCATGGCTTAAACCTTACTTCTTCTTGGTTTCTTTAATAATTACGACTTCATCTGAATAACGAACGCCTTTGCCTTTATATGGCTCTGGAGCGCGATACGCACGAATCTGTGCAGCAATCTGCCCAATTACTTGTTTATCAACACCTTTAAGAACAACCTCTGTCTGTGTAGGTGTTTCAACAGTAACGCCTGCTGGCATTTTGTGATTAACTGGGTGTGAATAACCCAACTCTAAATTTAGCATAGCGCCCTGAGCATTTGCTTTATAGCCCACACCTACTAATGTAAGTTTACGGGTAAAGCCTTCAGAAACACCTTGTACCATATTGGCAACCAGCGCACGCAATGTACCAGACATTGCACGTGAATGTTGACTGTCGTTAGCCGCTGCAAATGTAATTGTTTCACCTTCACGGCCTAAAGCAACTGCATTCGTTAACTTGTGTGAAAGCTTACCTAATGGACCGCTTACAGCGATACTATCAGCACTTAACACCACTTCAACTTTTGCTGGGATAGCGACTGGGTTTTTAGCAACACGTGACATTAGCTATCTCCTTACGCTACTACGCAGAGCACTTCACCACCGATACCGGCAGCTTTTGCTTTACGATCTGTCATTACACCCTTAGACGTTGACACAATCGTCACGCCAAGGCCATTCATCACTAGAGGTATATTCTGACTAGCCTTGTATACGCGAAGACCAGGCTTACTTACACGCTCAATCTTCTCAATTACAGGACGACCAGCATAGTACTTCAAGCTGATATTCAAAAGTGGTTTACCTTCATTTGCTTGCACCGCAAAATCATCGATATATCCTTCATCTTTAAGTACAGCCGCTATTGCGCCTTTAACTTTAGATGCTGGCATCGTTACTGATGATTTATTAACTGCCTGCGCATTACGAATGCGCGTTAGCATATCGGCAATCGGATCACTCATACTCATAATCTATTCCTCCGTTACCAGCTAGCTTTGGTAACGCCTGGCACTTCGCCACGCATCATCAAATCGCGTAATTTGCTACGCCCAATACCAAATTTGCTAAAAACACCACGTGGGCGACCAGTTAGCGCACAACGATTACGTAAGCGCACAGGACTGGAATTACGTGGCAAACTTTGTAGCTTTAAACGTGCTTCTCGGCGATCTTCAGCAGAAGCCTTTTGATCGTTCACGATCGCGTTTAATGTATCGCGTTTTGCTGCGAATTTTTCTACGGTTGCGCGACGTTTGATTTCGCGCTCTATCATGCAGGTCTTAGCCATGTCTTAACCTCTGAAAGGAAAACTAAACGCGGCAAGCAATGCTTTTGCTTCTTCGTCCGTTTTCGCAGTTGTTGTAATCGTAATATTCATACCGCGAATTGCATCGATTTTATCGTATTCAATTTCAGGAAATATAATTTGTTCTTTAACGCCCATATTGTAATTACCACGACCATCAAATGATTTGGCAGAAATACCGCGGAAGTCACGAATACGTGGAATAGCAACAGTAACGAGGCGATCTAAAAACTCATACATACGCTCGCGACGTAGTGTTACTTTACAGCCCACAGGATAGTCATCACGGATTTTAAACGCAGCAACTGATTTCTTTGCTTTGGTCACAATTACTTTTTGACCAGCAATTTTTTCCATGTCACCAACTGCGTTTTCCATTACTTTTTTATCTGCAACCGCTTCGCCTACACCCATGTTCAAGGTGATTTTTTCGATGCGAGGCACTTGCATAACTGAAGTGTAACCAAATTGCTCTGTCATTGATTTAACGATAGAGTCTTTATAAAATTCTTTTAAGCGCGCCATATCGAGTCCTATGCATCCACAACTTCGCTGTTAGACTTAAATACACGCACTTTGCGTCCATCATCTAACAACTTAAAGCCTACGCGATCACCCTTTTGGGTGGCGGTATTGAATAAAGCAACATTAGAAATATCAATAGGCATTTCTTTATTGATAATACCGCCAGTGATACCCTTCATTGGGTTTGGTTTAGCATGTTTTTTTACCATGTTAAGACCTTCAACCACTACATGACCAGATTCAAGCACACGCAACACAGCGCCGCGCTTACCTTTATCCTTACCTGTATTTAAGATGACTTCATCACCTTTATGAATTTTGCTCATTTGATAGCCTCTTACAATACTTCTGGTGCTAATGAAACGATCTTCATGAAACGCTCGCTACGTAGTTCGCGTGTCACTGGCCCGAAAATACGGGTACCAATCGGCTCTAGCTTATTATTAAGTAACACTGCCGCATTAGCGTCGAACTTTACTAAAGAGCCATCTGGACGACGAACACCCTTAGCGGTACGAACAACCACAGCACTATAAACTTCGCCTTTTTTTACGCGACCACGAGGCGCAGCATCTTTAATGCTGACCTTGATAATGTCACCGATACCGGCATAACGACGTCTAGAACCACCCAACACTTTAATACACATTACAGAACGTGCACCTGTGTTGTCGGCAACTTCTAGCCTAGATTGCATTTGAATCATGAGAATAATCTCCAACTTAATCCGTTAAACCAACACCGCCGACTCTAATTAACTAAATAATTAGCACGGCCGGTAGACCACGGTCAGTATTGGGGCGCTTGCTTTTTTGTGAAACCAACTCTTAGTTAATTTCACGAGCGCCGAAAAGTCCAACATTATAAACCGCATTTACAACTTAACGCAAGTTACAAATGCGATTTATTAGACAACTTGTAGCAATTTGATTAAGGCTAACGCATTAGCCTTAATCGGTAACACTATACTTGTGCTTTAGTCACAATCTTGCTAACAACCCAGTTTTTTGTCTTAGACAATGGGCGTGATTCAGAAATAGTCACTAAATCACCTTCGTTACATTCATTCGCTTCATCATGCGCGTGCACTTTATTAGATTTAACCATTACCTTACCAATGAGCGGATGTTTAACTTTACGCTCAACTAATACTGTAACTGTTTTATCCATTTTATTGCTCACAACACGGCCGCTTAAAGTACGGACAACTTTTTGAGTTTCAGCCATATTTATACCTGTTTCGCTTTCTCGGCAAGTATCGTGTTGACGCGTGCAATGTTGCGACGAACTTTACCAATTTGATCGACTTTGTTTAGCTGTTGAGTTGCAATTTGCATACGTAGTGAAAATTGCTCACGACGCAGAGCGATTAACTCATTGTGTAACTCTTCAGTGTTTTTACTTCTTAATTCAGTAGCTTTCATGATTAGCTCCCAATATGACGTGTCATGAAGGTCGTCTCAATTGGTAGCTTAGCTGCTGCCAATTTAAACGCTTCACGTGCTAGCTCTTCGCTCACGCCATCCATTTCATATAACATTTTACCTGGCTGGATTTGAGCAACGTAGTACTCTGTACTACCTTTACCGTTACCCATACGCACTTCAGCTGGTTTTTTAGAAATCGGCTGATCTGGAAAAATACGAATCCATACACGACCACCACGCTTGATGTGACGCGTCATGACACGACGTGCCGCTTCAATTTGGCGTGCAGTTAAACGACCGCGACCAATAGCTTTTAAGCCAAAATCGCCAAAACTTACTTTATTACCTGTAGTTGCAATGCCTTTGTTGCGGCCTTTTTGCATCTTACGATATTTCTGTCTAGATGGTTGCAGCATCTTTAGCCCTCGGCTTTCTTACTTTCTTTTCTGGCTCAGCTGCTGGTGCTGCGATAGCTGCTTGCGCTACTGCTGCATTACCGGCAAATACTTCGCCTTTAAATACCCAAACTTTAATACCAATAATACCGTAGGTAGTTGAAGCTTCAGCTACTCCATAGTCAATATCAGCACGCAATGTATGTAGTGGCACACGGCCTTCACGATACCATTCAGTACGAGCAATTTCGATGCCATTCAAACGACCAGAACTCATGATCTTAATGCCTTGTGCGCCTAGACGCATTGCATTTTGCATAGCACGTTTCATCGCACGTCGGAACATCACACGTTTTTCTAATTGCTGGGCAATAGATTGTGCAATCAATGTCGCATCGATTTCTGGCTTACGTACTTCTTCGATGTTTAAATGCACTGGCACGCCCATTAAACCTTGTAGGCTAGAACGTAAAGATTCAATATCTTCACCTTTCTTACCAATTACTACACCAGGACGCGCACTGTAGATTGTGATTTTTGCGTTCTTAGCAGGACGCTCAATGATGATTTTGCTCACAGCGGCATTTGCTAGTTTTTTATTAAGGAACTCACGCACCTTAATATCACCCTGCAACATCGCTGGGAAGTTTTTACTATTGGCATACCAACGTGAGGTCCAATTTTTTTGAACACTCAGACGGAAACCAATTGGATGAATTTTCTGACCCATGATTATCCTTTAGTTACCGACAGTCACATGAATGTGACAGGTTGGCTTAGTAATTTTGCCAGCGCGACCTTTTGCACGAGCACGAATACGTTTCAACACAATACCTTTATCAACACAAATTGCAGTTACTTTCAATTCGTCGATATCAGCGCCATTGTTATGTTCAGCGTTAGCAATTGCAGATTCCACTACTTTTTTGATGATCTCAGCACCTTTTTTAGGTGTGAAATTCAAAATATCAAGCGCATGGCCTACTTTTTTACCACGAACAAGGTCAGCCACCAATCTAGCTTTTTGCGGAGATAGATGTACACCTCTTAATATTGCAGATACTTCCATCATATGCCCCTATTTCTTCGCTTTTTTGTCAGCAGCGTGGCCTTTGAATGTGCGGGTTAACGCAAATTCGCCAAGCTTATGACCAACCATGTTTTCAGAAATCAACACTGGGATGTGTTGCTTGCCATTATGAATTGCAATGGTCAAACCAATGAAGTCTGGCAAGATTGTAGAACGGCGTGACCAAGTCTTAATCGGTTTACGATCACGATTAGCGGCAGCAACTTCTACTTTCTTTGCCAAGTGACCATCGATAAATGGACCTTTTTTAATTGAACGTGCCATATTGATTACCTCTTATTCGCTGGACGACGAGCGACGCGCATGTTGTCAGTGCGCTTGTTGCGACGTGTACGATAACCCTTAGTAGGCGTACCCCATGGGCTCACTGGATTCATACCAGCTGCAGTTTTACCTTCACCACCACCGTGCGGGTGATCTACCGGGTTCATCACCACACCGCGAACGGTTGGGCGAACACCACGCCAGCGCATAGCACCGGCTTTACCGATAGAACGCAATGAATGCTCTTCGTTACCTACTTCGCCTAAAGTAGCTTTGCAATCAACGTGTACGCGGCGAACTTCACCTGAACGTAAACGCAACTGCGCATAACTACCTTCACGTGCTAGCAACTGTACTGAAGTACCTGCTGAGCGAGCCATTTGCGCACCTTTACCAGGTTGTAACTCGATACAATGGATCGTGCTACCAACCGGGATATTACGTAATGGCAATGCATTACCTACTTTAATAGGAGCATCAGCACCGCTTACTAATTGCGCGCCAGCAGCAATGCCGCGTGGTGCAATAATGTAACGACGCTCACCATCTGCATAACAAAGCAAAGCAATGTGTGCTGTACGATTTGGATCATATTCAATATGCTCCACCTTAGCCACGATGCCATCTTTATTGCGACGGAAATCGATCATACGGTAATGTTGTTTATGACCGCCACCTTGGTGACGAATCGTAATATGACCGTTGTTATTACGGCCTGCGTTCTTACTTTGACTTTCCAACAGCGGCGCATAAGGTTTGCCCTTGTGCAAATCAGGTGTAACCACCTTGACTACACTGCGACGCCCTGGAGAAGTTGGTTTGACTTTAACTAACATATCTTCTCTCCTTATTCGCCTGCTGCGAAGTTAATTTCTTGGCCTGGTTTCAAGCTAACATACGCTTTTTTCCAGTCTTTACGCTTGCCCATGCTTTTGCCAGCGCGCTTTGTTTTACCACCCACATTAATGGTTGTTACCGCTTGCACTTCCACTTTAAAAACCAACTCTACAGCAGCTTTGATTTCTAGTTTAGTTGCATCAGTGCGTACTTTAAATGCGATTTGTTGATATTTATCAGCAATATAAGTCGCTTTTTCAGTAATTTGTGGTGCTACGATCACTTGTAATAAACGATCTTGAGTATGAATTAATTGACTCATGCTAGCATCTCCTCAAGTTTCTTCACCGCACCTGCAGTTGCCACTACATTTGGGAAACGCACCAAACTTACTGGATCTGCAAATTGCGCTTCAACCACTAAAACATTCGGCAAGTTACGTGAAGATAAATACAAGTTTTCATCGAAGCTGTCAGTTAATACTAAAACGCCTTCGGCATAGCCTAAGCCTTTAATTTTTTCTACTAAGTTTTTAGTCTTAGGAGTATCAACTTTAAATTCTTCAATAACAGTGAAACGTTCTTGACGAGCAAGCTCAGAAAGAATCGTTTGCATGCCAGCACGGTAAGCCTTACGGTTTACTTTGTGGCTAAAATTTTCATTAGGTGAATTTGGAAATGCACGACCGCCTCCACGCCAGATAGGGCTTGAGCTCATACCTGCACGTGCACGACCAGTACCTTTTTGCGCAAAAGGCTTGTGCGTTGTATGGTTAACATTATCACGACCTTTTTGTGCGCGTGTTGCGGTACGGGCATTTGCCATGTACGCTACAACCACTTGATGCACTAAAGCTTCGTTAAATTCACGACCAAAAGTTGTTTCTGAAACAGCAACACCTTTTTTAGCCGCTTTACCATTATTATCGATTAGTTTGAGTTCCATTATTTGGCCACCCCACCTTTAGCAAGTTTCGCTTTAATTGCGGGACGCACAACAACATCGCCGCCTTTTGAGCCAGGAATAGCACCCTTAATCAACAATAGATTACGCTCAACATCGACACGCACTATTTCTAGATTTTGTGTAGTCACTGTCACATTACCCAAATGACCAGGCATACGCTTACCAGGGAATACTCGGCCTGGATCTTGCGCCATACCAATAGAACCAGGTACGTTATGTGATTTTGAGTTACCGTGCGATGCACGGTTAGATTTGAAGTGGTGACGTTTAATAGCGCCAGCAAAGCCCTTACCTAGCGATGTACCAGTCACGTCAACAATTTGACCTGCTTGGAACAACCCAACAGTAATGCTTGCACCAGCTGTATAGCCAGCCAACACATCTGAAGTTACTGGGAACTCTTGAATGCCAGAACCAGCAGCAACGCCTGCCTTGGCATAATGCCCAGTCAGTGCTTTGTTGATGCGGCTAGCACGACGCTCACCATACGCTACCTGAATACCAGTATAGCCATCGCTTGCGATCGTTTTAACTTGCGTCACACGGTTAGGAACAACTTCCAACACAGTTACTGGGATGCTTGCGCCATCTTCAGTAAACACGCGGGTCATACCTACCTTGCGACCAATAAGCCCTAAGCTCATGATCGTATCCTTATTATTTAATTAAAAAGCCGATTACAATTGACCGACTCTTGTGAAGAGCGCGGATTATACCGAACTCCGCCACCTTTTACAACAGCCATACACTTCTTACTTCATTCTTTTTAAATTCGATATAACAGAATCTCTGTCAAACCGATTCAAAAAATTACAACTTAATTTCTACATCTACGCCAGCTGGCAAATCTAACTTCATTAACGCATCAACTGTTTTGTCTGTAGGATCAACAATATCCATCAAGCGTTGGTGTGTACGAATTTCGAATTGGTCACGTGAAGTTTTATTAACGTGCGGTGAACGTAAAATATCAAAACGCTCAATACGTGTAGGTAAAGGTACTGGACCTTTTACCACAGCTCCTGTGCGTTTAGCAGTTTCTACGATTTCTTGAGCAGATTGATCAATCAAACGATAATCAAATGCTTTAAGACGAATGCGAATTTTTTGAGCTGCCATTTTTTTTCCTTTAAAGAGCGAAACGGCAGACTTCAGCCTGCCGTTGAATTAAATTACTTTTAACTAATATTATTCAATAATCTTAGCGACTACACCCGCACCTACGGTACGACCACCTTCACGAATGGCGAAGCGTAAGCCGCTTTCCATCGCAATAGGCGCAATCA
>JAYVMU010000043.1:0-57527 GCA_043758775.1 Methylophilaceae bacterium
AAGTCAGTCATAAAATAGGTGTACACTTAATTTAGGTGGACACCTATCTTACGAGATTTAGGGAGTAAGGCTAGATGGTGCTGGGCAGGTGCTTACCATCGACCAGTAATTTAATCATATGAACACTGATCAAATGTATCGAGTTTAAGATTTTAAATAAACCAGCCAAAATTAATAAATCCACATTTTGAGAGTAATAATAATTCTTACGAAATGACTTGATACAACTCCTGATAAGAGCGTTACTGGTTGCATTATCGCAACTTGGCGATAGCTTAACAGGAGAGCGTAATGAAAAACTTATCAACTGTAAAACTTAATTCTAAACTTATTGCATCGCAAAATCCCTTACCCAATTCTCCCACTTTTACACCCAAAATTGCAGAAATCGAAACAAATGTGCCTGACACAGTTGTTGAAACCTCGATGATTGCCTTAGCCGCAAATAACGAAACCAACACAATAAAACAAGTAAGCAAACAATCTGAGTTAATGGAATTGATGCATCGTCCTGAAGGGTTAGCGCTGTCTGAGTTGATGAAACTGACCCAATGGCAAGCCCATTCCATTCGAGGATGGATTAGTGGAGTTTTACGTAAGAAACTAGGCTTGGTCGTCACACGACTTAAATCCAATACTGGCGAGACTTGTTATCGCATTGAATCTGCTACTGTTGTTAGTGATTAGTTCATGCTACCTAAACAACAAATTGAGAGATCACTTGAAAGGGTGATGCTGATGGACCGGAATGCGCTGGTTTTGCATTGGCAGAGTGTATTTCGTTCTAGTTCCACAAAGCAGTTAACTGTAGACTTTATGCGCCAAGCAATCGGCTGGCAGGTACAAGCGCAGTTAAATGGCGGATTGGATGCTAAGTCGCGCAGGCTATTATTATCAGGATCACCCGAAAATGTCCTAACAGCTGGTACCCAGCTCGTGCGCAAATGGCAAGGCCAAACACATCAAGTGACGGTATTAAACAAAGGCTTTGAATATCAACATAAAACCTATCGCAGCTTATCAGCCATTGCACGAGAGATCACTGGCACTTCATGGAATGGACCAGTATTCTTCGGAGTTAAAAATTGAAAAATAAAAATACATCTTCCAATTATGGTGCGCCCCTTAACTCCATCCCTTGTGCCATTTATACCCGTAAATCCTCAGAGGAGGGATTGGAACAGAACTTCAATTCCCTAGATGCGCAACGTGAGGCTTGTGAGGCCTATATCCTAAGTCAGAAAGCCGAAGGCTGGAGAGCCTTACCGACCACTTATGACGATGGTGGTTATACTGGTGGCAATATGGAGCGACCGGGGCTTAAGCAGATGATGGCCGATATCCTATCCCAGAAAATACGCATCGTGGTCGTGTATAAGGTTGACCGTCTTACTCGATCGTTGGCTGACTTTGCCAAGATGGTCGAGTTATTTGATGAGTATGGTGTGTCCTTTGTATCGATTACCCAACAATTTAATACCACCACATCCATGGGGCGATTAACACTCAATGTTTTGCTGTCATTTGCGCAGTTCGAAAGGGAAGTCACAGGTGAACGTATTAGAGATAAGATTGCTGCGTCTAAAGCCAAAGGAATGTGGATGGGTGGCATGCCACCAGTAGGCTATGATGCAAAGGATAAGACATTAATCATTCATGAGCCATCCGCAGCATTGGTGCGTGATATCTATCAAACCTATCTTGTGCTAGGTAATGTTAGATTATTAAAAGCAGAGCTGAATCGTCGCGGATTAAAAACGCCTGTCCGTTTATCAAAAAGAGATAATCAAACTGGCAATAGGCCTTTTAGTCGCGGTCATCTCTATCGCATCTTAAGCAGCCCAATTTACATAGGACAAGTAGTGCACAGGCAAATAACGTACCCAGGCCAGCATCTTCCCATCATTGATCAACACTTATGGGACGAAGTGCAAGCTAAGTTACTGAATAACCAGACAGGACAAAAGAACCGTACCGATGCAATTGAACCATCATTATTAAGTGGATTAGTATTTGGTGAAGATGGAGAGCCTTTGATCTCAATCCACAGTAAGAAGCGCAGTAATAAAAATGCAAGTGAGTCTGAATCTAAACATAATTCAAACCACTATAAACGTTACCGCTATTATGTATCACAGAAGCTGGTACAAGGCTTAAGAACTCAGTCCCCCCAATCATTACGCGTGCCGGCAGCACAATTAGAGCAATCAGTCATTCAACGAATCGCTACATTCCTACAAAATGGGATTGAAATATTAAGAATATTTGACCAACATGGACTGAAAGATGCAGAGGCAATGCATGCAGTATTAGAGTATGCATCTAAAATAGCTGAGATATTGAACGATGTTACTCAGCCTGACTATGCAACGACTGTCATTCCATTATTAAACAGTCTGATTGATCGGGTCACCATCAGTGTCAATCAGATCAATATAAAACTGACATTAGAATCAATGATCAAACAAGTAGCAGCAAACCATCACATCTCACAAGAGTCATGGAACAATATTGAATGGACTAACTTAACCCATATCTTGATTTTACCGATTCAAATCAAGCGTAGTGGATTAGCGATACGTTTGATCATTGAACCCGCGGAGCATCGGATCAAACGATCCGCAGATCCAAAACTGCTTAAACTTTTATCAAAAGCCAATATCTGGTTTGACCAATTGACTCAAAAAAATAGTTCGATGCAGCAAATATCTAAAGATGAAAACGTCAGTCGATCCTATGTTTCACGCATTATACGGCTTGCGTTCCTGTCCCCTAATGTTGCAAAAGCAATCATTTCGGGCAAAGCACCCGAAACTCTTACGGCTGATAAACTCATCCATCACATCCCACTGCCAATTGACTGGCAAGAGCAACACAAATTATTAGGCTTTGATTGAAGTTGTTCTTTAAAAATTGCTATCTACAATTATAGATTCCCGTCAAACATCTGACTAGCATCAGGTGTTTTTACTTCCATCATGTCTCGAATACCACGAAGTGTGACTACTTTAATTCGCTGCTAAGAATGAAGCTAAAGGTTTGAATAATTTCTTTGAAATGAGAGAGCAGAATAAAACTAAGAATGACAGATTACCCACGAGAGCCCCACAGTGCGGGGCTACATGAATAAACACTTGATTGAAGTAAAAACTATATGACTTGTTGGCGGAGAACGAGGGATTCGAACCCTCGATACAGGGTTAAGCCCGTATGCTTCCTTAGCAGGGAAGTGCCTTCGACCACTCGGCCAGCTCTCCGTTTTAAAAACGCTATTACTTTAAAGAAATTTAACTTATTTTATTGAAGTGATTTTACTACTTTATTGCAACAACAAAACTGCAGCTAATCTGTGCAATTCCAAGGGCGCGATATTACGCGAAACCTGTTAAAAAATCAATTGTAAATTAATCGTACTTTACGATTTTGTCGTTTGCCTGTTTGTTGCTAAAGGTCTTCAAGCTCAAATACCTTATGTAGCACGCGCACAGCTAGTTCTAGGTATTTTTCATCAATAACCACGGATATTTTGATTTCTGATGTAGAAATCATGCCTATATTGATACCTTCTTCCGCTAATGTACGGAACATTTGGCTGGCAATACCAACGTGTGAGCGCATGCCAACACCGACCACTGAAACTTTGGCAATTTTGTCGTTCCCATTGATTTCACGTGCGCCGATGTGGCTTTGTACTTTGTCTTTAAGTATGGCTATGGCTCTGTTTAAATCAATTTTGTTGACGGTGAAAGTGAAGTCTGTCGTACCATCTGCGCCTACGTTTTGGATAATCATATCCACATCGATGTTGGCATCAGCAATTGGTCCTAAAATTTGGTAGGCAATACCTGGGCGGTCTGGTACGCCAAGTACGGTGATTTTTGCTTCATCACGGTTGAAAGCGATGCCTGAAATAATCGGTTGTTCCATGTGACTTTTTTCCTCAAATGTAATCAGTGTGCCTTCGCCGTTTTCTTCAAAGCTAGAAAGTACGCGTAGTTTGACTTTATATTTACCTGCAAATTCGACTGAGCGAATTTGCAAAACTTTTGAGCCTAAGCTCGCCATCTCTAACATTTCTTCAAATGTGATGGATTTTAAGCGGCGTGCTTCTGGCACTACACGTGGGTCTGTTGTATAAACGCCATCTACATCCGTGTAAATTTGGCATTCATCCGCGCCTAAGGCGGCTGCTAATGCCACACCCGTGGTATCAGAGCCGCCACGGCCTAGGGTAGTGATATTGCCATGTTCATCAACCCCCTGAAAACCAGCCACTACGCACACATAGCCTGCGTCTAAATCTGCTTTCAGATTGTGCTGATCAATATTCAAAATTCGCGCTCTGGTATGCGCATCATCCGTTAAAATTTTAACTTGCGCGCCAGTGTAGCTTTTCGCTTTAATTCCTAGCTCAATCAGTGCTAGTGCGGTCATGCCAATAGTGACTTGTTCACCGGTAGACACAATCACGTCTAGCTCGCGTGGGTCTGGATCTACCATAAGTTCTTTAGCGAGTGCAACCAGTCTGTTAGTTTCGCCCGACATCGCTGATACCACAACCACAACTTGATGACCCATTGCTTTGTAACGGGCTACGCGACTTGCTACGTTGCGAATCCGCTCAGGGTTGGCAACTGAAGTGCCACCATATTTTTGTACAATTAATGCCATAATTTTTCTAAAGTTTAATAAATAATTGAATAAAAAGCTAAAACTAGAGTGCTGAAAAATAGTTTAGTTCAGTTTTGGTGCCACCCACATGTTAACGCTGGCTAGCGCTGCTGCTAAAGCACTGACATCCGTACCGCCAGCCATTGCCATATCTGGCTTGCCGCCACCTTTTCCACCTACTTGCCCTGCTACAAAGTTGACTAAGTCTCCTGCTTTAACTTTTGCAATCACATCCGCGGTGACTCCTGCAGCTAAGCTTACTTTACCATCATTGATGCTGGCTAATACAATCACTGCAGTTTTTAGCTTATCCTTCAGCTTGTCCATTGTTTCACGCAACGTGTTTGCATCCGCACCTTCTAACTGCGCAGCTAATACTTTAACACCTGCTACTTCAATGGCTTGGGCCATTAAATCGTTGCCTTGAGATGACGCTAGTTTAGATTTTAAGCGAGACAGTTCTTTTTCGAGTGATTTTACATTCTCCGCCATTTGGCCGATTTTAGTCGGTAGCTCGTAGGCTGGTGCTTTCAATTCGCTCGCCAATTGATTAAGCAACGCTTGTTGACTTTGCACCAAACGTAAAGCACCTTCGCCCGTAGTGGCTTCAATACGGCGTATGCCTGCAGCTACACCGCCTTCAGAGATGATTTTGAATAAACCAATGTCACCTGTGCGGTTGACGTGAGTGCCGCCGCATAACTCGCGCGTAGTACCAATATCTAACACACGCACTTCATCGCCGTATTTCTCGCCAAACAACATCATGGCGCCAGTTTTTTGCGCATCTTCAATCGGCATCACGCGCGCCTGTGTAGCGGCATTGCTTAAAATTTCTGCATTGACGATACGCTCTACACGTGCGATTTCATCATCTGTCATTGGTGCATTATGCACAAAGTCGAAACGGGTTTTTTCAGTATCAACCAGTGAGCCTTTTTGCAACACATGTTCACCTAACACATCACGCAAGGCCTGATGCATCAGGTGGGTAGCAGAGTGGTTACGCATGGTTGCGGCACGCGCTTGTGTATTAACGATGGCTTTTAAGCTATCGCCTACGTTAAGCTTGCCTGTAGTGAGTGTGCCATGATGGCCAAATACTGTAGCTTGGATTTTTTGCGTATCTTCCACTACAAAAATACCGTCGGTGCTTTTGAGCGTACCGCAATCACCAATTTGACCACCAGATTCGGCGTAAAAGGATGTGTTGTCTAGCACCACAACACCTACATCACCTTCATTTAGTGTGTTAACTGCAATGCCATCTTTGTATAAAGCTAACACAGTAGCGCTAGCCTCTAGCTTTTCATAACCCTTAAAATCAGTTGCTGCACCTGAATATTCTAAATTAGCCGCCATTTTGAACTTGCCCGCAGCGCGGGCTTGGTCCTTTTGACGAGCCATTGCTGCATCAAATGCCGCAGAATCTACTGTAACCTCGCGCTCGCGGCAAATGTCAGCGGTTAGATCTAGAGGGAAGCCGTAAGTGTCATGTAGTTTAAAAGCAAGGTCGCCATTAAATGTAGATTGACCATGAGCTGCCATATTGGTTAATTCAGCCTCAAGGATAGACATGCCGTTTTCAATGGTTTCAAAGAAACGGTCTTCTTCCTGTTGCAGCATATCTGCAATGCGTGCTTGATTTGTTTTAAGCTCTGGGTAAGCATCACCCATTGTGACAACTAAATCAGGCAACATTTTATGGAAAAATGCTTTGCGTATACCTAGTTTGTAGCCATGGCGAATAGCGCGGCGGATAATACGACGTAACACATAGCCACGGCCTTCGTTGCCGGGGATCACGCCATCGGCAATTAAAAAGCTGCAGGCACGGATGTGGTCGGCCAGCACTTTTAATGATGGGCTGTTGAGGTCAGTGGCTTTGGTTTCGCGTGCGGCGGCGGCGATGAGTGTTTGAAATAAATCGATTTCATAGTTGGCATGTACGTGTTGCAACACGGCAGAAATACGCTCTAAGCCCATGCCTGTATCCACGCTTGGTTTAGGCAGGGGATGCATCACGCCCACTTCATCGCGGTTAAACTGCATAAACACATTGTTCCAGATTTCAATAAAGCGGTCGCCGTCTTCATTAGGGCTTCCTGGAGGACCGCCCCAGTATTGTTCGCCGTGATCATAAAAAATCTCAGTACATGGGCCGCAAGGGCCAGTATCGCCCATCATCCAAAAGTTATCGGATGCGTAACGTGCGCCTTTGTTGTCATCAATACGGATGACTTTATTAGCGGCAACGCCGATTTCTTTGGTCCAAATGTCATAAGCTTCATCATCATCAGCGTAAACCGTGACTAATAATTTTTCTTTAGGTAATTTGTAAACCTCGGTAAGCAGTTCCCATGCATAAGCAATCGCATCACGTTTAAAGTAATCGCCAAAGCTGAAGTTTCCAAGCATCTCGAAAAAAGTATGATGGCGTGCGGTGTAACCGACGTTTTCTAAATCATTGTGTTTGCCGCCTGCACGTACACATTTTTGGCTGGTAGCGGCGCGAGTGTAGGGGCGTTTATCAAAGCCTAAAAACACATCCTTAAATTGATTCATACCAGCGTTAGTAAATAGCAGGGTGGGGTCACCATGAGGTACCAGCGAGCTGGAAGCAACGATTTGGTGGCCTTTGGAGGCGAAAAAATCTAGGAATGTTTGGCGAATCTCGTTAGTGCTAGGTGTTTTATTCATTTGCTCTTTTATTCATCTTGAATATTTTGATTCAGTACTTTTTTAATTACATCAAAACCAAAGCCGCGACTTTGTAAAAATCTGGCTTGTTTTGCCCATTCTTCGCGTGTTTGTGGCGTGCTTTTATATTTCTTGCGACAAATATCGAGCGCATTAGCAAATTCGTCGGTTTTCACATTGGCAATGGCAGCACAAATCAATGCATCTTCCACGCCTTTTTGTTTAAGTTCATGTGCAATGCGACAGCTACCAAATTTAGCTTTGCGCGCATGCACCATCTGCTCGGTAAAGCGCGCATCCGATAACAGGCTGCGCGCTTTAAAATCATCGACTACTTCATCTATCGCTAAATAAAGCCAATCCAAACTTATTTCAAGTTCTATTTCAGCGTCGGGTTTTTTGAAACTAAACGCTTCGTTATCAGAGTTGAAAGCATCATCTTGTACTGGTTCTTTATTGTTGCTATATCTAGTTTCGCAGTCCCTAACCGCGCCAATCTTAAGTTTTTGCTTTAACTCCTGATACGAATATTCTCGCAATGATAAGTAATAGATTGCTTTGTTTCTTAAGCGTTGCTTGGCTTTTTTCTGTTTATTGCTTAACTTATTATCTATTTTCTTATTGGGCGATGTTTCTGCATCTATATTATTTGTCGATTCATCACGCGCGAGTTTTTCTAGTAACTCGCGTGCATTGTTTAGTCTGTCACTATTTGATCTTTCATTAGCAGACATCTTGCTTTAATCGATTTATTTAGTCAGCAGCGTCATCTGGTCCAATTGTTTTCACAATCGCGTCTAAATTACCTTTAGCATTGGCACGGATTTTTGCATCAATTTCATTGGCAATGGCTGGATTCTCGCGTAAAAACTCACGTGAGTTATCTTTACCTTGGCCAATTTTTTCGCCATTGTAGCTATACCAGGCGCCAGCTTTTTCAACAATCTTCAAGTTAGCACCTAGTTCAATGATTTCACCTTCGCGTGAAATACCCTCACCATACAAGATATCGAATTCAGCTTGTTTGAATGGAGGCGCTACTTTATTTTTCACAATTTTGACGCGTGTTTCAGAGCCAATTACTTCGTCACCACGTTTAATCGCGCCAGTACGACGAATGTCTAAACGTACAGAAGCATAGAATTTAAGCGCATTGCCACCAGTCGTTGTTTCTGGGTTACCAAACATCACGCCAATTTTCATACGAATCTGATTGATGAAAATCACCATGGTATTGGTACGTTTAATATTGCCAGTGAGCTTGCGCAAGGCTTGTGACATCAAACGCGCTTGCAGCCCCATGTGGCTATCGCCCATTTCACCTTCAATTTCAGCACGCGGTACTAATGCAGCAACCGAGTCAACTACTACGATATCCACTGAGCCCGAACGCACCAACATATCAGCGATTTCCAGAGCTTGTTCACCTGTATCCGGTTGTGAAATTAATAAATCGGGTACGTTGACACCAAGTTTTGCAGCGTATTGCGGGTCTAATGCATGCTCGGCATCGATAAATGCCGCTACACCACCTAGCTTTTGCATCTGCGCTATCACTGATAGCGTTAATGTCGTTTTACCTGACGATTCCGGGCCGTAAATCTCAATCACACGACCGCGCGGTAGGCCGCCTATGCCTAGTGCAATATCCAAACCTAGCGAACCCGTTGAAACGGCTTGGATATCTGTTGCTACCTCAGCATCGCCCATACGCATGATGGAGCCTTTGCCAAATTGCTTTTCAATTTGTGAAAGTGCCGCGGCAAGTGCCTTGCTTTTGTTGTCGTCTATCTTGTCTACCATCTTCTCTGCCATAGCGATTTTGCCTTTTGTTTGAGGTGCTTAATTTAACTGCTAATTATTTCATAAATCAGGGTTTTACGTAAGACCATAGCTATGTTTAAACTTAGGCTGATGCTGAAATGAGTAGTTGTTGAAATATGAATTTTACTGATTGCATGCGGATTTCTTCGCGATTACCAATAAAGCGTTGAGTTTTAGATATGACCATGGGTAAATCAGCTGCAGACTTTGAGCAAACTGCAAAACACACAGTGCCGACAGGTTTTTCGGTCGAACCGCCATCTGGCCCGGCAATACCGGCAATGCTGGCTGTGATAGTTGCATCACTATTCGATAACGCGCCTATTGTCATTTCACCTGCAGTTTCTTCACTTACCGCACCAAACTTTTCTAGCGTAACAGGGCTGACCTGTAGCATATCGATTTTTGCCGCGTTGCTATAGGTAATAAAGCTTCGATCAAACCAAACCGAGCTACCAGCGATGGCAGTAATATATTGTGAGGCCATGCCACCAGTACATGACTCAGCCAAAGCCAATTTGTTATTGCGCGCTTTTAAAACAGCGCCTAATTCGGCGGCTAAAGCTAAAAGCTGTTCATGCATATTCATAAAATCAGATTTGACTGATAAGCCACAATAATAGTTTTAGGCTAACAATTGCATAAACCGCTGCCAGTAAATCATCAAACATCACGCCAAAACCGCCTTTAAGTTTGGCATCACACTGACGGATTGGAAATGGTTTCCAGATATCAAATAATCTAAATAGTAAAAAGGCAGCAAGCCACCATGCTGGTTTTAGCGGCGTAAATTCTAAAATCAGCATCATCGCAACAATTTCATCCCACACAATACTGCCATGGTCTACCACACCCAGATGCTTGCCTGTAACGCCGCACAGTGGGATGCCGATGATAAAAAATGCACCAATAATAAACCACTGTACGAGTTCAGGCAGGGGCGTTATTAGCCAAAATAAAGGTAAGCCGACTAAGGTGCCAAATGTGCCTGGCGCTTTTTTAGCTAGGCCACTGCCAAATCCCAATGCTAAAAAATGTGCGGGGTGACGAAATAAAAAATTGAGATTGGGCTGTATTGAGTTAGGCAAAGTGGTCGTAACCTGTTTTGTTAAAAGGGATTGGCTTTTGTAAGGTATCGTACACCAATAATTCTGGCGTTGCAGTGATGTTGCCAATATTCGTCAGTGTTAAATTGAGCTGATGACTTAAATTGCTTATTTGTTGTTGGGCGCTAACAGGTGCAGTAAAACACAGCTCGTAATCATCACCACCAGCTAATACATATTGTTGAATATGTTTTTCGTGCAAATGCTGGCTGATAAATGCTGATGTAGGTAATTTACCGAGGTGAATCTCAGCACCTAATTTTGACGCTTTGAGAATATGCCCCAAATCGGATAGCAGCCCGTCCGATATATCAATTGCGCTAGTAGCGATATTGCGTAATGCTAACCCCAACTCAACACGCGGTTGTGGCGCATGCAAGGCATGCAAGCAATATTCAATATAGCCGTCATCGAGCGTTAGTGTATCGTGAAGTTTGTCCTGCATATGGGCTAAAGCCAGAGCGGCATCTCCTAAGGTGCCAGATATCCATATATCATCACCAGCTTTTGCACCACTACGTTTAATGGCTTGCCCTTTGGGCACTTCGCCCATGATTTGCACGCTAATAGTCAGCGGCCCTCGCGTGGTGTCGCCACCAATTAAATCGACATTAAAGGCGTTGGCACAGGCAAAAAAACCATGGGAAAACTCAGCCAGCCAGTGTTTATCTGCATGCGGCAAAGCAATAGCAAGTGTTGCCCATTTTGGGTTTGCACCCATTGCCGCCATGTCCGATACATTCACTGCCAGCGATTTCCAGCCTAGCTTGTAAGCATTGGCATCTTGAAAAAAGTGAGTACCTGCTACCAGCATATCGGCAGAAATAGCGAGTTCCATACCCGATGCCACAGTAACAAGCGCGGCATCATCACCTACGCCTAAATTGGTATGTTGCGTGGGTTGGGTAAAATACTCGCGGATTAAATCAAACTCTGAAGTCATGGTGTAATATGATCACTTAATTCGGCTTTGGATTAGCCGATTTAGGTCTGAATGCTTTTACAATTGTTTCGTTAGTTGCAATGTAAGGCATGGGCTTGTCAGCCGTCGCTAGTAAATCCAAGCAGTAGGGCACCGCGGCAAAGATACCATGTACTGTAATATTGCCGTCAGCATCTTTTAAGCCTTCCAGGGTTTGTGCGATCGCTTTTGGCTGCCCAGGCAGATTAATCACTAAACATTGTTTGCGTATCACAGCGACCTGGCGCGATAAAATCGCGGTAGGTACAAAGTTCAGGCTGATTTGACGCATTTGCTCACCGAAACCTGGCATTACTTTGTTAGCGATGGCCAGCGTGGCTTCTGGTGTCACATCGCGTAAGGTAGGGCCAGTACCGCCTGTAGTCAATATTAAATGGCAGTTTTCAACATCAACCAAATCGATCAGTATAGATTCAATTTCTGATTGTTCATCGGCGATTAATCTCGCTACAATCTCATGGGGGCTAGTCACGGCGAGGTCTAACCACGCTTTTAGTGTTGGGATGCCTTTGTCTTCATAGACGCCGCTAGAGGCACGGTCACTGATAGAAACCAAACCGATTTTTAGAGTGATTGCAGATGAAATTTCAGTCATGTGAATTATTTTAAGTTTCTCGGTGTCGTAATCATGTATAAAATCAGTTGTCATCATACCACTTCAAAAACAAAGGGCTTCTATGTTTAAAACTAGTAAAAGCATCATTGGTAGTATTGCTGCATTAAGCTTGATAATGGTTAGTCTTTCATCGTATGCCGCAGAAAATCCATTTGAAAAAAATTATACCAAACAAAACAATTCAGATTTGCAATCTATGGCAGCTAAGCCAGATACCAAAATATATTTGAGTAATCATAAAGATGAAGACAATATCAGTATGCTGGAAAATGGCTATGATTTAATGGGGTTTTCTGCGTTTGATGCTGGGGAAGTGCCGCCAGACTCTGCGTTGGCCTATGCTAAAGCTATCCATGCCGATACCGTGTTGGTGTATGTGAAATATGGTTCTGAGAAAACTGCCAGTTCTAAAATTGCCGCTTTAAAAGAAGCAGCTAAAAAAACTGGTGAGGTGGATGAAAAGGATTTGCAAGCGAACGGTACGCAATATAAGTATTATGCGAGTTACTGGGCCAAGCTACCTATGCCTTTATTGGGCTTACACATTATCAAGCTAAAACCTGCTGCTACGGGTGATGCAGAAGTAGATGCAAAAATACAAGCTGACAATGGTTTAAAAGTATTAGCCGTCATTAAAGATTCACCAGCAGCAAAAGCGCATTTACTGCGCGGGGATGTACTGAGGAAAATCGGTGATGTGGTGCTGGAACAGCCAGATGCGCTATTTAGTGCGGTTAAGCAATACCAAGGGCAATCTGTAGAAATTGCTTATGAGCGTGATGGTCAGCCTGCGATGACCACTGTGACATTAAATAAGAGATAGATAACGAGTGTTTTTAATAGTGGCTGAAGACTTCGGACTGTGCTTTGCCCACGTTTTCGTAAGGTTAAACTGGAGGAGTGGCAGCTCGTGTCACTCACTTTAGTGACTATATTCAAGAATACAAGCGCTAGTCATAATTGGTTTAGCGTGGTTAAATAAAATCTGTTACTACTACAACCCTCGCTCAAGCCTATGATGCAATTGATTTTACAAAAGCACTATGAGAAATCATCCGTGCATGATGACGATGCAGTTTATTTATTGACAGAATTAATCGCACAGATTCGCCCACCAAAAGCTCTCAAAATTGAGTATGCTATAAACGCTGTTCAAGCATTGTGTTTTGTACTAAATACCAATAGCCATTACGCAGACTATTTGCGCGATGTATTACTTACATTGTTGACTGCACGTAAGCCAGTATCTATTTATGCTGATTCTGGCATTCAACCTAATACTGGTTTTTTTAGTGAAATTAGTCGTCGTATTGGGCATAAATTACTACCTAAAGCAGTTGATAAAAACTATCTTAGAGATGTATTCGGACTCATTTTTAGTGAAAATAGTGATGACAAATGGGTGGTCGCATTAGCTGATGAAATCTGGTTGCAGTTATTTACAGCCTTACGTTTCGAGCTGGCAGATGCTGATTTAGTCGATGGCGTTTATCGCGCCTTGTTAGAGTCTGCGCAGGTGTTGTCATACCGTTTATCCGCGTCAGGTTTAGAGCCTGAGCTGATTCGTAATCATGAAGATTTAGAAAATTACACCTCACCCTTTATTACGCAAAACTTAGAAATCACTTCGCTAATTACTACAGATAAGCTCGCTAACGAAGATGCGAAACATATTTTAGTTATTTTTGACCAGTGTCGCCATGTGATTACAAAGGTACGTAAAAATACTGCGCAAACTGGAACTAGTATTGATTTGACATTTTTAATGCAACGCATGACACAGCAACTTGATAGGTTGGAGCACTTACTTAATATTTTAGTAGGGATTAAGAATAAAACGCCAGTTGAGGGTGAGGTATTAACTTTATTTAAAGCACTGGTGCAGGCCGAATCGCATAAAAATGATGTGACGCAGCATTTTAGTGAAAATGTTGAATTGCTAGCACTTAGGGTCACTGAAAACGCCAGTAGAACAGGGGAGCATTATATTACTGCCACCCGCAGTGAGTATTTTCAACTGATGCGCTCGGCAATGGGTGCAGGTTTTATCGTGGCGTTTATGGCGGCAATTAAAATAGTCATTGCCAAGCAACATTTAGCGCCACTGAATGAGGCAATTTGCTTTAGTCTTAATTATGGCCTTGGTTTTGTGTTGATACACACGTTACATTTTACGGTAGCGACTAAACAGCCAGCCATGACTGCCGCCAGTATTGCAGAAAGTATTGATAGTGGTGACGGTAAAAGTCGCGATTTGCATAGGCTCGTTAATATTATTGCTCAGACGATACGTAGTCAAACTGTGGCAATTTTTGGTAACGTGGTATTTTCCATTCCGTTTGCCATGCTGATTGCATGGTGCGTCCATCATTTTACAGGGAAGCAATTCGTTGATGTGGATAAAGCGCACCATTTATTGCGTGATATTGATACGCTGCAAACCCCAGCTTTGTTCTATGCGGCTATTGCAGGCGTTTGTTTGTTTTTATCAGGCTTAATTGCCGGGTATCATGATAATTTAGCGATTTATAATAAAATCCCACAGCGCTTGGCAGCGTTGAGCTGGCTGCAAAAACTGCTCGGTGAGCCACGCTTGAATCGTGTTGCGAATTATATTGAAAATAATCTGGGTGCGATTGCGGGTAACTTTTATTTCGGTTGCTTGTTGGGTGGTATGAGTGCAGTAGGTGTACTGTTCGGTTTACCTATTGATATCCGTCACATTACATTTTCTTCTGCATATGTAGGGTTTTCATCCGTCGCTTTAGACTTCAATATGACCGTAGAGATGATATGGATGGCTGGTTTGGGTATTTTGTTAATTGGCACCGTAAATTTGTTAGTGAGCTTTGGCTTGGCAATTTATGTGGCAATGAAGTCACGTAAACTCAGCTTTGCCCAGTGGCGTGTATTCTTGAAGAACTTGTTGAGTAGGCTAAATCAACACCCAGCAGAATTCTTTTTACCACCTAAAAAGGAGCTTGAGCCGCTGGAAAAAGATTGAGTCTGACGTTTAAGCTGCTAATTTTCTAATAATTTTAGCTGGTCAGCTAACCAGCGAGTGGTGGTGGCTTGTAAAATAATGGTGATTAAAATTGCCATAAACGTGACTGATGCAATCACATCTGCATAGGGTGCTTTCATGCCTACCAGCATGCCCGCCAGAGCGCCTGGTATCACACCGGTTTCGCGCGTCCAGCACATAAATGCTAGTTCTTGCCATGTCCATTTAGCGCGATGGTCTGGCAATGCGCAGGCAAATACTGCCATAGGGCGTGCTACCAGCATAAATACTGCAACTACAGCTAATGCACTCCAAAAGTGTTGCTGTAATAGTGAAAAATTGACCTGTGAGCCTAATAAAATAAAGATAAACATACGCATAATGAGCGAGGTGGTCAGAATAAAATCTTCTAGTTTATCCTCTTCACCTTGCGCCATCTTAAAGCCGAATAACTCTTTATTGCCTAACATTATGCCAAAGGTAAACACAGCCATAAAGCCGCTAGCGTTTAATCTGTCTACACTTAAATAAGCCGCAGCGACTGACATTAAGGTGACGGCTGGTGCATATTCCGCCAAAAATCTGTATTTTTCATGAGCGATAAATACCACCGTCAAGTAGCCTAACACCAAGCCGCCCACTAAACCGATGAGTGATTGTTTTAAAAAGCCAATAAGGTTATCACTAGCTGAGAAGCTGCCATGACCAATGGCAATGCCCAAAACAGTAAAAGTGAGAATTGCGCCCATGGCGTCATTAAAGGCCGATTCACTCATGACCGTTTGCGCGACTTTAGCACGGATTTTTACTTGTCTAAATACCGGTACTAAGGTGGCTGGGTCGGTTGAGGCAATGGTAGAGCCTAGCAGTAAAGCGATAATCCAGGGTAATCCTAGAAACTCTTGGGCGGCCAGCCCTGTAATCGCAGCGGTTATCAATACGCCGACGGTGGAAATAGCCACTAAGGTAGGCCATACATTACGCAATACGCTTAGCTTAATGCTGGCACCGCCATCAAATAAGATATAACAAGAACCAAAAATAAGCAGTAATTGATTGACTGTGGAATCAACAGGAATATTTACCCAGCCTAGGGCCGCACTCCCAAGTAGTATGCCCGCTAATAAAAAAAGTACCACATCGGGTACTTTGATCAGCTTGGCAATAAAACCCGCAAATGTGCCAGTGCCTAAAACAATACCAAGCAGCAACAGCAATTGTTTTGCGTGAATAATCGCGGGTGAGTACTCCATGATTACTTGCTAAACCTAATCCTCTTTTACATCATCATCAATTATTGCCTCTTCAGATGATTTTGTATCCGCTTCTGTTATTTCACGTATTAACTTAAACAACTCACGACTGCTTTTCGGTGGCTTATTCGCTAGCAGTTCGCGGTGCACGTTGCGAATCAAAGTGCGTAATTGTTGACTATCGGTACGGGGATGTAGCTTCATCCACTCTGCGACTACTTCTGCACTTTCAATCATGCGGTCACGCCAGCGCTCTAGCATATGAAAATGTGCATTTTCAGCGGTATGTTTACCTTCCCAGCGATGCAGTTGGTCTACGATCTGCGCGGTATCAATGTCACGCATCAGGCTGCCGATATACTGCTTTTGCCTTCGGATTGCGCCATTGGCTGTGAGACGTTTTGCCTCCTGAATTGCATCAGATAGGCTTTCAGGTAGGTTGAGCTTGGCAAGTTTGTCTTTAGGTAGGGCAACTAGTTTTACACCTAGAACCTGCAGAGCATCAGCCTCTGCTTTTAACTTAGTTTTACTTAACGGCTCATTATTTGAATCTATTTCTGATTCTTGAGTAGAAATTTCTTTTTCGCTATCTTTATAGTGGTTTTTCATCGTTCATATCTTCAAAGGCTGCGGTATGATAGCAGTTTTAGTGCAACTATTTTAGCCCTCATTTTCTCAAATCGGTTATCACTTTGCATCCATACTCAATGAAAGACAGCATGACAAGCTCAAGCATCGCCAATAACACAAACTCACGCAGTGAATCACCCTATGATTTAGACAGTATTAAACAAATGACGCAAGATGTCTTGCGTATGGCTAAACAAGCTGGTGCCTCATCTGCGGAGACGGAAGTGAGTTTTGGCACAGGACAAAATGTTTCAGTGCGGATGGGTGAAACTGAAACCATAGAATATAACCGCGATAAAGGTATCTCGGTGACGGTCTATTTTGGCTATCAAAAAGGCCATGCCAGCACTTCAGATTTATCAGTTCAAGCCCTGCAAGATACTGTAGCCGCAGCTTGTAATATCGCGCGCTACACAGCAAAAGATGAATTTTGTGGCTTAGCCGATACGGTGTTGATGGCAAAAGAATTGCCTGATTGTGATCTGTATCATCCTTGGGACCTGTCGGTAGATGAGGCAATTGAAATTGCTAAAACCTGTGAAACTGCCGCACGTGATGTGGATAAGCGTATCACTAATTCTGAAGGCGCTAGCGTTTCAATTTCTGAAGGCGTATTTGCTTATGCCAATAGTCATGGCTTTGTAGGCGGGTATGCTACTTCACGTCATGGTATTAGTTGCTCGGTAATTGCTGAAGGTAAAGACGGTGATATGCAACGTGACTATTGGTATACCAGCGCGCGTAGTGCCTTGGATTTGGATTCGGCAGCCTCTGTAGGCGTTACTGCAGGTGAACGTACGGTGCGTCGCTTAGGTTCACGTGCGATTAAAACTGCACAAGTGCCAGTGATATTTGATGCCTCATTGGCATCTGGCTTGATTTCTTCACTTATTAGCGCGGTATCTGGCGGTAATTTATACCGTAAATCTTCATTTTTACTTGATAGTCTAGGCACACAAATCGCTTCACCATTATTGAATATCTATGAGGATGCGCATTTGTTGCGTGGCGTAGCAAGTAGTCCATTTGATAGCGAAGGTGTGGCGACGCAATCGCGACAATTAATAGAAAATGGCGTATTGCAAGGTTATGTTTTATCAAGTTACTCGGCACGGAAATTGGGCATGCAAACTACGGGTAATGCAGGTGGTAGTCATAATCTAATTGTTCAACCAGCGGGTATTCCTACTGATTTAAGTTTTGCTGGGTTACTTAAAATGATGGGCACAGGCTTGCTGGTCACTGAAGTGCTTGGTCATGGGTTGAATATGGTCACTGGTGATTATTCACGTGGTGCAGCAGGTTTTTGGGTGGAAAATGGTGTGATTGCCTATCCTGTAGAGGAAATTACCATTGCGGGTAATCTAGGCGACATGCTTAAACAGATTGTTGCGATTGGTAATGACTCTTTAAAGCATAGCTCGAAAAAGGTAGGGTCTATTCTAATTGAACATATGACGGTAGCGGCCGGAGATTAGCAGTCTAAGAGTGATTAATAAAAAAGCTCCATACAGGAGCTTTTTTATTAATTAAACTTTACCTACCACTTAACTATTTTATTTGCTATCTTTAGCTGGTAAATCAGAACTTCTTGGACTTGTTTCAGGGACGCCATTAACTGGTGCGGCATCTTCAAAGTCATCGTTAATGGATGCGCCAGGTGCATGCCCATCTTGTACTTGGCTAGCGCGACGTTGCAGATAGGCATCACGCATAAACGCGTATGGGTCTAATGAGGCACTATCAAGCAAATCACTAGCAGGTAGTAGTTCAGCGCGTTTGTCAATGAACTGTGCGCCCCACAAAACATTGCTTGCTGCAACTCCATCGTTATCGTGTAAGTAGCTGATGGGGTTAAATGCAACTGTATCCACCACCAAGCCTGTTGTATCACGTACCGTACTTGGTCCAAGGATTGGTAATACCAGGTATGCACCATTTCCTACACCCCAGTAACCTAAGGTTTGACCGAAATCTTCTTTATATTTTGGAATGTTATCCATTGATGCAAGGTCAATTAAGCCGCCAATACCGAAGGTGGTGTTAATAGCAAACCTACCTGCTTCCGAAAAGGCATTAGAAAATTTGAATTGCAGTAAATTGTTAATGGTGGAAATAAAAGTATTTATATTGCCAAAAAAGTTATTTATGCCTGTACGTATAGGACTAGGCGTTATGGTTTTATAGACAGTGGCCACTGGTTTGAATACTGCTTTATCAGCGACATCATTAAATTTATAAACACCACGGTTTAAGCCTTCTAAAGGATCTCTATTGTTTTGTGTCGCACAGCCCGTGACCGTCAGAGCCAACACAATAGCAATAATTAGATTTGAAAATTTAAGGCGCATAAGTCATTTCATGTGAATAGTTGAGTTAATTCTTTTGTTGTCATGCAAAGCCAAAAGGCTACATGTTTTATTATTGCTGAGTACGTGATTTCTGTCCACTCATAAAATAGGCTCGAGCATTGAATAGTATTTTTGTTGTAAAAATACAACGGTAATTAATACAGTCAATTTAGCGCTAAAGTCCTAACTTTTTGCACTTTAATTCTTATATAAAGCCAGTGTTAGTTGGCGTTGTATAGCATGATCAACAATGGGTGTAGGATAATCATGACCAATGATGAGCTTAATTGTTTGCTGATGTAAAAGAGACATCATCCATGGTGCATGTATTTCTTTGTTGCTACATTTCTGAAGTTCGGGGATATATTTGCGGATAAATTTACCTGCACTGTCAAACTTCTCGCTTTGAGTGATGGGGTTGAAAATCCTAAACCAAGGTTGTGCATCGCAACCTGTAGAGGCCGCCCATTGCCACCCACCGTTATTAGCGCTTAAATCAAAGTCGATTAATTTTTCTGCGAAATATTGTTCGCCCCAACGCCAATCTATGAGCAAATCTTTAACCAGAAAGCTTGCTGTAATCATGCGTAGACGATTGTGCATAAAACCTGTGCTATTGAGTTGACGCATAGCAGCATCTATTAGTGGATAGCCGGTTTTACCTGTACACCATGCATCAAAATAATCCTGCTTATTAGGAAAGGCTAGTGATTCAAACTCAGCCTTATAAGCTTTACCATAAGCTAGTTGTGGGTGATGGTGCAGAATTTGAAAGTAGAAATCACGCCAAATCAGCTCATTTAGCCAAGTCTCAGCACCTAAGCCGCCCATACGCCAAGCGGTGCGTGCTAGGTGCCTCACAGAAACTGTACCGAAACGTAAATGTACCGATAAATATGACACGCCTTTGACAGCAGGGAAATCACGAGCTTCTTTATAGCGATTCATGCGTTCGCAAAAGTCCGTAAACAAAGTTGCGCCACCAGACATACCCGTAGGCAGTTTGAGTGTACCTAAGTTTGTGCGTTCAAATCCTATGCTTTCTAATGACGGCATTTCACTCTTGGGAATTTTTGCTAAATTTTTAATATAAAAATCAACAGGGTAAGCTTTTAAATAGAAGTCGTTGAGTTTTTTAATGTGAGTATTTTTGTAAGGCGTAAATACGCCATATGGTTTGCCAGCCAAAGTGAGAATTTCATCTTGTTCAAAAATAACTTGATCTTTAAATTGATAAAAATCAATTCCTTGTATAGATAATGCTGTTTTGACTAATGCATCACGTGCAATTGCACTGGGTTCATAATCACGATTACTATAAACTGCATCAACCTTAAGTGTCTGTGCAAGTTTAATAATCTCTTCACTAGCCACGCCATATTTAACGATTAAATCGCCACCATTCGCTTGCAGTTTAGTTTTAAGTTCAACGACACTTTCCCAAATAAATTCGACCCGGCGATCTGCTCTATCTGTAAGTTGATCCAGTATCTCTTTATCAAAAACGAATACACAGTAAACTTGGTTGTTATTCTTTAGCGCATGATAAAACGCGGCATGGTCATAATCACGTAAATCGCGACGAAACCATACTAGTGCTTTAGTGTTTGAAGCTGTAGATGCTGATTGAGGCATAGATGATAGGCATTCGCTTAACTGGCGACTTGCTCCTTAGACCATTATAGCTATTCGCGGTGATAGGGATGGTTGTTAATGACAGAATGTGCACGGTAAAGTTGTTCGGTGAGCAGCACACGCACCATGCCGTGTGGTAAAGTGAGTTTAGATAAGCTCCAAAGCCAGTCAGCACGCTGCTTGACACTGTCATGCAAGCCATCGGCACCGCCAATCACTAAAGCAATATCGCGACCAAAAGTGAGCCAGTTAGCCATACGTTCTGCAAGTTGCAAGGTAGTTACGCTGGCTCCACGCTCATCTAATGCGATTAAATAATCTTTCGCAGCGACCTCTAGAATACGTTTTGCTTCAAGACTTTGGATATTTTCGGTGTTATTACCTGCAGCACGTTTTTCTGGTTTGATTTCAATTATTTCAATGTTGGCTTCGCGTGGCATACGTTTGATATATTCAGCACAAGCAAATTCAACCCAGTCCGGCATTTTGTGGCCGACTGAGATGATTTTTAGTTTCATTGAAATTATTGAGCGTGGGCTAAAAGATAAATTACGATTTAAGTGTTTAATACTTATTTTTGATATTTAGACTAAATGTCTGATTTTATGTGGCTACGACGGTTTTCTGTTTCGCCCCAGAGTTGCTCTAAGTTATAGTAAGCACGGGTTGCTGGCACCATCACATGAACCACGATGTCGTTTAAATCCACTAATACCCACTCACCTTCTTTTTCGCCTTCGGTACCACGAATATCTACGCCTTTTTCTTTGAGTTTTTCGCGTACATTATCGGCCAAGGCTTTTGCTTGGCGGCTTGAAGTTGCGCTACTGATAATCATATAGCTCGTCATTGAAGTAAGTTTGCGTACATCCATGACGGTAATATCAAAACCTTTTACATCTTCTAGCGCATCTATTACCGCTAGTTTCATTGCTTCTAATTCCATTGTTATACTTTCCTGATGTTGCTGGCTTTGTTTTATATTAGGTATGAGGGATGGTATATCGCTTAATTTATGCCGTTTGCACGGGTATTACGTGACGTGTGTCCAGAATGTGATTTTGCTCATCCACATAAATCAATTGCGGATGAAAGTTTTTAAGTTCTGCATCACTGTAGTTTGCGTAGCTTGCAATAATCAAAATATCTTGTGGATTAGCTTTATGCGCAGCCGCACCGTTGACTGAAATAATGCCAGAGCTGCGCTCACCACGAATAGCATAAGTAGAAAAGCGCTCGCCATTAGTGACGTTATAAATGCTAATTTGTTCATACTCTTGGATGTCGGCTGCTTCTAGCAAGGTCACATCAATCGCACAACTACCTTCATAATGCAACTCTGACTGAGTGACATGTACGCGGTGCAATTTGGATTTAAGCATGGTTCTTTGCATGGTTTTTTGTGCAGTGCTTTAGGTTACTGCTCTCAAGAAAATATTGTAGAGCCAAGTATTATAAAGCAAACCTTAGATTTACATAAATCTTTAAGTTAATTCAATCTCTTAAGAATGTAAACAGAGAAGGTTCTACGTTCACTCAATTGGGCGAAAGTTTATCGCAAAGCTTAGCCTCTGGCCATTTGTTTGCTGTGCGACAAGCTTATGAACTTGCTAATTTAAATTCAATATTATCAATAAGTCTTGTTTTACCTAAACGAGCGGCACCTAATATCACTAAATTTTCGATAGCCGCTTTATCGTCACGCTTGGCTGCTAACAGTGTTGAAGCGATGCGAATTGAAATGTAATCTACTGCCCAACCTCGTGTGCTTAGATGTTTTATTGCGGCTTGCTCAGCCTCAATAAAGCTAATGCGACTAGTTTGTAAATCAGTTACAACTCGGGCGAGTGTTTTTTGAAGCTCACTAGCCTCTTTACGTTGGGTGATAGTAAGATAACTATTACGTGAACTCATGGCTAAGCCGTCTGGTTTCCGCACTGTGTCTGCCGCAATAATACTAATAGACAGATTAAATTGCCGTACTAATTCGCGGATAATGAATAGCTGCTGAAAATCTTTTTTGCCAAATATAGCGGTTGTAGGTTTGACTATATTAAATAGTTTGAGCACTACTGTAGCAACCCCAGAAAAATTCCCAGGCCGCGTTGTGCCGCATAACTCATCTGCAATTGGTGGTGGGACGATCATCATGCTTTGACCTAGATTTGAAGTTTCAGTATCAAAATCTGGGTAAAGTTCACTGATTTCTGGGATAAATACTATATTGACTCCTGCTTCTTTTAGTTTTGCGCAGTCAGCTTGCAGCGTACGAGGATAAGCACTCAAATCTTCATTAGCGCCAAATTGTAGTGGGTTAACGAAAATACTCACTACTACACATACTTTTTGATTAATAGCGTCTTGTTGTTTGGCGAATTTGATTAGATTGATGTGCCCAGCATGCAAATTACCCATGGTTGGCACAAAGGCAATATTAGCTTCTAAGGCTAGGCGCTCACGTAGAGCGATAACGGTGTTAATTATTTGCATAGATATGAGTTTTACAGTTTAATAGCTGTGCTTTATCGCTGGGAAAGTCTTGTTTTTGACGGCTGACACGTAATTAGTAATCGCTTGTTGAATGCTATTTGTTTCAATCAAAAAGTTTTTAACAAAGCGTGGCGATTTATGATCGCTAGGATTTTTATCGGCAACCCCAGTATAAATACCCAGTAAGTCTTGTAGCACCAATACTTGCCCACTGCAGTTAACCCCAGCACCTATGCCAATTGTGGGGGTGTTAATTGATTCTGTAATTTGTTTAGCTAATTCAGTTGGCATCATTTCCAGCAACACAAAACTCACACCAGCTGCACTCATGGCATTGGCGTCCTGCATAATTTGATGTGCACTATCAGGCGTTTTACCTTGAATTTTATAACCACCTAATTGATGTACCGATTGTGGCGTAAAGCCTAAGTGCGCACAAACAGGAATGTCGCGCTCTACCAAATAGCGCGCGGTTTCCACCATAACACCACCACCCTCGAGTTTTACCATGTGTGCGCCAGCGGCAATTAATTTAGCCGCATTTTTATAAGCGACTTGGGCATTGTTTTCATAACTGCCATAAGGCATGTCAGCAATAATGAACGTGTGTTTGCAGCCACGTGCCACCATTTCGGTGTGGTAGACCATCGCCGCCATGCTAACCTGCAGCGTGTTATCAAAGCCTTGTAAAACCATGCCTAATGAGTCGCCCACCAGCAATAAATCAACCCCAGCAGCCTCCATCAGTTTGGCATACGTGGCATCATAGCAAGTGAGCATAGCGAGTTTTTCGCCAGCCTTGGATAAATTTAGAAGCTGATTTAAGTGCATTGCGATATTTTACAATGAAACGATTTTTATGGTGCTAACAATGCGCAATTGCATATTGAAAAGTACTAATCTTAAAAGTGACATAAACATAAAGACAAAAAAAACGTCCTCATAAAGAGGCCGTTTTGATTTAACTAGAGATTAGGTTATTGCTTATATTGATTTGCGACGGCCAAAACCCAAGAAGCCTAAGCCAGAAGCCATTAGCCAAACAGCTGCAGGTAATGGTGTTGCTGTTAAGCTTACGTTATCAACGTTGCCGCCAAGTGAGTCGGAAGTACCAGTCGCATAAAATGACAAGATATCATTACCAGTACCTGTGACTAGAAATGATAAATCAACCCAATTGTTAATGCTACCACCATTGCCTGTAGAATTAGTTAGGAGGACGCCATTCCAATATGAAGAGACACCATTTGTACTTGCTGGTTGGCCAACTCTTGGTGAGTACCAATAATCTAAGCTATATAACACACCCGCTGTAGTTGTAACAGTTTGAGACATATTACTATTTGCAAATGTATCAAGTTCTACAAAGTTGACGCCATCTTCTGCGGTGCCGAATAAATTGTTACGTACTTCAATACCATTTGTACCTGCTACCCAACCAGGTACAGAGGTGCCAAAATAAGTACCATAGGTACCTGGTGTTTGTGTTGGAGCTTCAAATGAACCGTTTACAATTAGGTTGGCATTTGCTAAACCTGTTACTGAGAGTAGTGCTAAAGCTAATAGCGATTTTTTCATGGTAAATCCCCTTTAAATGATTGTTCGGAAGTTTCACGTATCATCTACTAACCATTTAAAGTGAACAATAGCCCGTTCGGGTCTATTGTTCACTTTTTATCTGTCATCATCTTGTACTAATTCGCCCTATTCAAAATTGGGGTTGAAATATTCACGGCGACTTTTAATCTGCATGATACGGTCTATTAATAAATTAAGTGCAGATTCGTCTTTGGTGACATTTAATTTTTCGTTATTTACAATCAATACAGGTGATGCATCATAGGTGTGAAAAAACTCGCTGTAGGCATTCGCCAAACGTGTTAGATACTCACGCGACATTTCTTGTTCATAACTTACATTTCTTTCTTCAATGCGCTCAAGCAGCTTATCTACAGGCGTTTGTAGGTAAATGACCAAGTCTGGGTTGGATGCTTTGAGGTGCAAATGCTGATAAATTTGGTGATACAGTGCATATTCTTCATCATCCAAATTAAGTCGTGCAAATAACGAATCTTTTTGTAAAAAGAAATCAGATACAGTGCCTTTGGCAAACATATCGCGTTGCGCCATTTCGCTGATTTGGCCTGCGCGTTGAAACAAAAAAAACAATTGTGTAGGCAATGCGTAGCGTTGCGCATCTTGATAAAAGCGTGCCAAAAAAGGATTTTCTTCGGCTTTCTCACTCAGTAAATTCACTGAAAATTCGTCTGCCAGCAGTCGTGCAAGCGTAGTTTTACCACTACCTATTGGGCCTTCAATCACGATGTATGGAAATTTATTAAATATACTCATCAGTTTAAATTCACTTGGTTAATTCTTGATTATCTCTACGCCTTGATTAGCACATTTTTGCGCTAAATCAGTAGCTCTTCCATAATGTGCAATCATCAAATCGGGAGCGATTTCTGCTAATGGCAGTAATACAAAGCCACGCTCAAACATGCGCGGATGCGGTATAGTTAATTTTTGTGACTGCATAATTGTGTCACTATAGAGCAGTAAATCCATATCTAATATCCGTGGCGCGTTAGCAAAAGGCCGCTCGCGGCCAAAGTTGTTTTCTATGGTTAATATTGCTTCTAATAACTCTAGTGGTGTCAATTCTGTGCTGACTTTAGCCACCGCATTGATAAAGTCAGGCACTTGTTTTAATTGATTAGCATCATAACCAACAGGGGCAGTGCGATATAGGCTGGATTGAGCTAATACAGCGGTTTTATTAATACCTTTAAGCGCTAAAAAAGCTGTACGTATCTGGTTGATTGGGTTGTTTAAATTACTCCCTAATGCAATATAGGCAATGTTTGGCTTTGTTTGAGCTGGTAAATCTTTAGTCATTTTGCTTGGTTGGCTGCTCATCGACGCCACCATTGTTGATTGCTTTTTTACGTGGGTGTTTGCGACGTTTTTTCGGTGAGGTATCTGCTTGCAACATGGCGGTGCGTTCTTCGCCATTGGCATTAGCAAAAGCAGTCCACCATTCACCAAGCTCGGCATCTATCTCGCCAGACTCACAACGCAAGAGTAAAAAATCATAAGCCGCGCGATAGCGTGGATGCTCTAATATGCCAAAAGGGCGTTTGCCTGCGCGTTGCTCAAAACGTGGTTGCATGCCCCAGATTTCTTTCATGGTGGCGGTATAGCGATTATGAATTGCCAGTTTCTCTGCCTGAATATCTATGACTTCATTCATTGCTAAGTGCATGGCAGGGATTAGGTGGTTACCCTCAGCCTGATATTGTTTCCAGGCGGCTAGCATTTCGTGCCACAACAGACTAGCGAATAAAAAGCTCGGGTTGGCAGACTTGCCTGACAAAATCCGATCATCGGTATTCTGCATGGCGAGCATGACAAAACGTTCGCCTAGTGGCTGCTCTAGTACTACATCCAGCATGGGCAATAAGCCGTGATGCAGGTTTTGTTTGCGCAAGACGCCAATGCTTTCAATGGCATGGCCAGATAAAAATAGCTTGAGCATTTCATCAAATAAGCGGCTGGGTGGTACATCTTCTAGCAAGTTAGCAAGTTTGGTAATGGGCGCTTCGGTATCTTTATCTATTTTTAAGCCTAATTTTGCGGATAATCTCACAGCACGTAGCATGCGCACGGGGTCCTCGGCATAGCGCGTTGCCGGGTCGCCTATCATGCGCAAGATGCCCGCTTTAATATCCGTTACGCCATTATGAAAATCCAGGATTTCTTCAGTTGCTGGGTTGTAATACAGTGCATTGGCGGTGAAATCGCGACGAATCGCATCTTCTTCAATCGAACCAAATACGTTGTCACGAATAATGCGACCGCTATCTGTGACTTTGCCTTCACTATCATCACTGCTATCACTTAAATGGCTGCCGCGAAAGGTCGAGACTTCTATAGTTTCATCGCCAAACATCACGTGTACTAAGCGAAAACGACGCCCAATAATGCGGCTGCGTCTGAATATGCGATTAACTTGTTCAGGCGTGGCGTCGGTGGCAATATCGAAGTCTTTAGGGCGACGATTAAGCAGTAAATCGCGTACTGCACCACCCACAACAAATGCCTCAAACCCGGCTTTTTGTAAGCCTTCAGTAGTTTTTATGGCACCGTTTGAGAGTAAGGATTTATCGATTTGGTGCGCTTTATTACCTGTACGTTTGGCTTTACTGGTGTCGAGCTTGCTCGTATTCGCTTTATTTCCGCCTGTTTTTTTTACAGACAAACGGCTTGAAGTAACGGAACCAACATTTTTTTGGCTGTTAGCTTTAGATGCATCTATAGGCGCACCAAATATTTTTTGGCCAAAAACTTTGTTGAATAATTTTTTAATCATTTCAATATTATAGCGTAAAGCGCCGTGTGCTCATTCATGCAGCTCATTATTTGTCGGATGTGTTATTCCATAGCACATCGCTTACGCCCGCATCTTTGTTGATGATGCGGCATAACACAAATAATAAGTCTGACAACCGATTGATATATTGTAGCGATATGGCTGTTACAGCTTCATCGCGGCTGAGTTTAATGAGTAGTCGCTCGGCGCGGCGGCACACAGTGCGCGCCAAATGGCAATAAGCGGCAGCTTTGGTGCCGCCCGGTAAAATAAATTCTTTAAGCGGTTCTAGACTATCATTCAAACTATCAATGGCATTTTCTAGTGCACCTACACGTGTTGCTTCAATCATCACGTAATTCGGGATGCAAATTTCGCCACCTAAATTAAATAAATCGTGCTGAATGTGTGTGAGTAACGGTAGTAAATGCGCAGATGGCTTAGCACTTAAAAGCTCGGTAATCAGTAGGCCTATCACCGCGTTAAGTTCATCTACATCGCCCATCGCCTCAACACGCAAACTATCTTTTTTTACACGTGTGCCATCACCCAATCCAGTTGTACCTTCGTCGCCAGTACGTGTGTAGATTTTACTTAATCGATTGCCCATAAAATTCCTTTATAATTGCTCCATTATAATTCAACTCATCCATTATTATTTAGCTGTTAATGAGCCTTCAATCAGACAAAACTCAAAATATTACTACACCGTTATTACAGCGCCCAATTGGCGTCATGGATTCAGGCGTAGGTGGCTTGTCGGTACTCAAACATATACACGCATTGCTGCCACATGAAAATTTAATCTATTTTGCCGATAGCAAACATGCGCCTTACGGCAACAAAACCACTGAACAAATAGAACAGCGCGTATTTACTATTGCTGAATTTTTACTCACGCAAGGTGCAAAAGCCTTAGTCATTGCTTGCAACACAGCAACCGCCGCCGCCGCGACCAGTTTACGCGATAAATATTCGTATTTAGATATACCAATTATCGGTATGGAGCCCGCCGTAAAGCCCGCGGCAGAAGTCACTAAGAGCGGTATTATTGGCGTGTTAGCAACTAGTGGTACGCTCAAAAGCGCACAGTTTGCTGCGTTGTTAGAAAGCTATGGGCGTAACGTTCAAGTCGTTACGCAAGCTTGTATCGGATTGGTCGAGCAAATTGAATTAGGTGAGTTGGATACACCCAAAACTTTGCAGCTTATTAGTCAATATACCAAGCCGCTATTAGACGAGCATGCTGATACCATTGTGTTGGGTTGTACGCATTATCCATTTGTAAAATCTGCTATTCAAAACACTGTTGGCGCACATATTCATTTGATTGATACAGGTGTTGCAGTAGCTCGGCAGTTACATGCAAAATTAGGAGAATATCATTTGTTTACGAATGCTAACTCTCAAGCAGAGGTGATGATTTGGACGAATAGTGCAGATATCAATGCAGAGAAGGTGATTGAAACTTTGTGGGCTAGTGAAGCGGAAATAAAGCGATTTTTTTAATACTTAATTTATAGGTTGAGCTTCATTTTATTTAGTCCAACCTACAAATTTTATGAGAGTAAATTTTACTTAAACCGCGACTTGAGCTTGGACCTGCTTTCGAAATTCCAAAGGCAAAGCAATCCCGTCAAACCGCTCTTTAGTTCCACCAGTCCCTGTTACTATAATGGTACCAAAACCTAACAGCCGACCTAATAATCCCTGGTCAACCCCGATTCCTTCGACTTTTTGAAGTGGTAATTCTAGCGAGTGCCGTCTAATGAACCCCACTTTTATGAGTACGCGTTTATTTGTGACAGCAAACTCAGAAGTCTTGAGCTTCATCCAACTTCCAATAGCCGCAAAGATTGCCGCAAGTAAAAAGATAAAACCAATTCCTAAAAGAAATGAGTAATTCTCGGTATTACTTGAGATGATAAAGAATATGATGGCTAGTAAAAATGAGGGGGCTGCTTTGGCAAAAATTATCCAATGTAATTGAGCACGATAAATAACACTCTCATCGGGAATTAAGTTTTTATTGATATAACCCATAGATTCTCTTTCTGAAAACAAGTCTAAATTTATTTAATGTAGATTAGATATCAATATAGTTCTATACCAAAAACATCAATCTAATGATGTCCCACAACTTCGCCCTCTTTAAGCTTATATTTGGTGCCGCAATATGGGCAGGCAACATGCCCTGTATCTACAATATCTAAAAATACGCGCGGGTGTGATGCCCATAGCGCCACGGCATCGGTAGGGCAGTGCAGTGGTAAGTCTTTAGCAGTGACTTCTATTTCTTTTATGCCTGACATTTTTATGTCCTTTATATCTTTGCTGTAATTGATAGCACTCAATTTTTTGTAATCAGGGCCCGATAAATCGAGCCCTTACATTTTGTTACTTCGAAAAACTATTTAACTAGCGTTAGCCAATGTTGATGTTTGACTGATCTGCCGTGTACTGTATCAAAATATAAGCTCTGCAGTTGTTTGGTGATTGGGCCAGCAGTACCAGCGCCAATCTCGCGCCGGTCTAGTTCGCGGATGGGGGTAACTTCAGCAGCAGTCCCTGTAAAAAAGGCTTCATCCGCACCATATACTTCATCGCGCGTGATGCGTTTTTCTATCACTTCTATGCCAAGTTCACTAGCCAAGGTCACGATAGTGTCGCGTGTGATGCCTTCTAACGCGCTGGTTAAGTCTGGCGTATAGAGTTTGCCATTACGTACGATAAAAACATTCTCGCCAGAACCTTCCGCGACAAAGCCGTCAACATCCAACAACAAGGCTTCATCGTAGCCATCTTGCGCAGCTTCTTGGTGCGCTAAAATACTGTTCATGTAATTGCCGTTGGCCTTGGCTTTACACATGGTGATGTTTACGTGGTGGCGTGAGAATGACGATGTTTTTACGCGAATGCCATTGTCCAGCGCCTCTTGACCCATGTATGCGCCCCATTTCCAAGCGGCTACAATGACGTGAGTAGAAAGTGTTTTAGCAGAAATACCCATCGCCTCAGCGCCGTAAAACGCCATTGGACGCATATAAGCTGATTCTAGATTGTTTTCACGTACTGCCGCTTTTTGTGCTTCCATTAGCTCTTCTTTAGAGAATGGCATTTTCATTTGTAAAATGTGCGCGCTTCTAAATAAGCGATCTGTGTGTTCTTTTAAACGGAAAATCGCCGTGCCTTGTTCAGTTTTGTAGGCGCGTACGCCTTCAAAAACGCCCATGCCATAATGTAAAGTGTGTGTCAGTACATGCGTTGTAGCATCGCGCCAGTTAACCATTTGTCCGTCATACCAAATTACGCCATCGCGGTCTGCCATTGAGGTTGGTATTGCCATGTTGTATTGCCTTCAAAGTTGTAATTTTGCTAATTTAATATTGTAAACGAAAGCAGTGCATTTATGGCGTGTGCTAGAATCAAATGTTGATAGTAACCGGCAAAATTGAGGTACATTGGACATGAAAAAACTAGTATTACTCCCATTTTTTTGCATATTAGCATTTTGCATGTTGGTGGCTTGCAGTCCTAGCAAACCCAAACTGCATTTCGTTGGTACTGATATCACAGGTGCTGATTTTACCCAGACCTTTCACCTGACTGACCACACAGGCAAGTCACGTACATTAGCTGATTTTAAGGGCAAAGCCATTGTGTTATTTTTCGGCTATACGCATTGTCCGGACGTTTGTCCTACTACCATGAGCGACCTTAAAAACACTATAAAATTGCTTGGCAAGCAGTCCGATGAAGTGCAAGTGTTGTTTATTACACTAGACCCGGAGCGAGATTCGCAGGAAATACTGGCGAAATTTGTGCCTTCATTTAATCCTAGCTTTTTAGGGTTGCGTGGTAATGCGACGCAAACAGCCGAAACCGTTGCTAACTTTAAAATCTATGCAAAAAAAGTGGCAAGTGAAGGTAAGAGTGGTTATACCTTAGACCATAGTGCAGGAATGTATGTATATGATAAATCAGGAAAAATAAGGCTTTATATTAATTATGGAGAAAAACCTGCTGAAATTGCGAGTGATATTAAGCAGATTTTATAATTTAGCATACAGGTTCAAATTTGCTAATCATGTTGCCGTGGCATATTAAAACCCATGTCAGCTAATCAAATCTATATGAGGCCTTTTCAATTTCATCGCAATGATATGACAGTTATTCAGTTTCAACCCACGTGGGGCGGTAGTGATCTAGATTTATAATCTTCACCACCAATTTAAGGCCATATCTTCAGATATGGCCTTTTTCTTTTAAATCTGCCTATATCTTCTGAATATCCTTTATGAATAATCATTTTTACATATTACAGCGGAGGAAAAAGTTGTGATATATGGCCTAGCTAAAAGCCAAACTGTTAGAATTTAATTAGCACCTACCCCAACCGCCTTAAGATGCGCTTTGAGTCGCCTGACTTCTTCGATTAGATCTGCAACTAAGGCAGCAAGCTCTTGATTGGCGTCAAAATCTCGCTCTATCGCTACAAGTTGCCTAGCTCGCATCAAATCAGCGCTTACAAAACAGAAAGTGACTTGGCCTTGAGTTTTGCCGCCTAGGATACCAGCTTCGACTCGCTCCACAACCCAGGCTGGCTCTACCGCGCACGCCTGAGAAAAGTCTTCCAAGGTCAAAGTGATGTCATCTATTAACTCGGCTATTATCATACTGGACTTCATATCAGACATCGTGTTGTTTTGTGTCATGGCTCACGCTCCAATTTTCTGACGTGGATTAAAAGGTAGTTCTCGTGCCATCTTCTCATATAACTGTCGCGCTTTGTCAGTGTTTGCGGGGGGTAGTACGACTTCTAGTACGATATAAATATCACCCAGAATTTCCCCTGGAATACCCCGACCCTTTAGTCGGAGCTTACGACCAGTTTGCGATCCGGCGGGTACTTTCATCTGTACATTGCCAGAGGGTGTAGGCGCTTCAATAGTGGCACCAAGAGCAGCTTCCCACGGCGTTACAGGCAATGTCTGATAGACATCTTTGCCTTCTACACGATAATAAGCATCGGTTTTGAAATGAATTTCCAAAAATAAATCACCCGCTTTCCCGCCACCAAAACCAGGGCTGCCCTGACCACTCAAGCGAATATGCTGACCTTCTTTTACTCCTTTAGGAATCTTCACATTCAGACTATGTTCTTTCATCGTCACGCGGCCATGCTCATCTTCTTGAGGCGCGTTTAATGTAATAACTCGAGTACTGCCTTCATAGGCATCACGCAGGTCAATGAGTATCTTGGCATGATGATCCTCACCTCGCATCTGATTAGATCTTGGTTTTCTGTGATGTCCTGTTTGACTGAATAAATTAGCAAAGAAATCACTAAACTCTGCAGCATCCGCAGTCGATGCACCACTGCCAGAGTACTCAAACCCTGTATTCCAATCTGGTGGAGGTTGAAAGTCTTGGCCGCTCTGATGGCTGCCAAGCTGGTCAAATGCCGTGCGTTTCTCTGGGTCAGAAAGTACAGCATTGGCCTCATTGACCTCTTTCATGTGCGCTTCCGCATTTGGCTCTTTGCTTACATCAGGATGGTACTTGCGGGCTAATTTGCGATAGGCCTTTTTGATTTCCTCAGCAGACGCTGTTTTCGCAACACCCAACACCTGATAGTAATCCCTATATTCCATATTGACGCGCTCCAAATTTAATTGCAGTGACTAGGGTTATGTACCATGTTAATTATAGGTAGAGACACGGTCTAGATTTAATATTAGCATTGATATCACTATTATTCTTTATAAAGGCTGGCAAAGACTTTTGGTAACATCTCGGGTAAATCTTCTGCAATCAACCCAAGACCAAACAAATTAGCTGCCTCACCATGCAGCCATACTCCAGCGGCAGCGGCCAAATATGAGTCCATACCTTGTGCAAGCAAGCCCGTAATAATACCGGCTAATACATCGCCAGAACCTGCAGTGGCTAACGTTGGTGGAGCATTACGATTAATAATCAACCTACCATCAGGTGCAGCGACAATAGTTTCACTACCTTTTAATACGATAATGGCGCCACTGGTTTTAGCAGCGTTGCTAGTATTAATAACCCTATCATGATGCGTCTCAAATACACGACCAAATTCGCCTTGATGAGGCGTCATAACACAATGACCTTTGATTGCATTTTTTAGCCTAGTTAACTCACCCTCAAACACGCTAATAGCATCTGCATCCAGTACGCAAGGTTTGCCGGTGGCTAATATTGAAACGGCGTAATCACGTGTTTCTGCACTTACACCTGCGCCAGAGCCTACAAGATAGGCAGAGATACGCTTGTCACGTAAGATTATTGCAAAATCCTCATAATTACTAATGGGTTTTACCATAATGCTGGTAAGTGATGCGGCGTAAATTGGGAATGCAATTTCTGGCACGATAACGGTAGTAAGGCCAGCACCAGTGCGAGCGGCAGCCTTTGCGGCCAGTCGCGCCGCGCCCGTTAGTGGGTAACCACCAACAACCATAGCGTGACCACGTGTAAATTTATTACTGTGTTCAACAGGCCTTGGCAAATGTGCCAGCCAAAGTGCGGGGCTGTTTTCTAAGGCTGTATTATTTAACATAAATTAGCGTTGACTGATAATACTCAAGATAATGCAGCCTTAGCTTTATTGCTTGCGGCTTAAATTGACCCACTCAAAGTTTGATGTATTTTCTGCACCAATCTTGCCCCTCAAAAACAGAATATATTGCAGCAGACATCAAAGATTTTAGTGCTAGTCACGAGTATTATAGTAAATTAAGGAACTCCAAGTACCTTGAAATACTCCTCGAGTGTGATGGCCAGCTTATCAAGAGAGAATTTTATCTGGTCTAAATGAATACCTGAGTCAGATGCATCTAGCTGATTCACTAGTGCTTTATGCGCTTCAAGTGCTTCCATATGTTCTTGATATTTAGTTTTTTTTAGGTCTGGCTTTGTCATGGCTGTATTCCTCTAGAGTTTCATGTAGTACACATGCCTACCAAACATTTTATCTACTTCTTTTAGCTCTTTGTATTAGGCTAAGCAGGTTTTTTATTTAGCGGGAAACATGTCCTAAACAACTTCACGTTACTCCACATCCTCCGCAGTAGCAATAGGAGAGTAGATGTGCTGGCGTGTTAAAGGTAGCACACTAGTGCCATCAGTAATCTTACCTGCAAGCACCTGATAGATGCCGATTTCACCTGATTCAAACTCCAGTGCGCATGCTGCCATATAAAGACGCCATACCCGATAAGTAGCCTCACTTACATACTGCAAAGCCTGTTCATGATGTTGCTCAAGCCTATCTACCCAATGTCTAAGCGTTAATGCATAGTGACAGCGCAAGGCTTCTACATCGGCAATTTCAAATTTAGCACGCTCCATAAGCAGCTGAATATTACTTACTGTATCCAGCTGCCCATCGGGAAAGACATAACGGTTAATAAACTCGGTGGATAGCGTCTTGTTCCAGCCTTCTTCATAGTGCGTAATACCGTGATTGAGGAAAAGTCCTGTTGGTTTTAGCAAACGATGTACGGTAGAAAAATAGAGCGGGAGATTCTTCAAGCCTATATGCTCAAACATGCCAATACTGGAAATCTTGTCATATATATTATCGCCATGTAAATCACGGTAATCTCGTAATTCAACTGTTACCCTATCCTGTAGCCCAGCCTCAGCTATGTGCTGGTTAGCTAAATCAAACTGACGTTCACTCAAGGTAATTCCGTGGGCAATAACACCATAATGCTTGGCCGCATGAATAACCAGCGCTCCCCATCCACAGCCTATATCGAGGAAGAGCTCGCCTGGTTTAAGCAGTAACTTGCGACAGATGTGATCTAACTTATCCTGTTGTGCCTGTTCGAGTGTATTATCGGCTTGCTTAAAGTAGGCACAGGAATAAATCATGGCCTTATCTAGCCATAGCGCATAGAAATCGTTTGAAGTGTCATAGTGAAAGGCTATCGCCTCTCGATTCTCAGTTTTTGAATGCGCCTTGACACTATTGGCATGCAGAGTCTGAGAAGTGTAATTCTGTATTGGGTCTAACTCAGTCGAAGTCGCTAAACGAAATGCAGTAACTGCTGTGCCAAATCTATCCAACATGGACATGCGGATAGAATGTAAGTGATCTTTTAACTGAAGAGCAGCAAAGAAATCGCCCTCAATATCAATCTCGTTACGAAAATAAGCATCGGCAAAACGCAGAGGATCACGCCCTAACACCAAGGTTCTAACCACATTTGAACTTCGGCAAACCAATGTAAAACTGGGGTCGGTTCCAGTTGCGTTGCCTAACTTAAATGTAGCACCGTTCCAAAGGCGCAACCTGATACTGCCATCTACGCTACTAAATAGACGCTCTAATAGTTCACTCGCTTGTTTAGCAATATTCGTCACTTTATAATATTCCGCTTTAATATCTGATTGGATATCAAGATGCATTGGATGCATGGTCGAACTTACAAAAATACACCTTGGCCTGATGAGCTTCCCGAAGCTAAGTGTTCGATGTTCCATGATAGACAGTTGCGCTTCCTTCTGTCAAATGAACATTAATCTACATATACTAGGCATGCGCTCCAATTGCTGTTCAATAGCACTAGAACAGTTACTCCACATTGGAAATGTATTAAGCTAGATTAGCCATCATTACTGCCAAATACATAATCCCAAAACCCGCTGGTAACGCCATAGTAGCTAAGTGTCTTAGCTGAACTGCCATGAACAGCATGATGCAGTGCATGACAATGCTTGCGCCGCTTAAGCCATGCAGAGTCAACATGCCAGTGGTGAGTAGCGTGATGCACAACCGTATAAGTAAGATAGCCTACTAGCATACCAAAAGTGAAAGCAACAGCGAGCCAGAAACCAATCAATAGTAGCGCAGGGACAAATATCAATGCCAGTATCAAGCTCGCACTGAATAGGGTTGGTGCACAGATTAAAGCGGTCGGGCGATTATGGTGTGTCGCATGCCACTGGCTAAACGGCGGCAGTCCATGCAGCACAAAGCGGTGCAATATGTATTCGATGAATGTCCAGCTGACCAGACCTATCAGCGTATAGACACCGATAAGCAAACGTTGCGCTTGTGGACCAGCAATCATCAATAGAGCGACCAAAGCGAGGGATGTTATTGCATAAAATGCAAAATCGGCATAATAGGCAAACTTGCTGTGCTCAAGTACAAAAAGCTGCATAGCACTCCCTAAGTTAAAATTGCTCGATTAATTCAATGCTCGATTGACTCATACATAATAAACTGCCTCTCAACATAAATCTCACCCTGTATGCAATGCTGCATTCAATTCGTCAATCACGGCTACCCAATCAGCATCCATCAGTATTTCTTCTCTCAAAAAAGCAGCTTGAGTCCGTGTCCAGAAAGGCGCTTCTGATATTAAAATCTCTGGATTAAGCGACCCATGCGTTGCTATAAAAGATTGAATAGCGCCCAAATCACTAGGCAAACCTAGCTGAGCAAACAAATTGCTCATATTATGCGTAGATGTTTCTATCATTATTTAGGTATCCAAATAAACTTTAAGAACAGATGACTAACACGTTAAATCAAGCACCATTAAACAACAACCAATCATGTGCACAACGATTCAGCCAGCACGTAAAATAATACCCAGCAAGCTGCCAATTACTCTTTAGATGATTTTTTGTGTATATCGTTCCACAATCCAATAGCACCTTCATCGCCATGGTATGCTTCCAGTTGCTGCAAAGCTAACTGGTTATTACTAGGTTTAGTGTCACCAAAAATTCTTTTTTAAAAATGCTGTGTTATAAAGCAAATCAATCAAGATATATTCACGTAGGATAAACTATAACCTTAAAGGTAGCCTCATCATGTTCAATAGCAAGCATACCGTTCTTATCACAGGCACCAATCGTGGCCTAGGCTTGGAATTCACCAAACAATACGCGGCTGATGGCTGGCAGGTTATTGCCTGTTGTCGGGCACCAAAAACAGCCGCAGCACTTAGTGCACTCGCAAAAGCATATCCTGACAACCTCATAATTTACGCTCTGGATGTTGCTGACTTTGCTCAAATTGATGCGTTAGCGGAGCGATTAAAAGACAAAAAAATTGATATCCTGCTTAACAATGCAGGCATATATCCAGATAGCAGTTTAGATACCATTAACTACGAAGGCTGGGCGCAAGCATTTAAAATCAACACCATGGCTCCATACAAAATGGTGGAGGCATTTATTCAGAATGTAACTAAAAGTGAGCTTAAAAAAATCGTCGTATTAAGCAGCAAAATGGGCAGCCTGTCTGATAACACGAGTGGTGGCAGTTATATCTATCGCACTAGCAAAGCCGCCACCAACATGATGATGAAAAGTTTGAGTCTAGATTTAAAAGCACAAGGTATCGCCTGCGGTATATTCCATCCGGGCTGGGTACAAACCGATATGGGCGGGCCAAATGGCTTAATCAATACGCAACAAAGTGTTGTTGGCTTAAGGCAAGTAATTACAGAATTAAATGTGAATAATTGCGGGCGGTTTATTGCCTATGACGGCAAAGAGATTGCCTGGTAGATTTACCGACGTTTAAATACGAGCTTAAGAACTAGGTCTTGAATGGCACTCGCTCTTCCAGCTCTGTTACATACTGCGCCATACCTGTTGCCTCTCTGGCCAAAAAATCTTGAATCGCATGAGCAAAATCAGGATTGGCGATTTTGTGATAGGAACAGGTTGGGCGTGGTTTAAAACCTCGTGCCAACTTATGCTCACCCTGTGCACCACCTTCAAAAAATCGTATTTTTTCCTGTATGCAAAATTCCTGTGCCTGATAGTAACAAAGCTCAAAATGCAGCCCTGATATAAATTGTGTTGCACCCCAATAGCGCCCATAAAGTGTATCTTGATTATAAATACTCAATGTACTAGCAATTGGCTCGCCATCTAGTTCTGCAATAATCAGCAAGATATTTTGTGGCATTTTCTGTACGATTAGCCTAAAAAACTCAGGCGTTAAATAGGGATCAGAGCGATGCTCAGCATAGGTGTTAGCGTAGCAAGCATAGAAAAAATCTAAACTTTCTGGTGTAATATCTGCACCCAGTAATTGTTTGCACACTACACCTGCTGCTTGTATTTTCTTACGTTCTTGACGAATTTTTTTACGTTTATCGTGGGTAAGCGTAATCAAAAAATGTTCAAAGTCGGTGAAGTTTTCATTCTCCCACCTAAACTGCACGCCTTGGCGCACCATCCAGCCTGCATCTTGCAATAATTTCGCTGAAACAGTATCAGGAAATAGCACATGCGCAGAAGATAAATGATGCTGTTGCAACACTTGCTCCAATGCATCTACCAGCATGCTCTTTACTGTAGCAGTATTAGCCAGCAACCTTGCACTGGTAATCGGTGAAAATGGAATTGCACACAACAGCTTAGGATAATACCGATGTCCAGAACGCTCGAATGCATCGGCCCAAGCCCAATCAAACACATATTCGCCATATGAATGAGTTTTGAGGTAAAGCGGCATAGCCCCCAGCAATTGGCCGTCATCTCGCACCACTAGCGGCTGAGACATCCAGCCTGTACCTTTACCTACACAATTGGTTGTTTCCAGGCTAGATAAAAAAGCATGGCTGAGTAGTGGCATATTATCAGTGAGTGCATCCCATTGGGTTGAATTAATTTCACTGATGCTATCGATAATTTCAATGGTGAGTGACATGACATCATGCTGAGGCGTGTTGATAAAAAAATCAACTGATGAACTACAAAAAACTAGAAAGCAGTTTATCTATTTTTTACATGGCTTACTGGAATTAAGTGGTGTTAGGCTATAAATCACGCTTACCATTAGTATTGTCTGCCTGTTTATTTTTACGCTTAGCGGCCACTGGCTGTTCTTGCTCACGTGCTTTATCAGCTTCCATTTTAGCTTCTATAGCACGCTCACGCTCTAGAATGCGCGCTTGCGCTGCCTCTAGCTCATCCAATGAAATCAAACCATCGCTATTGGTGTCAACTTGATTAAAGTGACGCGCAACTTGTGGCAAACAATCCATAGTTTCTGCACGGTCTAATGTCTCATCCGAATCTTTATCACAGGCTGAGAATCGTGCTTTTATACTTTCACGCATTTCACGGCGACGTGTCACAATTTGATCGTGCTCTGGATCATTTGACTTAGAGTAATCTACAAGTGACTTACGCAGACGTGCGCGCTCTTCAGGGCTAAAATTACGATTTAAAGTTTGCTCCAAACCTTCTTCGCTATCTTTATCACTAGAATCTTTATCGGTGGCTTGTTTGTCTAATGATTGCTTAGCTGGCTCTTCCACATAGCTATTTTTTCCGCCGGCAAACGCAGGGGACAACAATGCTACCCCTATAATTAGCGCTAGAGCGTTGTGTGGATTCGATAAAGTGCGATAAAGAGCTACCATCAAGTGTCGTTTAAACTCGGAGTTTGGTAATCGAAGGAAAATGCTATCATGAATCAACTTTGTTAACCAAATGTTTCATCAAACTCGGCAATTGTAAATAATTTGTAACAATTTAACCTGAATTTACACTTAACTTTTATAATTATTACAAAATTAGCTTTTCATCTTTCATTATTCATTACAGAATAGCACCATGCTAGAAAATGCCAAAAAAATATTGATGGTTGACGACGATTTGCGCATGCGTGAATTATTGCAACGTTATTTAACAGAACAAGGTTTTTCTATTAAAACTGTGTCAGATGCCAAAGAAATGGCATTATCATTAGAAAGTGATCCCGTAGATTTACTCATTCTTGACCTAATGCTACCTGGTGAAGACGGCTTGTCGATTTGCCGTAGACTTCGTGGCGAGGGCTTGTCTACCCCCATTATCATGCTCACTGCGCGTGGCGATGAAGTGGATAGAATTATTGGCTTAGAAATGGGGGCTGATGATTATTTACCTAAGCCATTCAATCCGCGTGAGTTACTTGCACGTATTAATGCGGTATTACGCCGCCATGAACATTCACCCAATGCGATTAGTGAGTCTGAATCCAAATTTAGTTTTGGTGAATTTGTGTTTGATCCAATGACTAGAAGTTTGATGCGCAATGATATGAATATCACCATTACCAGCGGTGAGTTTGCACTACTTAAAGTATTCACCGAACACCCACGCCAACCACTTTCACGTGATAGATTAATGCAATTAGCTCGTGGTCGTGAGCTAGATGTATTTGACCGTAGTATTGACGTGCAGGTGTCGCGTCTGCGCCGGCTAATTGAACCCGATCCAGCCCACCCACGTTACCTGCAAACCATGTGGGGCTTTGGCTATGTGTTTATTCCCGATGGCGAAGCGACAAATTAAGTGCGCGAAGTGACCAAATAGAAAATCCAACAGTACTCAGTCACGTCGGCGATATAAAAAAGTCATACTGTGTCTAGATTCTTACCACGTACGCTACTCGCAAGGCTGATGATACTCATCGCGTTTTTACTCGCGATTAGCCAATACACTTCACTTAAAGTTTATGATTATTTTGACCGCGTACCGCGTGCCACTACCGCGGCCCTACAGGCAGTTACTGTGGTCAACTACACTCGCGCTTCACTCATCGCCTCTGATGAAAGTCGACGCACGGCTTTACTTTCAGAGTTGTCTGGCCGTGAAGGTGTACGCGTTTATCCCGCTGACTTCTTAGAAGAGATTGAACCACTACCTAACGACCCATTTATTCAACTGGTTGCAGAAAAAATTCGTGAGCGTTTGGGTGTAGAAACTATTATCACCGCTAACCACTATGGCATACCTGGCTTATGGGTAAGCTTTAATGTGGGCCAAGATGACTTTTGGGTAGTGATTCCGCGCGTTCAGGTTGACCGCCCTTTCCCTTGGCACTGGCTGGGATGGGGCGCGATTGTGCTATTGCTGTCACTCATTGGTGCTTACATTATTGCAGCCCGCATTAACCGCCCGCTCAGCCTGCTTATACACGCTGCAGAACGTCTCCGCAATGGTGAACCAGCACCCATACTGCCGATAGACAGTTTGGATGACCTCAGCGAGGTAAGCCGCACATTTAACGATATGGCAGAGTCTTTAGCACGCCTAGATAGTGAGCGCACATTATTATTAGCGGGAGTATCTCACGACATTCGCACGCCTCTGGCGCGCTTACGACTTGCGGTAGAAATGCTACCGGACGAGGCTAGTGATCATCTAAAAGCAGGCATGATAGAAGACATAGGCGATATGGATAATATCATCCATCAGTTTTTGGACTTTGTGCGTGGAGTAGAAGGCGAACCCTCACAGATGATAGACATCAACACGCTATTAATTTCATTAGCAGAGCGTCAAAGCCGGGCTGGTCATGAGCTTAAGTTACAATTAGCAGCCACTTACTATATTCCATTACGTCCACTGGCCATGCAGCGTTTGTTAGATAATTTAGTTGGTAATGCCTATAAATATGGCAAAGGTGAAGTCGAAGTGGTGAATAAAATCACCGCCGATAAAATTGTCATCAGTGTATTGGATAATGGACCGGGCGTGCCACCACAACACACAGAGCGGCTACTGCGTCCTTTTGAGCGTATGGATAGTGCACGCAATGCTAGCGAAGGCGGCAGCGGTCTAGGGCTTGCCGTAGCAAGCCGCATCGCCAAGCTCCATCAGGGGCATTTAGAATTAATTAATCGTCCAGAAGGTGGGCTAGAAGCACGACTTACCTTACCTATCAAGAATTAAACTGGCGATAAAACAAATTAATTATTCACAAGTGGTTCAAACCACGCGAGTTTTTCACGTAATTTCACTACTTCACCAATAATGGTCAAACAGGGCGCTTTTATTTTTGCTGCAGCCACTTTTTCAGCCAAATCTAATACAGAGGCAGTTACAACGCGTTGCCTGATGGTGGTGCCTTGTTGCACGACCGCCGCGGGCATTGTAGGCGGCACGCCATGTGCAATAAGCTGTTTGCAAATTTCCGCCAAACCAACCAACCCCATATAAATGACCACGGTTTGCTTAGGCCTTGCCATCGCCGTCCAATCTAAATCAATCGTGCCATCTTTTAAATGCCCGGTAATAAACAAACAACTTTGCGAGTAATCACGGTGCGTGAGTGGAATACCCGCATAGCTAGAAACACCATTAGCCGCTGTAATCCCCGGCACCACCTGGAATGGCACGCCAGTTTCCATCAGTGTTTCGATTTCCTCACCACCACGACCAAAAATGAAGGGGTCACCGCCTTTAAGGCGCAACACACGTTTACCTTCGAGCGCAAGTCTAGCCAATAGTAAGTTAATTTCCTCTTGTGGCATGGTGTGTTGGTCACGTGCTTTACCTACATAAATCAATTCAGCATCACGTCGCACCAATTCCATGACTTCTGGACTGACTAATTTGTCGTATACGCAAACATCGCATTGCTGCATTAAACGTAATGCTCTTAAAGTGAGCAAATCTGGGTCGCCTGGTCCACCGCCGACTAAATACACTTCGCCGTGATGTTGAATATCGGCTTTATCATTCAGCAAGTTTGTTAATAATTTACGTGCAGCAGACTCCTGCCCCGCTAATATCCGCTCTACTACTGGGCCTTGCAATACACCTTCCCAAAAGATGCGGCGTTCTTGTGTGGTGGCAAACTTCGCTTTAACCGCTTCTCTAAATTCACCTGCTACAGTCGCAATACGGCCATAAGTAGCGGGCAGCATGGTCTCAATTTTAGTGCGAATATAACGCGCCAATACCGGTGCATTGCCTTCACTGGAAATCGCAATCACTACCGGCGACCTATCCACCACTGACGCCATGGTGAAACTACATAACGCTGGCGCGTCCACCACATTCACTGGGATATTTCTTTTTTTAGCTGCAATTGAAACCGCTTCATTAACAACCACATCATCAGTCGCCGCAATGACAATTACCGCATTATCTAGTTGTTCAGGTGAAAAGTGCGCATTGATATATAGCAATTTTTTATCATCTACTAGCTGTTGCAACCCATGGCAAAGCTCAGGCGACACAAGCACTACATTAGCTTGCGCTTTTAGCAACGTGGTGACTTTGCGCATGGCAACGTCGCCACCGCCAATCACTACAGATGAGCGCTGTTTTAAATCAATAAAAATAGGAAGTGCTTGCATAAATAATCAATCGGATACTTTGAGCATATTTTAACCTGCAATGTTAATTAAATTTAGCATTTAAATAGTCCCTGCGTTAAAATTACGCTTTAGCAAACTAATATCCAACTACTTGAACACCGCTAATAAATCTAAACCTAAAAAAGTCTTTATCAAAACATTCGGCTGCCAGATGAACGAATATGATTCATCGCGCATGGTGGATATGTTATCCATGTCAGATGGCATGATCGAAACTGATACGCCGGAAGATGCCGATGTGATTTTACTCAATACTTGCTCAGTGCGCGAAAAAGCCGAAGAAAAAGTATTTAGTCATTTAGGGCGTTTTATTCCTTTAAAGAAAGCCAACCCTAACTTAGTGATTGGCGTGGGTGGCTGTGTTGCCAGCCAAGAAGGCGCACACATCATCGAGCGTGCGCCTTACGTTGATGTGGTATTTGGCCCACAAACCTTGCATCGCTTACCTGACTTAATTAACGCCAAGCGCAATACTGGTAAATCTCAAGTTGATATTAGCTTTCCTGAAATCGAAAAATTCGACCATTTACCGCCACCACGTGTGGAAGGTGCTACCGCGTTTTTATCCATTATGGAAGGCTGCAGTAAATACTGTAGTTTCTGCGTGGTACCTTATACACGTGGTGAAGAAGTTTCACGACCTTTTGAAGACATATTAACCGAGGCGATACAATTAGCCACGCAGGGTATTAAAGAAATCACCCTGCTTGGCCAAAACGTGAATTCTTATCGCCATGAATATGAGGGTAAAGAGGCGGATTTGGCATTACTCATTGAATATATTGCCGAAATCCCACAGATTGAGCGCATACGTTTCACTACCAGCCACCCAAATGAGATGAACCAAGCATTGATTGATTGCTTTGCTAACATTCCAAAGTTAGCGGTGCAATTACACTTGCCCGTGCAAGCTGGTAGCGACCGTATACTCATGGCGATGAAACGCAATTACACGGCACTGCAATATAAATCAATTATTCGTAAGCTCCGTATAGCCAGCCCTAACCTGACATTTACCTCAGATTTTATTATCGGCTTTCCCGGCGAAACCGAGGCTGACTTTGAAGCAACTGCAAAATTAATGACCGATGTCGGCTTTGATAATAGCTTTAGCTTTTTATATAGTCCACGGCCTGGCACGCCAGCAGCTTTTTTAAAAGATGACACACCACAAGAAGTGAAGTTAGCGCGTTTAAGCAAGCTGCAAGCGATTAATGAAGCCAGCGGCAAAGCTATTTCAGAGGCTATGCTAGGCACGACGCAACGAGTGTTGATTGAAGGTGCATCGTGGAAAGACACCAACTTACTGGCGGGAAAAACCGACAATAACCGCGTGGTAGATATTATCGGTGATGCCAACCTTATTCATCAATTTGTAAATGTAATCATAACGGATGTCAGCAACCCACGAAGACTACATGGTGTAGTTAAAGAGTTAAGCAATCATGCAAGCTAGACTTGAGAAAGTAAGAAAATTTAGAGCCGACAATCCAAATTTTTTTGGGTATGTGCTATTTTTTTCATATCCATTTCTATTTACTTTGGGGTGGTCACGCTATCTGGGGTTATAAATGAATCTATTACAATGCTAGGTAGAAGATCTCAAGTGGTAACTAAAATTAGCTCACATTACTATTTCATCTTGTTATTCGATATTTTTATATCTAGCCTAGTGAGTTACTTTACTTATATATTCATTTTTAAAACTAAAAAATAAATGCAAATCACCCTCACCCCAGAAGACAACCTTCGCCTTGCCAACCTATGTGGCACATTGGATGAAAACATCAAGCAAATTGAAAATGCGCTCGATGTTGTTATTAACCGTCGCGGCACTAACTTTACCTTAATGGGTGATACACACAATACGCGACTTGCAGCTCAGTTGCTCGAGAACTTTTATGCACGCGCTAAAAAGCCAATTAGCTTAGAAGAGATTCAATTAGGCTTAGTCGAAATCGATAAAATGCAGCCTGAAGATGTGGCAATCTCTACGACGCCAGTATTGATGACACGCCGCAGTGAACTACACGGCAGAACACCGCGCCAAGTCACCTATTTGCAACAAATCCAGGATCACGATATCACGTTTGGCATTGGTCCAGCTGGTACAGGAAAAACTTATTTAGCGGTTGCTAGCGCCGTAGATGCAATGACGCGCGACTTGGTTAAACGTATTATATTGGTACGCCCAGCGGTTGAGGCTGGTGAGCGCTTAGGATTTTTACCAGGGGATTTAAACCAAAAAGTAGATCCGTATTTGCGGCCTTTGTACGATGCGCTCTATGATTTAGCAGGCTATGACACCGTAAATAAAATGTTTGAGCGTGGCGCGATAGAAGTCGCACCGCTCGCTTATATGCGTGGTCGCACACTCAACCAAAGCTTTATTATTTTAGATGAGGCGCAAAATACCACGCCCGAACAAATGAAGATGTTTTTAACGCGCATAGGCTTTGGCACCAAAGCCGTGATTACTGGCGACGTGACGCAGATTGATTTACAACGTCATCAAAAAAGTGGCTTAGTCGAAGCACAAAAAGTATTAAAAGGTCTCAAGGGCATCGTCATGACGCACTTTTTATCGGCTGACGTAGTACGCCACCCGCTAGTGCAAAAAATAGTCAACGCCTACGAAGCCTACGAAAAAACCGATAATTAAAAATTAGCCTAAATATCACCATTTATACAAGATTACCCCAACAATGCCACAACTCGCTATCACTATCCAAAACGTCAGCACTGACGAAAATATCCCTGCTAAGAATAATTTCAAAAAATGGGCGAAAGCCGCGCTACGTATTGATACTGAAGTCACAATTCGTATCGTAGATGCTGATGAAGCCCGTGCGCTTAACCATGAATATCGTGGCAAAGATTACGCCACCAATGTACTGACCTTTCCACTGGCTGAAGAGCCGCACTTAATGGGTGATATCATTTTATGTGCACCAGTAGTGGCGCAAGAAGCGATTATGCACAACAAACCGTTGATTGCGCATTATGCGCATTTAACTGTGCATGGCATTCTGCATTTACATGGTTATGATCATGAAACTGAGGCGCAAGCGACGCTAATGGAAGCGATTGAAACACAAATTGTGACCGAATTAGGGTATGCTAATCCCTATCTCATTACTGAGGATGCCAACTAAATGGCTACTGAGTCGGAAAAACGTAACACACCTGAAAAACCCAGTCTTCTAGAACGTCTAAGCCAATTTTTACTGCGCGAACCAGAAGATCGCGAACAACTGGTTGAATTACTGCATGGGGCCTATGAAAACAGTCTGATGGATGCTGATTCGCTCGCCATGATTGAAGGTGTGCTACAAGTCAGCGAGATGCAAGTGCGCGACATTATGATTCCGCGTTCACAAATGGACGTGATTGATATCACAGACTCTCCCGAAAAATTTATCCCGCATGTCATCGAAACCGCACACTCGCGCTTTCCCGTGATTGAAGATGATAAAAATGATGTCATTGGTGTTTTGCTCGCCAAAGATTTACTGCGTTATTATGCAGGCGAAGATTTTGAAGTGCGTGATATGTTGCGCCCAGCAGTATTTATTCCAGAGTCGAAGCGTCTTAATATATTACTCAAAGAATTCCGTAGTAATCGCAACCATATTGCAATTGTGGTGGATGAGTATGGCGGTGTAGCGGGCATGGTGACCATTGAGGATGTCCTTGAACAAATCGTTGGCGACATTGAAGATGAATACGATTATGACGAAGATGAAGACAACATTTTACAAGATGGCAATGGACATTATCGTGTAAAAGCACTGACAGAAATCACAGATTTTAATGGCATTATTGGCACGCAATTAAGCGATGAAGAGTTTTCGACTATTGGCGGTTTAGTCGTCAATCAATTTGGTCATTTGCCAAAACGCGGTGAGCAAGTCAGCTTTGGTGGATTAAACGTAACCGTAGTTAGAGCCGATAGTAGGCGCTTACATTCTATTCTAGTGGAAGTATTAAAAACCCAAGCTGGAAATTAAATAACGAGTAATTTAAAGGTAGCCATTAATCAAGACAGAGACAGGATGAATAATAAGGAAAAGGAACTAACTCTTATTAAGTAAGCTCTTAAGATTTGTGTAACACATTTTGTATAGCCTAGGGGACGAAACATGAAAACTAGAATAATTTCAGGTGATTTACCTGCGCTGTTATCTACAACTTTACTTGTGGCGCTAACTAGCTTTTGTCATGTTGCTTTAGCTGATGACACAACGCAAGTGATGTCTACCACAACAGAGGACTTACCCACGGCAGAAGTAGAATTTGTTAAAACAATCAACAAATTTAATAAAAAACAAATCGTTGAAAAACTAGGTGAGCCAGTTAATGCAGAAGATGTGACTCTCAGAAGCTCAGGTAAAGTAGTAGCCTCAATTTGGCACTACCATTATTTAAATACTGCGCCTGATGGCTCTTATTACAAAACAACAGAGCTAGATTTTGTTGATGATAAAGTTGTCGTGGTTGCGTTTTTAAATACCGATAGTGAAGATGATGATGCTAAAGACGTTCAAAAATATGAGTTACCAACCGCTGCACCAGAGTTATAAATCAGGGTGAGTCAAACAACAAAAAAGGGCGAAACTCTCGCCCTTTTTTGTTGTTTATATACATCTACTTCGTTTATTTTTAATCATTATTTTTTCAAAGAATCACGAATCTCACGTAACAACACGACGTCCTCTGGCGTTGCAACTGGCTCAGGTGTTGGCTCAGGTTTTTTCAAGCGATTGACTTGCTTCACCATGACAAAAATCACAAAAGCTAATATTATAAAATTAAGCACTATCGTAATAAAGTGACCATAAGCTAACAATGGCACACCAGCTTTTTTTAATGCATCATAGGTTTGCGGAATACCTGCAGGACCTTCTGCCAATTTTACAAACATATTAGTAAAATCTAATCCTCCAAAGATTCTACCCACAAGCGGCATGATAATATCGTTGACTAATGAATCGACAATCTTACCAAAAGCAGCGCCAATAATGACACCGACCGCTAGGTCCATGACATTACCCTTGCTTACGAATTGTTTAAATTCTGAACACATGCTCATTATTTTTCTCCTTGAATTAAAGTAAATTGCATTTGGCGTCATTGACATCCGCACCAATTACAACCAGACATAATATAGGCGTAGCACTTGTCTCTTGTCAACGTATTAAAACGCTATACTTTTAAAATCAGGTAGTTAAATAAAGCTAGTTAACAGTTACAATCTTGCATCATTTAGCTACGAGATGTTCTATTTTGACTTCTATATTCAAACGATTATTTAAAGGTATTTTGTTTAAATACATTGTGCTGCCATTTTCACTTGGCGCTTTTGCCGTCCTGGGCTTTGCGCCTTATTATCTTTACCTGACCACAATCGCCTCACTAATTGGTTTATTCTATTTATGGCAAAAGACCAGCACAGCTAAACAAGCGGCATTAATAGGTTTTATGTATGGTTTAGGCTTATTTGGTATTGGCATTTATTGGATCTATATTAGCTTACATGACTTTGGTGGCATGCCTTGGTGGATGGCTAGTTTCGCTACTTTTGTACTGTGTGCGTTTCTAGCACTTTTCCCGGCTGCAGTGGGCGCACTGAGTAAACGCACAAACTGCTCCTTACTCAGTATCCCTGTATTTTGGGCTTTATCCGAATGGATAAGAAGCTGGATTTTTACGGGATTTCCCTGGCTAACTATCGGCTATAGCCAAGTGCCGCACAGTCCTTTGATTGGCTTTATGCCAATTATTGGTGTTTATGGTGTTTCATTTATCACGGCATTGAGCGCAAGTTTAATCGCCTATGGGCTCGCCAACCCTGCGCAAAATTTAATCTGCAAGCGCAATACTATCGTTGTCTTAGCACTTATTTGGGTGAGTGGTAGTGTATTAAAACTAGTTGAATGGTCCACACCTGCGAACAAACCCACTAGCGTTGCGCTATTACAAGGTAATATTGCGCAAGACATAAAATGGTCACCCGAAGCCACAGAGCAAACGCTTAAAACTTATTTAGACATGGCACAAGCCAGCAAAGCCAAATTGATTATCATGCCAGAAACCGCTCTGCCCATGCTGGCGAGCGAAATACCGAATCAATATACGCAAGCTTTAAAAAAGCATGCATTAGATAATCAAGGTGATATTTTGATTGGTGCAGTTGAAAGTGTTGCAAGCGCTAATCCATCCGAGCCAAATCAGTATTTCAATAGTATGCTGAGTATTGGTAGCGCAAATACGCAAACTTATCGCAAGTCGCATTTGGTGCCATTCGGCGAATTTATCCCACTTAAAAATATATTTGGCTGGGTTTATCGCGATTGGCTCAATATTCCATTAAGTGATTTGGCACGTGGTAGCGTGAAACAACAGCCTATGGAGCTTGTAGGGCAAAAAGTTGCGGTCAATATTTGCTATGAAGATGTATTTGGTGAGGAAATTATCCGTCAATTACCGCAGGCTACGCTGTTAGCAAACGCGAGTAATGACGCTTGGTATGGTGAGTCATTCGCCGCCTATCAGCACATGCAATTTTCGCAAGCACGCGCCATTGAAACTGGCCGTGTCATGTTGCGAGCCACTAATACTGGCGCTACAGCGATGATAGATACACATGGTGAAGTGATTGCTCAGGCGCCGCACTTTAGCAAAACCACGTTAAATGTTAATGCACAAGGTTACACTGGCACTACACCCTATGTGCGCTGGGGCAATTGGCCAGTGATTATATTGTTATTAACAGCGGTTGCTGGATTATTCATAACTCGTGTTAGAAATCAAACTACAAAAGCAGCAATCATTACTTAAAACGCTTACAGCTTGTATAGGGGCAGCCTAATCCATTGACGACTTCAATTGCTATTGGATTCAATTTAGAAAAAATTTTAACGAACGCAGCGTTAACTTTTACCTGTTCTGTCGTAGTCGGTTGCACGATAGCGGCCAACTTATTGGTGCTTTCCACATAGCTTTTTGGGTTAACAGCTGTGGCAGATTGGTAAACTGTGCGATATGCATCACCATGTGTTTGGCAATAGCTATTCAAAACGTTCCAGAATTGCTGCTCCTCAGGCTTGATATACACCAAGTCTAAATCACCTACCAAGGCTTGGCAGCGCACAAACTGTCTCGGAGCTGCAGTAGCTATAAAATCTTTTTGGCCTTTAGACTGCGTATTACACGCTTTAAGTTTTGCTATCAAACTCTGTTGTAATTGTGCATCCAAAGCTACTTGCTCAGTCTTAACATTCGCCTCTTTAATTGCCGCATCAATACACTCGTTCACAGCAGGCATGCCCGAATACACTGAACTGGTATCACCTAAACCTATATTACCTAACACAATACTTAATTGCGCTAATTTTAATTGTGTCACCATTTTTGCATCATAATAATGACCATAACCCGCAACTACGATCGCTGCGGGCAGTACAAAAAATAAAGTGAGCAAAGTACTTTTAAGCGCTTTATATCGGTAAGCGAACACTAACAATAAAGTCATGACGATACCCGTCATTAAGCCACCAAAATGTGCTGCGTTATCAATGTTGGCGATTGTCCCGGCGCCAAAAGTCAAGACTAAACTGATGCCAAGACTGGATAGTGGAATCTCACTATGAGTTCTGTTTTTAAGCGCGTACACAATCGCCACACCAAAAACACCCAATATAGCGCCCGAAGCTCCGCAGCTTATAAAAAGATGTCCATTACGCAATATCGCGCTGAGTAAACTACCCGCAAGGCCTGATAACAAATAAATCGCGGTAAAATAAGTGGTACCTAATTTAGGTTCCAAAATGCGGCCTAATGCCCATAATGCCAACATATTCATCGTGATATGCATCAAACTCACATGCAAAAACATACTGGTCAATAAACGCCAATATTCACCGGCAAAGGTCAATGTGGGTATATTTGCACCCCAATCAATTAAAAAAGAATCATGCGCCAAACTCTGAAAGGCGCGCGTATCAACTAGCCCTAAGCCCAAATAAACCGCGATATTGGCGAGTACAAAAAAGGTCGTAGCGGGTGTAGCACGAAAAGATTGAATTAACCGAGCAAATTGCATGTAGCACGAACCTCTTAAAATTTAACATGAAAACTAGTGTGATGTTAACGCAACATCAGTATATCCATTAGTATAAAAGCAACAGTGCTTTTTAGATTGTACAAAAAGAAGTAAAATCAGGTCTGTGTTTATAAATACAGCTTAATTACAGCTTAACCTAACTAGATAGTAGCTATGTCCTCATCTTCGACACCAATAAAAGCCACAGCACTCACCTTTCAACAAATTATATTAAAACTGCAAAGCTACTGGGCAGATCACGGCTGCGCATTGCTACAACCGTATGACATGGAAGTGGGTGCTGGCACATCGCACACGGCAACATTTTTGCGCTCATTAGGCCCAGAGCCATGGAAAGCCGCTTACGTGCAACCTAGCCGCCGTCCGAAAGATGGTCGCTATGGTGAAAATCCCAATCGCTTACAACAATATTACCAATATCAAGTCGTGCTTAAACCTGCACCAGCTAATATCTTAGAGCTATATTTAGGCTCGCTAGAGGCGTTAGGATTTGACCTGAAACAAAATGACATTCGTTTTGTAGAAGATGACTGGGAAAACCCAACGCTAGGCGCATGGGGCTTGGGCTGGGAAGTCTGGTTGAATGGCATGGAAGTCACACAATTCACGTACTTTCAGCAGGTGGGTGGCATTGATTGCAAACCTGTTACAGGTGAAATCACTTATGGTTTAGAACGTTTAGCCATGTACTTGCAAGGTGTAGATAATGTTTACAACCTGACTTGGACAACGGGTTTAAATGGGGAGCGTTTAACTTACGGCGACGTATATTTACAGAACGAAAAAGAGCAATCGACCTATAACTTTGAGCATTCTGATGTCGATTTTCTTTTCACCGCGTTTACTGCACATGAAAAAGAAGCACTACTTTTAATCGAGGCAAAACTGCCACTGCCTGCTTACGAGCAAGTATTAAAAGCTGCACATACATTTAATTTATTGGATGCGCGTGGTGCCATCAGCGTTACCGAGCGTGCCAGTTATATGGGGCGCATTCGTAATTTAGCGCGTAGTGTAGCCGCTGGATACTTGAATAGCCGCGCACAGCTTGGCTTCCCCATGGCACCAAAAAGCTGGGCCGATGAAGTATTACTAAATTTAGCAAAAAATGATTCTACAAAGAAAGCCGCAGCATGAGTACCAAAAATCTATTAGTTGAGTTATTTGTAGAAGAGTTACCGCCTAAAGCCCTTAAAAAACTCGGTGAAGCATTTTCTAATGTGTTGGCTGACACTTTAAAAAATCAAGGTTTAAGCAGTGAGGATTCCTCAACAACGGCTTTTGCATCGCCGCGCCGTTTAGCCGCACATGTTACTAATGTAGTAGCCGTTGCCGCAGACAAACAAATCTCACAAAAACTCATGCCTGTGTCCGTGGGCTTAGATACCAGCGGCAATGCAACACCAGCGTTATTAAAACGCTTAGGTGGTTTCAATTTAGACGCTTCTGCCGTACCACAACTTAAACGCGAAATGGATGGCAAAGCTGAAGCCTTGTTTTTAGACATTACCGTTAAAGGTGCAAGCCTAAATGATGGTTTGCAAAACGCAATTAATGAAGCTCTAGCTAAATTGCCCATTCCTAAAGTCATGACTTATCAACTGACGGATGGCTGGAGTAGCGTTAATTTTGTGCGTCCCGCACATGGTTTAGTCGCTTTGCACGGGCAAGATGTTGTAGATATAAACGTGCTAGGTTTAACATCAGGTAACACTACACAAGGTCATCGTTTCGAAGCTAGCGTTTCACCACTTGTTATTAAACATGCTGATAGCTACGCCGAGCAACTCAAAACTGAAGGCGCTGTCATTGCCAGCTTTGAAGAGCGTCGCGATGAGATCGCCCGCCAATTATCAGCCGCTGCATCTAAATTAGGTTTAAAACCCATTGAAGATGATGCGTTGCTGGATGAAGTCACAGCGCTGGTAGAGCGCCCCAATGTACTAGTTGGTGAGTTTGAAACTGAATACCTAGAAGTACCGCAAGAATGTTTGATTTTAACCATGAAGGCAAATCAGAAATACTTCCCGTTATTAGATACCAGTAGCAAACTTACCAATAAGTTTTTAATAGTCAGCAATATCAGCCCTGCCGACCCAAGTGCGGTGATTGGTGGTAACGAACGCGTAGTGCGTCCACGCCTGGCAGACGCAAAGTTCTTCTTTGACCAGGATCGTAAGAAAACACTCGAAAGCCGTATTGAGGGCTTGAATAAAGTGGTGTATCACAACAAGCTTGGTAGCCAAGGCGAACGAAATGCACGTGTAGTATCAATTGTTCAATCTATCACTCAGCAAATTAGCCCAGCATTAACTGATAAGGCTGTACTAGCAGCTCGCTTATCTAAAACAGATTTGCTAACTGATATGGTAGGTGAATTTCCAGAGCTACAAGGCATTATGGGACGCTACTATGCCCAACACGAACAACTAGATAATGATGTTGCCTATGCTATTGAAGATCAATATAAGCCTCGCTTTGCCGGGGATGAGTTGCCACGCGAAGCAGTTGGCTTAGTTGTAGCTTTAGCAGATAAACTAGAAACGCTAGTTGGCCTATTTAGCATTGGTGAAAAACCTACTGGTGATAAAGACCCCTTTGCGCTACGCAGACAAGCATTAGGTATTATGCGCATGGTGATTGAGGCTAAGCTACCACTTAAATTCTATGAGCTTATCTTAGCTGGTCTTGCACCATTTAAACTTTCATTTGATGCACAAGTGATAACTGCAAAAGCAATTAATGAATTTTGTTTCGATCGGCTGTCAGTGAACTTACGTGATCAAGGCTATACCGCACAGCAAGTTGATGCAGTATTGTCACTCAACCCAGAACTCATAATGGAAATACCAAAACGCTTAGAGGCTGTTGAGACTTTTACAAAACTAGCAGAAGCTCCAGCTCTTGCTGCCGCTAACAAACGCATAAACAATATCTTGAAAAAAGTAGAGGGCGTTGTTGAAACAAGAGTGGATAACAGTTTACTAAAAGAGCCTGCTGAAATTGCTTTATATGCGGCATTGAATAAAGTAAAGCCAATCGCTGACACCGCTTTTACAGCAGGCGACTATACGGCTTCATTACAAGCGTTGGCAGCACTTAAAGACTCGGTAGATGCGTTCTTCGATAACGTAATGGTGAATGCGGATGACCCTGCACTTAAGGCAAACCGCCTAGGTTTATTAGCGACTTTACATCAAGCAATGAACCGCGTAGCCGATTTATCTAAGCTTGCCAGCTAATCGCTAAATTTGTATTGGTCAGCATACATGCTAAAGCTCAGTAAAAGGACTCCTAATTAATGAAATTGATTATCTTGGATCGTGATGGCGTCATTAATAAAGACTCAGCCAATTTCATTAAAAAACCTAATGAATGGATTCCTATCCCTGGCAGCTTGGAGGCCATTGCCTTGCTTAACCAGTCCGGCTTCCGTGTAGTGTTAGCCACCAATCAATCAGGCATTAGCCGTGGCCTATTTGACATGGCCACGCTTAATACGATTCACGACAAAATGTATCGCGCCTTAAGTCAACTAGGTGGTCGCATAGATGCAATATTTTACTGCCCACACTCAGCTGATGACCTTTGTGAATGCCGTAAACCTAAAACCGGCATGATTGAAGATATTGGCTTACGATTTTCTACCAATTTATATAATGTACCCTGTGTGGGTGATGCGCTACGTGATCTGCAAGCCTATGCTAAGGCTGGATGCCAGCCTATTTTAGTTCGCACAGGCAAAGGCGAAGAAACACTTGCCTATAGCACACAAGTAGGTAAAGAACTACCAAAAGGCACATGGATTTGCGCTGATTTAGCCGAAGCAGCACAACACATTATCAGCGAATATAAAGAAAAGTAACTATTAAGCTTATGTTATTTTTAAGGTCTTTAGTTTACGCCATCGGCATGTGGATTTTTACTCCACTGTTCATGACCTCTGCATTGTTTGTTGCGCCATTGCATGCACAAACGCGTTATCGTTACATCTCTACGTGGGCAAAGACCATGCTGTGGTGGCTGCGTGTCACGTGCAACATTACGCATCGCATTATTGGCGTAGAAAATATCCCCAATCACCCCAGCATTATCTTATCGAAGCACCAATCCGCTTGGGAAACGCTGGCTTTTCAAACGATATTCCCACCGCAAGTTTGGGTGTTAAAGCACGAGTTATTGTGGATTCCATTTTTTGGCTGGGGTTTGGCACTCACCTCGCCTATTGCGATTGACCGCAGCGCAGGCCGCGAAGCTCTTAAACAACTGGTAGCACAAGGCAAAGACCGGTTAAAACACGGTTTTTGGGTGGTGATTTTTCCTGAAGGCACACGCGTAGCACCGAATACGACCAGCAAATTTCATATTGGTGGTGCCTGGCTGGCTAGTCACGCAAAGGCCACTGTGGTGCCAGTAGCGCATAACGCTGGAGAGTTTTGGGGCAAAAATTCGTTTATCAAAAAACCAGGGGTGATTACCGCGAGTATCGGCCAGGCAATTGATTGTACAGGTTTGAAGCCAGATGCAATTAACAGCCAAGTCGAAGCCTGGATTAATACTGAAATGTTGCACCTTAAACAATATTAATCATGGCAGAATCTCGATTTTCACTGCGCCTCAAATTACCCAATGGCGACACTATTCCCTACCAGCTTGAGCGCACCACACGTCGCACCGTTAGTTTAAAGATTAGCGCAGATGGCTTGGTAATCCATGCACCCAAGCGTATTTCACAAACTCATCTAGAAAGCCTATTACTGGCCAAAGCCGATTGGATAGGCAAGAAACTAGCCGCCCACAAAGAAAAAGCGCAAGCCAATAAAATTGACGCGATACAATGGCAGAATGGTGAGCCTTTATTGCTATTGGGCAATGATATTTCACTAGAAATCAAGCAAGATGCACGCAACAAAACACTGACTTTTGCAACAGGCGTTTTAACTGTAATGCAGACCAATATCAACGATACCACCACTATCCAGCGCAAGGTCATTCAGTGGTACCAAAAACAAGCGATGCCAGACTTTGCACGCCGTTTGGAAGTTTTATCGGCAAAACTAGGGGTCGCAACGCCACAGCTATTTTTAACTAACGCTAAATCACGTTGGGGTAGCTGCAATAATCGACAACAAATACGGTTAAATTGGCGGCTAATGCTGGCGCCACCGCACATTATCAATTACGTGATTTGCCACGAGCTAGCACACCTTAAAGAGATGAACCATTCAGCTAAGTTCTGGGCGGTGGTTGCTAGCATTTACCCTGATTACAAACAGGCCGAAAAAGACCTTAAAATATGGTCACCACAATTACATCGGCTATAAAACTGCGCCCATCTTTTCTCGACATATTCTTATCAAATAAAGCATGTTAGTATTTTCGCGTTGTTGCATTAAATCGCTAAAAGTATCAGATAACCTTAGGGTCAAAAAATAAATAAGGAAATATTAAACAGTTTTTAATGGGCTAAAAGTGCCAGGATTATGAAGCCTATACTCCAGAAAATAGAAAGTCCTTATAAATCATATATTTACAATAAAATCAATGATTTACAGCGCTTTCTAAAAAAACTTTTTGTAGCAGAATGTAGCAGAATGTAGCA
>JAYVMU010000044.1:0-18735 GCA_043758775.1 Methylophilaceae bacterium
TTGATTTAAAAGATGCAGGCTGTCCAATGTTTAGAAAAATTTCAGGTGAACTAACAGCAGACGAGCAATCTGTAGGAGTCACACAAGTACCAGAAGCAGAATCATAAACCTGTGGAGAAACACATGTAGAGGTACAAGTACCGTCGCTATTATCCCTAGTACCAGTTGGGCATGAAGTAATAACATTTATAGTCACATTGTTGATAGAACCATCTGAAATGGAACGTGAACAAAGAGAAGGATTAGCAGAGTTAATAGAACTAGAAGAAACAACTAGACCATTTGGCAAAGTAGTGCCATCGGTAGAATTACAAGCAGCTAAAGATGTAGAAAAAACAGGAGGATGAGTAATCATCCAATAGCTACTAGTTGCAGGAAATGTATCGGCTAATGATAATTGAGAAAACAAAAATAAAATTATGCAGAAAATACGAGCCATAAAGCCACCATGAAAACTAATACAATTAAAAAAGGCATTATTGGTTAATCATCAATTTCAAACTGTGTCGCAAAATCGACACCGTCATCAAAACCTAATGAATAATCATCGGACATACCATCATGGTTGCTGTCACTAGATTCTTCATCACCAGTAAATAAACCAATAAACCAGTCATATGCAGATTCAAACATAATAATTTCCTTAAATAAAAAAGGACCAGGCTTTTATTCACCTAGTCCAATTTGGTTATAATGAGCGTTGAACCCACTTAAATACTTTAATACCAAGCACTACTAACACAACAGCAGCACCAATCACAGCTACAGCAGAAGCAGCATCCGTTATGCCACTTGAAACAGCACTCACATCAATTGCAGCTTGAGAAGCTAAAGAAGCTAAGCTCAATGAAACACCTGCAACGCCAATTACAAAGTTTTTATCAAAAATAGAATCATTAGAAGCTCGTACAAATTGTTCAACTACTTGTTTACGTTTAAAATTAATCATTTTCATTCCTATCGTCAGTTTTTAGAGCTTGGGCTATAGCTCTGAATGTGAAGCCCGCACAAAGGACAAGAGCTAATAAAGGCATAATTTGACTAGCCTCATCCAGTGTTATGTCGAACTGGTTTTGTAATTCACTTGGTGAAGCAATTACATAAACACAGGACGTTGTATCTGTTGGCTGTGGGGATGCTATAGAAAAAGAACCGCCCCCGTTATCTGTAAGGCATTGCATTAGTGCAAAACTTCAAATGGTTCATAAGCTGAAAAAATAATATAATCAGCATCAAGGTGATATCGCGCAGTTTCGACAGCTTCGTCATAGTCGTATAACTTCCCAGCCTTTGTAATGTTTAAGCAGTAACTACATTCAGACGTCATAAAACGCCCGTCATGCCTAGCTTGAATTATAAAAAAGCGTCGAAATTGCATGATTGAGCCTTATGCTTTTACGATTTGAGCTTTAGCTAATGGCTTAAAACTGTTAGCGACATAACCTTTAGAAGTCATCTCAATATCAACTTCAGCAACGCATGGATATGGGACGTCAGCCATTTTGTATTTATGGAATTCAGTTGAATCATTTAGCTGGATGTAGATAGTTTCAAAACCAACAGCATTTTGAGTATCTGACTCAACTTTTTTCACTGGCAAAAGAACACCAATTTTTGTTGTGTTATATAGCGTTCCTTCAACTGTATCGTTAAAAGACTTAGCACCAGTTACAGTTAATTGTTGAAGCATTTTTTTTCCTTAAAATGAAGAAGCCATGTAAATAGGCGTGTGTGGGTTAGAGTCGTGGTGCATAGCGTCTTTTACATTTAAAAATGATGGAAAGTCGACGCCTTTTGGTAATTTTCCATCACGAAATAACTCTTTAATACCGTCAAAGCCATCCATTTCATGAACTAGGTTTAACGCAGAACCACATTGATGCTTAAGCCATTTTTTTGTACGCTCATAAGATATTTCAACAGTTTTTTGCGTAGTTAGGATTCGTTCCTGATGTATCGACAGTCCTTCGAGAATGGGATAAGCCGCTGCCAAGTACTCATGTGGATAGAGTAAACAGTCAAACGGTATAATTCTATCAACGGACTTGAACTCGACCTCGGCTCTAAACCAAGCGGAATGTTCATCACCAAGTTGTTTGCCTTTTTCATAGCCTCGGAAAAACTTGCCATTTGTACGACTTCCAACGGTAAAGGTGCGCCCTTTACCATTAGGATTTTTCCAGTTACCACGCATTTCACAATCTGGATGACGCCCGCCGGTATTAAATAACCCGTTGTCGTAAGCTGCCTCAACTTTATCAACTGTAAACGTGTCGCCTGTGTAATCATCATGTGCCAAATCCACCCTAGTAATTTTTGAGTTTTGAGCAAAATTTAGGAAATCATATAAACGACGTTCCCAACCATGACGAGCAGCAGCACAGCCCTCCCCTGTTAACATAACAAGGACTGTATTACGTTGACCACCGTAACAAACCAAACCAAAAGAATTACCCAGCGTATAGCTAGTTTTATAAAAGTTAGCACCACGCTCACGTTGAGCAGTAATACCAAATCCAAAAATTGATTCACAAACTACAGAAATACCAAAAATTACTTCTTTATCTGATACGGCATTAGTCATTAATTCAAAAGTAGATTCATGAACAGTAAAATTTACCCAATCAATAATTGCTGTTTTAGATTGATAATGTTTTCTTTTTAAAACTTCCTTAATCTTTCCATTCTCTAGGACTAATTCAACCTTTCCCCCCGTGTTACTAGTGGGGGAAGTTGTTGCGCCATGCGCTTTGGTCGCTACGCTGCCCTGTGCGCAATGCGCTAGACTTGCGTTAATGGCGTCTTTTAAACCTTTATTGATTTGGTCGAAATCCGATTGACTCATGACAGCACGTACTAAAACGTGTGAATCGCAATGTAATAAGTGAGTTTTTGATTTAGCCATTTATCAATTATTTCTATCAGTGGTTAAAGTTTTAGACATAATGTATAAAAGTTTAACCATTGTCAATAGTTTTATACAGAGTATTATTTAAAAATTAAAAAAAAGGATTAATAAATGAGTGAAGCAATGAAATGGATAATTGCTGTTCTACTTTTAGGAGCTACATTACTGTTCATAAGAGTAAATTTATTTGAAAAAGCCACAACAAATTTATATGAAACTGTAAATAATGAAGGTCAAAAACTTCAAGAAAAAAGCGAAATTCGATTAAGAGAAATTCAAGAAAAAGCTAAAACTGAACATGACGAAGAATTACAAGAAGAATGGGCAAGTACAAAAACTAAAATATATGTGCCAAAAAAAGACACTAAAACATGTATGAAAATACTAAACACAACTGAAATTAATAACCTAGTGATTGAATGTAATAAAGACCACTATGTCAAAATTAGAAATGATGAAGTAAATAACTTCAAAAAGGAGAACGAACTATGAATTTTTACGCATTAGTAGAAAAAGCGAAAGAGGCACAAGGATTAACAAGTGACAACCAACTAGCTATTAAATTAGGAACAAGTAGAGGACTTATTTCAGCTTGGAAAAATCAATATTCAATGCCAGACGGTTACAACACATTAAGACTTTTAGAATTAGCAAACATCAAACCTAGTGATGCACTATTGTTAGTGACAGAAAAAGCCCCTAGACAAGGCGAACTATCGCTCTCAAATTCATCTAGTGTGTATATTATGTAAAATAATACATCTAAGCTTTAACTGCACATAAAAGGATAATAAGCCTAATGTGCAAACTCAAAAGATATTAATTAGTCTGAAAATATTTAAAAACACTTCCATGTTAAATAAAAAAACCTCTAAAATACAGGCTTTCTTAGAGGAAAAGTTATGAATTGGAGTACTTATACTGAAATAGTCTTTTACCTAGCTGCTTGGTATGTTTGCTATAGAGCATTTGCATGGATATTTAAAAAAATTAAAGAAAGAAAAGAAAAACAAAAAGAACTGAAATGAGATTTAGCAACGAATAAGGTTGTATAGTCGTTATCATTAAGGCTATCAACTGCCCGACGCCTACTTGTCAACAAACACCCTGCAATTAACCTTTAGCTGATTGTGAAAGCCCTGAAAAAATACATTCTGAACAAGCTGAGGACAGGTATTTTCATCTGATTTAGAACTTATTAGTGGTTGGCTTATTAGATTCGCTACATACACTTCCACCGCGTAATACTTCACCTTCACCTAGATGGGCTAAGTGTATTTCACTTAGCTGTTCGATTACTGATTGCAGGTCAGCCCAACCTAAATGAATACTGGAATTATTGCTATATAAAAAGATAGCTGTTTTACCATTGACTGTTGCCACTTCAGTTTTAATTGTCATGATAGTCTCCTAATAAGAATTTATTAGACACTTAAATACTAGAGGTTTGAGTAATTTGGATGTTTATACACAAGTACATTTAGTGCGGGCAATGCTTGTCTAACACGGATGCAATCGGCTATTTTTTCAGCCATCATAATAGTAGGAGCATTTAAATTACCTGTAATAATTCTTGGCATAATAGAGGCATCAACTACCCGCAGACCCTCTAGGCCATGTATACGCCCTTCCTTATCTACAACGGAAAAATCATCATAGCCCATAGCACATGTTCCACAAGGGTGATAAGCCGTTTCTGCATGTTCACGAACAAAAGCATCTATTTCAGCATCTGTTTGTATATCTTTGCCTGGCGATATTTCACGGCCTAAATAGGGAGCTAACGCTGTCTGCTGCATAATACTGCGTGTTATACGAACCCCTGCTCTGAATTCGGCCCAGTCCTGCTCTTTAGACATATAATTAAACAGAATACTAGGATACTCATGCGGATCTTTAGATCGCAGTTGTACACGTCCACGACTTTCTGAGCGCATAGATCCCATATGTGCTTGAAAACTATGTATTTTTATTGGCTTGCTGCCGTTATAGTTTATTGCCACAGGTAAAAAGTGATACTGAATATTAGGCCAGCCTATACTGTTATCCGTATAAATAAAGCCACCAGCCTCAAATTGATTACTAGCCCCAATACCAGTGCCCATGAATAGCCACTCTGTCCCAATTGCAGGCTGGTTATGCAGTTTTAATGCAGGGGCTAGTGATACGGGTTGTTTACATTCATATTGTTGATATATTTCCAAATGATCTTGTAAATTGGCCCCGACTCCTGGCAAATCTAACACAATCGGAATATTGAGCGACTTTAATAATGCTGCTGGCCCTACGCCCGAGCGTTGCAAAATTTGAGGGGATGCAATCGCACCAGAGGACAATAAAATTTCACGTTTGGCTGTTACTGTATGTGTTTTATCGTCATGCAAATAGGCAACACCTATTGCACGCTTATTATCAAACAGAATTTTATCTGTCAGCGCATGTGTAATGATAGTGAGATTCTTACGAGTTTTCGCCTGATCCAGATAACCACGCGCTGTGCTGGCACGTCGACCAAATGGCGTAGTTGTTCTATCCATTGGCCCAAACCCCTCTTGCTGATAGCCGTTCAGATCTTCGGTACGTGGATATCCAGCTTGCACTCCCGCCTCTATCATAGCTTTTAATAACACATTCATATTTTTAGGCGTTGTAACGCTAACAGGACCGTTATCACCATGATAATCATTGCCACCGATATCACGTGTTTCTGCTTTTTTAAAATAAGGTAAACAATTGAGATAAGCCCAGCTTTCTAAACCTTTTCGCTTAGCCCAGTGGTCATAATCCAAGGCATTGCCACGGATATAACACATACCATTAATCAGTGATGAGCCACCTAAGCCTTTGCCACGCCCACATTCCATACGACGATTATTCATGTTAGGTTCAGGCTCTGTGACATAAGCCCAGTTATAGCGGCGACCTTGTAGTGGGTACGCCAGTGCAGCAGGCATTTGCGTGCGGAAATCAAAGCGATAATCTGGGCCACCGGCCTCTAACAGCAACACAGTAACATCCACATCCTCTGTTAGGCGAGCGGCCAGTACATTACCTGCAGAACCTGCGCCAATAATAATGTAATCAAATTCTTGTGTTTTACTCATATGACGGCTTACCCACTTTTCTCTGTCAGATCTTAGTCCTGCTGCGAATGTACGTCTTACTGCTTTACTCTTGAAATACGGAGATATAACTACCCAATTCAACTTGAATAGATTTAATTCTCGTATAGTTTTGTAAGGTGACTAAGCCATTTTCGCGCCCTACACCTGATTGTTTATAACCGCCAACTGGCATTTCTGCCGGCGATTCACCCCACGTGTTAATCCAACAAATGCCTGCTTGCAATTGGTGAATCACACGATGTGCACGATTTAAATCTTCGGTCAACACTCCTGCAGCAAGGCCATAGTGAGTATTGTTGGCACGACGAATAACCTCTTCCTCATTGTCATAAGTCAGAATACTCATTACAGGGCCAAAAATCTCTTCGCGTACGATGGTCATGTTGTCAGTGCAATTGGTGAAAACCGTAGGTTGTATATAAGCACCTTTGGCAAAGGCACCCTCTTCTACTCGTTTACCACCTATTAATAAACGCGCGCCTTCAGCAGTACCTAAGCTGATGTAACGTAATACATTTTTCATATGACTCTGGCTAACTAAAGGACCAAAGTTTGTTTGAGAATCAAAGGGATCACCTAATCGAATACGTTTTACGCGCTCAATGATCTTTTGTTCAAAAGCTATTTTTTGTGAGTGATGAATAAACACGCGCGTGCCATTGGTGCATACCTGACCAGAGCTATAAAAATTAGCCATCATCGCTACATCAGCTGCCCTATCTAAATTGGCATCGGGGAATATGATCAGTGGTGACTTTCCACCTAGTTCCATTGTGACATCTTTAAGTGTAGAGCTTGATGCACTGGCCATGACTTTTTTACCAGTAACAGTGCCGCCAGTAAACGATATCTTATCGATGCCTATATGTTCAGTCAGCAGTTGCCCAACTTCAGCACCAGCACCATTTAATACATTAAACACCCCATCAGGCAGGCCAGCTTCGGTATAAATTTCAGCCAATTTAAGCGCACTTAAAGGTGTGATTTCGCTAGGCTTAAAAATCATGGCATTGCCCGCGGCCAATGCTGGTGCTGATTTCCATAGCGCAATCTGGATTGGGTAATTCCATGCGCCAATGCCAGCTACAACTCCTAAGGGCTCACGGCGCGTATAAATAAAAGAGCTTTCACGTAATGGAATTTGTTGACCTTCAAGCGCAGGAATCAAACCTGCAAAATACTCTAGTACATCGGCACCTGTGACAATATCAACTGCGTTGGTTTCTGAAAATGGCTTACCTGTGTCTAAGGTTTCATGTGTGGCCAATTCATCGTTACGGCTGCGTAAAATGTCTACCGCTTTACGTAAAATACGTGAGCGCTGCATCGCTGTCATGGCTGCCCAAACTCGTTGACCAGCTTGTGCCGCCACCACAGCAGAATCCACATCGGCTTTTGATGCGCTTTGCACTTCAGCCAAAACTTCCCCATTGGCTGGATTAATGGTTTGAAACGTTTGCCCACTTGTGGCATCAACATAACAACCATTTATATAGAGTTTTTGTACATCAAAATGTGGCAATTTACTTCCCCAGAATGCTTACCTAAAAAAATTGGCGACTCAGGCCGCCTATTTTTCTATGTCTTGCAGGCCTAATAATTATATTAAAATGAACCATAATTAATTATGTATTATGCACCCACAAATTTCTTAACGGCTTCTAAGCCAGGCTTGCCATTGATAGTTTGCACACCTTCTAGCCATTTAGTTAAAACTGATGGGTGTTCTTTCAACCATTTCTTAGAAACAACCGAAGGTGGCTGTTTATCCATAATTGGCAACATCACTTTATTTTCTAAATCAACAGTAAACTCCATATTGTTGATAACTTTTGAAACGTTTGGACAACGCGTAGCCAAGGTATTTGAAACTACCGTATACACTTTAGCTTCGCCATAGTTTGGGCCAAACACATCATCGCCACCACTTAGGTAAGTCATGTCATTTTGAACGTTCATTGGATGTGGTGCCCAACCTAAAAATACCAACATTTTTTTAGCTTTGATAGTGCGGCTTACTTCCGTCAGCATGCCTGCCTCGCTTGATTCCACCATTTTAAAATCTTTAAGGCCAAACTGATTTTTGCTAATCATGTCAGCAATTAGCTTGTTACCATCATTACCTGGTTCAATACCATAAATTTTGCCATCTAATTGCGTTTTGAATTTTACAATATCAGCAAAGCTTTTTAAGCCTGCTTTATATGCATAAGTTGGCACAGCTAAGGTATATTTAGCCCCAGTCAAATTAGGTTTTGTTAAGACTGTAATAGCTTTTTCTTTAATAAACGGCTCTGCAATAGGCGTCATTGATGGAGACCAGTACCCCAAGAAAACATCAATTTGATTTTTTTTTACACCGGTAAAAGCAATTGGCACGGAGGCTTGAATAGATTTTGGTTTATAGCCTAAGCCTTCTAATACTGTAGAGGTCAGGGCTGTTGTTGCAGTAATATCCGTCCAGCCTACATCTGCAAACTTTACGGTACTGCAACTGGCAGGATCTGCCGCTTGCACAGTTGTAATGGAACCTAGACTTAATAATGCTGTAGTAGCAAGAACACTTTTTGCAATGAATTTCATTTTAACTCCCGACAGTAAAGTACTAAAAAAGAAGCTCGTTTGTCTGCAAAATACACTGCAAACCGCGCACAAAATATAACTGAACTTACAATTGATAAGTTATAGTAGCGGAGGTTTACTCAATAATAAAATTACGACAAAAAATGTTCTAATAACGCCATTTTTAGCCGTGTGCACTTAGATAGCACATTACAGGAGGGATTACACTTTACTGGTACTAATGCAACAAATTAGGTTTGTTGATTACTACTGGACTGCTAGCTAGGCGAACTCTGCGGTAGGCATTATTTTTAATGCTAATTGACCAGAGCAGCTACTGCGTTCTTGCTGACGCCGCTCTATGCTAGGTGAGTAACCAAACAAGCTACGGTAGGATTTACTGAAATGACAGGATGATTGAAATCCGCAAGCGACTGTAATGTTCATAATGGACATTTCAGTTTGTAACAATAAGGTTCGCGCACGTTTTAATCTTAAATTAAGATAGTAACTCATAGGCGTCATGCTAAGTGTTTGACGAAACATACGCTGTAAATGCCTTTGTGATAAGCCTGCCAGCCTAGCTAGATCATCCAAAGATAGCGGCTCTTCAATATTCGCCTCCATCAATGCAGACACTTCAACTAATGCTTTATGCCTACTGCCGACACGTGCAGCCACAGGAATGTGTTGTTTATCTTTACCATCGCGTGCACGCTCCACCATAAACTGGTCTGAGATTTCTGCCACCAATTTTTTACCGAATCGTGCAGAAATAAAGGTGAGCATTAAATCTAAGGGCGCAACACCACCCGCACAGGTGCATCGGTTATTATCAATCACAAAAAGTTCTTGAAGAAACGAAATTTTAGGAAACTCTTCACATAGGCTGGCCATGTTTTCCCAGTGAATGGTGCAGCGATAGCCATCGAGCAGACCCGCCTTAGCTAGCGCATAACTTCCAGTACAAATAGCACCTAGCCAGATGCCTAGTTTGTCTAAATGGCGTAAGGTTTTTACTACGGAAGGAGTCACAGTATTTTGTATATTTACACCACCACATACCAATAGAACATCGGGGATTCCCGCTTTTTCTAAGGTTGTAGATTGAGAAAACACCAAGCCATTACTCGCTTGCACGGGCTTATCGTCTGGGGTAATCACAAACCACTGGTAAACTTCTTTACCACTGAGGTAATTCGCCATGCGCAACACCTCTATCGCATTAGAAAATGCAATGAGCGAAAAATTATTCAGCGTTAAAAATCCAATACGCTGTACTTGTGACATCTCTTTAAACGGCATCACACAACCTTTTGATGACAACCTGCATTACCGACAATTAAGTTAACTGTTAGTTAACTATTTATAATAATGATTAATATTTAAAGATAATGCAAGTGTTATGCGCTATTTTTAATCAAATAATTCCTAAAATAGCGTATACAATTTTAATGTTGTGTAAATTTCTTGATGCGCTTAACGCCAAAGCTTTCAGTAATACGGTCTAAAATAATTGCCAGTAAGACCACGGCTAATCCGCTCTCAAAACCCAAGCCTATATCTAAGCGCGAAATACTAGCCAGTACGTCGTTACCCAAACCACCAGCACCCACCATAGACGCGGTAATCACCATAGATAGCGCCATCATGATAGTTTGATTAATGCCCGCCAATAATGAGGGCATAGCACCTGGAATTTGTACCTTAAAAAGTAGTTGCATAGATGTGCAGCCAAAAGCAATGCCCGCTTCTACCTGCTCCTTATGTACTTGACGTATACCCAACGAAGTAAGTCTTACCACTGGTGGCATGGCAAATATCACGGTTGAAATCACTCCGGGAACACGACCCAATCCAAAAAACATGGCTGCAGGTATTAAATAAACAAATGCGGGCATGGTTTGCATAAAGTCTAGTATCGGTCTCACCACCATCTCAGCGCGGTTACTTCTAGCAGCCCAAATACCTAGTGGAATACCCATGATCAAACTAATGATAGTAGATGCTGTAATAAGCGCTAATGTCACCATGGTTTGGTCACCAAAGCCTGTATTAGCAATTAATGCAAAAGATGCCGCGCAGAATAAGGCAAACTTCCAGCCACGGCGCCAAAAGCCCAAGGCAACAAATAACCCAGCAACTAACCAAAATGGCACACTTAACAGACCTTGCTCAATTCCACCCGTCATGCCATCGACAAACTTGCCTATCAAATCAAATGTGCCGTGATCGTGTGTTTGCAGCCAATTAACAAAACTAGCAACCCACTCGCCCAACGGGATTCTGCCAATCGCAAAATTACTCATGAAGCTCTTCCCTAGCACACAATCTACGAAGTAACACTGTTTTAGTCACCGCTCCCAAATACGCACCGGCCTCATCAATCACTGCTAATGGGAATGGGGTTTCAGCAACAGTCTGCATTAAATTACTAATAGGTGTATCACCTCTTATAGTGACTGTTTTTAAGCCTGGCAACAGTGCATCACGCATGGTTGCATCGGGCTTATCCACACAGTCAATCAACGATTGCACTGAAACTACGCCCAACACATGTTGATCATTATCGAGTACAAAACCAAATACACGGTCACTCATCCTTAGGCGTTCCAGTGCAGCCTTAAAGCCGCCTTTGGTATCTTCTCCACACTCAAAAATAGTGACTTGCTGTTTCTGAGCAACATCTTTGGCCGTGAGGAATTTATTAACGTCAATTCCCGTGAAAAAGCGTCGTACATAGTCATCGGCAGGATTTTGTAAAATTTCATCAGAAGTGCCTACTTGCACTACGCGACCTCCTTCCATAATGCAAATACGGTCACCGATACGCAAGGCTTCTTCTAAGTCATGTGATACAAAAATAATCGTGCGCTGTTCTTGTTGCTGTAATTTCATTAGTACGTCTTGCATTTCAGTACGACGTAATGGATCAAGTGCAGAAAAAGCCTCATCCATGAGCAATAAGGAAGGATTTACCGCTAGAGCACGTGCCAGACCTACTCGCTGCTGCATGCCGCCAGACAGTTTATCTGGTGTGCTTTTAGCAAATGCAGCTAAGCCGACCTGCTCCAATACCACCATAGCGCGTGCTTCACGCTCTTCTTTAGGTACTTTTGCGATTTCAAGGCCAAATGAGGCATTTTCTAATACGGTGAGGTGCGGTAATAAAGCAAACGATTGAAATACCATGCTCATATCTTTACGTCGTAATTCTAATAAGCGATTACAACTCATGGCGGCAACATCTTCACCATCCAAAATGACATTGCCAGAAGTGGGCTCGATTAAACGGTTAAGCAGGCGTATAAGAGTGGACTTACCTGATCCAGACAAACCCATTAGTACAAAAATCTCACCTTTCATGATTTCAAAAGATGCATCTTGTACGCCGATTACTTGCCCTGTCTGCTTGAATATTTCGTCTTTATGCATGCCCTGTTTGAGCATTTCCAAGGCAATGTCAGGCTTATTGCCAAAGACTTTATGCAAGTTGCGGACTACAATCTTAGTTTCGGTTGTATCAATTTTGGCTTTAGGTGAGATTGTACTGCTCATCTGTTGTGAATCTTGCATCTTCTTTCCCCTTAAATTTGCAACTCGTGCCCAACAACATTTTTTTGCTTAACTTATATTCCTATTCCTATCCTAACTTATTTCTCAATCACTAAATCCGTGAGTGGTTTAGAACAACAAATCAAAATCATGCCTTGATCAATCTCGAGTTGTCTAATACCACCACCATGTTTCATATCTACTTGCCCAGAGATTAACTTACTCTTACATGTGCCACATAGGCCTTTGCTACAAGCTGATGGCAGGCGTAATCCAGCAGACTTTGCTGCATCTAAAACAAACTGGTTTGCCGCACAAGTAATGCTAGTAAGGCTTTTTGTAAATTCAACCGAAAATTCTATTGCTATTAATGCAGAGTTCGCATCGGTCTGTTCGGCATGCGCTTCTTTAGCAACAACGTCGTCGTGGATTTCTGCTGGCAAATCATCGAAGGTGAAACTTTCTTCATGATAATGCGCCATATCAAAGCCAGCTTCAACCAGCATGCCACGTACTGCCGCCATATAAGGTGCTGGCCCGCAGGTAAAGATTTCACGAGTTTTAAAATCTGGTGCCAACTGCATGAACCCATCTATATTCAATCGTCCAGCTAGTACGCTTTCGCTATGTTCAGCACTACTAATCGTTTCGCAAATAAATCCTGTACGAAAATTAGGCTGATTAAAGGCAATTAAATCAAGCTCTTTACGGAAAATAATATCGGCAACGCTACGCGCACTATGCACAAATACTACATCTTGATTTTCTGCGAGTTCATGAAAAGTGCGTGTCATCGACATCAACGGCGTAATACCAGAGCCTGCCGATAAGAAAAGGTATTTTTGAGCCTGAATGCTAGCAGTTGTGAATTCACCATTAGGACCAAATGCCGCAATTTTCAACCCTACTTGCATATTGTCATGCAACCAGTTTGAAACAACACCGCCTATGGTGCGTTTTACCGTAATAGAAAGTGTATGCGGTCGCGTAGGAGGTGAAGAAATGGTATAACTGCGGTTAATCACTTCACCATTGATATGGAGTTCTAGCGTAATAAACTGACCAGGTGCAAATTTGAATTGGCTAGCATTTTCAGCCTTAAACAAAAAACTTTTAACATCATGCGTTTCTTGCCTGACCTCACAGCAAACAAGGTCAACCTCACCACCCTGCCAAGCAGGAGGTTCATTTTGCCAAGCTTGCACTGTATTACGCGTTGTCATTAACGGCATACCTTAATCGGCGTCACTTTTGACACTGGATTAGTATCTAGTTTCGCAATTTCCGCTTGCAAGCGTTCTATATACCACTTGCTACATTTTTCAACCAAACCTTCGGTAAAAGGTGAATATGGTCCAGGCTGATAAGCTGGGCTAGAAGATCCACGATGTGTGTATTCCACCAATGTACCATCTTGACGATTAGTGGCGCGCCACACTTCATTAAGTTTCGTCAAATCATAATCTTCACCTTCAACAGCATCTTTGTGTACCAGCCATTTGGTACGCAGCAAGGTATGGTTTGCGTCTAAAGGAATCACGCTAAAGGTCACAATATGATCGCTCATAAAATGATGCCATGAGTTAGGCTGCGTCCAGAACGACAGGCCGCCCAAATCACGTTGGGTTAATTCGCCTAGCAATTTTTGGCTGGCTACCGCACCATCCATGGTTTGTGATTCGCCAGCGCGGTCTAATGACAAACGTTGTGCACGGAAGCCTGTGATGCGCGTATCTAAAAAGTCGAGCTCTGCTGATGGCAAACCACATGCCTCCCAACGCACACGATCTTTTTCTATGGTGTCGTTGAATGCTTGAATTTTATCGGCATTAGCAGGTGATGGCTGATAACCAAAACCATATTCATAGAGTGATTTTGTAAGCTCTGGATGATTAGTTGCACAGTGGTAGCACTCACGATTGTTTTCCATTGTCAGCTTCCAATTGCCATTTTCTACCAAATCTTCCTGATAGGCAATTTTACAATTAGCCAATTGATGTGGTGCAATATAAGGTTCCATGGTGGCTTTTAGTTCAGCGAAATCCTCAGGTGGGTTATCCCCTAAACAGATAAAAATCAATCCAGCAATATTACCCACATGCACTGATTTTAAACTATGTTTATTCGGGTCAAAATCATCACCCATGTGCTCAGTAAAAATCAACTTACCTGTTAAATCATATGTCCATTGGTGATAAGGGCAAACGATATTACCCACCGTGCCTTTTTCATCGTTACAAATACGCGCGCCACGATGGCGACAAACGTTATGGAAAGCTTTGATTTCCATATCATCATCACGCACAATAATCACCGAATCGTGGCCAATTTGTACGGTGATATAGTCGCCAGCTTCTGGCACATCAGGTTCCACAGCCACGTAAATCCAATGTGTGCCAAAGATAGCGGCAATATCTAAGTCAAAAATCTCTGCGCTATGATAAAAAGGGGCTTCTAAAGTATGGCCTTTTAGGCGGTTGTTGATTAAGTCGCGAATAGTAGATGAAATTTGCATATCTAGTTCCTCATATTCCTTGTGAGTTTCTCCGGTATTTCACTAACTTCTCTTGCTAGATTTTTCTTAAGTTTTGCTTAACTTCTCTTGGTTTTTGCTAAAACTCTCTAGATTAAGTCAAAAATTAATAAGATGATGTTCTCGCAAATATCCAAGTATGACTTGTGCTTTTTCGACACAACTTTTATCAATTACGACAACACCACCTTTTGCTTCGGTAGTAATTGCTGCCATTAAACGCTCATGTCCAGTTTTTTTAGCTTCATATTGACCATCTCGGGCCTTGAGTTTAATAGGTTTACTGTCTCTGCTTAGCTTAGATGAAGTAGTTTTAAACTGTGTTTTGCTCAAGTCTTTGAGTGAGCTGTTAGTCACGGCTTTAGAAGGCAGCCATGTAATTTCACCTGACGTTTTTTTAGCCGCTGCATAATGCAACTCAACGGGTGCTAGTGGATGAACTACAACCACTGCTGGCAAAGCGACTACAACGCGCCGACGTTTGCCTTTAGGTAAAAATTGCAACACTTCTAAACCCGTGTCTATAGGTTTAATTTCAAGTACATTGGCAATAATAGGCAAGCCCAACTTTTCCGCCAGTAAATAAGGCAATAAACCACTATCTTCGCCATTTTCAGCGCGGCTGCCAGTTAAAATTAAGTCTGGATTAGCGGTCTTTAGGCTTTCAACAAGGCCGGGAACAATATTCTCACCCGCCTCTATAGCCACTACTTTCAACTCTTGCGCACCTAATGCAAAATAGTCAGAGAGAGCTAAGTACTCGGCCAAAGCTGGGTTACCAGGTTTAGCGAAGCCAGTGGCGCTTAATACATCCACATGTGCGGATAATGTTTCAGCCAGTTTCAACCCTAGCGATAAACCGATGGCATCGTTACGGCAATAGCGCGCTGCGCCACTGATTGGGTGTTGCCCAACAGAAACTAATACGCTGATATTTTTTTGCTGAGTCTGAATATTGTTACTCATGTTTGCGCTTCTTTTGCCTGCTGTATCACTTGAATCAGGCTTTGCATGATGTCTTCTGCATCGCCAATAATGCTTAAATCCGCCCGCTTGACAATGGGTGCGCTGGCATCTTTATTAATGGCAATCACATGGCGACAATCTTTAATGCCCTGCAAATGCTGCACCGCACCCGAAATACCAATTGCAAAATAGGTGCTGGCCGTGACGGTTTTACCTGTTGCGCCTACTTGTTGTTCGCGTTTGAATTTTCCATCATCCACTGCGACGCGACTTGCGCCAATCGAGGCATCAAGTAAATTAGCCAGTGTTGCAATTGTTGTAATATTAGCCACGCCATTACCCGCTGAAACCACACAATCAGCTTCCTCCAACGCAGTTTGACCAGATTCCATCACGTCCAAACCTAAGTCTTTATAGGCAGTTGGGGCATTTTCTAATGTAAATAGAGTATCGCGTTGCAGGTTTTTAATCGTGGCTTTTCCAGTAAAAGGCAATTGTGACTCCACGGCATTTGGTGCTAATAAAATAATGTCCGGCAAACTAGAAAAGACTATTTGTGCACCGCCTTGCTGATAGCTTGCAACATGGTGATTACTCAACTCTATGACTCTGGTTACAATCGTCTTCTGCGTTTTGGCAAAAAGCCGCCGTCCCAAATCACCATCACCCATCGCGTTATCAGGCAGCAAAATATGTTGTGGCTGATATTGTGCAATGGCCTGATGCACAACGACTAGCTCTGCATCTGGTTGAAATTTCTGAAAATCCAACTCAGGCATCACAATCACTTCATCAGCGCCTAGCTTACTTAAATCTTCATGTAAACCACCCATAATGAGCACCACAACACCCGTAGTGTTTTTTTCAAAAAGTTCGTCTGCCAAAATAGCCGCGGCGGCAATAGTTTGATGGGCATGGTCATCCAACAGTCCGCCATCACTATGCGCAACAACTAGCAGCCAATGCTGTGGATTTACCGGAGTTCTTACCGGTTTAACCGCAGCTTGCTTTTGTAAATGCTGTGAGCTTTCCAGCACAATACGTTTGATATTTTCATCAGCATTTAGGCTAATAATTTTATAGTCACGTTTTGCGTTTAATCGTTGAATTGGTGCTGTCATGCCGTCAACTCCATCGCATTGGCAACCAGCTCGGCAATATCTAATATCTCTGGACGTTCGACAACACCTTCCAACATCGCCGTACATTGTGGGCAGGCAACAGCGACCACGCCGGCGCCGACACTGCGCGCATCAGCAATGCGAATATCTGGAATACGATGACTGCCCTTTACTAATGCAGGTACATCGGTGATAGGTGCCCCTCCGCCGCCGCCACAACAGCGCCCGCGCATGCCGGAGCGTTCCATCTCAGTGACTTGAATGCCCATTTTTCGTAGTAAAGCGCGCGGCGCTTCAGTTTCACCGTTGTAGCGTCCTAAATAACACGGGTCGTGATAAGTCAGGCTGCGAGTTTCATCAGATTGCTTAAGTTTTAATTTATTGTTAATCGTTAATTCACTTAAAAATGTCGTGTGATGCAGCACTTCGTAATGGCCGCCAAACGCTGGGTACTCATTTTTTAGGCTATGCAATACATGCGGGTCGGCAGTTAGAATACGCTTAAAGTTAAGTGTTTTTAGTGTTGCAATATTGGCTTTAGCCAAGGCTTGAAAAGTCACTTCATCGCCTAGGCGCCTAGCGGTGTCGCCAGTGTCGCGCTCTAATTCGCCCATGATGGCAAAGTCAACTTTTGCATTTTTTAGCACCTTGACCAAAGCGCGTAATGTACGTTGATAGCGCAAGTCATACGCACCCTCACCTGCCCATAATAAGACATCCACCGGCTGATTGGGTTGAATGGTTTTTACGTTCAAATCTATCGCCCAATAATAACGGGCAGCTAAGGAAAAACCACCGACTGTTGCTGTTTGACGCAAGTTATCTAACGTTTCATTGGCTCTGCCTGGTGCATTGCCTTGTGTGAGCGTTAAATTGCGCCGCATGCCAACAATCGCATCAACGTGTTCAATCAACATCGGACATTCTTCTACGCAAGCGCGGCAGGTCGTGCAAGACCATAAGGTTTGTGCTTCTATGAGCTTGGGTACGGCTGTTTCGAATAGAGCACCAGAATGATTCAAGGCTAAGCCCGGTGGTGGGCTGCCTGCATAATGGGCATCGGTGCCGTTAGACATGCCAACGACTAGATCCTGAATGAGTTTTTTGGGATTAAGTGGCTGTCCTGCTGCAAATGCTGGACAAGCAGCTTCGCATTTTCCGCATTGCACGCAGGCATCAAAGCCTAATAATTGATTCCATGCAAAATCGGCAGGCTTCTCATTGCCCCAATACCCATTAGATAAGCCATTACTTTCTAAATCTAAAGGCTTAAGAGCGGTGGATAATTTGCCGCTAAAACGTTCTTGACGCGGATGAAAAGCCAAATGCAACAGCCCTGCAATCGCATGCTTCATCGGTCCACCCAGACCTATGCCTAATGCCAGCTCGAGTGAGCCAACAAGCAATAATAACAAGGCGATAATGGCAATTACACCTGAAATACTGGCAATGGGTAGATTAACCATCAACAAACCTAAAGCAAATGCAGCCAGTGTGTAAGGTAAGCGGCTCCAGGCACCGCGCGATAAGCGTTTAGGTGTTAACGCTGTGGAACGTCTACGTAGCCAGACAAAGAAAACGCCAATCAACATGATGGCGGTAGCAATCACAATCGCCCAATTTAGTGCGCTGTTATATAGCGCTAAGCCATAATTGATTGCCACCAAGCCTAATGCGGCAACTGCGCCACCTGCTGTAGCTACATGGGTGCGAGCAATATAGGGGTCACGCGAAACCACATGATGTAAATCCACAAAATAACGTTTAGGAATTGCCAGTAAATTAAGCCATGAAACTTTAGCTTCAGCGCCCGCTCGCCATAATAAACTGCGGCGATATAGGCCAGTGAGCAATATCGCTGTGGCCAGCCAGAATAACACTGTAATGGCGTGTGCAACTGCATTAGGCGGTAGCGAGAACATGATTAGAAATCTTTACACAATCTTAAAGCATCATAGATTGCAC
>JAYVMU010000045.1:0-17466 GCA_043758775.1 Methylophilaceae bacterium
CAGGTTGAACAAATACCAGCACCTACGTCGCAACCAGCTTTGTCAGAACCCGCTGTTGTTGTGCCGAAGACGGAAATAAAGCCCGCTCCATCGGATGTCAAGCCGCCTGAGTCAGCTCCAATGCCCATTCCGGAGACTAAAACGAATGCTGGGGCACTTTCGGATTATGAGCTTAAATTTGATAGTGCTTTGGAGTCAAAACACCCATCCAAAGCAGTAGATTCGTCCTCCACCAAGCCTGATCAGCCGGCAGAACCTGATGAATCTCCTGGCTATTTTGAGCGGATTCTGGAAAAAATTGGCTTTTAAGATTTCGCCTGAATTTAAATTATATAAGTTGGCATAAATGAGTAATCAACAAGTTTTGAAAGTTGTTATTGCGGGTTGTTCTGGCCGTATGGGGCATGCTTTATTGGAAGGCGTTTTTGCAGGCACTGAATTGGTTTTGCATGGCGCTTTGGATAGAGTGGATAATCCGCAAATTGGCCGCGATGCTGGCGAGCAGCTCGGTAAAGTATCTGGCGTAAAAATCAGCCATAATATTGAGACTGCTTTGCAAAATGCAGATGTGCTAGTGGACTTTACCCGCCCAGATGCGACGATGCTGTATCTGCAAGCCTGTCAAAAAGCCAAGGTAAAATTGATTATTGGTACTACCGGCTTTACTGCCGAGCAAAAATTACAAATTGAAGCCGCCTCAAAAAATATTGCCATCGTGTTTGCGCCTAATATGAGTGTGGGTGTGACGCTGCTGATTAATCTTGTACAAGCGGCGGCTAAAGTTCTAAATGAAGGCTATGACATTGAAATTATTGAAGCACATCATCGCTATAAAGTGGATGCACCGTCAGGTACAGCTTTGCGCTTGGGCGAGGCCGCAGCAAGTGCCTTGGGTCGGGATTTGGAAGAGTGTGCTGTTTACGGGCGTGAAGGGGTGACAGGGCAGCGCGATCCTAATACTATCGGTTTTGCTACAGTACGAGGTGGTGATGTGGTAGGAGATCATACCGTTTTGTTTGCTGGTATTGGTGAGCGCGTAGAGCTGACACATAAGGCCAGTAGCCGCGCAACTTTTGCCTTAGGTGCATTGCGTGCGGCTAAATTCTTGGCCAGTAAACAGTCTGGTTTATTTGATATGCAAGATGTGTTGGATTTGCGCTAGGCTATTTGTGAGCCCGAAAGGTTTATCAATATCATATTTCGCTTAATCCAGCGATGTAAAAAATTTCCGCATTTATTGTTAATGCTGGCGTGGCTTCTGTCTGGCTGGCGGTACACAATCAAGACGCACAAATGCGTCATGCTTTGTTAGTGCAAGCGCGATCGATAGACCTGGCTTTGGGCTGGAGTAGTATGTACGCCAGTATTCAGACTAGTCAAGTTGCAGCAAGCGCATATTCAGCCAGTTCAAAACCAACCCAGCTTTCTTCATCAATACTCGATTTAAGTCAACATAGAGAGCGGATTGCAAAAATCTGTGCGGTCTATCCGAATTGTCGAGCTGTTTATTTGATGAATCAGAATGCTAAAAAGCAGATTGTATTTTTATTAGACTCCTCTCCAGTTGGCAGCGTACTTTATTTACCACCAGGAACCATTTATACAGAAGCTAGCCTAGGAGTACAGCAGGTGTTTCGTTCTGCCAGTATGTTAACTGAAGGCCCCTACAAAGACCGCTGGGGAATATGGGTGAGCGCTTTTGTGCCACATACATTGCCCGACAATAATATTGCCGTTGTCGGTATCGATATAGAAGCTAATGACTGGGACAATGCATTATGGCGATCTGCTATTCTGCCGGCGTCGGTCACCTTTGCATTTTTGGTGGTAATGTCGATTTACAGTTTGCTTTGGCATGCAAAAACTAAACAAAACGAAAGGCTTAAAAATTCGCATATACAATTGCTTAAGTTGTCGCATGAAGATAGCTTAACGGGTTTGCCGAATCGCCGCCTTTTAGAAGATAGACTGAAGCAGTTGATTGCTGCGGAAGATCGTAGTAGAAATACATTTACCGTTTTATATATCGATTTAGATGGTTTTAAGCACATTAACGATACGCTGGGTCACGATGCCGGCGATCAGTTATTATGTTTAATAGCGGGTAGGTTGACTAATGTATTAAGATTGGAAGATACCGTTGCGCGCTTGTCGGGTGATGAATTTGCAATATTGCTACCCAGAATTGAAGTTCGTGCAGATGCTGAGCTTGTGGCAGATAAAATTATTCGCGAGTTGAGCCGGCCTATCGCAATACAGAAACAAGTGCTATCAGTGACGGCAAGTATAGGCATTGTTATTTTTTCAGATAAATTATCAACCCCACAAGCCTTAATAAAAGCGGCTGATGAAGCCATGTATTCAGCCAAAAAAGCAGGCGCAAATCAGTACTATTTCTCTGCTGCGATACCAGAGACGATGAGTATGTAATCAAACTATTAGTAATTGCGTTGCATGCAGGCAATTGATAATTGCCTTGAATTAGGCTATAATTCATCAATTCTGAAACGGGAAGAGTACGCGCTCCTCCCGTTTTGCATATCTGCCACCTGCTCAGGGTGGAAAGCAATAAATTAATGGTCAAAGTATGAATAAACAGGGAGTTGCTGTGCCGCAAAACATGTCCGCAAAGGTGTCCGCAATTTTAGTGCTTGCAGATGGAACAGTGTTTCGTGGTATAGCAATCGGCGCTGAAGGTAGTACTGTTGGTGAGGTGGTGTTTAATACCTCAATGACCGGCTATCAGGAAATCCTCACCGACCCTTCCTACATGAAGCAAATCGTTACCCTGACTTATCCGCATATCGGCAATACGGGGGTCAATTCTGAAGATGTCGAGTCTGATAAAGTCTATGCGAGTGGTTTGATTATTCGAGACTTGCCGTTGGTGCATAGTAATTTCCGCAGTGAGCAGTCGTTAACTGACTACTTAAAAATCAATCATATCGTTGCAATTGCTGATATTGACACGCGGCAGCTCACGCGAATTTTGCGTGAAACAGGTGCGCAATCCGGTTGTATCGTTGCTGGCTTTGCGGATGAGGCGCAAGCCATTGATGTGGCTCACAGCAAAATTAGTGCTTTTTCTGGCTTGGATGGATTGGATTTAGCTAAGGTAGTGAGCTGCGATAAAGCGTACAGTTTTGAGCAGGGTGAGTGGACATTGGGCGAAGGTTATAAAAACCTCGAACCTAGCCAGTTCCATGTGGTTGCCTATGACTATGGCATGAAACGCAATATTCTACGTATGCTGACATCACGTGGCTGTAAAGTTACTGTGTTGCCTGCACAAGCGACGGCTGCAGAGGCTCTAGCTTACAAGCCTGACGGTATCTTTCTGTCCAATGGCCCGGGTGACCCTGCGCCTTGTGATTACGCAATTCGTGCTATTGGTACGTTGGTTGAAACCGGCATACCCACTTTCGGTATCTGTTTAGGGCATCAACTGTTGGCTTTGGTCAGTGGTGCAAAAACACTCAAAATGAAGTTTGGTCATCATGGCGCAAATCATCCTGTGCAAGATGTGGCAACGAAAAAAGTCTATATCACTAGTCAAAACCATGGGTTTGCCGTGGATGCCGCAACGCTGCCGGCTAATATTAAAATTACTCACGTTTCACTATTTGATGGCAGCTTACAGGGTATCGCATTTACAGATAAGCCTGTATTTAGCTTCCAGGGTCATCCAGAAGCCAGTCCTGGACCTACCGAAATGAGTTACTTATTTGATCAATTCATCCAGTTAATGCAAGATAAAAAAGTAAATTAAGATGGCAAAGCGTACTGACATTAAAAGCATTCTGATCATAGGCGCAGGCCCGATTGTTATTGGGCAAGCCTGTGAATTCGATTATTCTGGCGCACAGGCGTGTAAAGCGTTGCGTGAAGAAGGTTACCGCGTTATTTTGGTTAACTCTAACCCTGCGACCATCATGACCGACCCAGAAATGGCTGATGCAACTTATATCGAGCCAGTGACTTGGCAGGTGGTTGAGAAAATCATCGCTAAAGAGCGTCCAGATGCTTTGTTACCAACCATGGGTGGTCAAACCGCTTTAAATTGCGCGTTAGATTTAGATAAGCATGGTGTGTTGGCTAAATATAATGTGGAATTGATCGGTGCTTCAAAAGAAGCGATTGATAAAGCAGAAGACCGCCAGAAATTCAAAGACGCTATGACCAAAATTGGTTTGGGCTCTGCAAGGTCTTCTGTTGCGCACAGCCTGGAACAGGCTTTGCAAGTGCAATTGGAAATTGGTTATCCGGCTATTATTCGCCCGTCATTTACCATGGGTGGCAGTGGTGGTGGTATTGCTTATAATAAAGAAGAGTTCGTTGCGATTTGTGAGCGCGGTTTAGATGCCTCACCTACTAATGAGCTATTGATTGAAGAGTCATTGCTGGGTTGGAAAGAATATGAGATGGAGGTGGTACGCGACTCTGCGGATAACTGCATCATCATTTGTTCGATAGAAAACCTGGACCCAATGGGCGTGCATACCGGTGATTCAATCACGGTAGCGCCCGCACAAACTCTGACTGATAAAGAATACCAAATCATGCGTAATGCCAGTTTGGCGGTTTTACGCGAAATTGGAGTGGATACTGGTGGCTCTAACGTACAGTTTGCGATTAATCCTGATGATGGTCGTATGATTGTGATTGAGATGAATCCGCGTGTATCGCGCTCATCAGCTTTAGCGTCAAAAGCAACTGGCTTCCCGATTGCGAAAGTTGCAGCTAAATTGGCGGTTGGCTTTACTTTGGACGAGTTACGTAATGAAATCACTGGCGGTGCAACCCCAGTTTCGTTTGAACCCTCAATTGATTATGTCGTGACTAAAATTCCGCGTTTTGCTTTCGAAAAATTTCCGCAAGCTGATAGTCGTTTGACCACGCAAATGAAGTCCGTCGGCGAAGTGATGGCGATAGGCCGTACTTTTCAGGAGTCATTCCAAAAAGCCTTGCGTGGCTTGGAGGTCGGTGTAGATGGTCTGGATGAAAAAACCACCGATACTGATACGATTCTTAAAGAATTAAGCGAGGCGGGCCCAGAGCGTATTTGGTATGTGGGTGATGCATTCAGGACTGGTCTGAGCGTTGAACAAGTCTTTGACTACTCAAAAATCGATGTGTGGTTCTTAACGCAAATCAAAGATTTAGTTGATCGAGAACAAGCGCTTAAAGGCGAAAGACTTGGCGATTTAGACCGTGATACTTTATTCCAGCTTAAACGTCGTGGCTTCTCTGATAGACGTTTAGCTACTTTGTTGGGTACAGACCAACATGCGGTGCGTGCATACCGTCAAGGTTTGAATATTCGCCCAGTGTACAAGCGGGTAGATACCTGTGCGGCAGAGTTTGCGACTAACACGGCTTATATGTACTCGACTTATGAAGAAGAGTGCGAAGCCAAGCCGACCAATAACAAGAAAATTATGGTGCTAGGCGGTGGTCCAAATCGTATCGGCCAAGGTATTGAGTTTGATTATTGTTGCGTGCATGCGGCGTTTGCCATGCGTGAAGATGGCTATGAGACTATCATGGTCAATTGCAATCCTGAAACAGTTTCGACCGATTACGATACTTCGGATCGTTTGTATTTTGAGCCAGTCACGCTAGAAGATGTGCTGGAAATCGTTGATTTAGAAAAACCAGTTGGCGTGATTGTGCAGTATGGAGGGCAAACGCCATTAAAACTTGCACGTGATTTAGAAAAAGCCGGCGTGCCTATTATCGGCACGACGCCAGATGCCATTGATATGGCAGAAGACCGCGAACGCTTTCAACAAATGTTGCATAAATTGGGTTTGAAACAACCGCCTAATCGCACTGCACGTAATGAAGCCGATGCACTGCGCTTGGCAGAAGAAATCGGCTATCCCTTAGTGGTTCGCCCAAGCTATGTACTAGGTGGTCGTGCAATGGAAATTGTGCAAGAACAAGCGCAATTAGAGCGCTATATGCGCGAAGCTGTTAAAGTTTCTAATGAGTCGCCGGTATTGCTGGACAGATTCTTGAATGATGCGCTGGAAGTGGATGTGGACGCACTCTGTGATGGTGAAAATGTCATTATTGGCGGCATCATGGAACACGTCGAACAAGCTGGCGTTCATTCTGGCGATTCTGCTTGTTCATTGCCACCATACAGTTTATCTGCCAAGTTGCAAGATGAGTTGCGCGTGCAAACCGTGCAAATGGCGAAGGCACTGGGCGTTGTCGGTTTAATGAACGTGCAGTTTGCTATTCAAGGTGAAACAGTTTACGTGTTGGAAGTGAACCCACGTGCCTCGCGCACCGTGCCGTTTGTATCCAAGGCCTGTGGTTTACAGTTAGCAAAAGTTGCGGCACGCTGCATGGTCGGCGTTTCGTTGCCAGACCAAGGTGTGACTAAAGAAATAATCCCACCATTTTATTCAGTGAAAGAAGCGGTATTTCCGTTTATTAAATTCCCTGGTGTAGACACGATTCTAGGCCCAGAGATGAAATCAACGGGTGAAGTGATGGGCGTTGGTAACACTTTTGCCGAAGCATTCCTAAAATCACAACTAGGTGCAAGTACAAAGTTGCCAACTGGTGGCAAAGCCTTTATTAGTGTACGCCATGAAGATCATCAACGCGTCATTGAAATTGCTCAAGCTTTAAGTGATTTAGGTTTTACACTGATGGCGACCAAAGGCACTGCCGTTGGCATTGCAGCGGCAGGTTTGACTGTGCATCCAGTGAATAAGGTTGCTGAAGGTCGTCCGCATATCGTGGATATGATTAAAAATAATGAGATTAGCTTTATTGTCAATGTAACGGAAGACAAACGTGCTGTGCATGATTCCTATGCTATTCGTCGTACAGCGTTACAAAATAAAGTGACTTATTATACGACCTTGGCAGGCGCTAAAGCAGCCTGTGTTGGTATGGCGCATATGGCGGAATTAAACGTGGAATCTTTACAGGACTTGCATAAACGACTTAAGTAAATTACAAAATAGGGTTGCGTTAAAATGATTTAGCGTTAAAATCTATCAACAATTTAAATTTTATGAAACCACGCTAGGCGTCTAGTGTGGTTTTTATTTTTAGTAAGAGGTTTTTATGGCATTAAATCAAATTCCAGTCACCGTCAAAGGTGCAGTACTATTAAAAGAAGAGCTACAAATTTTGCGTAGTGTAGATCGTCCTAACGTTATTCAAGCAATTGCTGAAGCACGGGCGCAGGGTGATTTGTCTGAAAATGCAGAGTATGAATCTGCCAAAGAAAAACAAAGCTTTATCGAAGGCCGTATTGCTGAGCTTGAAGCCAAATTATCTAACTTGCAAATTATTGACCCAACCACACTTAATGCAGAAGGTCGCGTTGTGTTTGGTGCAACGGTGAATATGGAAGATCTAAATTCTGGCGACAATAAGACTTACCAAATTGTAGGTGAAGATGAAGCAGATATTAAGGGTGGAAAAATTTCTATCGGATCGCCGATTGCACGTGCTTTAATTGGTAAATCTGCAGGCGAAGTTGCCGAAGTTGCAGCACCAGGTGGAATTAAAGAGTATGAAGTCCTCGATGTGCTATATATTTAAAAGCTAGATGTTTAAACTCAGCGAAAGTAAGCCATGAATCGACTAGCCGACAATTTTTCCCATATTGTTATCACTCTGTGGATAGGTGCATTGTGGTCGGTTGGCGTAACGGCTTATGTGTTATTTAGTACGCTGCAAGGTTCACAAGACACGCAATTGGCGGGCATGTTGGCGGGAAAACTGTTTACCTTGGTTTCGTACTTAGGCTTGTTCAGTGGCTTTTATTTACTGATTCACCGTTTGTTGCGTTATGGCACACCAGCCCTTAAGCACGGCTATTTTTGGGCAGTATTTTTTATGCTGCTACTGGTTGCCTTTGGTCATTTTGGCATTCAGCCATTGTTGGCGCAACTGAAAGCGCAAGCGCTGTTAAGTGGGGCTATTAATGGCGATGTCATGCAAAGTGTGTTCGCTAGCCGATTCAAAAACTGGCATGGTATTGCCAGCGTTGCTTATGTGCTGGAATGTTTGCTGGGTTTTGTGGTGGTATTGCGCGCTCGGCAGTAAGTAACTACCAGCGCAAGATTAATTGGCAAGTTATTAATTATAAAGAGTACTAATCAGGAATCACAATTTTAGGTTTGTCAGCTTTACGATAAATCACTAACTGTTTACCAATATGGTGCACGGCAATGGCATTAACTGTATTACAAATATCTTGATACATTTGTGTACGTACCGCTCTGTCGTCGCCCTGCACTTTAATTTTAATCAATTCATGCGCATTTAAGCTGGCATCAATTTCTTTAAGTACCGTCTCAGATAAACCGTTATTGCCTATCATCACAACCGGGTTTAATTTGTGTGCTAAGCCACGTAAAAAGCTAATTTGTTGTGAAGTCATGTGATGTGAAACCGCTGTATTATTTAAGCTGGTATGTTCTTGATTTATAAAGGTGTGAATTTTAACAGATGAAGCGAACTAGAACCAGTAAAGCTTGGATGCAAGAGCATCTCAATGATGAGTTTGTCAAACTTGCGCATAAGGAAGGCTATCGTGCCCGTGCCGCTTATAAGCTGATTGAGATTGACGATAAAGATCGACTGATTAAGCAGGGCATGACGGTAGTTGATTTAGGCTCAACTCCAGGTAGCTGGTCACAAGTCGTGGTGCAGCGTTTACATGGCAATGGGCGCGTGATTGCTCTGGATATTTTGGATATGCTGCCTATTGCAGGGGTAGATTTTATTCAAGGCGACTTTGGAGAAGAGACTGTTTTAAAACAATTAGAAGATATGCTAAATGGTAAGCCAGTAGACCTTGTAATTGCGGATATGGCACCCAATATGAGTGGTATTGCGGATGTTGATCAAGCTGGGGCGGCATACTTAACCGAGTTGGCACTTGAATTTAGTCAGATTTGGCTGAAACCAGGAGGTAGTTTTTTAGTCAAAGTTTTCATAGGCGCAGGATTTGAAGAAATTGTACGTAATATGCGCGGCTTGTTCGATAAGGTGGTCACACGTAAGCCTAAAGCCTCGCGTGATCGCAGTAGTGAAGTGTACTTATTAGGATTAGGTAGAAAAAGTAGTTAAAAGTAACAAACTGTAAAATCTAAGCATCTGGTTGGAATTAGGTTTAAAATCGAATTAAGTAATTAGGGCTGTGAGTGTAGTATCGTTCGTAGTAATTTTGAGGACTGGTTTTTAATAACCAGCATCCTAAAGGAAATCTTAAATTGAATAATATCGCTAAAAGTATTGCCATTTGGTTAGCTGTTGCTATCGTGCTCATGACTGTGTTTAAACAGTTCTCAGGGGCGTCAAAAGCTGACAGCCAAGTGGTTTATTCTCAGTTCATTCAAGAAGTTAAAGATGGACATATTGCTAAAGTGCAAATTGATGGTCGTGTGCTACATGGCACGACTCAAGATGGAAAAAAATTCAATACTTATTCGCCAACAGACCCTTGGTTAGTTTCTGATTTGCTTAAAAACAATGTGATTGTAGAAGCTAAGCCAGAAGAAGAACAGTCATTACTAATGAGCATTTTTGTCTCATGGTTCCCAATGATATTGCTCATTGGTGTATGGATATTTTTTATGCGCCAAATGCAAGGTGGTGGCAAGGGTGGCGGTCCATTTTCTTTCGGTAAAAGTAAAGCGCGCCAATTGGATGAAAGCAGTAATCAGACTACATTTGCTGATGTGGCCGGTTGCGATGAAGCTAAAGAAGAAGTCTCTGAATTGGTTGAGTTTTTACGTGACCCAAGCAAATTCCAAAAACTAGGTGGCCGTATTCCACGTGGTGTACTGATGGTTGGCCCTCCTGGTACAGGTAAAACGTTGATTGCACGCGCCATTGCGGGTGAGGCTAAAGTGCCATTTTTCACTATTTCAGGTTCTGACTTTGTGGAGATGTTTGTTGGTGTCGGTGCGGCGCGCGTGCGTGATATGTTTGAAACTGCCAAGAAAAATGCACCGTGCATTATCTTTATTGATGAAATTGATGCCGTTGGTCGTAGCCGTGGATCTGGTACAGGTGGCGGTAATGATGAGCGCGAACAGACACTTAACCAAATGCTGGTCGAGATGGATGGCTTTGAGGCGAACTCTGGCGTGATTGTGATTGCCGCAACTAACCGTGCCGATGTATTAGATAAAGCCTTATTACGCCCAGGTCGTTTTGATAGGCAAGTGATGGTTGGCTTGCCCGATATTAAAGGTCGTGAGCAAATCTTGATGGTGCATATGCGTAAAGTGCCAATTGATGCCGATGTCCGTGCCGATATTCTAGCGCGCGGCACGCCAGGCTTCTCAGGTGCTGACTTAGCTAACCTAGTGAATGAGTCTGCATTGTTTGCTGCGCGGCGTAATAAACGCACCGTCGATATGCAGGACTTTGAAGATGCTAAAGATAAAATCTTCATGGGTCCAGAACGTAAATCTATGGTGATGCGTGAGGATGAACGTCGCAATACGGCTTACCATGAGTCTGGTCACGCAGTGGTAGCGAAATTGTTGCCTAAAGCGGATCCAGTGCATAAAGTAACGATTATGCCGCGTGGCTGGGCGCTGGGCTTGACATGGCAGCTGCCAGAGTTTGATCGTATTAGTAACTATAAAGACAAAATGCTGGAAGAAATCTCAATTCTGTTTGGTGGTCGTATTGCTGAAGAGATTTTTATGCATCAAATGTCAACAGGTGCTTCTAATGATTTTGAACGTGCAACCAAGCTAGCACGTGATATGGTAACTAAGTACGGTATGTCTGATAGTTTGGGCACGATGGTATATACAGGTGGCGAGCAAGATTCGTTTTTTGGTAGTATGAGCTCTAAAACGGTATCAGAAGCTACGCAACAAAAAGTAGATGCTGAAATTCGTCGTATCTTGGATGAGCAATATGCCATAGCACGTAAGTTGTTAGAAGATAATCGGGATAAAGTAGAAGCAATGACGGCGGCCTTGTTGGAAATGGAAACCATTGATGCTGATCAGATTAACGACATCATGGCTGGCTTACCTGTGCGTGAGGCTAAACCAAAACAAGGCAAGGCTAATCCACCAGCTACAGGTACAGGCGGATCTACTCCAAATATTAGCCCTACCCCGCAACCAACAGCTAAGAACGAATAATTTTTTAATTTAAGCATACAAAAAGGGGCGCATAAATTGCGCCCCTTTTTGCTAAAATACAGTTGATTGCTCGAAATTAGCATGCTATTTATATTTATAAAGTACCTCATATGATTTTCTTGTGTGGCAAATACCAACTGGATTTAACTAAACCTCAAGTGATGGGTATTGTGAATGTTACGCCCGACTCTTTTTCTGACGGTGGTCGTTACGCTTCAACTGGTAAAGCCGTAGAACATGCACTGCAATTGGCCGAAGAGGGCGCTAATATACTCGATATTGGAGGAGAATCTACCCGCCCTGGTGCAATGCCCGTCAGTTTGGATGAGGAGTTATCACGTGTTATCCCCGTGATTGAAGCGCTTGTAAAAGTAGTAAAAATCCCCTTATCAATTGATACCTACAAACCACAAGTGATGCAAGCTGCAATTGCGGCAGGTATTAGTATAGTCAACGATATCAATGCCTTGCAAGAGGAAAATGCATTGGAATTTGTTGCTGAGAGCGATGTTGGTGTGTGCTTGATGCATATGCATGGCACACCCCAAACCATGCAAGCAGATCCGCAATACCATGATGTGCTTAATGAAGTAAAAGCTTTCCTAACGGCACGATTGAATGTGGCGGTGGCGGCTGGTATTGATAAAAATCGTATTTTATTAGATCCGGGTTTTGGCTTTGGCAAGCGCACGGTGCATAATATTGCCTTGTTACAGCAGCTAGCGGGTATTGCCGAAATTGGTCAGCCTTTATTAGTCGGGCTATCACGCAAATCAGTATTAGGGCAGGTGCTAGGGGATAATCAAACAGATAGAATGGCAGCCAGTATTGCTGCGACTGTTATCGCCGCTATGAATGGTGCCAATATTTTACGTGTGCATGATGTAAAAGCAACGGTTGATGCTTTACAAGTGGTGACAGCGATACAGGGCTATTAAACAGCCCATTTGCCGCAAATCTAATTATAAAAACAGGCTTGAATAATGACTAAGAAATACTTTGGTACTGATGGTATCCGTGGACGTGTAGGGGTTTTGCCGATTACGCCAGATTTTGTGATGCGTTTAGGTTATGCGGCGGGTCGGGTGTTGACAGCCAATGCCGCCAATGATGGCTTACATCCAACGGTACTCATTGGTAAAGACACACGTATTTCGGGCTATATGCTAGAAGCAGCGCTGGAGGCGGGTTTATCTGCCGCCGGTGTTGATGTATTGCTCACGGGGCCTATGCCCACCCCTGCTGTGGCATATCTCACACGTGCGTTACGGGCTCAGGCCGGCATTGTCATTTCAGCTTCGCATAATCCATTTGAAGATAACGGTATTAAGTTTTTTTCTGGCCTCGGGACTAAATTGGGTGATGACATTGAACATGCAATCGAAGCTGAGTTAGATAAGCCTATGCACGTCATGAAATCGGCAAAGCTAGGTAAAGCGCGTCGAATCAATGATGCGCCTGGGCGCTATATTGAGTTCTGTAAAAGCACTTTTCCAAATCAACTAGATTTGCGTGGCTTGAAAATCGTTCTAGATTGCGCGCATGGGGCAACTTACCATGTGGCACCACCTGTGTTTCATGAGCTAGGCGCTGAAATTATCGCCATAGGTAATACGCCAGATGGTTTGAATATTAACGAAGGTGTTGGCTCCACTTATCCCCAAGCATTGCAGGCTGCCGTGTTGGCTCATAAAGCGGACTTAGGTATTGCCTTCGATGGTGATGGCGACCGTGTGATGATGGTAGACAGCCTGGGCCAGTTACTTGATGGCGATCAATTGCTTTATATCATTGCGCTGGCCCAAAAACAAAGCGGCGCTATCGGATGTGAAGCCAACCAAGGTGGTGTAGCCGGCACACTCATGACTAATTTAGCGCTTGAGCATGCGCTGCAACAGCAACATATCCCTTTTGCACGTGCTAATGTGGGTGACCGCTACGTGCTTGAATTGCTCAATGAGCGTGGCTGGCAATTAGGCGGGGAAAATTCGGGGCATATTCTTACGCTGGATAAACATAGTAGTGGCGATGGCATTATTGCCGCCTTGCAGGTTCTGCATGCCTTAAAAGTGAGTCATAAAACCTTAAGTGACATGAGTGCAGCGCTGGTGTTGTATCCACAAGTATTGATTAATGTAAAGACTGCGAAAAAATTTGATTTTAAGGTCAATAAAGCGGTGCAAGCTCCTTTACAAGCGGCTGAAGCAGAACTTGGTGACTCGGGCCGAGTACTATTACGTGCATCGGGAACTGAGCCTAAAATCCGTGTGATGGTAGAAGGCCAACATCGTGAGCAGGTACAACGCTTGGCAGAAAGTATTGCAGATGCAGTGAGAAAGGCAGCAGCTTAAATCTATATGAATTTAAAATAAAAAAAGGTGCAAAAGCACCATTTTTATTTTTAGTAGTTAGTTTGATGTTCTGTTAAAACATGTAACCCAAACCTAAGTTAATACTGCTATTACTTCTATCTTTTTGATAATTTTGATAATCCGCTTTTAATACCACATCATTGACTGGTTTGAAATTAAAGCCGATTGTGGTCACGCGGTCATGTCCAGTCGGATCTTCTAGGAAACCTTTAGCAATATCTTCTTGTTGGTCAATGTCAAATTTTTCAAAACGAATAAATGGTGCTAAATCCATCTCACCACTGACCCATACATGATAGGCTGCCTGTACATAACCCCCTTTTAAACTCTTGGGCGCTGCCTTGCCAATAGCGCTGGTGACTTTATCTGCATCGCCCAAACTACCACCAGCATAAAGTGCCTGTAAATCAAAACCATGCGCTGCATAACGTGCATGAATTTCAGCTAATGTTAAACGTGCATTCACACCTTGTAACGTTGGCGTAGTACCTGCGGCAATTTCAGCAGCACCGTTTTGTCCCGTATTACCTGTAAATATGCCAGCACCTAGTAATAAACCTGGTTGCCCAGTGTATTTAACACTACCATAAACGCTCAAATCATTCGCATGAGCTAATTGTAATTCTTGATGACCACTTTGTACGCCAAATGCAGGATTATCAATTTTCCCTGCATCAAAACCTGTCGTCACGCCCACATCATAGCCAAAACCATTATCTGTTCGACCAAAGAAGCCAACACCACCTTCGCGCCATGTGGTTGGGATAATACGGGTTTCAACTTCATTACGATTTACACCGTAAAATACGGGTGGTTCGTGATTTTCGTTAAGTAGTCCAAGTGGGATTAAAAACAAACCGGCTTTTACATTGGCCGCATCGTTAAAGTTGTAATCTATATAAGCCTGCTCAATCTCGACTTCACCTTTGTCACTAGCACTTGCAACGGCATGTTCTACTTCTAACTCTGAATGAAATGCCATTCTGTCATTAAAGCGATGGCCTAAAAACATGACGAAACGACGTAAATCGGCTGTGGCCGGGTGAGCTACATCGTCTTTAAAATTAGAATAAGTTATTTCGCCATAACCGCCAATTGAGGTTGCAGGTTCTGCTGTAAGAGAATCTGTGCTAGCTGTTTTAGCGCTCGCCAATACTCTGTCGGCCATAGTTTCTTGACTGTCTTGCCTATCCTTGCGTTCTTGGCTAAGTTGCGCTTTGAGATTATTGACCTCTTCCTGCAGCTTTTGCATGCCATCTAAGCGCTGTTGTAATTCATTTAAGCGTTCTTCGACGGTACTTGCCGCCATGGCTGGTAGTGTAAATAGCAGTGAAACCGCCAATGTAATATGCCGTAATTTATTCTGACCAGATTTGTTTGTGATAATCATTTTTAAACTTAATATAAATTTTTATAAATGATATTTTAAATGATAATGATTTGTATTTGTAAAATAATTTAAAGTTTGTCATCAATACTTCATGCAAGCATGTAATTCTGCTTAAAGAACTTAATAAAATACGGTGAAATAAACCTTAGTAGAGTGGGGGTTATGATGATTAATAGAATAATAAACAGTAAAACACTACCCAATAGCATGACTGCGTGTTTAACGCATTTTAAGAAATTAGATAACGCACTGTGTGTGAGTGTGAATCATACTAGTCAGTATAAATTAGTGCGCTTGTGGTTTAGGCTTATCAGTCGCCTAGGGAATGGGGTTTTTTGGTATACCATCATGGCAGGTATTTTATTGTCACAAAGATACGCTGGCCTACAACCGGTGATACACATGGTATTAGCCGGTTTAACCGGTACTTTGTTATATAAATGGCTCAAAAGTAAAACACTACGTCCGCGCCCCTATCAAGTGCGTCAAGACATTTGGTTAACAGGTAAGCCATTAGATCACTTTAGTTTTCCATCTGGCCATACTTTGCATGCCGTCGTATTTTCTAGCGTGGCACTGGCCTATTTTCCAAGTCTAGCGTGGCTACTTATTCCTTTTACTGTATTAGTTGGCATGTCACGCGTGATACTGGGTTTGCATTACCCTAGCGATGTGCTGGTAGGCGCTGTATTAGGCGCGCTTATTGCAAGTTTATCGATAATGATGGTTTTCTGAAGCGCCGTGCTATTCACATTATGCTCTAACTGCTAAAAGGTAAGCTAATTTCACAATTATTTAAAAGTAGTGGATAAGTGACTACTTAACTGAAGTTTGCACAGTCGCAAGGCGCCCAATAACTTGGGGATCATTGCTAGCTTTTGCTAGTAAAGGTACGCCATCTAGAGTTGATATATATTCTCCCTAGGCCTATGCTTCGAACTTTTTAATTTTTTGAATGCCTAGATAATTCTAGAAAGTGCACACCTAGAACTTCTTTGGAAGTAATATTATGAGCACAGGTTTTTCATTACTTGAGCTTATTCACATATTGTATCTATAGTCACGATAAAAATCTGCGGGATAGAATGGTGTCTTTGACGATTCCAAGTATTATTGAACAAGTCGCCATTAAAAAAACCAGGGGCAATATCACATGTCTGAGAGTAACAAGCTAAGTAGACGCAATTTTTTTAAAATAAGCGGTGCCGCAACGGCTGTTGCAGCAGGGGTTAGTGGCTTAACTAGCATACCTTCAGTGGCGGCGAATTTAATAGCAGGAAAAGATAATAAAGCAAGGCTTCCCAAAGCTAAGGGGCCAAGATTAGTCATAGTAGGCGCAGGCACATCAGGGCTTACTATTGCTAAATATGCAAAAATTCACTATCCAGCTTTCGATGTGCTCATGGTGGAAAAGCGGGATATGTATTCCTCATGCTTCAGCAGCAATTTGCTTTATGCGGATATTATTAATCTAGAATTCCTTGCTAATCATAGCTACCTTGATGCTGCCCGTAATGGGAATTATATCTTCTTTAACGCCACCTGCACCGGGCTGGATCGTGGTAATCAAAGACTCATTACCAATAAGGGAGAAATTGACTATGATTATCTCGTCCTTGCACCTGGTATTGACTATGATTACAGCCGGATTAACATCAATGATGTAGAAACTGAAACATCGTTACGTAATGACTATCCTCCTGGCTGGATTATGCCTACAGAGCACGTCAGCATTCGCAACAAGGTGAGAGCTTTCAAGGGTGGTCTGTTCATTCAGACAGTACCCAGTGGAAATTATCGTTGTTTGCCGTCACCCTACGAGCGGGCCTGCATGATTGCTGCATATTTCAAGAAAAATAAGGTGAAAGGTAAAGTGGTCGTGCTCGATAATAACCCCGATATTACAATCAAAGCAGAGGGGTTCCATGCGGCATTTAACGAGTTATATAAAGACTATATTGAATATATTCCGTCTGTTGAGATTAAAGGTGTTGATTTGAGTCAACGTACAATCATTACTGAGTTTGATAATTACCAATTTGATGATGCCTCTATTTACCCAGGCGTCCGAGCGTCAAGAATTATTGAAGACTTTGGACTTTTGTCACCCAATAGCACGCAAAAAGAAGCCAATATAGACATCAGGAAGTACAACATTATTGGTGACGAGCGCGTATATGTTGCTGGCGATGCTCGGCCTATGGGTTATTCCAAAAGCGCAAATACTGCAAATTCCGAAGGAAAATACGTCGCTAAAGTATTAGCGGCGCATGTGCAGGGCAAGACGATTGATTGGGAAAGCCCACGAACACTTTGTTACTCAATGGTCAATGCGGATCCGAACGAGGCAATTAGTGTTGATGCTAATTATACTTATAATCCTGAAAAGAAAGCATTCGGATTTTCCAATAAGACTAAATTTGATATGCAACGTGATCATGCTAAGGGGTTGGCAACGCTGGCGTGGGCTCAGTCTATCTATAACGATTTATTCATTTAATGATCAGGCAATAAACACAAGTGTCAAAGTTTGGTTTTAATTTATGGGAAATAT
>JAYVMU010000046.1:0-152928 GCA_043758775.1 Methylophilaceae bacterium
CAAATACCAGCTGACTTCGCCAATCAGTATTACATTAATTACCCAATTGCAGCATAATCATCATGACTTGCCCTTCTATTAAATCAGACCTAGCTCAACTATATTGTCAATAACCACATTAGTAATTGTTTTAAGCAAGTAAATTACATCATAATTCTGATGAATTGCCAGTCTACTAAATCGGAACTAACTCAAACTGGCAACATTCCAAAAATGTAACGTATAAGTAAGCTTGCTGTTAGGTGCGGCACATGCAATTTACAACATCCCAATAACGCATTCACTTCCCTGTTCAAGGTAATTTAATTCCCTGATAGCCACCTATTAATTCCCTGTTATTTTATTGTAGTGAATTAACTAAATGCTTTGTAAGTGTTGCACTCACTGGGATCAAGTATTATTGACCGATTGATTTTTCAGTTTAAACTCTCATATTCGCTGTTAATTTCCCTGTTAGCAGGGTATAACTTGAGACGATTTCGCTCAAGACTACATGCACCGCCAAAATAAAGATAGCGAGGCTCTAAAGTTAAATTAGAGTCTCGCTTTTTTATATCTAAAATATTTGCTTCTAAAAACTCGCTCTTAATTTTAACCTCATTAAATCTCTGCTTGAATTGTCATTAGTTATGATTGTAAATTATTGTGACTCGCTAGGTTTTTGAATCCTGACAAAGGTATGAAACCCTTTGTTTGTGGTATATTAGCTAGCTGATTTTATTGTCTAAATAATGTTTATTCAGGCACAAATTTTATAACTTTTTAGTACTAATATATTTTAGTACAGTAGCATTCAGAAAGTCATTAATATGTTAGATGCAATACGTAACCAGACTCAAGGTTGGTTAGCAAAATTAATTTTGGCCTTAATCACTATTCCATTCGCATTATTTGGTATTGATTCGTACTTGGATCAGTCAGGTGCAGATGTGCCTATTGCCAAAGTGAACGGTGACAAAATTTCAATGCAGGAATACGGCAGGGCAATTGAAAATGTGCGTAACCGTTTGCAACAAGAAGGGCACAAAGATGCTGCTACGTTGCTTCAAAGTCCAGAGCTTAAAGAGTCTGTTCTGGATGGCCTAATTACCAAACGTTTAGTCAATGCTGAGATTCAGAAAGCTAATTTTAAAGTGAGTGATGAAACAATCAGCCAATATGTGATTGGTATGCCAGAGTTTCAGGACAATGGTAAGTTTTCTCAAGATTTATATGATAAAACACTGGCACAAAACCATTTAACACCATCAAAGTTCGAGGCTAGTATTCGTAATGACTTGCTCATGCAACAGGTGCGTGATGGCTTACGTAATTTAGTGTTTTCACCTAAATCCAGTTTAGAGCAAACTTTAAAATTTGCTAATCAGCAGCGTGATGTAAGCATAGCAGAGATTAAAAGTGCAGACTTTGTAGCCCAGTCGGTGGTTACGCCTGAACAAGTAAAGGCCTATTACGAGCTACATAAAGATAAATTCAAAGTACCAGAGCAAGTGAAAATACAATTTGCACTGTTATCTGCTGCAGGCCTAGTGCATGATATGAAAGTTGATGATGCAGAAATCAAAGCTTACTATAATGCTAATGCAGCTAAGTTTTCTGGTGATGAACAGCGTCATGCAAGTCATATCTTAATTAGCTTTGTTGCTAACCCTACTGCACAAGATAAACAAAAGGCAAAGGCTAAAGCGGAAGAAATTCTGGCCGAAGTAAAGAAAAACCCTAAAGATTTTGAAGCGCTTGCGATTAAAAATTCACAAGACCCAGGTTCTGCCGCTAAAGGTGGTGATTTGGGCAGTTTTGGTCGCGGCACGATGGTTAAAGCTTTTGATGATGTAGTATTTTCCATGAAGCCTGATCAGATCAGTGATCTAGTCGAGTCTGAATACGGCTACCACATTATTAAGTTAATTGGCATTTCTGGCCAGAGCCAATCTTATGAAAGTTTGAAGCTACAAATTAAAGGAGATTTGTTATTCCAGAAAGCACAAGCCAAATATGCCGAGTTGGCTGAGGACTTTAGTAATAAAGCCTATGAGAATTCTGGCAGCTTAGATTCAGTCGCTAAAGCATTTAATTTACAGTTAGAAACTAGTCCATGGATGAGTCGAGATGATTTGACTAAATTTTTTAAAAATGATCATTTGGCCGCTTTGGTATTTTCTAATGAAGTGTTAAAAGAAAAGCATAATACGGAAGCAGTGGAGGTCTCATCCAATAATTTAGTATCTGCACGAGTTGTTGATTATAAGCCATCAGCACCACGTAGTTTTGATGATGTTAAAGCAGGCATTGAGACTGTGCTTAAAGTGGAAGCAGCAGCCAACGTTGCTAAAGAAAAAGGTGAGGCTATGTTAGCAAGTCTAAATCAAGGCAAAGCTGCTGCAGATTTAGATTGGATAACTCCTGTCACTATAGACAGAAAAAATGCGCAGGGCTTAAGTGATGGCGTGATGCAGCATGTGTTTAAGATTAGCCCAGCTAAATTGCCAGCTTATATTGGTTTTGAAGAGCCGAATAAAGGTTATACCTTAGTGAAATTAATTGGTGTGCATAATGCAGCTACCGCCAATGAAGAGTCTGCAAAGCAGGCTACTCAAACCCTTAAATCTGCAATTGAAGCTGAATATATGGCGGCTTACACTAACTCATTAAAAGCGAAAAGCAATGTTGTAGTGAACCGTAAGTTGATGGAATCTAACAGTCAGAACTAATTACTGTTAGTTTTAAGTTCCAAATAAAAAAGAGAGCAATTGCTCTCTTTTTTATTTGCGTTCAATTATTAGGATGCTTGTATTTAGGCTGTCCCACCTACTGTTAAGCCATCGATTCGCAGCGTCGGTTGCCCCACGCCTACAGGCACGCTCTGACCTTCTTTACCGCAGGTGCCGACGCCTGAGTCTAATGCCATATCGTTGCCTATCATAGATACGCGTGTCAGCACGTCTGGGCCGTTACCAATCAGTGTGGCACCTTTTACTGGATAGGTGAGTTTGCCATCTTCTATCATCCAGGCCTCGGCAGCGGAAAAGACAAATTTACCGCTGGTGATGTCCACTTGGCCACCGCCAAAATTGGCTGCGTACAAGCCTTTTTTAACCGACTTTATGATTTCTTCTGGAGCCATGTCGCCGTTTAACATATAGGTGTTAGTCATGCGTGGCATAGGGATGTGCGCATAAGACTCACGACGTGCATTGCCGGTAAGCGGCATACCCATTAACCGGCTGTTCAGGCTATCTTGAATATAGCCACGCAAAATTCCATCCTCAATCAGTACGGTGCGCTGTGTTGGATTGCCTTCATCATCTACATTGAGTGAGCCGCGACGATCTGTAATAGTGCCATCATCAACTACTGTTACGCCTTTGTTAGCGACTTGCTTGCCTATCATGTTGTTAAAGGCCGAACTGCCTTTACGGTTGAAATCACCTTCTAAACCGTGGCCAATCGCTTCGTGTAATAAAATACCCGGCCAGCCGTTGCCTAATACTACGGTCATGCTACCAGCGGGCGCAGGGCGTGCATCTAAGTTAGTTAAAGCCTGATGCACTGCTTTTTGTGCATAATCTTGTAATACATTATCTGTAAAGTAGCTGTAATCAAAACGTCCACCCCCGCCCGCAGAACCTTGTTCGCGACGACCGGCTTGCTCTGCAATCACTTGAACTGAACAACGTACTAGTGGACGCACATCAGCCGCCATGACGCCGTCATGACGCGCTACCATCACCACTTCGTATTCGCCGGCGATAGATGCCGTAACTTGTGTTACACGCGGGTCTAATTTACGCGCATAGTTTTCTAGGCGTTCTAATAACTGTACTTTGGCATCAGCGCTTAAAGAAGCAATTGGATCTTGCGGTAAATAAAGTTGCGGTGCGCTTATACGTTCGATCACTGGCGCGGTTTGTTCACTACCAATGGCTGCGATAGCTCTAGCTGCATTAGCGGCTTGTTGTAAAGCGGGTAGATTAATATCGTCAGAATAGGCAAAGGCAGTTTTCTCGCCAGACACTGCACGTACACCGAAGCCCTGATCGATACCAAAATTACCTGACTTTACTTGACCTTCTTCCAAGCCCCAGCTTTCAGAGCGGCTATACTGAAAATATAAGTCGGCGTAATCCACTTTGCGCGACATGATACTGCCCAGCACACTTTGCAATGCTGCTATATTCAACCCCGATGGTTTTAACAGCACATCAGCTGCCGTGCTAAAGTGTGAGTTAGCATCGAGGCTAGAACTTGTAGGTATGGTGTCTGGTTTCATTTTTTAAATTTAGTTTCGCGCTATAAAACTCTCAGAGTTTAATTTAACATACTGCGATGTTCATGACATGCGCATTTTACTGAATCGTGGCTACTTAAATTCAGTGAGTATTATTTCTCTAGACTATTTTCTTGATTTTCGTTTTTAACTTTACAAGCACCATAAATTACTCGATGACTTAGTGCGGGTAAACTTTTACGTAAACTGGCCTGATATTGTTTATTAATTGAGGCAACTACAACGCCAGAGCCGCGTGGTAAACGATCTAGAATCACGCCCCAAGGATCGACAATCATGCTATTGCCATGTGTTTCACGGCCAGATGTATGATAGCCACCTTGTGCTGGTGCTATCATATAACACAGGTTTTCAATTGCTCGTGTACGTATCAAACTTTCCCAGTGCGCCTTGCCCGTAGTTTCTGTGAACGCTGATGGCACTACCAAAATATCAACGTCGCTCATCGCGCGATATAGTTCTGGAAAGCGCAAATCGTAGCAAAGTGATAAACCAATTTTGCCGAAAGGTGTCTCGACCACAACGACTGTATCACCTGGTTCTATAGTGTTTGCCTCAACATATCGCTCGTTAACCAAATCCAAATCAAATAAATGAATTTTGTCATAGCGCGCAACTTGCACGCCTTTATCATTAAAGACTAGGCAGCTATTGTATACTTTATTGACGTGTTTGCTTTCTAGCGGAATTGACCCACCAATCAACCAAATCTTATGTTTTTTAGCCATTTTAGATAAAAAACTTTGTATTTTTCCTGTGCCTTCTTGCTCCCGTATACGCACTTTATCCGTATCTTTTAATCCTATAATAGCAAAGTACTCTGGCAGTACCACTAATTTTGCTCCTTGGTTAACAGCGACTTCAATGAGTCTTTCAGCTTCATTTAAGTTAGCTGCAACAATAGGTCCAGATGCCATTTGAATTGCAGCAACTTTAACAAAATTAGTATCAGTTGATTTCACTTTAGTCGTCTTAATGCGAGATGTGATAGCCATGATTATTATCTTTTCTTATTGAAAGCGATGATTAATTGTATTAAAAATTAGTAAGTAAATTGATTATAGTTAATTAAGTGGGTTGGTGGCTGATTCTTTTGTCGGTGAATCAGTGCTATCTTTTCCCGCATTGACTTCTTGCGGGTTATCCCAAGTACCCACTATCTGATACTCGGTTGAGCTGATTTTATTAAATGGGTCCTTGAGTATTTTTTGTGCAATAAAAGCCGCCACGCCAACCACAGGTCCTCCTGCAAAAGCCGCTAGAGAGAGGCTGTCGCTCACATGCGGTACAACTTTGATATTGAGATTTTGAGTCTCTTTTTGTAAATTAGTTTCGCCTTTAATAGTGACCTCAGCAGCTGGGCCTGTCATGAAAAAATCATCACTACGCATGATGCCATTTACAATTTTTGCAGTTGCACTAATTTGGTCATAAGCGAACCCGCTACTGAATAGATCTCTGAAATCCAAACTTAATCTGCGCGGCAAACTTTGCAAGCTTAACAAACCTAGTAATCGGCCAACGCCTGGTTGGACTTTAACTATCTGACCTTTAGTCGCCTTAAGTTTAAAGCTGCCATTGAGGCCTGTTGTTTCAAATTCTTGCGGGCTACCTGCCCATGATAGCTGCCCAGTCAGATTAGCTGTACCACCTTTTACTGCATCAAGCTGGCCAAAGCGTCTAAGCGTTTTGCTTACATGGGTAATATCCCAATTGAAATTAAACTTAGTATTAGGGTTGCGCATCCAGTTATGCCATTCCCCGTCAGCATTGAGCACGCTATCTTCGTTACTGATTTTAAGTTTTTGTATATTCCAATCATCTTTATTTTCGAAAGCCACGAGTTCTAAGCTACCTAGCTTTTTTTGACCAATTTCAAAATTATCAGCCATGATATCTAGTGCTGGATATTGCTGTGCCAGTTTTCTAAAATCTTTTTTAGCTGGGTTAAATGTTTGAGTTCCAACGGGGCTTATTTTTTCGCTGGGCGCTGGAGACGGTATAATTAAATCTTTAAGTCTCGCCACGACTTTGCCATTGCCTACATTGGTCCATTGTATATTGCCCGTAATTTCTTTACTTTGCACCGCGCTTTTCCAGCCATCTGGAGTTGGTTTCATACTGACTGTAATGGCATTTAATCTACGGTTAAAAATGTCTAATGCTTTGATATTGAACTCAGCATTATTGATACTAATAGCTGGCGTATTATTGTTTTTACCGTTTGTACTATTGAAAATTTCACGCCATTCGTCAGCATCAAGATAATCAAGCGACCCTCGTATTGATAAGCCTTTCTGAGTAGGTAGTTGTGCAATGGTATTGATCCCTATTTCACCACTATCTACAGTAGTTAATCCATTATGTTTGCTCAGTAGCATTTTTGCATTTAGCAGATTCGCATACCCAATGTTTAGGCTATCACTCGTAGCACTTAGCTGTTTTTTATCTACTCGCAGCACGGATTGGTCTGCCGCAGCTTTGTTAAATGGTGCCGGCAGGTTAATTGCCATGCCCACTAAATTCGAGCGTAATGCTACGTCTACGAATGGTTTGTTAATAGTGATTTCTCCCGCCCAATCGGCGGTGCCGTTAATTCGGTCAGTTAATCCAGCGCCGAATGCTTGTTTAAGTGCAACATCAGTGACTTGTCCACGTGCATTGACGCGAATGATTTTATCTTTACCAGTATTTAGGCTGAATTGTGCCGGGCCGCCATAGGCCCAGGTATTGACAGTAGTTGCCGCTAAGCTACTTTCAGTAAAATTTAACTTGCCATTGATACGACTTAGCTCTGGCAAACCAATGGTTGAATCTGCAGCGATGGTGCCATTTACAATTTGGTAAATACCATTATATTTTGCCGCCGTCACTTCTTCCATTGGAATTTTAAGTTCAAGGTGCAGCTTGCCGTTGCCGGTTGTTTTTAGATTATCGGTAAAACCTTGTGTTACATCTTTAACTGGGCTTTTATTGACAAATTTTATGCCATCAGCCACCGGACCTTGTACTTCACTCACAATATTGAGCATAGGATAATCAGCATCTAATACGGGTATTTGTACATTGCTCGTAATAATCTGATTACCAAATATATGACCTTTGTTGGCGTTCAACTCCATGCGTGTGCCTTCAAACAGCAGGTCTAGTCCTAGACCTTCAATCTCTGGCCAACCCGTACCATATTCTAAGAATGCATCGCTAATTTTCGCCGTGACTCTAAATAGACCTAAAGATTTGTCCAAATGATGATTTTTATCCACATAAGGGAAATCTGCCAGATTGCCCTTAACCGTTAAGTCAATATCTTCTGCGTGGCCGGATAGAATAGAGCTATCTAACCAATGCAAGGTGTTGGCACCAAGCATAATGGGATAGTAATAATAGGCGTACTTTGCATTACCTTTACCAAATTTAGCATGTAAATCTAAATGACCACCTTTAATACCATTCAAGACATAGTTAGCATTAATACTACCTGCTAGATGCGCGTTAGAAATTAGTAAATTCTCGGTATTAAATACAATTTTATCTGGATTAATTTTCCAGCTAACCTGGCCGTTGAGTTTATCTACCGGTATTGGCCAGCGTAATATTTGCTTAAAATCCATTAATGAATTTTGGGTGTTGAGCTTGATTAGGCCACCATTTTGGTTGGCTACCACAGTGCCAGTTAAGTTTGTAAAACCAGGAGACTTTCCAAAAGACTGTATGCTCAATCCATTAAATGCACTTGAAATACTGTATGCCGTAGATTTTTCTTGATTGCCTACCCAGTGTAGTTTTAAACCTTGCAGAGTACCTAACGGAGCAATGCTATTTAATTGATTGAGTAATAGCTTTGGTAGCGGAAAATATGGTGCAATTTTATTTAAAGCCTCAAGCTGGATTGCATCCAAATCGAGGTCTGCAACAAATTCAGGCTTACCTTTTACGTTCTTAGTGAGTAGGCGTACATAACCGTGTTGAATATTTAAACCGCTATCTGTGATGAGTTTAAGATTTTCGCCTTTAAACTCTTGCTGGTTACTATTAAATTCTTGGCTTAATTGTCCTGATAGCTGTTTGAAAGTAAGCGCTTCAGTAGAGGCATTAAGTTTTGCTGTTACATTGATTAATGCAACATTGCTCATTAACCTTTCTATTCTGGCATTAGCAAAATCCAATGATAAATTGGCAGAGCCAAAGCCTGATTGTAAATCAACAGGGTAATCTAGCCATTGCTTCCATACAGATAAGTCTGTTTTTTGTAGTGTGGTGACGATATGTCCATGCCACTGTGCAGCTTTACTAACATCACGACCATGAAAATGTCCACTAATGGTGATTGGTTCTGTGCTACCTATAGAAGGGCTTGCTGATAGTTCAAATTCATGCTGGCCTATTAAAGCTTGTAACGTTGGGCTTTTAAGATGTAAATTAAGCTGATTTAGAGACAGTGGTGGCGCATGCCTGAAGTCATCTTGCCAGATAACTTTTGCATCTAGCACATCGGCATTTCTTTGCTTTAACAGCCAATTAGCAAACTCAGGATTGGATTTTCCACTCATATCCATACCTGCTACAAACACTTTACCATCGGCTTCTCGCCGAATCGTCAACTCTGGGCTATGTACAGTTAACATGGTCAGCCGGGCTTCAAGCAAGGGGATGCTAAGCCAAGATAGATTGGCTTCAATATGTTTGAAATTAAGCGCAGAACGATTTTGTGCGTCAAAAATATTAATATTGGCCAGATCTAGATGTGGATTAACACCGTCCCAGCCTGCTTCAATTTTGCCTATGGTGATTTTTTGACCGGCAGTTTTGCTCGCGTAATCGGCGATTTTGTCTTTATAGCTATTAATATCAGGTAATACAAAGAAACGTAGAAATAGAGCCGTTACAACTACCACAGCAAGACTAAGCAAAACTAAATAAATTGCGATACGTGAAATCTTGAGTGAGAGGCTTTTAATCATTAGTGAATTCAAAGGGTTAAAGCAAGCTGATTGGTCATTATGGAGAGTGCTTTTTCTACAATTTTTACTTATGTAATATTTTACCGCAATAACAACACATGTTAATTTTTTATCTGGTAAAGAATAACGTAAAGAGTTGTAAATACCAGGTGATATATGCTTTAGAATAACGCTCTTTATAATTTTTAGCTGACAACATTTATCTTTAGTTAGTCATCAACTTTTAGGCATAAACTTGATTCAATTAAAAAATCTTACGTTGACTCGCGGCGTAAAAGTATTAGTAGAAGGGGCTTCATTTCAGTTGCACCTTGGACATAAGGTCGGTTTGACTGGCGCTAATGGCGCAGGTAAATCATCACTTTTTGCTTTATTACGTGGGGAGTTGCATGTTGAGTCTGGCGATTTGGACATGCCAGCACAATGGGTGATTGCCCATGTCGCACAAGAAACGCCAGCCTTAAATATTGATGCCATTGAGTTTGTACTGGATGGCGATGAAGAACTGCGCCAGATTGAAACCGCCTTAGCTGATGCTGAAGCCAAGCATGAAGGTGAGCATATTGCCGAGTTGCATCAACGTTTGATTGATGTTGATGGTTATTCGGCTAAAGCGCGTGCGGCTGAGTTATTGAATGGCTTAGGCTTTACCGAAGCCGATTTAACTAAGCCAGTGGCCGCCTTTTCTGGCGGTTGGCGTGTGCGCCTGAATTTGGCACGTGCTTTGATGTGCCGCTCGGATTTGTTATTACTGGATGAGCCAACCAACCATTTAGACTTAGACGCTGTGATTTGGTTAGAAAGTTGGCTGCAAAACTATCGCGGTACTTTGTTGTTAATTTCACATGACAGAGACTTTTTGGATGCGATTGTGAATCACATCGCGCATATTGAGCAGCAAAGGCTCACGCTGTATCGCGGCGCTTATTCTGATTTTGAGCGGCAGCGCGCTGAAAAGCTGGCGCAACAGCAATCTTTATATGAGCGTCAACAACGAAAAATGGCGCATTTACAGCAATATATCGATCGTTTCCGCGTACAGGCCACCAAAGCACGCCAAGCACAGAGCCGCATTAAGGCGCTAGAGCGTATGGAAGTGATTTCAGCCGCGCATGTAGATTCCCAGTTTAATTTTGCTTTTAGAGCACCCGTGGCTACACCAGACCCATTGCTGGTGTTAGATGAGATGCAAGCCGGCTATAACGAGGTTGCGCTACTGAAAAACATCGTGTTAGCGATACGGCCAGGTGAGCGCATTGGGTTGTTAGGCCGTAATGGTGCAGGTAAATCAACGCTGATTAAATTGCTATCACGTGAGCTTAAGGCCTTGAGCGGTAAGCGCGTAGAAGGCAAGGACCTCAATATCGGTTATTTTGCGCAACATCAATCAGAACAATTGCGACCAGATGAATCGCCATTACAACATATGTTGAAGCTAGACCCGCAAACACGTGAGCAAGAGCATCTTAATTATTTAGGCGGCTTTGATTTTAAAGGCGATATGGCGCGCAGCCCTTGTGGTGCGTTTTCTGGTGGTGAAAAATCTCGATTAGCTTTGGCGTTATTGATTTGGACACGGCCGAATTTATTGTTATTAGATGAGCCAACCAATCACTTGGATTTGGAAATGCGTCATGCATTAACGCTGGCCTTGCAAGATTATGAAGGCGGTGTAGTGTTGGTATCACATGATAGAGCCTTGCTACGTGCCAGTTGTGATCAGTTTGTGTTGGTGGCAGATGGTAAAGCCGAAGTGTTTGATGGCGATTTAGAGGATTATAGTGCTTGGCTTGCAGTGCAACGTAGCCAATCGAAAGCAGAGGCTAAGGCCAATACATCCAATAGCTCTGTCAAAAATGAACGTGCGCAAAGCAAGGCAGAGCGCCAAGCACGTATTGCAGAAAGACGCCCGCTGGTTAAGGAAACGGAGAAATTAGAAGCAGATTTGGCTTTGTGGCAAAAAACCAAAGCCTTATGCGATGAAAAACTAAATGCACCTGAATTGTATGTGGCTACAGATACAACCACATTACAACAATTGCTTAAACAGCAAGCTGATTTAGCACAAAAAATAGAACAGGCTGAAGAGCGCTGGTTAGAATTGCATGAATTGTTAGAAGCAATACCAGCCTTAATTTAGGCAACGGCTTAATTAAATTTAAATTATTAAATCTGGAATTATCAATATGGAAATGAACTATTCAAAACGTTTAAACCTATTACATGCTCTTTTTTTGGCAGAGAATCGACCTAATGCTGAACATCAGCCTGGCACTAATTTGGATGAGTATGACCCACTTGACTCAGCAGAATATTTAAGCTGTTATTTAACGTTTAAGGCAATTCAAGCGGCGGAACGTTCACCATTAGCTGAGCGTTCCGAAAATTTTGATATGTTGAGTGTCTATCAAGCATTTGCCTTGCTGACTTATGCGTTTTTAAGCTTGCCTCTGTTACAAGAAGATATTAAACCAAATTTAGAAAATGCTCAGGGTGTAGTCGCTAAAACTTTATTTTCTGGCTTGCCAGATGAAGAGTTAATTGAAATTATTCAATCAGGCTTCAATAAATTTCAGTTGATTGGTGACGCTGAAGCGGAACATTGGACAGATTATCGTGAAAATTTAGATAAGGTGGTTGTGGCTTTTGTTGTAGCAGCAACCGATGAAGATAGTCCCTATCATAAGGAAGAAATACTGCCATTATTTGGTCAGTTGTTAAGCCAGTTATGTGAGGCGTTTGAGAGTTGAACTGCATTCTATAAAAGTTAAAGCCCTCGTAATAAGGGCTTTAACTAAGAAATTGACCTGAAAGCTATTTCAAATATAGTTTAATTTTGCTCATAATTTCATCTGAATCTGGCAATACCGTGCTGCTGTATGCGTAGATTGCTTTGCCTTTAGGCTCAATCACATATTTGTAAAAATTCCATTGCGGTGCTTCACCTGTAGCTGCAATCAGTTGTTTATAAAAAGGGTTGGCATTGGCACCAGTGACGGAGCTTTTGGCTGCCATTGGAAATTTAACTGCATATGTGAGCTTGCAAAAATCGCCAATTTGTTTGTTATCTGTAAACTCTTGCTTAAAATCGTTGGAAGGGAACCCAATGACTAATAGCCCTTTATCTTTGTATTGTTTATACAGGCCTTCAAGTTGTTCAAATTGTGGCGTAAAGCCGCATTTACTCGCTGTATTCACCACCAAAATTGGCTTGTCTTGATAGTTACATAAATTGACTACATCACCTTGTAAGGTTGTCACTTGGTGATTATATAAATCTAGACATGTGGCATTCGCAATATTAGTCATAGCAATGAGTCCTATCAATAAGCCTAATAATTCTTTCATTCACCTTAATCCTAATCGAATGATATGTAATAAACTTTATGACTTAGAAGCAGCAGGTTTGTTCAGTATTATCAGTAACTGAACTTGCTTAGGATAAAACCGCACGTCTGGCATCTGGTTTAGCAAGTAGTAAATGGACATCACCTAAAGCACGTTCTTCAAAGCCACCTTCGCAATAGCATAGGTAGAACTCCCACATTTTAATAAACGCTTCTGAATAACCTAAAGCACGAACTTGTTCTATTTTTTCAAAAAAATTATGACGCCATGCAGCAAGTGTCGGTGCGTAATGTGGGCCAATATCCTGTAAATCTAGCAGGCGCAGGTCACTGGCGCGTGTAATACTATTTTGCATAGAGGTATTACTAGGTATGCAACTGCCGGGGAAGATATAGCGTTGTATAAAATCTACCGACTTTTTAGCTTGTTCGAAACGTTGGTCAACAATAGTGATTGCCTGTATTAAAGCCATACCATTAGGTTTTAACAGGTTTGCACATTTAGCAAAGTAGGTATCGTAAAATTGGTATCCCACTGCTTCTATCATTTCAATAGAAACCAGTTTGTCAAACTTACCCTCTAATGCACGGTAATCTTTCAATAAAATTGTGATGCTATCCTGCAGATTGGCAGATTTAATGCGTGCTTGTGCCAAATCAAATTGTGCTCGTGAGATAGTCGTCGTCGTGACTTTACATCCATAGTTACGCGCGGCGTAAATTGCAAAACCACCCCAGCCTGAACCTATTTCTATAACATGGTCAGTGGATTTTAAAGCTAGTTTTTTACAAATTACATCTAATTTTTTAGCTGAAGCTTGCTCTAAAGTGGACGTGGCTGAATCAAAAATCCCACAAGAATACATCATGCTGTGGTCTAGCATTAGTTCAAAAAATGAATTACCTAAATCATAATGTGCAGCAATATTTTTACGACTACCTGCTTCAGTGTTACGATTCAGCCAGTGCAGTGTTTTTAGCACTGGTTTGGCTAACGTGGCAAAGCTGCCTTCTAGCGTATCTGTAGTGGTGACACTGCGCGCCATAATACGGATAACATTCGTTAAATTGTCCGTTATCCAATAACCTAACATGTAAGCCTCTGCTGCGCCTATGCTGCCGCCAAAGGCAATTTCACCATAAAAATGTGCATCAAGAACATAAATTTTTGCACGAATTCCTTCATGACCAAAAACTAGTGGGCTCGAATCATTGTCTTTGTAAGTTTCAATAATTTCGAGTTTTCCATGCTGTAATGATTGCAATTTACTTAACACTAATTTGCGCGCTAGGTTTTGCAACCAAGAACTGTATTTCTTGGCCTGTAACGCGTTGGTGAGCGTTTCTTGTGTATGAGTTGTCATAATTTTTGGGCCTCTATCGATAGCTTAGTTGTGCGCATAGAAAGGGATGCGTTTGAGGTAAAGCTGCAGTGCGTTCCAGTAAATTGCTGCAACCACTTTGAGTGTCATGAATGGGTACTTAAGCAACAACCAATTGAGTGACTTTTCAGAAAGCACGGTTTTTTCCAAAGCGAGCGTTGCATTAAAAATTTCGACTTGCTCATGATAATTTTTCATATGAATATGAAGCAGATTTTGCTCTAGCTTGAAGGCCCAGTTGTAATGAATATCCATCGGCATAAATGGCGATACATGAAAGTTCTTGTCTAGTTTAAACACATGAAGAAAGCCATTTTTTGTAGTTTTTGCTTGGTGATTAGCATTACTCAGATCATGCACGTAAGCATAATCTTCACCCCATGGCGTATTGGTGATGTGCGATACAATTGCTTGTAAGGATGTGTTATCGATATCAAAGCAATAATAAAAACTCACTGGGTTAAAACAATGGCCAAAATAGCGCATATTAGTCAGCAATCTAATTGCGCCACGTGGCGCATTGCCTGTAGCTGTTTTAACCAGAGCGCTGATTTCATCTTTAAGTGGCTTATCAGCATTGCCATAATAATCAGCGCGATTGAAGTTGGCGATATTACGTTTGTTGTATGACCAAAAACGCATATTGTTGAAGAGTGTTGGTAGTTCATCTAAATCCAGGTACATCATAAACACTTGGTAGCGAAAGATATGACGCTTGGGCGAGTAGCGTTGATGATCCATCCAGCCAGTATAAATGGCACTATTCAACATAGCTCGGTACTACTTTCTTCCGCACTGTTTTCTGCAGCTTTAAAGTGCTCCAGCGCTGACAACGCGCTAGCTACACCATCTTCATGAAAGCCGTTGCGCCAGTAAGCACCGGCATAACAAGTGCGATTCACACCGCTTATTTCTGTATGGCGTTGTTGTGCTGCTGCTCCTGCTAGCGTAAATACAGGATGCATATAACTTAGGCGCTTAATAACTTTGGCCGGATTAATAAAGTGTGTGTGATTAAGCGTGACTAGCAAAGGTTCCGGCGCAGGAATGTTTTGTAAAATGTTCATGTTGTAAGTTACTGCTACTTGATTTTGCACATGTGGGGTTAGATGATAGTTCCACGCCGCCCAAGCCAGCTTGTGCTTCGGTAGTAAACTTTGATCTGTGTGTAAAAATACCGTATTTTCTTGGTAAGGGATTGCGCTTAGTACTGATTTTTCTTTTGGACTAGCATCTTTTAGTATGGCTAGCGCTTGATCGCTGTGACATGCAAAAAAAACCCAATCAAAGCGTTGCTCTTCAGCATTAAATGGTTTAATCATCACGCTTTTATTTAGTCTTCTTACGCTCTCAATTGGGGTGTTGAGTTGAATTTTATCAGTAAAATCTGCTGTTAGTTTCGCCACGTACTGCGCTGACCCGCCTACAATAGTTCGCCATTGTGGGCGATTATTGACAGTCAACATGCCGTGATGATGAAAAAATCGTACAAAAAAACGTGCAGGAAAGTCTAACATTTGCGTGGCATCAGTAGACCAAATAGCCGCCCCCATGGGGATAATGTAAAACTTAATAAAATCATCACCATAATTGTTTTGCGTTAAATAATTCCCCAGGGTTATTTCTTGGCCATCTTCTAACAGTTCAAGCGCTTTTTTGTTAAAGCGCATAATGTCGCGAATCATGCCGTAGAATTTGGGTCGCAAAAAATTGCGACGTTGGGCAAATAGGCTGTTAAGAGTTGTGCCATTGTATTCTAACCCAGTATTTTCACATTTAACGCTAAAGCTCATTTCACTGCTCTGCCATGGCACTCCAAGCGTATCCAATAGCCCATTAAAATTGGGGTAAGTACGATCGTTAAATACAATAAAGCCCGTATCCACATGATAAGTTTCGTTGCCCATTTTCACGGGGTGAGTGTGCGTATGTCCACCTATGTGGCTTTCTGCTTCAAATACAGAAATGCTATGCTTTTTATTCAGGTGATAGGCCAGTGTATTGCCTGCTATGCCACCGCCGATAATTGCTATTTTCATAATCAATCTTTTTATTAATTATCGTGACTAATTTTTCTAGCTTCACGAATATTCACTGGTACTTTGCGTAAATCCCAAATTAAACCTGTCGCTGCCATCAGTTTTAATCCATAGTAGGTCATGTCAATTTCCCACCAGTAAAAACCTTGGCTGGCCGATCCTGGATAATGGTGATGATTGTTATGCCAACCTTCGCCTAAAGTGATGAGTGCAATCCATAGATTATTGCGGCTTTGATCTTTTGTGGCATAGCGACGCTTTCCCCATACGTGAGCAAGTGAATTAACCATAAATGTACCGTGGTATAGCGCAATGGTCGAGATGACAAATCCCCATACTAACAATTGCCAGCCTTGAGTATGTAACTGTGGTATATAGCTAGCTAACAAGTCACCTAAAATGAAGATGCATACTGCAAAAACAATAGGTACGATAATGTCAAAGCGATCTAAAAAGCGTAATTCAGGAAATTTAGTCAGCTCTTTCACGCGTTCGTACTGCGTCGCAAAATTAGCCTTAGATAAGAACCAACCTAAATGACTCCACAAAAAACCATGCTGTACAGGTGAGTGCGGGTCAGAAGCCTCATCTGAGTGTATATGATGATGCCGATGATGTGACGCCCACCATAACGGGCCGCGCTGCACGGCGCTAGAGGCTAACAAAGCAAATATAAATTGAACAGCGCGTGAAGTGTGGTAAGTTTTGTGTGCAAAATATCGATGATAGAACGCAGTAATGGCAAACATTCTGATGGCATATAGTGCAATACAAAACCAGACGGCAAACCAACTGGTGCCCACCCAAATTAAGCTAATTACAGACAAATGCAGCAAAATAAATGGTACTACACGCCACCAATCTACTTTGTAAGTTGATATTAGCGTATCGTCTTTATTGCTAGCTTCATTGTTATGCTGAATAGCATCGTTATCAAACCAGCTAGTTAATTTAATTAAAAAGTGTTTCATATTGAGCCTCATTCTAGAATTGCTAATGCTGAGGAACAAGCCGAAGTTTGCTTGTGTCATAACCTAGGCCAGCAACATAATCAGTTAATTGCTTATATTCTGTGCCTGTTAAATGTGGTTTGCGCGCCATAATCCAAACATAGTCACGCGCAGTACGCGCAATAATAGTGGTTTGATAATCTTTATCTAAATAGACAATTTTGAATTCGGACTTAATCGGCCAAATAAACTGCATGCCCCATAAAGCGTTGCCAGTGTTAGGCACTACAAATCCTTTAGGCTCGTATTTTTTAGCTTCGCCATTTAGTGAGCCTTTATTAAAGGTGAAAGTTGTCGCAATAGTGCCGTCTGCATTTAATTTATAGTTCTCAATAGCGTTATAAGCATTTTTTTCGATAGCTGTTGGGATATGCGCAATCACGTACCAATCACCCATAAAGCGCGGTAGATCTACATTTTCCACAGTATTAACAGGCGGTAGGGATGACGTCACGCATCCGGCTAGCAGAGCAGCTAAAACGCTACATAATTGATTACGGATTATTTTCATAATGGTTATTTTCCTTAACTCATTTTCTTCTGTAGATAATCTTATAGCCTTCTGGCGTGGTCGATTGCAAAGCCAGCCAGTCATTATTTGCGTCATACCACAAGTCAATGTTCAGCTTCGGCTTATCATTTGGTTTGTCTGCTGAATTGGCCAATAAATGGTAGTGTTTAGCAACTTTCTGTTCGCCATTAACGACTATCTTTTCATCGCCTAACAGTTTGATATTGGTATTAAGCCATTCACCATTTTGTGGGTTAAGCAATTTGGTTTGCGTAAGGATTTTGGGATTCCAGTAAGCAAATGTCATCACACACTCTGGCAGTGATTGTGTTTTCTCGTCACTGCCTACCACACTTTTTACTTCAAATTTCCCGTTAGCTAAATGGCCATTTACTTTACTCAGCACTTTATTTTCGGTAGTAGTTGCATCTAAATCTGTAACACAATCATTTATCCATTGCTCTTTTGCCATGTGCTGGTATTTATAGGCAGTCACAAATAGTAATTTCACTTGAAAGTTAGCTTCACTCACAAGTTGGCCGTTGTCAGTTAATTTAAAACTATGCTGGCCAATTTTGTTCTTATCCAAGTACACATCAAAAGACCATTCTTTGGTTGCCGCTTGGGCAAAACTGGTGCTTGATATTAAAAAAGCCATACAAAGAACAATTAATTTACTGCGTAATAGCATGATTTATTACCTTTGGTAACCACGGCACAAATGCCGGTGTGGTTTTAATGTAGTTTAAGTAAGCAGGACGGCGCTTGGCGATGTCTTTTTCCAATAGCGCTACACCACTAACTTTGAGCAGCAGCAAGGTCATTAATACGGGTGCGGGAAAACTCCACCATGCGCCAGATGAAACCGCGATTAAGTAATAAGCCCACCAAGTACAACATTCACCAAAGTAGTTGGGATGACGGCTAAAACGCCATAAGCCAGTATTGAGTACTCTACCGGCATTTGCTTGATTGGCTTTAAAGCGTGCTAGTTGAGTATCGCCAATCACTTCCCAGACAAAGCCAAAAACCCATAAGACTAGGCCGCAATAATCCAGCCAACTAAAAGGATTTAAAGAAGTACTGATGCCTAACAGGGGTAAGGAAATAATCCAAGCCAGCACTGCTTGTAATACAAACACGATATATAAACTTTTAATCCAAAATGGCTGGTTGTTGCTACGTATTGCCACATAACGATGGTCTTCATGCGGTGACCAATTACGTTTAGTTAAGTAAATACAAAGTCGTAATGCCCAAATAATAACGAAAGCCAATACCAGAATAGTGCGATTAGTCGTGATAGGTGCTGCATTAATGTAAACCAGTAATGCGATGACAAAAAACAAACTCCACATACTGTCTACATGTGTAACATTGCTACGAAAAACACTAATAACCCAGCCGATAAAGCTAAAGGCTAGTAAGCAGTAAATGCCTTGTAGATAGGTCGGCCAATTAAACATGGTCAGTTTTGAATCCATCGTAAAAACTAGATATTTGACTAAACACTACTGTCACAATAGCCCAGCCAATAGATAGAATGATTAAGCTATGTCCACCTAATTTAACGGCGCCTAATTTCTGTGCGGCTATATAAGCCATTGGCCCACCCACCGCACCAAACAATAAAGCAATCAAGTAGTTGCCGCGCAACCAACGCATACTGACATTGAGCGTGAGAGCAAAAGCTAACCATAAAGCTAATATCCATACGGGTACGATGGTTTGTGCCCAGCCATTATTTTGATACTGAATAAATTGAAAGCTCAACATAAACTGATCAAACACGGCACCAATTACCAGCGCGATTAAGCACCATGTAGCTTCTTTAAGCTTATATCTGGCTTGAGAAAAATGCCACATCAAGCTTATGCTCACCACTATTGCGCCTAGCCAAGGATAACCTTTGGCTGAACCCAGCACACAAGCAAACCACGTGATTTGGAAAAGCACAAAATTAATAATGATGAGTTGTTTACGCATTTTAGCCAACTATGGGCGCTCGAATTGGTAGTGGCTTACCCACCATTCTTGGCCATTTCTATAACCAAATAACTCAGCGCAAGCCATGTAAAAAATACGCCAGCGGTTACGCCATTTTTCAGCTTCATCAACACCATAAGTTTGTTGCAAAATTGGCGTGATTTCCGCGGTATGTGCATCCATATTGGCTAACCATGCGTTAGCTGTTTTTTCGTAGTGCGTGCCATTCCAGCGCCAGCGATTAGTGAGCTTGAGTTTTTCTTGAAAAAATAAAGGTAAATCATCACTTGGCATCATGCCGCCAGAGAAAAAGAACTGACTCATCCAATCATCATCGCCTTGCACTTCAAAGGCATAAGGCGTGGAGCGATGTACAAAAATATGCATGCAGAACTTACCTTTAGGTTTAAGCCAATCATGCACTTGACCGTACAATTTGCGATGGTTACGCATATGCTCAAACATCTCAACTGAAACTACACGGTCAAAATACCCTTCAGGGTTAAAGTCATTCATATCACAAGTAATGATAGTGATATTACTTAAACCTCTTTCTTTGGCGGTATTAAGAATAAACTCACGTTGTGAATTTGAATTAGATACACCTGTAATTTGGGATTTAGGGTAGTTTTCTGCCATCCATAAAGTGAGTGAGCCCCAGCCGCAACCCAGTTCTAAAATACTTAATCCATCTTTTAAATCCGCATGTTCGCAGGTCAGACGCAGTGCATTTTCCTCAGCTTCATTTAACGTTTTTGTATTCTCTAGCCAAAAACAACTGCTGTATTTGCGATTTTTGCCTAAGCAAAACTCAAAAAATTGTGCAGGCACCTCATAGTGTTGTGCATTAGCTAATTCAGGCACCAAAGCAATGGCTGATTTATCCATGTTTTTAATAAAGTCATGGAGGGTTTTTGTATTAGTTTCACAGTCAACGGCGCTAATTTCTTGTAAGCGCTGTTCGGATAATTTACGTATGCCATGACGTACCAGGCTATCAGGCAGCATTCCGTTTTCTGCCAGTTGAATGGCTTTGTTGATAAGAGGCATGTTTAATCCAGAAAATTATTGTTATGTTTAAACTTAGTATTACTTTAGCATTGCGCTTGACTTATACAGACTATACTAGTCAGTATAAGTTTCACAGGCAATTAGCTAATTATATTGGTTGTTGCTTGATACTGCTCTATACGATTGGTAAGTTTAGATAGATGCATTTATGCATTAATAATGCATAAAAAATTGACGTTCGCTTTGAACAAAGCAATCGTGATTTGAAAAAATTACGTAACTAGGAGCTGATTATTTAATGCGACATCTGTGAAACGGGCGCATGTTCACCCAAGGTTTTATTTCCAATGGTTTGATTAATTTGTTCCATTAAGAAGCCTGCTGACTCTCGTCCTAATTTGGATTCCCGTAACGCCATATGCCAAATTGAAATATAGCTTCTGAGTTGCTCAAAATTCTCGGTTTTTTGAATTTTTTCTTTAATACCGCGCCCCATAATGCCTAAGTAGTCATCTGCACCATTTAGCAAAATTTGCTGAATAGCATTAATCTGCTCGCGATTTAACAAAATGGTCGTATCTGAGAATATATGGGATGTTTGTTGTGTCGCTGGTGTTGTAAATGGTGTATCCAGAGTTTGTACAAATCCGCCCTGTGTAAGGGCAATTAAAATATCGCTCAGCTGTTGCTTTTCAAAAAAACCTTCCAGCTCTTCAATGCTGCGTTTACCATTAATGAGTACCAGCACTTGCCGTTGGCGCACGCCTAATGAGCGTTGAGATGAAGCAATTTCTTGAATACCTAGTGTAGATTTTTGATAAATCATTACTATTTCTATCCATAATACAAACAGACAGCAATGATTCAATTTTAAGGTTACATTTTTATTACAGAGAGACTATGGTTTTTTGAAGTTTTAGCTTAATTTCAAATTAATTCTGTCATCAATGTTTATTCCAAACAGCTAACTAGCTCGGAAATTGACCATCTAGGTAAAACCATCGCTGTTCAATTTTTTGAAAGCGGCTGATTTCATGCAAGCGTTCAGCTTTTCCATCTATTTTGTAGCGTGCTACAAATTCTACAATAGCGCTATTTGCATCACTATTTTCAGCACGTTTGATTTGCAGCCCTAGCCATTTAGTTGTTGTATCATCTGTTAAATTCAAGCTGGCCGGGCGTGTGTCTTGGTGCCAGGTTTTGATCAGATAATCTTCCAAACCAAGAACATAGGCGCTGTAGCGTGAGCGCATCAAGGCTTCTGCGCTTGGTGCAAAAACATTATTGGCTAAACCCGTGTGATATAACTCACAGCAGGTGCTGTAAGTTTTTCCACTTTCACATGGGCAAAGCCTGAGAGTATTTTTAGAAAGTCGCTTAGAAGATTTCACGAGTTTCTAAAAACTTCAATTCTGGATAACGCTCTTGCGCCATTTGTAGATTGACGCGATTAGGTGCGAGGTAGACATATTCCTGTGCACCATCTAATGCCACGTTAAAACCATATTTATCGGCAATGGCTTTCAGGTCAGCATCAGCACCACGCAACCAGCGCGCGGTATAGCAGTCGTAGTTCTCGAACACAATATCTACGCCATACTCATGTTCTAAGCGGTGCGCAACTACGTCAAACTGCAAAATACCCACAGCGCCTAAAATCAAGTCATTGCTTAATAATGGGCGGAACAATTGCGATGCGCCTTCTTCAGCTAATTGTTGTAGACCCTTTTGTAGTTGTTTCATTTTTAGCGGATTTTTTAAACGTGCACGACGGAAAAACTCAGGTGCAAAAGATGGAATGCCGGTAAATTTTAGTTCCTCGCCTTCACTGAAGGTGTCGCCTACTTTGATCGTGCCGTGGTTGGGGATGCCGATGATGTCGCCTGAATAGGCTTCATCCATCGTCGTGCGGTCTTGCGCCATGAAGGTAATGGCGTTATTTACCGCCATTTGCTTGCCAGTCGCCACTTGTTTGATTTTCATGCCACGTTCAAAACGACCAGAACATACGCGCAAAAACGCAATACGGTCACGGTGTTTTGGATCCATATTCGCTTGAATCTTGAACACGAAGCCGGAAAATTTATCTTCATTTGGTGCTACTTCACGGCTTGCTGCGTTGCGTGCTAGTGGCGCTGGCGATAAATCAACTACCGCATCCAGCAACGATTGCACGCCAAAGTTATTGATGGCCGAACCAAAAAAAACCGGTGTTTGCTTGCCACTTAAATAGCGCGATGCATCAAAGGTGTGTGATGCGCCGCGAACCAGTTCAATATCCACACGTAAATTACCGGCTACATGGCCTAATAATTCATCTAAACGCGGATTATCCAAGCCTTTAATAATTTCAGATGTGCCTTTTTCTGCGCGTGGATCAAAGAAAGAAATGGTGTCGGTATACAAATTATAAACACCACGGAAGCTTTTGCCCATGCCAATTGGCCAGGTCATAGGCGCACATTCCATGCCTAAAGTTGTTTCAATTTCATCCAATAGTTCAATAGGCTCGCGACTTTCGCGGTCTAGCTTGTTAATGAAGGTAATAATCGGCGTATCGCGCATGCGACACACATTCAGTAATTTAATGGTTTGCGCTTCAACGCCATTTACTGCGTCAATCACCATCACCGCAGAATCCACTGCTGTGAGCGTGCGGTAGGTGTCTTCTGAAAAGTCATCATGGCCTGGAGTATCAAGCAAATTCACCATATGCTCACGATAGGGGAACTGCATGACGGATGAAGTCACGGAAATACCACGTTGTTTTTCTAGTTCCATCCAATCAGATGTCGCATGGCGCGAAGCTTTACGCCCACGTACTTCACCCGCGACTTGAATTGCACCACCAAACCATAATAGTTTTTCGGTGAGTGTGGTTTTACCCGCATCGGGGTGAGAAATAATGGCAAACGTGCGACGACGTTGAATTTGCTGCTGATGAATGCTCATGCTTAAAAGTGACTAATTTGCAAAAGCGCTATTTTACCGCGAATGGGGATTTGTAGGGTGGCAACTTGTTGCTACCCTACATCGCTGAAATTAAAAAACGATGTTTCAGCCCAGTCAAAGTATTTTTATTTACCCCGCATTAAAAAGAAAACAGCACCTATCAACACGCCAATGATAATTAGTCCTTCCATCAGCTAGCTTCTATTTCACCACCTCTTTTAATTGCTCTAAAATCGCAGGGTTATCCAGCGTGGAAATATCCGCTGTGATTTCTTCGCCTTTAGCTAAACTACGTAGTAAGCGGCGCATGATTTTGCCCGAGCGAGTTTTGGGTAGATTGTCACCGAAGCGAATTTCGTCAGGCTTGGCGATTGGACCGATCTCTTTGCCTACCCAGTCACGTAAATTGGCGACGATTTTTTTTGCGTCTTCGCCATTTGGGCGCGCACCTTTAAGAACGACGTAAGCCACGACTGATTCGCCTTTAATATCGTGCGGTTTGCCTACTACAGCGGCTTCTGCCACTAATGGGTTAGAAACGAGTGCTGACTCAATCTCCATCGTGCCTAAACGGTGACCGGATACGTTAAGCACATCGTCTATACGGCCCATAATGGTGAAGTTACCCGTGACTGCATCACGCACTGCGCCATCACCTGCCAAGTAGAGCTTGCCGCCTAAATCGACTGGGAAGTAGCTGGTTTTATAGCGCTCCGGGTCATTCCAAATAGTGCGTACCATGGCTGGCCACGGTTTTTTAATGACTAGTAAACCGCCTGTACCCCACGGGAGCTCATGCCCAGTTTCATCCACCACTGCGGCATCAATCCCAGGTAAAGGCAGTGTGCAAGAGCCAGGCACTAAAGTGGTAGCGCCTGGCAATGGCGTAATCACATGGCCACCAGTCTCGGTTTGCCAAAAAGTATCGACGACTGGACAGCGGCTGCCGCCAACGTTCTCAAAATACCACATCCAGGCTTCAGGATTAATTGGCTCACCAACTGAGCCTAATAAACGCAAGCTAGATAAATCATAATTTTTTGGATGGGTTGCAGGGTTAGTTTCTGAAGCCTTAATTAGTGACCTGATAGCGGTAGGTGCAGTGTAAAAAATGCTTACCTTGTGTTTTTGTATCATCTGCCAGAAGCGCCCAGCGTCTGGGTAGGTGGGAATACCTTCAAATACCACCTGTGTTACGCCCATGGCGAGCGGGCCATAGGCTACGTAGGTGTGGCCTGTAACCCAGCCCACATCGGCGGTACACCAGAATATATCGTTAGGCTTGGTATCAAATGTCCAGCGTGTAGTGTTCATCGCATGTAGCAGATAACCTGCAGAGCTATGTTGCACGCCTTTGGGTTTACCGGTGCTACCAGAAGTGTAAAGTAAAAATAGCGGATGTTCAGCATTTACCATCACTGGGTCGCAAGTATTTGCTTGCCCTGCAATTAAATCATTCCACCAAATGTTTTTAGCTTGCCAGGCGATGTCCATACCGGTGCGTTTAAACACGATGACTTTTTCGATACTGTCACAACCGCCCATCGCTATGCCTTCGTCTACGGCAGCTTTTAATGGTAACGCTTTGCCACCACGAAACTGACCATCTGCCGTAATCACAGCGCGAGCGCCAGCATCTATAATGCGTTCTTGTAGGCTTTTGGCAGAAAATCCACCAAATACTACCGAGTGCGTTAAACCTAGACGTGCGCAAGCTTGCATGGCAACGATTGCTTCAACGCCCATTGGCAAGTAAATTATGACGCGGTCACCCACGTCGAGATTCAGCGTTTTAAGGCCGTTAGCAAATTGGCACACGCGATGGTATAAATCCCGATAGCTTACATGGGTGACATCGCCGTTATCTGCCTCAAAAATTATCGCGGTTTTATTGGCTTGTGTGGCAAGGTGGCGATCTAGGCAATTGGCTGAAATATTGAGCTCGCCATCGTCAAACCATTTGTAAAAAGGGGCTTCGCTGTCATTGAGGGTGCGGGTAAAAGGTTTGTGCCAAACCAGTAATTCACGAGCCAGATTTGCCCAGAAACCTTCATAATCGTCAGTTGCCTCTTTGCATAGGGCGTTGTAAGCTGCCATGCCAGATACGTTGGCCGCCGTTTTGAAGCTTTCGCTAGGTTCAAAAACTCTAGCTTCGTGTAAAACAGACTCAATTGCCATGCTACTCCCCTCAATATGACTTTATAATTGGCTGCACTTGAATTATTTCAGTGCGCTATCTATGGGCGACCGTTAGTTATACGCTTGTTTAATGCTTTGCTTTGTTAACTTGTTTGATCAGACTTAATTATTACAATTATATTGCCACTATATTACATTAAAAAACGATGATGACACTCAATGAGATTCTAACAGAAAAGCCCGTCCCGTCTAGTGATGCGGCTTATATCCAGCACGCGGTAGCTTGTAGCTCATTTGTTGCAAGATTGCTAAATAAAGATGCGGTTTTGCTGGCAGATTTGTTACAAAAACTGCATCAACCGTATCAGTATGAATCGATGCAGTTATTCTTAGACGCAAAAATTGTTGAAAAAAGTAGCAAAATTTTTGATGAGATTCAGCTTAAGCAAGTATTAAGGCAGTTACGCCAATCAGTGATGGCACGCATGATTGTACGGGATTTAAATCAATTGGCAGATGTAACAGAAGTCATGCAAACCACATCTCATTTAGCAGAAATTACTTTGCAATTCGCCGTGCAATATTTAATGATATGGCAAACCGAAGTTTACGGTTCACCAATGGATACCAATGGTAATGAACAAGGCTTAATTGTCGTTGGTATGGGGAAACTAGGTGGCTGTGAACTTAATGTGTCATCCGATATTGATCTGATTTTTGCTTATGAAGATGAGGGCAATACCAACGGTGACAAGCCAATTAGCAATCAGGAGTTTTTTACCCGCTTCGCGAAAAAACTAATCACAGCCATCGATGATGTGACAGAAGATGGTTTTGTGTTTCGTGTGGATATGCGTTTGCGACCTTATGGCAGTGAGGGTGTGCTGGTGAGTAGTCTTGATGCGTTAGAAGACTATTATCAGAATAATGGTCGTGAATGGGAGCGTTACGCATGGATTAAAGGCCGTGTGGTGGTAGGGGATAGTGCAAAACTCACGCAATTATTAAAGCCTTTTGTTTTCCGTAAGTATCTGGATTTTGGTGCGTTTGCCAGCATGCGTGATCTTAAAACTCAAATTGAACGTGACGTTGTGCAGCGCAGCATGCAGGATAATATTAAATTAGGGCGTGGTGGTATACGGGAGATTGAATTTATCGCGCAGGTGTTTCAATTGATTCGTGGCGGGCAAGATGCCAGCTTGCAAATTAAACCAACGTTAAGTGTATTAAGACTACTACAAAACAAAGGCTTGCTGGATGCTGATGCAGTGTGCGAGTTAAGCCAAGCTTATGTGTTTTTGCGTAACTTAGAGCATCGTTTGATGTATGTGGAAGATCAGCAAACGCAAGACTTACCTAAAACAGATACAGCAAAAGCACGTATTGCTTTGGCCATGAATTTTGCGGGTTGGCCTAGTTTTTATGCGCAGCTAGAGGCGTATCGAAAATCGGTACAACAACATTTTGATGCGATATTCCAGGCTGAAGAGCCTATGCAAGCTACCTCAAGCCACCAATCCAGCCATCAGTCAGTTAAGGATGTTTGGCAGGGAATTATTGCAGATAACGACGCTGAGGAGTGCTTGGTTAATATTGGCTACTCAGAGTCAAAAGAAACGTTACGTCGATTGCATGCTCTGCACGCTAGTGCCAAATATCAGCAATTGCCAGTGTTAAGTCGCCAGCGTTTTGATGCACTCATGCCATCTGTCATTATTTTAGCCGCCGCGGAAGCTAACCCCGATGCGACGTTGTTGCGCATGATGGACTTACTGGAAAGTATTTGTCGTCGTGCAAGTTATTTGGCCTTGTTAGCAGAGTATCCAACAGCGTTAAGCCTGGTTACCAAGCTTGTTAGTGCTAGTCCCTGGTTAGCTAATTATTTATCGCAACATCCAATTTTGTTAGATGAACTGCTCGATATCAATAGTCTATATGCCGCACCTGATTTTGGTGCGTTACGTCATGAATTGCAGCGTAGGTTAAATGAGGCGGATGGCGATGTAGAGCGACAAATGGATGCGATGCGCCATTTTAAAAATGCGGCAACCTTTCGCTTTGCCGCCAAAGATGTCACAGGCGATTTGGTTTTAGAAACGCTATCTGATTATCTGAGTGAATTAGCTGATTTAATCTTGGAGGTAAGTTTAACTACGGTTTGGAAAAACTTAAAAATCAAACACATCGAGGTACCTCAATTTGCTGTGATTGGCTATGGCAAATTAGGCGGCAAGGAATTGGGTTACGCTTCAGACTTAGACATTATTTTTCTCTATGATGACGATGCACCAGAAGCAGGTGATATCTATGCGCGATTCGCACAACGCATCAACAACTGGTTTAACAGCTTAACTTCGGCAGGTTTACTCTACGAAACAGATTTGCAATTACGCCCCGATGGTAATAGCGGCCTGCTGGTAAGTAGCGTAGCAGCTTTTAGAGATTATCAATTGAAAAAAGCGTGGATATGGGAACATCAAGCGATTACACGCGCCCGCTTTGTCGCGGGGAATGCTGCAATAGGAGCAGCTTTTGAGCAAATACGTGTAGAGGTGATGACGCAGTCGCGTGATGTTGAAAAGTTGCGTAAAGAAGTTATGAGTATGCGCGAAAGAATGTGTGCAGAAAATCCGGATAAAGCAGGGTTGTTTGACCTCAAACATAGTCATGGCGGCATTGTCGATGTGGAATTCTTAGTGCAATTTTTAGTGCTTAAATACGCCACGCAATATCCACAATTGACTGGAAATCCAGGCAATATTGCCTTGTTAAAAGTGTTTGGTAGTTTGGGGGTTATTACAGCAGATTTAGCTGATAAAGTTGCTAACGCTTACCGTAAATATCGGCAATTACAGCACGCTATTGGATTACAAGGTGTGGCGCAGGCTAAAGTGGAGTTGTCGCAAGTTGAACCAGAGCGATTGGCTGTGGTTGCGTTGTGGGGTGAAGTTTTTGGTGATTAGTTTTCTATTAGCATTTCCATCTTAATGCTGCTGTATGCACGGGCGCGTCCCAGTGCTGTTTGATTTCTTCATCAAGCAAACATACGGTAATGGATGCGCCTACCATATCCAGTGCGGTCGTGTAGTTGCCAACAAGAGAGCGGCTAATCACTAAGCCGTGCTGTTTCAACAGTTTTGCGGCGGTGTTATATAGCAAGTAAAGCTCCATCAGCGGCGTTGCACCAAAGCCATTCACTAGTAGCAGAATCTCATCATTTTTTGCTGTGTTTAATTGTGGCGTTAAGTCGTGCAAAATGGCGTCAACCAGGTCTTTTACGATTGCATCGGCTTCACGCATGGTTTCACGCCTGCGTCCAGGTTCGCCATGAATACCTACGCCCATTTCAAATTCGGTATCACTAATGTCAAAAGTAGTGCGGCCAGCAGCGGGTACGGTGCAGCTAGTTAGTGCCACGCCCATGCTTGCAGTGCGGCTATTGACTTTTTCGCCCAAAGTTTGGCAATGACTTAAACTGGCGCCAGTTTCGGCAATGCTACCCACGCATTTTTCTACGATTATGGTGCCTGCCACGCCGCGGCGACCTGTGGTGTAAGTTGAGTTTTCTACTGCAACATCATCGCTAGTGAGCACCGTGGTACTTTGAAACGGTAACATTTCGGCTGCCATTTCAAAATTCATCACATCACCCGCGTAGTTTTTCACAATAAATAGAATGCCTTTGTCGGCATGCACAGCCTCTGCCGCAGCCAGCATTTGATCTGGTGTGGGTGATGTGAACACATGGCCAGGACAGGCTGCATCCAGCATGCCATAACCAATATAGCCCGTGTGTAATGGTTCGTGTCCGCTGCCGCCGCCAGAAATGATGGCGACTTTATTTGTGGCCTTGTGCTGGCGAGTGACAAAATGCGGATTGAGGTTAAGGCTGACTAAATCATGATGCGCCGCCGCAAAACCTGATAGGCTTTCTAGCAACATATTATCAACATTATTGATGAATTTTTTCATACAACTTCCAACTTAAAGTGCTAACTCTTCAAATCTAAATCAAGCTCTTAATGCCAAATCACACACCGCTTCGATCATAATTTGGCAGCTTTTTGCACCAGCATCTATGTGACCAATGGCACGCTCACCCAAAAATGCAGCGCGACCTTTAGTAGCGATTAAGCCTTTAGTCGCAGACACACCTTTGTCGGCTTCTAACTTTAAAGTTTGACAAATCTCATGCGATGGTTTATTTTGTGCGGCCAAGGTGGTAAATGCCGTAGACACTGGAATAAGTACATCCAGCATGGTTTTTTCACCAATATTAGATTTTCCACGGTGCATCACTGCTTGTACGCCAGCAGCAAAAGCTGCTGCGATGTTCAGCAAAGGTTGTTGCGCCGAATAGGGATTTTCTTTGCATACTTTAGCCATTGCTATAAAGAAGCTAGCGAGTAATGGTCCGGATGCACCGCCAATAGTAGAAAGTAATTTTATGCCAATTTGTTGCAATGAGGCATCTGGTGTGAGATTTTTTAGCTCATCTTTCATGGCGCTAATAGCTTCACAACCACGCTTCATATTAATAAAGTGGTCGCCATCGCCTATGGCGCGGTCTAGCGATTCCAGTTCATATTCGTGTGACACAATTGCATCATGCACAATCGGTATCGCGTTTAAAATGAAAGAAGTATTCATGATGTTTTACACTTTACTATTAAGTAAAACGCGTTCTATGCGTTTGTCAGGTACCAGCCACATCAGCGCGACAAATACGTAAATCGCTTCTGCCACATAGGGTTGATAAAATGCGGTAATAATGCCACTTAGATAAAATATAGCAGAAATTTTACCTTTGATGTCGTGACCTACCGCTTTAGCTAATACAGAGTTTTTGCCTTGATTAGCGATAATGCTATTTTACAGAATCGTATAGGCAACGCCCGCCATCAATAAAACTACGCCATATAAGGCCAGTGGCACGGTAGAAAAATGATGTTCGCCCATCCAGTTGGTGGCAAAAGGTAGTAAGGATAACCAAAACAGTAGATGTAAATTGGCCCATAAAATGCCGCCAGTGACGCGCTCTGTCGCATGAAACATGTGATGATGGTTATTCCAATAAATGCCTACGTAGATAAAGCTGAGTACGTAGCTGAATAACACCATCAGCAGGGGTTCTAGCTCGGCCCAGGCATCGGTATGCGGCACTTTAATCTCTAGCACCATAATCGTGATAATAATCGCGATGACACCATCACTAAAGGCTTCTAATCTATTTTTCCCCATGTGTTATTCCCACATTATTTTTATAATATTTTAGTCAGTTTTAGCTGAGGCGATATTTAACACTGCTTTAATTACAGGAGTGTAATACAAAAAAGTTTAATGTATTAGCTTTACCGAGAAGCAAATATAATGATGGCTGTACCAAGCAGGATAACCCCTACGCCAAGGGCATCCCAAATGGTTGGCCTTATTCCGTCTACTAGCCAAAGCCAGCATAGCGCAACACTGACATAAACTCCACCATAGGCTGCATAAACTCGGCCTGCAGCGGCTGGATGCAATGTAAGCAGCCATGCAAACAAGGTTAAGCAAATTGCCGCCGGTATCACCAGCCAAACAGAACCATTCTGTTTGAGCCAGAGATAGGGTAAATAGCAGCCTATGATTTCTGCTAATGCAGTCATCACGAAAAGGACGATAGTTTTAATGTCAAACATGTATTTGGGTCTGTAGTCGTTTATTTAATTGATACTTTGACTGGTTAGTGATGTATTTTTCATGCAGAAACGGAAGCAAATACAATTAACAATTTTTGGCGACGATATGCGTGGCAATGCCGTCAATGCTAGTTTGGTTTTTTTCTTCCCAGTATCGCTTCAAGCCGTCCTCACCTTTCTTTATCGCCCAGTTGTTAAGCAGTTCCCGGTCTTCAATATACGAGAAATAGGGCGTACCCATTCCACATGAAGTTGTTACTAGGTCAATGGCCATATCAAAAATTTGCCGAGCGCCAGGCAATGGCTTAAATAGGGCAAAGAGCGTACTCCATTCGGGGTCATTTTTATGAGTGACCTTTGCCGTGCCATAAAGCCGTAGAACTAATGGTGGGCCATCAAAGGCGCAGAGCATAATCGTCATACGTGGGTCTTGTTGTACATGAGCGGCAGTTTCATTACCACTGCCGGTAACGTTTAGCCAAACAACACGCGTGTTATTCAGAACCTTCAACGAATCCATACCCTTTGGAGAAACGTTCACATGACTGTCTGCGGTGGCTGTCCCGACAAAGAAAATTTTCTGTTCATTGATGAATTGGATATGTCTTTCGGACAATTCGTTAAAGCGCAGACCCATTGGATTCTCCGTGTTGTTGGAATGTTTACTACCAAGTTTGTCCATCACCAAAAACACAGTAAGGAACATGATGAGCTATCTGCAATCGGCCGATGAACCTTGTTGTACAGATATTGTAAATAGCTCGTTCCATCGTGTTAATGAGGTGAAATGATTTTGAGGCCAACGATGCCGGCGATGATGAGAAACAGGCAAAAGACACGCCCAATATCGCGTGGCTCACCTAAAAATATCATCCCTAAGATTACAGTGCCAACGGCGCCGATACCTGTCCATACTGCGTATCCTGTGCCAACTGGAATAGTTTTAAGCGCCTGAGACAGCAGAAATACACTGATGATCATCGCACCGATAGTCCCCACACTGGGCCATAGTTTTGTAAAACCTTGTGTATATTTAAGCCCGATAGCCCAGACAACCTCAAACAGACCTGCAATAAAAAGAATGACCCAAGTCATGATGTTTTCCTTTAATCTTTGGGTCGTCCCAAAAGTTTTATCAAAGCGTGAAGCTATCCCCACGATAGTATAATTATATCGCTATTTAACGTTTTTTCTTCCAAAACGTATCGTAGCACTTTTACAGCTGTGGGTTAGATAGAGCATTCTTGAATGATCTGTTGGGATTAATCGATTTCATGATTATTACGCTTGCAGATAAGCTTAATTTTGTAACACAATTAGTACATCTCATTTGTGTGTTAATTTCATGAGCTTACGCTTCCGATTAAACCTTCTCATTACGGTCCTGTTGCTGCTATTTATGCTGGTAGTTGGATATAGCATGATTAAAGGCGCAAAAACTTCTATACAAGAGGGTGTGGAAGCGTCTACGCGTGTTACGGTACAATTGTTGGATACAGTGATTATCAGCTCAACGCTGAATCCAGACTGGGGTTATACACAAGATGTGCTACAGCGGTTTTTGCAGCATCTTGGGCATGTGCGCGGCAATGAAATTACGTTGTACGATATACATGGTCGCCAGATGTATAAATCCCCACCTTCTACATATCGCACTTCAGAAAGCCCTCCCCAATGGTTTTCTGAGTTATTAGCACCTACTGAAAAGTCAGAAACACGTTTTATTCGTTACGGTAAGTTAGTGGTCGAGCCCAATCCTAGTGGAGCTGTTCGCGAAACATGGAGCAAAATGAGTAGCTTACTACTAATAGGTGCTGGTTTTTTTGTTGTACTCAATGTAATTGTTTATTGGATGCTTGGCTGGTGGCTACGACCTTTACAACCTATGCTAAAAGCAATTAACAAGATGGAGCAGGGTGACTTAACCACGCGCTTACCCAGTTTTGATTTACCTGAGTTTAATAAAATTGCGCAAAATTTTAACTTAATGGGTGAATCTCTACAAACGAGCAGTGCTGAGAATCGGCGTTTAGCACTTATCGCACAGCAAACTGCTGACGCAATGATGATTCATGATTTGAATGGCAATATAACGTTTTGGAATAGCGCTGCACAAAAAATATTTGGCTATGCGCCAGTGGATATAATTGGTCAATCTGCTTCAGTATTAACTCTCCCTAATCAAGACAATGACTTGGTGCAGAATATGCGCGCTATTCATGATGGCTCTAGTGTTGAAAATCACGATACGCAGCGCATTACGCGAGATGGTCGTGTGATTGACGTATCCATTTCTGCCGCACCATTAATAGACCCACAGACCAATCAGATTATTGGTGATATTTGTAGTATGCGCGATATTACAGAGCGTAAATTGGCAGAACAAGCTAAGAAAAAGCTTGAAGAAAATCGCCAAGTTACACACCTCATTCAGCGGCATATTGAAGATGAGCGACGTAGCCTAGCACGTGAATTGCATGATGAACTTGGACAATATGTGACAGCTATTAAAACTTTCGCGGTTGGCATTACTAATAAAACCAAGTCTGCAATGGTTGCGAAAGAGAATAATGAACAACTGGCTGATTTATTACCTGCAATTGAAGGTAATGCACAAACTATTGTTGCGGCAGCAAACCATATTTATGATGGTATGCACGATATTATTCGTCAACTGCGCCCGGGTGCGCTGGATAATTTAGGGCTAGCTGAAACTTTACGCGATGCAGTGAATAGTTGGTTAGTGCAAAACCCACACGTTAATATTAACCTTAAGCTGGTGGGTGACTTGGATGCGCTAGGTGAGGTGCTTAATATTAATATTTATCGCATTGTGCAAGAAGCTATCAATAATGCACTTAAACATGCGAGTGCTAAAAGTATTGAAATCAAACTCTCGTTGAGAGCGAATGTGTTTGAGCTGGTGATTAAAGATGATGGTAAAGGTATGGATATTGATTTAGTCGATCAAACTAATCATTTCGGCTTGCTGGGCATGCGTGAGCGTGTAGAAGGTTTACGTGGTAGCTTCCATGTTAAGTCAAAACCTAATGTAGGCACTGCCATTAACGTTAGCATTCCATTAAAAATTTAGAATTGTACAATTTGAAAGTCAAACAGCATTTACAGGAGCTTAACCGATAATGAGTCAGATTAATGTCATGCTAGTTGATGACCACGCCGTAGTGCGGATGGGATTTAAGATGTTATTAGAGTCCGCTAGTGATATTAAAGTGATCGCTGAGGCTGAAAATGGCGAGCAGGGTATAAAAGGCTATATGGAGCATAAGCCAGACGTAGTGGTAATGGACATTACTATGCCGGGTATTGGTGGCTTGGAAGCGATAGAGCGCATCATGGCTAAAGATAGCCATGCCAAAATACTGGTTTTATCTGCACATGAAGACTCTGTGCACCCCAAGCGCGTGCTTAACGCGGGAGCTATGGGTTATTTAACTAAACGTAGTGCGGCAGAAGAGTTGATTAAGGCCATTCGTACGGTGGCTAGTGGTAAAAAGTATCTTGAGGCCAGTGTGGCGCAGCAAATGGCGATACAGCAAATTTCAGGTGAGAGTAACCCAGTGGATGTATTGTCAGAACGTGAGTTTGAAGTATTTATGTCATTGGCAAAAGGCAGAACCACCAATGAAATTGCCGAGACTCTGTGTTTGAGTCCGCGCACAGTAGGTACGCATTTATATAATATTAAACAGAAATTAAACGCAAATAACTCGGCTGAAATCGCACTGATTGCGATGCGCAGTGGTTTGATAGACCCTTAATTGCTCAATCTAATCAGTACATTTAATTTGAGGCATATCTCAGTACATTTAATTCCCTAGGCATTGCAATTTCAACCAAGGTTTTTGCACCGCTTGGTATTTTGCCAAATTCAGGTGGAATTAAAAACGTAATCAATTTTTTGTTACCTTCTATAATGCCTGTGGCAACTTGCCAATGCGACCATTGTGATTTATCTGGTAATGCTGTTGCACCTAATGCCCTTGCGTTTTCAAGCACTTTATTTTTTTCTTCGCCAATCAGTAAATTAAATAACTCAACTTGTACTAAAGGGGTGGATTGGCTTACTTGTAACGGCTGCACTTCACGCGCGTCAGGTAAAGGCATGGTAATTGGCTTAATTGTTTCGAAGCCGGAAGTGACAAATGCCGCCCAATATTTATCAGGTACGGTGTCTTTTAATGGAGTATTTTGTTTTGTGATTAGATCTTTACGCGCTTGCTCATCCATTGCGTTAGCTACAACTTTATCCGCGGCACTTGTTGCGATGGATCTAGCGATTTGCTGCGCAACTGTGCCGCCCAAGCAAGCGCTGAGCAAACCTACCAGCGTGAGCATTAATGCGCTTTTTGATAACTGGGTAAAAATCGACATAAATTGACTGGTTTGCTTAATATTTTAGCTTAGTTACGTTGTTAACGCTGGAGAATCAGATTACTGCTAACTATATTAAATGTCTAGCCTTAATACTTTGTTTTATAGTAGATTTTAGTTACCTGTTGCTTGCACGTATGCTGATGATGCCACTTAAAATAATTAAGCCAATCGACAACCATTCCTCAGTCGAGAGTTTTTCATGCCAAACCCACCAGCCAAAGAGGCTGGCCAGCACTACAGTGACATAAGCAAGACTAGCCACTGTGATTGTGTTACCTGTGCGATAGGCACGTGTCATGGCAAGTTGCGCAATAGTGGCAGAAACACCTAAACCTAATAATAAAGGCACATCTCGCCAATCAAGAACGGTAATATTTAGCGCAGTTAAATGTTGTAATAACATCCATGCACCACTGCCGATGGTTGAAATAAGTGTGAAATAAAATACCGTGCGCCAATCAGGTTCGTTAAAGTTGCCCAGTTGTTTGACGTGGATATAAGCAATTGCTGCGCCTACACCAGAAAGCAAGCCTAGTGTTCCAGCCAGCCAATTTTCACTTTCAAAAGTGGGTTTTAACAGTAATGCCATGCCAATAAACCCAACAATAATGGCGATATACAGCGTCTTTCTGGGTTTTTCGTGCAACATAAACGGCATGAAAATCGCTAAAAATAAAGGCGATGTATAGTTAAGCGTGATGGCGGTGGCGAGTGCTAACTTGCTAATTGCATAAAAGAACAGTACGAGTGAAGAAAATCCGACTATGGCGCGCGACATTTGCTTGCCTATGACAGGTGTTGCCAGTGGCAATTTGTGCAAGTATATGTAGAGATAAATGACTACTAGACCAAACAGCGAGCGATAAAATACTAGCTCGGCACTGTTAAATTTTTGCGCGCCAATTTTCACCAACAAGCCCATGACCGCAAACCCAAGTGCAGCAACTAACATCCATAGGCTGCCAAGGTGTGGTAGTTTCATTAATATTACTCTGGTAAATATTGCGCTAGCTGCTGGCGATACCAAACATGAAAATGTTCTAAACCAGTTTCCATAGGATGCTGGTAAGGTCCGCGTTGGTCTAAACCTTGGGTAAATAGTGCTTTGCGTCCATCGTGCATACGCTGGCAAATCTCCTTATCTTCTACTGCAGTTTCGTCATAAGCTGCTTGCTGCGCCTCAACATATTCACGTTCGAATAAGGCAATATCTTCAGGATAGTAAAACTCCACCACATTGGTACAGGTGTCTACTCCGGTGGGGATTAAATGCGAAACCACCAGTACATTGGGATACCATTCAAGCATCAGAAATGGGTAATATACCATCCAGATTGCACCGTGTTTAGGCAACTTATTGCCGTGATATTGTGATACTTGTTCTTGCCAGCGCTGATAAATTGGTGATGCATGTCTGTCGGGCGCCGGTTTGTAACCCACGGTTTGCGCGCTAAAATTAGCACCGAAATCCCATTTTAACGCATTGCAATCTACAAATTGGTTCAGTCCGGGATGAAATGGGCCAACGTGATAATCTTCCAAATACACTTCAATAAATGTTTTCCAGTTGAAGTCGTAATGTTCAATATTTATTTTGTCTAAATGATAATCAGTGAAATCAAAATCTTCTGCGATACCAAGAGCTGAGAGTTCTTTAGCAATATCATATTGATTATTGGGGTTACGATTGAACAATAGCCCTTGCCAATTTTGTAATGGTTGGTTGTCTAAATGTAAACATGGGTTTTTCTCGAAATGTGGCGCGCCTATTAGCTTGCCTTCTAAGTCATAAGTCCAACGGTGTAGCGGGCAAACGATATTTTGTGCCGCACCATTACCGAGACTGCCTTTGCCTTTAAGCATAATCGCCTGGCGATGACGACAGACATTACTGATAAGTGAAATGCCATTGGTATTATGGATAAGCGCTTTCGCATCACTCATCCAGTCTAGTGTGTAGAAGTCGCCAGAATGCGGCACCATGAGTTCGTGACCTATATACTGTGGTGCTTGCGTAAATAAATGTGTTTGCTCAATTTCATAAACCGAGGCGTCAGCATACCAGGCAATCGGCAGTTGCGGCGCGGGTTTGATAAATTGATTGATAGATGCAACTGAAATCATTATTTAATAAAAATGTTGCCGTAATAGGCACTTTGTTTGACTTTAGTAAAAGGACTGCGATTTTGCCCTAATGGTCATTTTTATCAAGCTTTTTTCAATCATTTTTTGAATAATTTAAATGAGTATGATGCTAATTTCATAGCGATTTCTTGCTAAAAACAAGGTTTTGCGCTAATCTCAGGGGTAGGCTAACTAGTTAGCGTAAGTTAAGATATTCAAACGAAACAATCTTGAACGTGGGAAAAACAATTATATGAAAAATCCTTTAGATTCAATTTCAGGTACGATTATTTCAGGTTTGATTTTAACGCTGGTGCTGTATTTCTTTGTGAAGAATTTTATCTTGGCGGGAGTTTAGCCATGGAACATTTCCCAGGAATTGCACGTTGGGTACATATTATGGCAGGTGTGACCTGGATAGGCTTGCTGTACTACTTTAATTTTGTGCAAGTGCCAGCAATGAAAGCAGCAACAGCTGACGGCAGTGCAGCTGGCATATCCAAACATATTGCACCACGCGCGCTACTCTGGTTTCGCTGGGCGGCCGTCATCACTTGGTTGGCAGGCGCGGCCTTGTTGGGTAAAGGGTTTGTCATGGCGTTTACACTGCAACCTGCATATGCGCCAATTGGCATTGGTGCATGGTTAGGTACTATCATGATGTTTAATGTGTGGGTTTTGATTTGGCCTAACCAACAAAAGATTTTAGGATTAAAACCTGCCACGGATGAAGTAAAAGCTAAAGCCCGTCGCGTGGCCTTTTTGGCTTCGCGCACTAATACGATGCTATCAATTCCTATGTTGTTTTTTATGGCGAATGGACTTTCACATCGGGCAGCTATCGGATTTTAGTCAGCTTTAATCATAAAGGATATAAAGGTTCGATAATTTAATCAGCTAGTACAAATTAACTAGCAAGATTAATAGCGGCATTTGCCGCTTTTTTGCTTAAATGATTATGTGAATTTATTCACATAAAATAGTATTTTTAGTAATTTTGATCAATAAATTTTAAAGCACAATATTCATGTCACAACATTTAATGAACACCTACAATCGCCAAGCTGTGACATTTACCCACGGACAAGGTGTATGGTTGTGGGATGCAGAAGGTAATCAATATTTAGACGCACTAGCAGGCGTAGCGGTGAACGGATTAGGTCATGCACATCCCAGTCTAGTGAAGGCGATTAGTGAACAAGTCGCCAGGATGATTCATGTCTCCAATATATATCAAATTGCCGAACAAGCCGCATTAGCCGATAAGTTGCATGAAATTTCGGGCATGGATAAAGTGTTCTTCTGTAATTCTGGTTGTGAAGCCAATGAGGCGGCAATTAAACTGGCACGCCTGCATGCGCATAAAAAAGGCATAAAAACCCCGGAAATTATTGTCATGGAACAAAGCTTTCATGGTCGCACCTTTGCTACCCTGTCTGCCACTGGCAATGCTAAAGTACAAGCGGGTTTTGAGCCCTTAATGCAGGGTTTTGTTCGCGTTAAATTTGATGATATTGATGCTATCAAAGCATTAACTAAATCTAATCCTAATATTGTAGCGATTCTAGTCGAGCCTGTACAAGGCGAGGGTGGTGTGCATATTCCAGAGAATCTTAATGCTTACTTTAAAGGTATTCGTGAGATTTGCGACCAACAAAACTGGATATTCATGCTTGATGAAGTGCAATCTGGTATTGCGCGTACAGGCGAATGGTTTGCTTTTCAGCATACAAGCATCATGCCTGATGTGATGACTTTGGCTAAAGGTTTAGGTTCTGGCGTACCGATTGGCGCGTGTTTGGCACGCGGGGCAGCGGCAGAGTTATTTACTTATGGCAAGCATGGCTCTACTTTCGGTGGTAACCCATTAGCAACGACGGCAGGCCTGGCTACACTTGAAATTATTGAGCAAGAAAAAATTCGTGAAAATGCGCTGGAAGTAGGCAACTTTATTAATGCTCAACTTACTCAGAAACTACAAGGTGTGGCCGGCGTAGTGAAAATTCGCAATGCCGGCTTAATGATAGGTATAGAGCTTGATCGACCATGTGGTGAGTTAGTGAAATTGGGCTTAGAGGCTAAGATTTTAATCAACGTCACTGCTGACAAAGTAATTCGTTTATTGCCAGCGTTGATTATGAATAAAACTGAAGCAACAGAGCTGGTAAATCGCTTAAGTTTGTTGATTGCCCGCTTTCTAAACCAAGCTCATAACTGAAAATAAGTAGTAGTAGCTTTAGACATAATTTAAAACTGTAGAAAACCATTATGGCGACTATAAAACCAGCAATAAAGCATTTTTTGCAATTTAATGATTTGAGCGCGGAAGATCTGAATCATATTTTTACGCGTACTAAAATCATTAAGCAGCAATTTAAAGCTTATCAGCAATATTGGCCGTTAAATGACCGTACGTTGGTGATGATTTTTGAAAAGGCCAGTACACGTACACGATTGTCATTTGAGGCGGGTATGCAGCAATTGGGCGGTACGGCAATTTACCTCAATACACGTGATTCACAGCTAGGACGCGGTGAGCCAGTAGAAGATGCTGCACAAGTGATTTCACGCATGAGTGATATTGTGATGATTCGGACCTTTGAGCAGGCTATTATTGAGCGTTTTGCCGCCAATTCACGTGTGCCAGTCATTAATGGCCTAACGAATGAGTATCATCCATGCCAGATTTTGGCAGATATTTTTACCTTTATTGAGCATAGAGGCTCTATTCAAGGTAAAACAGTGGCTTGGATAGGTGATAGTAATAATGTATGTAATACCTGGTTGCAAGCGGCAGAGGTGCTGGATTTTAATGTACATGTTTCTACCCCGCCAGGTTATGAAGTTGAGCCAGAGCGCGCTAACTTGTATGGGAACGCGCACTATGAAGAGTTCGCCGATCCAATGGAAGCTACGCATGGTGCGGACTTAGTGACTACCGATGTCTGGACTAGTATGGGTTTTGAGGCAGAAAATGAAGAGCGTCTGCGCGATTTTGCTGATTGGCAAGTGGATAGTGACATGATGAAAATCGCGGCTACAGATGCGCTATTTATGCATTGTTTGCCTGCACATCGTGGTGAAGAAGTCGCGGCCGATGTGATTGATGGTGCGCACAGTGTCGTTTGGGATGAGGCAGAGAATAGGCTGCATGTACAAAAAGCACTGATGGAGTATTTATTATTAGGTAAGGTCAGCTAGTATTAAACTAGTTGTTTCAGTAGCATTTGAATTATTTTAAAGATTAAAGGTTTAGCGTAATGAGCAATATGAAAAAAGAGATTAACAAAGTTGTATTGGCCTACTCTGGTGGGTTAGATACTTCAGTTATTTTGAAATGGCTGCAAGATGAATACAAGTGTGAAGTAGTGACATTTACTGCTGATTTGGGTCAAGGCGAAGAGTTGGAGCCTGCACGTATTAAAGCTAAAGCCGCAGGTGTGAAAGAGATTTATATCGATGATGTGCGTGAAGAGTTTGTCCGTGATTTCGTGTTTCCAATGTTCCGTGCTAACACCGTGTATGAAGGTGAATACTTACTCGGTACATCAATTGCACGACCATTAATTGCTAAACGGTTGATTGAGATTGCGCGTGAAACCAATGCTGATGCTATTTCTCATGGCGCAACTGGTAAAGGTAACGATCAGGTACGTTTTGAGCTTGGTGCTTACGCGCTGAACCCAACTATTCAAATTATCGCGCCGTGGCGTGAGTGGGATTTATTGAGTCGCGAAAAGCTCATGGCCTATGCTGAAAAAAATGGCATAGTGGTGGATATGAAGCATAAGCAAGGCGGTAGCCCATACAGCATGGATGCTAATTTATTGCATATCAGCTATGAAGGCCGTCACCTAGAAAATCCAGCGGCAGAAGCTGAAGAGACGATGTGGCGCTGGACAGTGAGCCCGGAAAAAGCACCAGACGCAGCAGAGTATTTAGACGTTGAATATGTCAATGGTGACCCAGTTTCACTAAATGGTGAGGTTATGAAGCCGCATGTGCTACTTGCACATTTAAATACGATTGGTGGCAAACACGGCATCGGTCGTTTAGATTTAGTTGAAAACCGCTATGTGGGCATGAAGTCACGCGGCTGTTACGAAACCCCGGGCGGCACGATTATGTTGAAAGCGCACCGTGCGATTGAATCCATTACGCTAGACCGTGAAGTAGCGCATTTAAAAGATGATCTCATGCCGCGCTATGCCAGCATGATTTACAACGGCTACTGGTGGGCGCCAGAGCGTATTGCGCTACAAACCCTGATTGACCACACACAAAGCACAGTCAATGGCTGGGTGCGCGTTAAATTGTACAAAGGCAATGTGATTGTAGTGGGACGCGATAGTAAAACTGATTCTTTATTTGATGCAACCATTGCTACATTTGAAGATGATAAAGGTGCTTATGATCAAAAAGATGCGGGCGGTTTTATCAAGCTGAATGCGCTAAGAATGCGTATTGCAGCAAATCTGCGCCATAAAAAAAGCTAGTTTGATATGTTATTCATAAGCGCGCTATAAGAGTCAGTAATGAAAAAAATCATCGCTTTTATAGTAGTGTTTGCTTTGTATCAAAGTTGGGGAAAAATAGAGTCAGTATTTAGTCCCAGCTTGACAAAACAGCAGTTGGCTACCGCTCAAAGCAACTCACAAACCAACGCTAGCAAAGTCGTTCTATATGGTACTTCCTGGTGTGGTTATTGTAAGAAAACACGTGAGTTCTTAGCAGCAAATAATATTAGCTATACTGAGTTTGATATTGAACATTCTGCTGAAGGCCGGCGCCGCTATGATGCAATTAATGGTAGCGGTGTGCCAGTGTTAGAAGTCAATAACACAATCATAAGAGGTTATGCGCCCGAAGCTATTTGGGCGGCTTTAAATTCAGATAGCGCAACCCGAGCTAATTAAAAACTATTAAAACTTAGTATTATTAATACTGTGTATTCAGCCGTAATCTAGGTTTATCAACCATCGTTGATGACGATTAGCAATGATTTGTCCTCCGCCGATATTGGGGGTATCACTTAGCTCATGTGCTTTAAATCATAGTCCTCAACCTGATTTTCTGGGATAATTATGTTTTGTAAATTTAATTGAAAGCAAAATCATGGCGCAATTTGATAATGTCAGTGTAAAAAAGAAAGCTAATATCTACTTTGATGGCAAATGTGTGAGTCACACTGTCATGTTTCCTAATGGCACACGTAGCACGATTGGTGTAATTTTTCCAAGCTCACTTACTTTTAATACGGCTGCTCCTGAATTAATGGAGATTAACGGTGGTGTATGTAAGGTGCGTTTGAGTGGCGAATCTGATTGGAAAACATATGGCGCTGGTGAGAAATTTACTGTAGCTGGTAATTCAAGTTTTGAGATTGAAGTGACTGAAGCAGTAGACTACGTTTGCCATTTTGAGTAATGGTTTTATTGACGCTTACATTAGCGTTTATTGGCGATTAAATAAGCTTTAGGAGTGGTTATGCCATCATTTGATATTAGTTCAGAAGTTGATATGGTCGCGCTAAAAAATGCGATTGATATTGCAGGTAAACAAATTATCAATCGTTATGATTTCAAAGGTAGTTCAGCCAAGGTTGAATTAAATGAGAAAGACAGCATCATTACTCTGTATGGCGATAACGATTTTCAGCTGGATCAAATTAAAGATATCTTGCTACCAGGCATGGAAAAAAAAGAACCTGATTCTTCTAAACGCCTAGAACATAAAGATGTGCAAAAAGTATCTGGCAATAAAGTGAAGCAGGAGCTTAAGATTCGTGCGGGGATTGATACTGAGTTAGCCAAGCGTATTACTAAGCTGATTAAAGACTCAGGTTTGAAAGTGCAGGCAAGTATTCAGGGTGATACCGTGCGCGTGAACGGTGCAAAACGTGATTTACTGCAAGATGCGATTGCCTTTACAAAGAAATCTGTCACGGACTTTCCGTTGCAGTTTGGTAATTTTAGAGATTAAGTTTTTTAGGTTTTGACATGACAGCAAAAACGCTTTACGACAAATTGTTTGATAGCCATATCGTTGCTGAGGAAAATGGCACCGCGTTAATTTATATCGACCGTCACTTAGTGCATGAAGTGACTAGTCCGCAAGCCTTTGAGGGCTTGAAACTGGCTGGGCGTAAAGTATGGCGTGTTGAGTCTATTTTGGCGGTTCCAGACCATAATGTACCAACAACTGAGCGTAGTAGCGGCGTTGCGGGTATTGCTGACCCAATTTCACGTTTGCAAGTGCAAACTTTAGATAATAACTGTGCTGAATATGGCGTGACTGAATTCAAAATGAATGACACGCGCCAAGGCATTGTGCATGTGATTGGGCCTGAGCAAGGCGCAACTTTACCAGGCATGACAGTGGTTTGCGGTGATTCGCATACTAGCACCCATGGCGCTTTTGGCGCTTTGGCGCATGGTATTGGGACGTCGGAAGTCGAGCATGTGCTGGCCACGCAGTGCTTGGTGCAGAAAAAATCTAAAGCGTTATTAGTGAAAGTTGAAGGTAAATTAGGTGCGGGCGTTACCGCGAAGGATATCGCTTTAGCGGTGATTGGTAAAGTTGGCACGGCAGGCGGTAATGGCTATGCGATTGAGTTTGCTGGTTCTGCGATTCGCGATTTAAGTATGGAAGGTCGTATGACCTTATGCAATATGGCGATTGAAGCGGGCGCGCGCGCGGGCATGATAGCGGTGGATGATACAACGATTAATTACGTCAAAGGCCGTCCATTCTCGCCAAAAGCCGAGCAGTGGGATTTAGCTGTTGCCTATTGGAAAACTTTGCACAGCGATGCAGGTGCCGTATTTGATAGCACTGTAGAAATTGATGCGGCGACTATCCAGCCACAAGTGACTTGGGGTACCTCACCAGAGATGGTGGTAGGGGTTGATGGCAAAGTACCAAGTTTAGATCTTGCTAAAAATGAGGTGCAACGTGGTGATTGGGAGCGTGCTTATACTTACATGGGTTTGAGTGCGAATACGCCAATCAACGAAATTAATATCGACAAAGTGTTTATTGGCTCTTGTACTAATTCACGTATAGAGGATTTGCGTGCCGCTGCAAGCATCGCCAAAGGTAAGCATATTGCACCTAATGTTAAGTTGGCTTTAGTAGTGCCAGGTTCTGGTTTGGTGAAGGCACAAGCAGAACAAGAAGGCTTGGACAAGGTATTTATTGCCGCTGGGTTTGAGTGGCGTGAGCCAGGTTGTTCTATGTGTTTAGCCATGAATGCGGATAGATTAGAGCCTGGTGAACGCTGTGCTTCGACCTCGAATCGTAATTTTGAAGGTCGTCAAGGCCAGGGCGGACGGACACATTTAGTTAGCCCAGAAATGGCTGCTGCGGCAGCGATTGCGGGGCATTTTGTAGATGTAAGAAGTTTATAAAATGGAGAAAATCAGAATGAAGCAAGTGTTAGGTGCGTTGGCGATTTTAGCAATATTAAATTTGACTGCATGCAATACCATGTCCGGTTTGGGTAAGGATGTATCCAAACTTGGCGGCAAAATTGAACAAAAAGCTGATGAGCATAAGTAGAGATAATGGATAAATTTACCCAACTTGATGGATTGGTTGCGCCTTTAGACCGTGCTAATGTAGATACAGATGCGATTATTCCTAAGCAGTTTTTGAAGTCTATTAAACGCTCAGGTTTTGGACCCAATGCGTTTGATGAGTGGCGCTATCTAGACCATGGTGAACCTGGTATGGATAACTCTAAGCGTCCGCTTAACCCAGACTTTGTGTTGAATAAAGCGCGCTATCAAGGTGCTAGCATATTGCTCACACGTGAGAATTTTGGCTGCGGTTCAAGTCGTGAGCATGCGCCTTGGGCGTTGGAAGATAATGGTTTTCGCGTAGTGATTGCATCTAGCTTTGCCGATATTTTCTTTAATAACTGCTTCAAGAACGGCATGTTACCTATCGTGCTGTCGGCAGAAATTGTGGAAAGCCTATTTCAAGAAGTTGAGACCACTGTTGGTTATAAGTTACGTGTCGATTTGAGCGCGCAAACTGTCACTACGCCAAGTGGTAAAGCCTATGCTTTTGAAGTAGATGCAGTGCGTAAACATAACTTGCTAAATGGTTTAGATGATATTGGCTTAACGATGCAGCAACAGGATAAAATTAAAGTATTTGAGATTAAGCATAAACAAACTCAACCCTGGCTATTTAATTAGCTTATTCAATTAAATTAAAAGTAATGTAAGAAAGTAATCCATGAAAATCGCAGTATTGCCAGGTGATGGCATTGGTCCGGAAATTGTTGAACAAGCCGTTAAAGTATTAAAAGCACTTAACTTAAATATTGAAATGACAGAAGCACCTATTGGTGGCGCAGGTTATGAAGCGGCGGGCGACCCATTGCCTGATGCGACTTTGCAAATAGCCAAAGATTCTGATGCGGTATTGCTTGGCGCGGTCGGTGATTGGAAATACGATAAATTAGAACGTCATTTACGTCCAGAACGCGGTTTACTGCGCATTCGTAAAGAATTGAATCTGTTTGCAAACCTACGCCCAGCCTTGCTTTATCCGGAATTGGCTGATGCTTCTACTTTGAAGCCAGAAGTAGTTTCTGGCCTGGATATCATGATAGTGCGTGAATTAACGGGTGATATTTATTTTGGTCAGCCGCGTGGTATTAGTACGCTGGAAAATGGTGAGCGCGAAGGTGTTAATACCATGCGTTATAACGAATCCGAGATTCGTCGCATTGGTCGCGTGGCGTTTGATATTGCGATGAAGCGTCGTAAGAATGGACAGAAAGCAAAAGTATGTTCGGTAGATAAAGCCAACGTATTGGAAACCACTGAATTATGGCGCCAAGTCATGATTGAGTTGAGTGCAGAATACCCAGAAGTTGAATTAAGCCATATGTACGTGGATAACGCGGCGATGCAGTTGATTCGCGCACCTAAGCAATTTGATGTGATGGTCACAGGTAATATTTTTGGTGATATTTTATCTGATGAAGCTTCTATGTTGACTGGCTCTATCGGCATGTTGCCATCAGCTTCACTAGACGCGAATAATAAAGGTATGTATGAGCCTAGTCATGGTTCTGCGCCGGATATCGCAGGTAAAGATATTGCGAACCCATTAGCCACTATTTTATCTGCCGCCATGATGTTACGTTATACGTTTAATGATGAGATGAATGCAGTGCGTATTGAAACTGCGGTGAAGAGCGTGTTGGCACAAGGTTACAGAACAGCTGATATTTACACGGAAGGCTGCAAAAAGATGCAATGTAGCGAAATGGGCAACTTGGTTGCGCTAGCATTAAGTACTCAGCATTAAATTAGGGATTGAAAATGCTTAAAGTAGGGTTTGTAGGTTGGCGTGGCATGGTGGGTTCGGTGCTTATGCAGCGCATGATGGAAGAGAATGATTTTGCGCTCATTGAACCACAATTCTTTACCACGTCACAAGTGGGTGGTAAAGCGCCTCATGTAGCTAAAGATTCTGCAGCACTAAAAGACGCAAAAAACATTGCTGAGCTTAAAGCGATGGACGTGATTATTTCCTGCCAAGGCGGCGATTACACTAGCGAGATATTCCCTAAGTTGCGTGCAGCAGGCTGGACAGGTCACTGGATTGACGCGGCTTCTACTCTGCGTATGGAAAAAGACGCAGTTATTATTCTTGATCCGGTGAATATGCATGTTATTCAAGATGCTTACGCACATGGCAATAATAATTGGATCGGCGGCAACTGTACTGTTTCATTGATGCTCATGGGATTGAATGGTTTGTTTAAGGCTGATTTGGTTGAGTGGGCTACCTCCATGACCTACCAAGCGGCTTCAGGTGCGGGTGCGCAAAATATGCGTGAATTGCTTAAACAAATGGGTGAGGCACACCGCGTGGCGAATGAGCTGCTGGCCGATCCTGCTTCGGCAATTTTAGATATTGACCGTGAAGTTGCGGGTACTTTGCGCGACAACAGTTTTCCAACTGCGTATTTTGGTGTGCCATTGGCGGGCAGCCTGATTCCTTGGATTGATAAGGATCTAGGTAATGGTCAAAGTAAAGAAGAGTGGAAAGGCGGCGCTGAAACTAATAAAATATTAGGTCGTGAATCTAGCCCAATTCCAATTGATGGTTTGTGTGTGCGTATTGGCGCCATGCGTTGTCATAGTCAGGCGTTGACTATCAAGCTCAAAAAAGATGTGCCTTTGGATGAAATTAATCAAATGCTGGCAGAAGCTAATCAATGGGCGAAAGTCATCCCAAATGAGCGCGAAGCCAGTATGAGAGAACTCACACCAACCACAGTGACTGGCACTTTAACTACGCCTGTAGGCCGCTTGCGTAAATTAAATATAGGCAATGATTACTTATCAGCCTTTACTGTGGGTGACCAATTACTGTGGGGCGCTGCGGAGCCATTGCGACGTATGTTACGGATTTTAATAGAAAATTAATTTTTTTTTATGAGCTAAGTTGCAAAGTGATTGAATAAATTGTAAGTTACATATGCAAAATGCATATTAGCAGAGACATAGCCCATTAATATAATGTGTGTTATGAGCTTGCATCCCTAACTAATTGATGTTATGTTTATTCTACAAATAAATTTAAGTTTAAGTAAGGGTGGGGATTAAGTGCACAAATCCAAATTAAAGCGGGTATCAATCGCTGTCTGCATGGCCTTGATGCCAATCTCAATATTTGCGGCTGGTCTTGGTAAACTTACTGTGTCTTCTGGACTTGGTGAGCCATTAAGAGCCGATATCGAGTTGATTTCCGTTACTCCCGAGGAATTGTCTTCACTTTCAGCTACTATTGCCAATGAAGAGGCCTATGCTACGCAAGGTATAGATCGCCCAGCTATGCATAGTAATATTCAGATTGCGGTAGCAAAAAACGCCAGTGGCACTCCAGTATTAAAACTTAAAACTAATCAAGCGGTTAACGACCCTTTTCTGGATATGCTCATTCAAGTAGATTGGGCGTCTGGACGTTTACTGCGCGAATATACTGTTTTACTTGATCCTCCAGGGTACACAGGGCAAGTGGATAAGAGCAATGTAAACCAGCCTATTCAAGCACCAGTGACAAATTCTTCTGCCAATACGGCTAGTCAAACAATGGTAGCGTCACAGTCATCTAGCGCTAAAATGGCAGGCTCTAGCTCAATGAAAGATGGCGTTAATACTAGAACTAAAAAATCAGGTAAAAAAACTAAAGTAAGGCGTGAAGAGCGGGCTGAAGAAATGTCAGCAGATGCTGAGGCTAAACAGGATGCATACACGACGAAACGTGGCGATACGCTAAGTTCAGTAGCAAAACAACTGCAAGTAGATGGCGTAAGTTTGGATCAAATGTTAGTCGGCTTGTATGAAGCTAATCCTAAAGCATTTGCAGGTGATAATATGAATCGCCTTAAAGCTGGAAAAATTATTCGCGTACCAAGCTCGGAAAATTTAATTGCATTAAGCCAGCCACAGGCGCATGCAGAAGTAAAACTGCAATCTGAAAATTGGAATGCCTATCGCAATAAGTTGGCTGATATGGTTGCAAGTACAACACCCACTGCAGAAGACACAAGTAAAGAATCGACAGGTGGTAAGGTAACAACAGCCGCAGAAGATAAGGCGGCGGCAGTGAAAACTGGCCCGAAAGATGTTGTAAAACTATCTAGTGGTGACATGGCTAAATCGAATGCGAGTAGTTCTGCAAGTGCTAAAGCGGCAGAAGCCAAAATTGCAATGCAAGAAGATGCAATTGCAAAAGAAAAAGCAATGAAAGACGAGCAAGAGAAGGCGGCTGCATTAGCGAAAATACAGCAAACCAAAGATTTGCTTGCACTTAAAAGCAAGCAAATGGCCGATTTACAGCAACAAGCAAAAGATAATAGCGCTAAGCCAAGCGTAGCGATGCCAGAACCTGTCAGTCCTGTTCCCGCTAAACCAGCAGAACCTGCAAAAGATGAGATGGCTAAAGCTGAACCAACCAGCCCAACATCTACTACACCAACAGCTCCAGTTGCTGTTCCAGCTACGGAAAAGCCTGCAGTGGCTGCAGCTCCAAAGGTTGATAAACCTAAGTCAGCTCCAGTGGTTGCAGCACCAGCATCCGCTAGTTTCTTCGATGAAATATTAAGCGGTATTGATACAACTATGCTAAGTATAGGTGGCGGTGCGTTAGCATTGCTCGGTGGTGGTTGGTTGTTTTTACGGAATAAACGTAAACGTAATCTTGCCGATTTTGAGCAAGGCATTCTAACTTCTGGTGGATTAAAAGCTAATACTGTGTTTGGTAATACATCCGGTGGAAAAGTGGATACTGGCGATACTTCATTTTTAACAGATTTCTCGCAAAGCACAAGTGGTAGCATGATTGATACCAATGATGTGGATCCGATTGCTGAGGCAGAAGTTTACATGGCGTATGGTCGTGAAGCGCAAGCTGAGGAGATTTTGAAGGATGCCATAGTTAAAGAGTCGAAGCGTTATGAATTGCATCTCAAGCTGCTGGAAATGTATGCTGGACGTAAAGATACTGCGGCTTATGAAACGATTGCGGGTGAGCTGTATACTACATTAGGTGCAGGTGATCCAATCTGGGCAAAAGTGGCTGCAATGGGTGCTACTATAGAACCAGATAACCCTCTGTATCAGAGCGATAGCCTTGCGGCTGCGCCTTCCGTGCCTATGCAACAAACGGCAAAGCTTAATGCGAGTGATTTTTCTGACATCGGTGAAATCGAGCCTGATACTACAGCCTCCAGTGCAAGTAATTCGTCTAGATTTGATTTCGATTTAGGTTCTTTAGATGGTGATGCCGACATCAAGGAGTCAGTATTTGATGAAACAAGGACAGATCAACCAGAGGTGGGCTTGCATGACACGGCTTCAGCTAGCACCTATAAACCTATAGAAGATTTAGGAATGGATTTCAATCTTGCAGATTTAGGTGGCGTGCCAGAAGCTCCAATATCAGAGCATATAGCTGACGAAGAGAGATTTGGCCATACCTTACCTGGGTTTACTATGCCTGAGTTAGAGCCAGTAAAAGCTGTCGTGGATGCCTCAGCTACTGATATGGACTTTGGTTTACCAAGTTTTGAATTGAACAATTCTAGTTCGAAAGAGTTGGAAGCTCACGACTTGGATTTTAATTTCACAACGCCTGAAATAAGCCAGCACTTCTCAAATGCGATTGATTTGGATCTGGGTGAGTCAGACAAAGTTGAGGCTAAAGCATTAGATTTTTCAGGAATTAGTTTCGATTTGGGAGAGCCAGACACTTCAAGTCATCTATTTGAAACAAAGGCTAGTGAAATGCCAAGCTTGGACATGCCTACAGCAGAAGTCGCTACTGTGACCCAAGATGCTCCATTTGGTGATGACCCTGCTGATGTTGAGACTAAATTAGATTTAGTGAGCGCCTATTTGGAAATGGACGATAGTGAGGGTGCAAAAGAGTTATTGGAGGAAGTATTAAAAGAAGGTAATGGCCGTCAGATAGCAAAAGCAAAAGAATTGTTAGCTAACATCGTCTAGTATTAATCCTTAATGAGCCGGGCTGTTTAGTCCGGCTTTTTTATTTCTGGCAACTATATAAATATCATGACAAGGATTGAAGCAACTAAAATACACTGCAAGATACATATGCTAGTTAAGTTAACGGCTCTGCTGTGCTTAACGATAATAGTGCACAAATTTAACGGCATCATGCTTGTAATTAATTTATTGCTACTGACATTGTTGCTTGGTTTTTATCGAGCATCGAATGCTTTACGTATGTTAAAGCGCTTGCGCTGGCTCATACTGACTATGTTACTAGTTTATGCATTTAATACGCCTGGTGAATATATTAATTTTGGATATGTTAATCCATTACCCATAGCGCCAACTTACGAAGGTTTAGAAGCTGGAATATCGCAAGCTTTTCGTTTGTGTGTGGTAGTAATGGCGTTGGCGCTATTATTAGCCAGAACTAACCGTGACTTCCTGATAGGTGGTTTATATACTTTATTTAAACCACTATCTAGCTTTGGCTTAGATCCGGAGCGGTTCGCTGTGCGTTTATGGCTCACTTTATATTATGTAGAAAATGCTGAAGTATCGAGAAGCAAGGGTGAACAATACAATTCATCGTTTTTCACGCAAATATTGAGCAAATTTGATATTTTAAATGGCGATGAAATTACACAGCATCAGATGCTAGATAGCATTACTTTACAAGTCGAGGCATTTAGATGGATAGACATTTTTGTGTTATTGATTGTTCTTGGTATGACCATCTTTTATATGGGGTACTTTTAATGTTGCGAGCAAGTTCTTGAGAATTGCTCTTGCAATTGAATACAATGGCGCCAGTTTTTGCGGTTGGCAAAGTCAGCCTAATGGTTGTGGTGTGCAAGATGCTTTAGAGCGTGCATTGCATGCTATAGCAAGCCATTCTGTAAGAGTGCATGCAGCAGGGCGCACTGATGCTGGTGTACATGCGCTTAGTCAAATCGTTCATTTTGATACTGACACGCAAAGACCAGATACGGCTTGGGTGCGTGGTGTCAATGCGAAGCTACCAGAAACGGTACGTGTGTTGTGGGCAAAACCAATCAACGAAACGTTGCAAGCTGAGTTTCATGCACGATTTTCCGCTTATCAACGCAGTTATCAATATTTATTGTTTAATCAAGCGACTAAACCAGCACTCATGGCAGATCGGGCAGGCTGGTTTCATCAACCGTTGAATGCTGATGCCATGCAAGAGGCGGCAGCGTATTTAAAAGGTGAACATGACTTTAGCGCTTTTCGCGCAGTGGATTGCCAAGCAAAGTCACCTGTCAAGCAAATGCATGTTGCGCAAATCAAGTCAGTGCAGGACGGATTTATATTCGAGTTTACTGCCAATGCTTTTTTGCAGCATCAAATACGCAATATGGTAGGCGCGCTGATTTATATTGGTAAAGGCAAGTACCCGCCAGTGTTTATGCAAGAGTTATTAGCCAGCCAAGATCGCACATTATCGCCGCCAACCTTTTCGCCGCATGGCCTGTATTTAACCGATGTGGGCTATGATAAAAAATTTGATTTACCCAGTACGCAGCGTTATTTAACGGTGCTTACTTGATATAATCAGGTCGATGAGAATTTACTTAACCACTCGCGTAAAAATATGCGGCATTACTTCAGTTGAAGATGCCTTAACTGCTGTTGCATATGGGTGTGATGCCATTGGCTTGGTATTTTACGCGCCTAGTCCGCGTTATGTGTCACTAGAGAAAGCTGCCGAGATTGTCGCCGCACTGCCGCCTTTTGTAAGCGCTGTTGGATTGTTTGTTGATGCTACACAGGATAAGGTTAAGTCAGTGTTAGCAGCTGTAAATTTAGATTGCCTGCAATTCCATGGCAATGAAACGCCTGCCCAATGCCGTGCTTATGGTGTGCATTATATGAAGGCAATTCGCGTTCAGCCGGACACAAATTTGTTACAATACGAAATTGATTTTTACGATGCAAAAGCGTTGTTGCTGGATACTTACGTTGAAGGTTTAGTGGGCGGTACAGGGCAAGCATTCGATTGGAATTTAATTCCTAAAACACTCACGAAACCAATTGTATTGGCTGGCGGATTAACCGCTGATAATGTGGCATTAGCCATTAAACAAGCTAGGCCATACGCGGTTGATGTGAGTGGCGGTGTAGAAAAATCCAAAGGTATAAAAGATGCAGCAAAAATTGCTGCATTTATGAAAAATGTCAGTTGAAAAGTCAGTAATTGGAGTCAGCAATGAAAATGTATGATATGCCAGATGCACGTGGTCATTTTGGTCAATTTGGTGGAATTTTTGTCGCAGAAACATTAGTTGAAGCGCTTGAAGAATTGCGTGTCATGTACGAGAAATATCGTCAAGACCCTGAGTTCTTGGCTGAGTATGCCTATGATTTAAAACATTTTGTTGGCCGCCCCAGTCCGATTTATCATGCCAAACGCTTGAGCGATAAAATTGGTGGCGCACAGATTTATCTAAAACGTGAGGATCTTAACCACACTGGTGCGCACAAGGTAAATAACACGGTTGGACAAGCGCTATTAGCCAAACGCATGGGTAAGCCGCGCGTGATTGCTGAAACTGGTGCAGGCCAGCATGGCGTAGCAACGGCGACGATTGCTGCACGTATGGGCTTGGAATGTGTGGTGTACATGGGCAGCGAGGACGTCAAACGTCAAGCGCCTAATGTGTATCGTATGAAATTGTTAGGCGCTACGGTTGTGCCTGTAGAAAGCGGCTCAAAAACCTTAAAAGATGCGCTGAATGAAGCGATGCGTGATTGGGTCACTAATATTTCCAATACCTTTTACATTATTGGTACAGTAGCCGGACCGCACCCCTATCCGATGATGGTGCGTGATTTTCAAGCGATTATTGGTATTGAATCCAAAGAACAAATGCAGGACATGCTTGGTCGTCAACCCGATGCTATTGTCGCTTGCGTAGGTGGTGGGTCTAATGCAATGGGTATTTTTTATCCTTACATTGATGTACCGAATGTGCGTTTAATTGGTGTTGAAGCTGCTGGCCATGGTCTGGAAACAGGCCGTCATGCTGCACCACTAACTGCAAATAGTCCCGTAGGTGTGTTGCATGGCAACCGTACTTATTTGATGCAAGATGCTGATGGGCAGATTGTCGAAACGCATTCAATTTCAGCTGGTTTAGATTATCCGGGTGTAGGCCCAGAGCATGCATGGCTTAAAGATATTAAGCGCGCTGAATATGTAGCGATTACTGATGATGAAGCTCTGGCAGCATTCCATCAGCTATGTCGTACAGAGGGCATTATTCCGGCTTTAGAAAGCAGCCATGCGCTGGCTTATGCTGAAAAACTTGCTAAAACCATGACGAAAGATCAAATTATTTTAGTGAATTTATCAGGTCGTGGTGATAAGGATATTAATACTGTCGCGGCTTTGTCGGGCATTACGCTCTAAAAATAAGTCAAAATTAAAGAAATCAATATGTCTCGTATTCAATCTACATTTACAACACTCAAGCAACAAAATAAAAAAGCACTGATTCCCTACATTACCGCAGGCGATCCACATCCCAAACACACCGTTACATTAATGCATGCACTGGTGAAATCTGGCGCGGATATGATTGAACTTGGTGTGCCATTTTCGGACCCAATGGCAGATGGCCCGGTGATTCAACGTGCCAGTGAGCGCGCCTTGGTACATAAAGTAGGTTTGCGCCATGTGTTGGAAATGGTGCAGGAATTCAGAAAAACGGATGTAGAAACGCCTGTTATTCTCATGGGCTATGCCAATCCTATTGAAGCGATGGGTGCAGATTCATTTGCCAAACGTGCCAGTGAAGCTGGTGTGGATGGAGTGCTGACAGTGGATTATCCACCCGAAGAAAGTGCGGATTTTATTAAATCATTACAAGCACATCACGTAGATAGTATTTTCTTATTGTCTCCTACAACAGAATCTTCACGTATAAAGTTGATTGTGAATCAGGCCAGTGGATTTTTGTACTATGTGTCGCTTAAAGGCGTTACTGGCGCAGCTAATCTGGATATTGAAAACGTGACTGAGCGTGTCACAGAAATTCGCACACTCACCAACTTACCAATTGGCGTTGGCTTTGGCGTACGTGATGCGCAGACTGCAAAAAATGTAGCCAAAATTGCGGATGCAGTCGTAGTAGGTAGCCGCATGGTGCATGAAATTGAGCAATCTACAGAAGAGAATTTAGTGAGTAATGTCACACAATTAATGATGGAATTGCGTATTGCGATAGATGCTTAAATTGAATTTTTGATTGTAGACTATTGTAATAAAAGGAGCTGGTATGAGTTGGTTAGGTAATTTAGTTGCCCCAAAAATTAAGCACGTAATCGGCGTTAGAAAGAATATGCCAGAAGGTTTGTGGAGTAAATGTTGCTCATGTCAATCGGTATTATATCGTTCTGATTTAGAGAAAAATGCCGAAGTTTGTCCTAAGTGCTGTTACCACAATCGTATTTCTGCCAGAGCTAGACTTGATGTGTTGTTAGATACTGACGGTCGCAGGGAAATAGGTGCAGAAGTACAGCCAGTTGACCCGTTAAAGTTTAAAGATAGCAAAACCTATGCTGACCGCATGAAAGCGGCGCAAAAGGAAGTCGGTGAAAAAGACGCATTGATTGTGATGCAGGGTACGATGAACGCCATGCCTATAGTTATTGCAGCGTTTGAGTTTAAATTTATGGGCGGCTCTATGGGCTCTGTCGTTGGTGAGCGTTTTGTGCGCGGTGTGCAAGCGGCGATTGCAGCTAAATGTCCATTCGTCTGTATTGCTGCCAGCGGTGGTGCGCGTATGCAAGAAGGCCTGTTATCCTTGATGCAAATGGCAAAAACCAGCGCTGCACTTACTCAGCTTAGCGCAGCAGGTTTGCCTTATATCTCTGTATTAACTGACCCAACGATGGGCGGTGTTTCCGCTAGCTTTGCCATGCTAGGAGATGTTATTGTGGCAGAACCACAAGCGCTAATCGGCTTTGCTGGCCCGCGTGTGATTGAGCAAACAGTACGCGAAACTTTACCTGCAGGTTTTCAACGTGCAGAGTTTTTAGTAGAGCATGGTGCAGTTGATATTATTATTGATCGCCGTGAGATGAAAAACAAACTTGCCAGTATGTTATCAAAACTCATGCGTTTACCTGCTGCAGCCTAATGGACATCTAATGTTTGCATGTGAAAATACTAGTGGCTGAACTCAGTAATTCAAAAAGTCTAGCTGATTGGCTAGATTATATTCAGGCGCTTCATTCCAAGTCCATTGCAATGGGTTTAGGCCGCGTGGCACAAGTTGCAACGGCACTGCAGTTAAAGCCCCCTTTTCCTATCATCACAGTTGCTGGCACTAATGGCAAGGGCTCAACTTGCGCCATGTTAGAGCGCATCTATCACGAGGCGGGTTATCGTGTTGGTTGCTATACTTCACCACATCTATTACGCTACAACGAACGTGTTCGTGTTGGCTGTGTTGAAGCGGACGATGCAGCATTATGCTTGGCTTTTGATGCCGTTGAAGCCGCGCGCCGTGGTGTGCCGCTGACCTATTTTGAAATTGGTACGCTTGCAGCTGTCTGGCATTTTATGCATTGTAGTCTAGATGTTGTGATTCTAGAAGTTGGCCTTGGTGGCCGCTTAGATGCAGTGAATGTATTTGAGCCAGCTTGTGCGATTGTCACTGGAATAGATTTAGACCATATGGATTTTTTAGGTGAAACTAAAGAGCTGATTGGTTTTGAAAAGGCGGGTATTTATCGCAAAAATATTCCTGCAATATGCGGTGATGCACAGCCGCCATCTAGCTTATTACAGTACGCTGATGACATTGAAGCCGATTTAAAGCTCATTGGACGGGATTTTTCTTGTATCGTTACAGCAGGTGGTTGGGACTTTCAAGCATATGATGAAACTATCGTTAGTTTACCTAGGCCTGCGCTGGTAGGAGATTTTCAACTGAATAATGCGGCCTGTGCTATTCAAGCTGTTGATTGCTTGCAACATGTATTGCCTGTCAGCGAATCAGAAATGCGATGTGGTCTGCAAAATGTGACGTTAAAAGGGCGATTTCAAGTAGTTAGTACTAGCCCTATAGTTATTTTAGATGTTGCACATAATCCACAAGCTACCTTAGCTCTGGCGCAAAATCTGCATAGTGAGCAATGTAGTGGCCGTACTCTGGCTGTTTTTGCGATGTTAGCCGATAAAGATGTGCAGGGTGTGATTAATGCTATTGCAGTTGAAATTGATGCTTGGTATGTGGCCGATATTGATCATGTTCGTGGCGCAAAAGCACAAGTGCTAACTGATTTTATTGAACAGTCTGCTATTGAAAAGAACGCGTTTCAGCACCATACCAAAAACTTCAGTAGTGCAATAGATGCTTATAAGCAAGCCTGTATAGATGCGAATGAAAATGATAGAATTGTTGTCTTCGGATCGTTTTTTACTGTAACAGATGTGATGTCGATTATTTAGCTGGCTTACCAGCCGCTTAACACAATTAATTGCAGCTCAAGTTAATATTGATTGAATTGCATATAAATCAGGAAGTAACAATGGCAGTGGATTCGTCTATAGACTTAGAACTTCAGCTAAAAAAACGCGCCCGGAGGCGTTTAGTGGGTGCCATTGCACTCGTGCTTTTGATGGTGATTGTACTGCCAATGGTGCTACGTGATCGTTCATCTGACCAGCCTAAACAAGAAGTGACCATTACTATTCCCAATGAAGTAATCAATAGTGCCGTATCCTCTCAAAAAGTAATAACAGCTCCCAGCCATACTGTAGAACAAGCCAGCTCAAAACCAGCAGTGGATGATGTCGCAGTGAATAATGAGACCAAGCAAACTGTAATTGTCGATGCAGACTCCAATCAAGCAGCTAAACCAGCAACCAAGCTGCTTGATGAAAAAATAGAAGATAAAAAACAAGCTGCTACGGTTAAGGCAACTGAGCCAGAGAGTCCAGCTATATCTAATAATATGAAATTTTATGTGCAGATTGGCGTATTCTCTGATGCTGAGAATGTAAAAAAATTACAAGCCAAATTATCTGAGTTGGGATATAAATCCCAAACTGAGAAAATCAGCACTGATAAAGGTGAAAAGATTCGTTTACGCACCAGTACTTTTAAAGAGCATAATGAAGCTGCAATTGCGTTAGAAAATATTAAGTCATCAGGTATGGCGGGTATGGTGGTTAGTCAAAAATGACGAGCTTTGACTATGTAGTTTTAGTCACTATCGGCTTATCGGTATTGTTGAGTATCATGCGTGGCGCGGTACGTGAGGTTCTATCTCTAATAGGTTGGGTAGTGGCATTTTACGTAGGCAGGACCTATACGCATTTATTAACACCTCTATTGCCTGCGGCTATTCCAACAGAATCATTAAAAGTACTAGCTGCATTTTTAATCTTATTTTTGGCGACCTTGCTGGTTGCCAGTTTAATTTCTATTACTTTATCACACTTACTTAAAAGAATTGGATTAGGTGGGCTTAATCGATTTTTGGGCGGTGTATTTGGGTTGGCGCGCGGTTTAATTGTTGTCGGAATTTTAGTATTATTAGCTGGGCTAACAAGCCTCCCTAAAGAGCCGCTGTGGCGTAATGCCATGTTTAGTGCGCCTTTAGAAGCTGTTGTTTTGGCCTGTTTGCCGTGGATGCCGCAGAGTATCGCCCAACATGTCAAATATGATTAACTATTTTGTATAGCTGTGTTGAGTTAAAGCATTCTGAGTGCAGACCCTCAGTAAAAGGTTTTTAGTGTTTAAGGTGTTAAATCCATGTGCGGAATTATAGGCATTGTTGGTAAAAATCCAGTTAACCAGTTGTTATATGATGGTTTGCTGGTGTTGCAACATCGAGGGCAGGATGCTGCTGGTATTGTAACTTGTGATGGTAATACGTTTCATATGCATAAAAATAACGGCTTGGTGAAAGATGTTTTTCAAACACGCCATATGCGTAGCCTAATAGGTAATGCAGGGATAGCACATGTACGTTATCCCACGGCCGGTTCATCTTCAGCCGCTGAAGCTCAGCCGTTTTACGTTAACTCTCCATTTGGTATTGTATTAGGCCATAACGGCAATCTCACCAATTCAGCACAACTTAAGCAAGAGATGTTTCGTCAGGATTTACGCCACATCAATACCAGTTCTGACTCAGAAGTATTGTTAAACGTGCTTGCGCATGAAATTGAAAAAACCTCGCAAAACGCGGTTCTTAATACTGATATGGTATTTGATGCCGTTGCCGGTGTGCATAAACGTTGTAAAGGTGCTTATGCCGTCGTTGCGATGATTGCAAACTTTGGCTTGCTAGCTTTTAGAGATCCGTTTGGTATTCGTCCTTTAGTGATTGGTAAATCAGAATCTGACAAGGGCACTGAGTATATTGTCGCCTCAGAAAGTGTTGCGTTAGATGTATTAGGTTTTCAATTGATTCGTGATGTCGCCCCTGGCGAAGCCGTGTTTATTGATATGCAGGGTAATTTATTCTCACGTCAATGTGCGGAGAATCCTAAATTAAATCCATGTATTTTTGAATACGTATATTTAGCGCGTCCAGATTCACTGATTGACGGTGTTTCTGTTTATCAAACGCGTTTGGATATGGGCCGTAGTCTAGCGGAAAAAATTAAGCGTGAATGGTCGGATAAACATATTGACGTGGTGATACCTATTCCCGACACTAGTCGTCCAAGTGCGCTTCAATTAGGCATTACATTAGGTTTAGATTATCGCGAAGGCTTTATTAAAAATCGCTATATTGGCCGTACTTTTATTATGCCAGGGCAAGCTTTGCGTAAGAAATCAGTCCGTCAAAAACTCAACCCCATTGGTATTGAGTTTAAAGGTAAAAACGTCTTGTTAGTGGATGATTCGATTGTGCGTGGTACAACTTCACAGCAAATCGTACAAATGGCGCGTGATGCGGGTGCCAATAAGGTCTATTTTGCCTCAGCGGCACCGCCAGTACGTTTCCCTAATGTATATGGCATTGATATGCCAAGTCGAGATGAATTATTAGCCACAGACCGTACGGATGAAGAAATCTGTAAAGAAATCGGTGCGGATGATTTAATTTATCAGGATTTAGATGCTTTAGTACATGATGTCAGTATGAATAACCCAGCTATAAAAGTGTTCGATTGCTCCTGTTTTGATGGAAAATATGTCACGGGTGATATTGATGAGGCTTATTTAGCTAATATTGAAGCGGCGCGTGGTGATGTCAATAAAGAGCATAAACCCTCAAATGCCAGTACGCAAATGGATTTAAACTTGTTGCCAACAGTTGGGCATGAGGATGATGAATTAGCTGAAGCATAATGTAACAAGAGTTGACGATTGCGATTTATCGGACTAATATTAATTTGCGCTGATTTGAGTGACTCAATTTAAATAAAGTCTTACTCAGCTTGCGAGCGCAATATAAAATCCGCTAAAGCGAGATCAAATTGGATGTCAACGTTTCACAGCGTGCATTCAACGTAGTAAACAAACCCGTTTTAGCTATCCTTAGGCTAGAACGGGTTTTTTAATGCCCGAAGTTTTGCTAAAAATTTGAAAGTATAAACATGACACAAAAATTAAATATTGAACAATGGCGACCAGAAACTCTCGGTGTGCGTGCTGGTAGCGAGCGTACTGAGTTTGGTGAGAATTCTGAAGCATTGTTTTTAACTTCCAGTTTTGCATACGGTAGTGCAGCACAAGCCGCAGCACGCTTTAATGGAAGCGAGCCAGGTAATATTTACTCACGCTTCACCAACCCAACAGTCAGCGTGTTTCAAAACAAATTAGCTGCTATGGAAGGGGCTGAATTTTGCGTAGCGACATCCAGTGGGATGTCAGCTATTTTGGCCTGTGTGATGGGTTTATGTAGCAGTGGTGATCATATTGTTGCGTCACGTAGTATTTTCGGCACCTCCGTGCAGTTATTCAGTAATATTATGGCGCGCTGGGGTTTACAAGTCACATTTGTTTCGCTGACTGATAATGATGGTTGGACAGCGGCGATACAAAAAAACACTAAATTGTTTTTTGTGGAAACACCGTCTAATCCACTCACTGAGGTCTGTGATATTGCTGCGCTTGCAAATATTGCACACCGGGCAGGCATTTTATTAGTCGTCGATAATTGTTGTTGCACGCCTGTCTTGCAAAAGCCTTTGGATTTTGGCGCAGATATCATCATTCATTCGGCAACCAAATACATTGATGGCCAAGGTCGTTGCTTAGGTGGTGCTGTATTGGGTAAAAAAGACGTGTTAGAGCCTGTGTATGGTTTTTTACGCACTGCTGGCCCTACTTTAAGCGCGTTCAATGCATGGGTGTTTTTAAAGGGCTTAGAGACTTTGCATGTGCGTATGGAAGCGCATTCACGTAATGCCTTGGCACTTGCAGGCTGGCTGGAGAGCCAAGCTGGCGTAGCACGTGTGTATTACCCTGGCTTAACTTCGCATCCACAACATGCTCTAGCCATGCTTCAACAAAAAAGTGGCGGTGGTATCGTGTCATTTGACGTCAAACCGCAGAATGGATTGTCTGCTCAAGAAGCAGCTTGGCGTTTAATTGATTCGACAAAGCTAATTTCCATTACGGCGAATTTAGGGGATGCAAAAAGCACTATCACACATCCTACGACGACGACGCATAGTCGTGTTTCCGCTACAGCTCGTGCAGAGGCAGGTATTGGTGATGGCCTAGTGCGTATTGCGGTCGGGCTGGAACATATTGATGATTTGAAAGCCGATTTAACAAGTTTGGCTTGATTAATCAGCTACTAGTTTATTGAAGTTACTGAGCAACTATAAAAGCGGGTTAAACTCGCTTTTTTCTATACAACCTTTTAGGTGTTTGGTGCTCTCGTTTTAACTCAGCGCATCTGCCCAGCTATTAGGTGTTTCATAAAGACGAACGCGCTCGAGCTTAAGGTGATTACCAAAAGTATCATGGTAATTGGCTTTTAGAATTTTAAACGCTTCAGCGGCCAGATTTTCTGCCGTTGGTACACAGTTTATGATGACAGTTTTGTGGTCAGGTAGAGTGTTTAAAAAGTCCAATATCACTTGATCATTTTTATATACTATAAAAGCATGATCCCAAACATCGACTAGAGCCTGCCTTGCAATGGCTTTGACGTCAGAAAAATCCATCACCATGCCATTTTCAGACATGCCCTCTTGGCTAATAATATCACCACTCAATGTGATTTCAAGCGCATAGCGATGCCCATGTAAATTGCGACATTGGCTTTTGTGTGAAGGGATGCGATGTCCAGCATCAAATTCTAATCGAGTAGTAATCTGCATAGTATGATTATAACAGAAGAGCAGTTTGGCTAAGATGCCAAAGCAGCGTTAGGAAGTAAGTACGGAGTCTATTTCTATTAGCTTAGGATGCGCACTTGCCCATTCAACAAACTCCTCAAAGGGCATGGGTTTTGCAAAGTAATAACCCTGTACTTTTTTGAATTGCATGGCTTTAATTAAATTGAGGCAATCAATATCCTCAACACCTTCAACTAATACTTCTTTGCCTAGACTTGCTGCTAAAAGTGATATTGATTTAACAATTTCATAATCTTCAGGTGAGCGAGCAATGTTACGTATGAAAGACTGGTCAATTTTGATTAACGAGATTGGCATACTGCGTAAACGCGATAATGATGAATACCCTGTACCAAAGTCATCTAGTGCCAGCTTAAAACCTAGTTTAGCCAGATGATTAATAATTTCTGCAGTTTTTTCATTATCCTCTAAAACGCCATTCTCTGTAATTTCAAGTATTAAATCTTTGGGCGATAAACCCCAGAGTGTAATGCTTTGTGATAACAAATGTGGTAATTCAGCATTATGCAAGTCTTCTACACGTAAATTGAGTGTCAGGTATACAGCTAAATTATGCTTGTTAATAAGCTCACTACTTAGGCGGCAAGTAGTATTGATTAACCAGCGAGTGAATTGCTCACCTAAGCCCACTTTGTTGATGATTTCTATCATCATGCTCGGGTAAATACCGCTGCTAAGCGATTGAGGGCAACGTAATAAGACTTCTGCCCCAGCACAACTTTCATCGGGTAGATTGGCAATCGGTTGAAAATAGAGGGCTAAATTATCATTATTAAAGGCTTCAATTACTTCAAGTTCAATTTTCTTTTGTGCCTCAATGGCCTCGAAAATTTTAGGTGAATACATGACAAAATTTTGATGTGTAGTAATCGCGCTTTCTAATGCAAATCCTATGTTTTGCACCAGTTCTTGTGCAGTAATACCAGCTTTTTTGATGTCCGATTTTTTTACATAAGTACAACAAACAATAGGAATGGCACGTAACGACTTGTTGTCTATTACCAACACTTGTTCAAATATACGTTGAATTTTTGTAGCTAATAAATTCAGTTGTGTACTGCTCGATAAATCTTCCATCACAACAGCAAATTGCATATTGCTGAGTTGGAATAGGGTTGCCTTATCGGCCAAGGCTTCTTTAATTAGTGCTGATATTTTGATATTTAAGTTACGCGACAACAGTTGTATGAGAATTGTTGTTAGCTTCTCAATTTCAAAGTTAATGGACATTAAGCCAATATGATCATCATTTTCACTTAGTTTTTGGTTGAATTCTGTCTCTTGTATGTTTTGTAGGCAGTCGGTAAGCTTCACCAGCATTAAATTGGTGTTAGGTAAATTGGTCAGTGGATCATGATTCAGTGTGTAATGAAGCTTTGTTTCTTGGTGTAAAGAGACGGTTTCGCTGACTAAGCTGAATAACAATAGTTGAAAATTCTTAGTTTGAGAATTGAATGATAAAACTGACAATTTTTTATTGAGATATATACACCTAAGTAAGTCCAAAATAATGTCTATACGAGTGTTTTCATCAATTGCTATTAACCATAGGCTAATGATTTCATTAATTTTTTCATTAAACGCATAATGGCTAAGTCGGGGCTTCCAAGCAAGCAATACTTCAACTAAATGCTCTAAATAGATATTGTTTTGATGGCTAGGCAACTGGCTAATAATATGATGTATTTTAGTCGCATCTATAGTAAATTTTCCCTGGATATTTTCAGCAGTCAGAGAAAACTGCTCTACTTTAATGAGTAAGCTATTCATTGAATAGGTAACTTCAAACTCTCTCGATGTTGAGGCCGAGAGTGTATTCGAGTAATTTCTATGAATAGTCATGCTAAATATATCTAATATCAGCTTATTTTAAGCATAAAAATCTGCTGGATTGAACCCATAGGTATCTGGAGATACACCGCGAACTATCGCATATGGCTCGCCCTTTGGAGTAAGCGGAGAGTGCAATAGGTTAATGGTAGCAGGGTATTCGTTTCGAGATTTATTAGGTGCTAACAATATCATCACTCGTGGTAATAAACGCCTTACTTGATTTTGCTGAATGACGACTGCTACTTCTCCAGTGTTGAGTTCAACCAAAGAACTCACAGGGTAGATGCCTAGAAACTGTACCAGTTGGTCAACTGTTGCGTTGCTAAATCTTTTGCCGCTCATTTCGTTAATTTTTTCTAGTGCCTGTTGATTGAATAGCGCTTTGGCGTAGGGCCTATTACTGGTCATGGCACAGTAAGTATCAACTAAACCTGCAATTTGAGATTCTAGATTAATCTTTTTGTCGTTGAGTTGGTAAGGATAACCGCTACCGTCTATACGTTCATGATGCTGTGCAACTAACAGAATAACGGCTGAGGGAAGATTAGGTGTTTTTTCTAGGATGGCTAAACCTTCATCCACATGTCTTTTTGCTACTTCAAATTCTTCTGGAGTTAGTTTTCCTGGTTTCAATAAAATCTCTTCTGGAATATTAATTTTACCGATGTCTTGCAGTAAACCCGCTAAACCTAGCTCTTTAATTTGTTTTTTTGGTAATGCTAAAAAACTCGCGAATGCCATTAAATTAATAGAGACATTCAGCGCATGGTTATAAGCAGAATCGTCTGTTTGTTTAAGTTTAGCCAACCACATGAGTGCATCTGGGGCACGTTCTATACTCTCTACCATGCTGTCAATGATTTCACTTACATGGCTTAGGTCCAGATTTTGTTGATTAGCAATAGCATCAAATATCGCACGTGTGGCTAGCTGTGATTTTTCATAAATGGGATAGATTGCAACAATTTCATCTTCAACCGGTGGCGCCTCTTCAAACATGGTGATTCTATAACCATCAATTCCTGCTATTTCGGGTGTTTTGGAAACACTGTTCCAATTCATGCTAGATTTAAGCTTATTTTTTTTAGTTTTCCAACTAAACAGGTTTTTTAGTAAGTTGGAAACATCGTGTTTGAGATGTTGAATAATGGATAAATTGTTCAGATCTTTATTATTAGCAGAATCACTTATATTATTTCCCGCCATATATTGCTGATTAAAGATTGTGTCGTTTGTATTTGCCGAAGTAGGGTTTGACTGGGTTGGCTTCTCATTTTTTAATTCACGCAGGATATCAAAAAATGACTTATTGCTAGTTGTTCTTGTACCCGCAGAATCACCAGATTGTTTTGCTCGATTTTTATCTTGGTTTGTAACTTTGAGCTTGATAACCGCACCTTCTCTGGTAAAGGCTATTTTTTCTCTTGGTGGCGCAACAAATTGATCCCCAATCGACTTGGTACGGTCTACCCATATGACATTGCAAATAGATTGTAATGTAGCAATTTGCTCTATATTTTCTAATATAAAGCCTTGGAGCAAAAAGGGACTCTCAAGCCAAGGTATATCTAGCTCAGTGACAAACATGCCCAAAGCTAAACTTTCGACCTGTATTTCTTCTTTCCTGATATTAGACATTGTCACAATTATCTAGTGTAGTAGCGAAATTATAATCAAAAATTGACTGATTGCTATAGCCACAAAGTAGCATACAGTATTCAATAAGTAGATTAGAGATAAGGCTGCTTAGTGGTTATTTCGACAAAAAGTGTTTGATAGATACACAATCTTTCCTTGGAAATGATCTGTGATTCAACTGCTTGAATAATGGCGCAATCAGGTTCTTGCATGTGACGGCAATTATTAAAACGACATTTCCCTAAATATGGCCTAAATTCAATAAATGCGTGTTCTAGTTGTTCAATACTTAAATGATGTAATCCAAATTCTTGTAAGCCAGGTGAGTCGATTAATTGACTAGTATCATCTAAATGATATAAATGCGCAGCGGTAGTGGTATGTTTACCACTATCGAGTACCTCACTTACTTCCCTAGTACGCACGTTTTCATTAGGTAATAGAGCATTGACAATCGTTGATTTCCCCATGCCTGATTGGCCTACCAGCACGCTAGAATGGCCGGTTAAATGTTGTCGTAGTGGTGAAATATCGTCTTTAGCTGACAAAGGTAATACTTCATAGTCTAGCTTTTTGTAAAGCTGGAGCTTTGACAGTGCGTCGCTGTTATCTGCTAAATCACATTTATTCAGTACGATAAGTGCTTTAATATTGGCAGCTTCTGCGGCGATTAAACAACGGTTGAGCAAAGCCTCGTAAAAACTGGGCTGAGTCGCTAAAACAATAGCCACTTGTGTGACATTGGATGCGAGTATTTTACTTTTGAAAGCATTGCTACGATACAGTAGCGTTTTACGAGGTAGGTTAGCTTCAACAACGCCTTCAGCCGAATCTGTTAGTTTGATCTGTACGCGGTCACCGCAAGCTAAATCAGTTTTTTTGCCGCGAGTTACACAGCTAATTTTACGTGCGACCGTGCCTGCGGCTATATTTTCCTGGGTAATTTCAATTTCATAGCGTTTGCCATAGGCGGCAACCACTAGGCCTTCAAATTGGCCTTTTAAACGCGGCTCCAATTATTCGCTAAACTTGTAGTAAGTGTTGTTGAGGTAGGCGGCAACGTTTAGTTCATCATCATCAAACCATTTTAGACCAATCATCGTATTACAAATACGGATTTGGGTAAGCAATCCTTTGGAAGTTTTGACTTTATGGTATTCGCGTGTGTATATGCCAGAGCCATCTCCGCCCAATTTTTCGGCATGGCAATTAATGCAATGTGCATCGACCAGTGCTTTTCCCGCAGTTGCATCTGCCTTAGCAAAAGGGTCTGCGGCGACACTATCCATATAGGTAAAACTTAATAATAAACTGAAAACGATTAATGAAATTTTCATGATATCAGTTCCAATATTTAATGAGTTTCAGTATACGCTGCTAATTTAGAAATTCTAATACTTGCAGGCGGATGTGAATCATAAAAAGCTGAATGCAGAGGATCGGGCGTAAGAGTCGACGCGTTATCGCGGTAAAGCTTGACTAATGCCGCAACCAAGTCGTTTGCGTTAGCATTTTTTGCAGCATAAGCATCAGCTTCGAATTCATTTTTACGGGAATAACTGGCCATGATGGGGCGTAGCACAAACAGAAATACTGGGGATATTAAGAGAAATAATATCAATGCCATGTAATTACTTTGTTGTGCTACACCTAAGCCAGTATAAAACCAATCTTGCTTGATTAACCAGCCGAGCAATGCCAAGCCTAGGAAGCTGACAAAGAACATCATGGCGATACGCTTAATTACATGGTGGTGTTTAAAATGACCTAACTCATGCGCTAATACTGCTTCAATTTCATCGGTGTTCAAGCGGTCTAATAGCGTATCAAAAAATACTACGCGTTTAGAAGCACCAAAACCTGTGAAGTAAGCATTGCCGTGGCTACTACGGGTAGAGCCATCCATGACAAAAAGTCCTTGTGATTTAAAGCCGCATTTAGTTAACAAAGCCTCAATTCTTGATTTTAGTGTGTCATCGGCCAGTGGTGAGAATTTGTTGAATAATGGCGCAATAAAGGTAGGGTATACCGCGAGCATTAACAAATTAAACGCGCTCCAGACAAACCACAAATATAGCCACCAGTAATCGCCAGCGCCTTGCATTAACCACAAGGCAGTAAATAAAATGGGCGCGCCTAAAGCTAAGCCGACGACACTTTGTTTAACTAAGTCGATAAAAAACATACTCGGCGACATTTTGTTAAAGCCATATTTTTCATCAACAACGAATGATTTGTAATAATCAAATGGTAAATCTATTAAGCCACTTATTAAAAGCGCGCTACAAATCACTAGCGCACCTCGTATGATTTCTTGTGATGGCAAGATACTACGCCATGCATCATCGATTAATTGTAAGCCTCCACCAAGCGTTAAAAATGCCAACAGCAAGGCTTGCACACAAGCCTCAGTCATCATTAGTTTAGTCTTGTCTGCTGAATAATCGGCCGCTTTTTGATGCGCATCAAGTGCGATGGTTGCAGCAAATGCGGTTGGTACTTGGTTGCGATGTGCCAGTACATAATTGATATGGCGGCGCCCCAGCCAAAGGCGAATGATAGTGCTCATGGCGAGCAAGCCAACAAAAACTAGGGTGAAAGGTGTGATCATGGTTAATTAATTTCGGCTTAATTTCAGTTAATATGTGAGTATATTGAAGCATTTAACATGCAATAGTTCAATACAGCGTTAGGTATGAGTCTTTCAAACGCGCATTTTTACTCTATTTTAATGGAAATCATGATGGCAGCCCCAACTATTACAAGCAATAACGATAATTTAATCTGGTTAGATATGGAAATGAGTGGCTTGTTGCCAGATTCAGATCGTATTTTAGAACTTGCGGTGGTTGTCACCGATGCTGATTTGAACGTTTTGGGCGAATCTCCAGTATTCGTCATACATCAATCAGATAACGTGCTGGATGGCATGGATAATTGGAATAAAGGTGCGCATGGTCGTTCTGGTTTAATTGAAAAAGTAAAAGCCTCAACTTTGACCGAGGCTGAAGCTACAGCGCAAATGTTAGAATTTTTAAAGCCATTTGTTGGTGCTGGCAAGTCGCCGATGTGCGGTAACTCTATCTGCCAAGATAGGCGTTTTATGGCGCGCTATATGCCAGATTTAGAATCGTTTTTTCATTATCGTAATTTGGATGTCAGCGTATTTAAAGAACTAGCTAGACGTTGGAAACCAGAAATTTATTCAGGCTTTAAAAAAGCGAGTAAGCATGAGGCGTTGGCGGATATCTATGAATCCATTGATGAATTAAAGTATTACCGTGAGCACTTTATTGTTAAATAGCATCACTGGTGCATGACTCTGGTATTTAATATTTTGATCAACCAAGTTAAGGCGAAAAAATAGGGTGCCAATCGAGGCACCCCTGAGGAGGAGAAATCAGCTTTGGAGAAGCTGAATAAGTATAAGCATTTAATGTGCCAATCTATCCGCCTTTTTAACGAGTAGTTTAGTTTTATCTAGCCAGCACTTTTGTATATAAATCCATATAGGCTTGTGCGCTATGCTTCCAGCTTACGTCAGTATTCATCGCATTACGCTGAATTCGACGCCATTTTTTAGTTTCTCGGTAATAATCCAAAGCACGTATAATTGAGGTTTGAAGCGCCAAGGCGCTTACTTCAGACATAGTGAATCCGGTTGCGGTATCGTTGGCCAATGTCTTTGTGTTGCTATCAATCACTGAGTCAGCAAGCCCGCCTGTCTGCGTGACAATAGGCGGTGTACCATAACGCAAGCCGTATAGCTGGTTAAGGCCGCAGGGTTCAAAGCGCGAAGGCATAATAAACATATCCACTCCTGCCATTATTTGATGAGATAGTGGTTCGTTGTAGCCTATAGTGACGGCAACTTGTGCTGGGTACTGCTCGGCAAGAGCTTTGAAACTATCTTCTAAGCTAGTTTCACCGCTACCCAATACGACAATCTGACACCCTAGCTCAATTAAATCCGGCGCAATTAGAAGTAATAAATCTAAACCTTTTTGATAAGTTAGGCGGCTGACTACGCCCAGTAGTGGTGCATTTGCATCAATTTGTAGCTGAAATTGTTTTTGCAAGGACTCTTTTATGGATTTTTTGCCAGTGATACGTGTATTGCTGTAATTTTTAACGAGATGTGGATCAGTTGCTGGATTCCATTCATTGGTATCAATGCCATTTAAAATGCCATGAATTTCATGACCGCGTAAATCTAACAAACCTTGCATACCAAAACCGTATTCTGCGGTTTGGATTTCTTTAGCGTAAGTGGGGCTAACGGTACTCAATGTATCCGCATAAAAAATGCCGCCTTTTAAAAAGGATAACTGGCCATAGAACTCTAGACCGTTAATTTGGAAGCTGGAGCGTGGTAGAGAGAGCTTCTCGACCATGCTTGCATCATAACAACCTTGAAACGCTAAGTTATGTATGCTTAGTACTGATTTAGCTGATGATGGATAGGATAGCTTCATATAGGCTGGCGTTAAACCAGATTGCCAATCGTTGCAATGCACAATGTCTGGTAGCCAATCTTTTAGCGGGCTGTTGATATCGCTTAGCACAGCCGCTATTTTTGACAGTACGCCGAAACGTATCGGGTTGTCCTCCCAGTCAAATCCTCTAGCATTGATGTAAGGACCACCATCACGCTCGTACAGTGTAGGGCAATCAATTGCTATAACTGGCGCGCCGGTATCTGGCATATTGCCTATGACCAATTCTGCTCTACCTACTACTGGTAATTGGTCTACGCTACATAAATGTTGGGCATTCTTTATTTTTTTAAGGACCGCAGGATAACCGGGCATTAAAATACGCACATCTACTCCCAGTGCTCTTAATGCAGCAGGTAGTGAGCCACTCACATCAGCCAGCCCGCCGGTTTTAATTAAGGGATGTGCTTCGGAAGTTACAAATAAAATACGCACAGCAAGCTTTCCAATGTTTAAGATGGTATTTTAAAACAATAAGTTTGGTCGATAGCGTTTAAGTTAAAACCATGCCATCAAGCAATTTCTATTATTATATTGGTTAATATGGAATAGGTTAAATTTAACTCAACATTTTAACTCAATTGCACACGCAAACTAAATGGAGCGCTGAAGTATGAATAGTATAACAATAGGTACCATAGGCGCAGTTGGCGTAGGTGCTGCACTGGGCGCATGGGTGCGATGGGGCTTAGGGCTGTTACTTAATGCAATGCATCCTGCTATGCCAATAGGTACTCTAGCTGCTAATTTGATTGGTGGTTATTTGATGGGTTTAGCGATGGGTTTGTTTATGCTTAATACACCCAGCACAGAGCTTCGCTTGCTTATTACCACAGGCTTTTTAGGAGGCCTCACTACATTTTCTACATTTTCGGCTGAAGCGGTTAGCTTGCTACAGCGCGATGAGTACGGCTGGGCTGCAGTGCATATTTCCAGCCATGTCATAGGCTCATTATTGATGACGATACTAGGATTAGTGACAATACAATGGATACGAGGCCATTAAAAAGTATTATTTTGTATAAAAAATCCCGAATAAACCGGGCTTTTTTATTGCTAACTAGCTAAATGGACAATTATTTTTGTGTTTCCACCATCAATAACGGCGCGGCTTCAGCAGTTGTATCTTGTTTCTTTTGCCAATCAGCCGTTTTGCGTGGGCCTTTTGATTTAGCTTCTGGTGCCACAACTGCTTTGACTGCTTCACCTTTCGTTTCTACAAGTTGCAAACCACTGGCACTCAAATCTACAGGCTTAGGTTCAGCAGATTTTGTTTCAGTTTTTGCTTTACGTGGCGGACGCGCTGGGCGTGTTTTCTTAGCTGCTGTTTCCGTAGTGGCTGCGTCAGCTTCTGTGCCGGTAGCTGTGCTATCAATCTCAGTTTTAGCCTTAGACTCTGCCTTGGTTTTTGTAGCAGCAGCTTTAGCCTCGGGTTTGACAGTATTTTTTTCAGCCTTTTCTAGCGTCGTTTTAGTTACAGCAACTGGTACTTCAACAGCAGGTGTGGTGTTTTCAACTTTTACAGTTTCAGTGTTTGGAGCTTCTGTTTTAACATGATCTGCTTTAACTTCTGGCTTATTGTCAGTAGCATTTTCTTTGTTAATTAAGACTTCCACTGGCTCAAAACTGGATGCTGAGTTTTGTGTCACTTCGTCGCGTGGGCGGCGGTCACGGCGACCATTACGACTACGACGACCACTGCGACTCTCATTGTTAGTTTCAGCAGGGTTTGGTGTAATTTGAACAGGTGTTTGTGCTACTTGCTCATTTTTCACCGGTTGCGGTTTAGCCTGTTGTTGTTTATCTTGTTGCGGAGGACGTGGCTGCTGATTACGCTGGTTTTGCGCTTGTTGTGGTTTGTCAGAACTAGGGCGTTCTGTACGTTCACCGCGTTCGTTTCTATCATTTTTGTCGCGATTGTTACGGTTGCGGTTGTTGCGACTACTATTGCGATTGTGACGATTAGCGTTGCTCTCAGCACGTTTTTCCGCATCGGTTTTGTCTGCAGGTGTTGCCGTGCCATTACCACTGAAAAAAGCTTTTAGACGACTGAATAGTGAAGGCTTTTTAACAGTAGCTTCAATTTTTTCAGCAGCAATAGGTGCAGGTGCGGCTAGTGTAATGCCTTTAACTACCGCTTCTTGGCGTGGTGTTTTTGCAGCTTCTTCAGCAGCATTCGCAATGTAAGAAGTTTCAGCCGGCATTTCTACCATTTTGTAACTGGCACGTGAAGTTTCATCAGTTACATCATCTTGGCGAACACGCAAGATATTGTAATTGGGTGTTTCCATATGAATGTTTGGAATCAACACTACTTCTACACCCATACGCTGTTCAATTTTATGAATGTCTGCGCGTTTCTCATTAAGCAAGAAAGTCGCCACTTCAACGGGTAGTTGTACCTGAATCACGGCGCTATTTTCTTTCATCGCCTCTTCTTGCGTAATACGCAGGATGTGCAAGGCAGTTGATTCAATACCGCGAATATGGCCAGTACCGCTACAGCGAGGGCAAGGGATATGATTGGTTTCACCTAAGCTAGGACGTAAACGCTGACGTGAAAGCTCTAGCAAGCCAAAACGTGAAATTTTGCCAGTCTGTACACGGGCGCGGTCGTGATGCAGTGCATCGCGTAAGGTATCTTCTACCGCACGTTGGTTGCGTTGGTTTTCCATATCGATAAAGTCAATGACTACCAAGCCGCCTAAGTCGCGTAAGCGCAGCTGGCGTGCCACTTCTTCTGCGGCTTCTACGTTGGTGTTAAATGCAGTATGCTCAATATCGCTGCCTTTAGTAGAGCGACCTGAGTTGACGTCTATAGAAACTAGTGCTTCGGTATGGTCGATAACAATGGCGCCACCTGAAGGCAAGCGCACTTCACGTGAGAATGCAGATTCAATCTGGTGTTCAATTTGAAAACGTGAGAATAACGGGATTTCGTCTTGGTACAGTTTTACACGTGCCACATTGCCGGGCATAACGTGGCTCATAAACTGAATAGCCTGTTCGTAGATATCAGGCGTATCAATTAAGATTTCACCAATGTCGGCGCTGAAATAATCACGGATCGCGCGAATTACCAGGCTACCTTCTTGGTAAATTAAGTAAGCACCACTTTCTTTAGATGCACCTTCGATAGCGGTCCATAGCTGTGTGAGGTAGCTTAAATCCCATTGTAATTCTTCAACATTGCGGCCAATACCGGCGGTGCGGGCAATAATGCTCATGCCGTTGGCCACTTCAAGCTGTGCCATAACATCACGTAATTCGTTGCGATCTTCGCCTTCGATACGGCGTGAAACACCACCACCACGCGGATTATTTGGCATCAAAACCAAGTAACGTCCAGCTAAAGAAATGAGCGTAGTAAGCGCTGCACCTTTATTGCCGCGTTCGTCTTTGTCAACCTGCACAATCAGTTCTTGGCCTTCTTTAAGTACGTCTTGAATACGTGCGCGACCTTCGGGTTTGTCTTGGTAATAACTACGTGCGACTTCTTTGAAAGGTAAAAAGCCATGGCGGTCTGTGCCGTAATCCACAAAAGCGGCTTCAAGTGAGGGTTCAATACGGGTGATAACGCCTTTATAGATATTGCTTTTACGTTGTTCTTTACCGGCGTGTTCGATATCTAAATCGATTAGTTTTTGACCATCAACAATGGCGACACGCAATTCTTCAGATTGCGTTGCATTAAATAACATGCGTTTCATAAATGTTTCTCCCGCGCTACGGGCCGAGCAAAGGCAATAATAGATTGAATACGAAGTAGCTGATGCTAAAGGCGCTGAATTACTGAAGGTGCGTAGGCTCAATAATTAACTGACCCCGCCATATGAAATCATATGTGAAATTACAAAAAATAAATTATAAAGAATGAGTGTCAAAGATATCATCAACGTAGGCGCGAGATTGGTTAGCGCGACTAATCCACGTTTAAACACACTATCGGGTCTATTTTAATTGCTTAATTATTGTAATTACCTGATATAAAGGTCGTTACAGCGCAATATAAAAAATATTACCGCGTATAGTCGCTGGTAATGATGCAGATTAAATGCAGTAAAACTAATCGTGTTACTGCTATGTGTTTAATTATCTTTTAAAACTATCTTTTAATAAATGCCAGCTTGTGGCAATTATTAGTTAAAATTCTATCTTTTAGTAAATCCTTCAGTAAAATTCAGGCACGCGTCGTATTGGTTTGGTCTATTTATTTCTTAGCGACGGCTAGAGCGCAAATTTTACTTACCGCTACTTTATATATTGGCGAGCGATATTAACCACAGTATTTTTTGTCACGTTTAATTGTTCTTGTGCGTAATTTACAAAGACTAAAATCTTACAAAACACACAATAAATTCAAGAACCCCTATAGTATAAGCTATTAAAGCAAAAGTAAGAACAAGTAAAATTATGACCAATTTAAGTAATGTAAAACAATTAGTGGCCGAGCTTGGCGCTAGTGCAACCAGCGCGGTAAATCTAGCGATAGACGAGGCAAGTGAAGGTCAGCGCATTGATAATTACTTAACTAAAATATTAAAAGGCGTGCCTAAAAGTCATATTTATCGTATTTTACGTAGCGGTGAAGTGCGCGTGAACAAAAAACGTGTTGATGCGGATTACCGCTTAGTGTTGGAAGACGTAGTCAGAATTCCGCCGATACGTACAGGCGTTACGGATGAAAAATTAATTAGTATCAGTAAAACTACACCTAAATTAGAGCAGTATATTCTGTATGAGGATGATGCCTTATTGGTGTTAAATAAGCCCGCAGGGTTAGCGGTGCACGGTGGCAGTGGAATTAGTTTTGGTGTGATTGAACAATTAAGAATAGAGCGCCCCAAGGCTAAATTTTTAGAGTTGGTACATCGATTGGACCGTGAAACGTCAGGTGTATTAATGCTTGCTAAAAAACGTTCAGCTTTGGTCGCTTTACATGAGGCTATTCGCAATAATCAAACCGATAAGCGTTATGTCATGATGGTTCATGGGATATGGACTGAGCCTAAAAAGCGTGTCACGTTAGATTTGCAGAAATATGTATTACCTAACGGTGAGCGCCGCGTCAATGTCGTAACCGATAAATCTAAAGATAAATTTGATGAGGCGCAGCATTCGGAAACTATTTTTTATCTCAAACAAAATCTGGGTGAATATTCGCTGCTAGAAGCGCAACTGGTTACAGGTCGTACGCACCAATTGCGTGTGCAATTGTCTCATTTAGGATTTCCGATTTTAGGTGATGATAAATATGGCGATTTTGCTTTAAATAAAGCCCTAGTTAAAAAGGGCTTAAAGCGTATGTTTTTACACTCTGTTGAAACAAAGCTTAAGCATCCTTTGACTTTAGAGCCGCTCCAACTTAATGCGCCTATGCCGCCTGAGTTAGAGAAATTTATGCATCAGTTTAAGCCTAATGCTTCTTAAAGGTTAATGAATATGATGAGACGGTTTGATTTAATTATATGGGATTGGGATGGCACGTTAGCCGATTCCACCAGCATTATTATTGATGCCATCACTACAGCTAGTATTGAGTTGGGTTTAGGAGAGATTCCTCGTGCGCGTGCCGCCAATATTATCGGCTTAAGTTTAAATGAAGCGATTAAAAATTTATTAGGTGATATAGGTACGGAGAAAACACAAGCTTTAGCAGCACGCTATCGTCATTATTATTACCTGCATGAAGAAAATATTCCCTTGTTTGACGGTGCTGTTAAAACGATAACCGATCTCAATAAACGTGGATTTAAACTTGCAGTAGCGACTGGCAAGGGCCGGCGTGGATTAAATCTGGCCATGGAACGATCTGGTTTGACTAATTATTTTCATGCAACACGTACGGTGGATGAGTGTTTTTCTAAACCACACCCACAAATGTTGGATGAGTTAATGGATTTTTGCGTCACAACGCCAGAGCGCACCTTGATGATAGGTGACACCAGCTATGACCTACAGATGGCAGAAAATGCCAATGTCAAGTCAGTGGCAGTGACTTACGGTGCGCAATCACGTGAACAATTATTACACTATAATTCTCTAGTTTATTTTGATGACTTTTCAAGTTTAAGCCAATGGTTAATAGCTAACGCTTAACAGATTAGGCTCAATAATATGTCGAACATCAGAGAGTCCATCGTATTAATGAATACAGACCTAGAAGAGAAATCTACAGGTTTGCGTTTTGCTTTGCCTGAGTTGGGTGAGTTTGCGACAGGCTTCGCGATTCGATTTGAGGGTAAGGTGTATGCTTACGTCAATAAATGCGCGCATGTTCCTGTTGAGCTAGACTGGAATCATGGTGATTTTTTTGATATTACTAAACAGTATTTAATATGCGCTACCCATGGTGCACATTATCAGCCTGAGTCCGGTCATTGCGTGATGGGACCTTGTAAAGGCAAACGTTTACAGACGCTAGAAGTAACTGAGCAAAGAAATGTTATTACCATTCATTTGAGTAAGCTTAAGTAAGCCAGGTGATTGATTATGTTTGAACCCAGTATAAAAAGTAGCGGGCATTTTATTATGACATTAGTTTTAACCCTTTTAATTTATAGAAAGTAAGTGTATGTCTGATAGTAATTCAAGTAACAGTAATGACAACTCGAACAATTGGCAGCAAGCTACCTTAGAAAAAATTGCCTTATCCGGACTGCAAGAGCAAAAAACTGCAAGACGCTGGGGCTTGTTTTTTAAGGCATTGTTATTTATTTATTTATTCGCAATCTTGTTTATTGCCTTAGGTTGGTTTGGTGGCAGCACTAAATCCAGCTCGGCCCATACTGCCTTGATTAATATTTCCGGTGTAATCGGCGCAGACGAATCGGTCAATGCAGACTCAGTGATTGCTAGTTTGCAAGATGCTTATGATAACAAGGGTACTAAAGGTATTATTCTGCGCATCAACAGCCCTGGTGGTAGCCCTGTGCAGGCAGGGATTATCAATGATGAAATTAAGCGTCAGAAAAAATTACATCCAGCAATTCCAGTTTATGCCGTAGTAGAAGATATTTGTGCTTCTGGTGGGTATTACATTGCAGTAGCCGCAGATAAGATTTATGTAGATAAAGCCAGTATTATTGGCTCAATTGGTGTGCTGATGGATGGTTTTGGCTTTACTGGTACGATGCAGAAGCTTGGTGTGGAACGTCGATTAATGACAGCTGGTGTAAATAAAGCGATGTTGGATCCATTCTCACCCGTGAATCTCAAACATCAGGCTTTCGCACAGGCCATGCTAGATGAAATTCATGAGCAATTTAAAACAGTGGTGCGTGAAGGTCGTGGCAATCGCTTAAAAGAAACGCCAGAAACGTTTAGTGGTTTATTCTGGAGCGGTGAACAAGGTATAAAAATGGGTTTGGCTGATGCATTAGGCAGCTCAGATTATGTAGCGCGCGAAGTTATTAAACAAGAAGATATTGTAGACTTTACTTATCAAGTTGGCTTTGCCGATAGGGTTGCTAAAAAGTTTGGTGCAGAAATGGCTAATTCATTAACTGGTAGTTTAGTCAAAAGCGCTGGTATGCAATTGCGCTAAATTTAAAATGACGTTTAAATATTGACCTTAGCTAAGGTAATAAAAAAGCCCAGAATAAATACTGGGCTTTTTTATTTAATACCTAAGCTACCGTTATTTTAATTGCTTGGTGTGGTTAATCAAGCCATTAGTAGAGCTGTCGTAGTTACTGACTACATCATCACTAGTCAGTTGTGGCAAAATTTGTTTGGCAATTTGTTTGCCATATTCAACGCCCCATTGGTCAAAGCTATTGATATCCCACAGAATACCTTGCACAAATATTTTATGTTCGTAAAGTGCAATAAGCTTGCCTAACGTGTTGGGCGTGAGTAAGTCAAACATAATTGACGTACTAGGGCGATTGCCATCAAATGTTTTGTGCGGCAATAGTTTTTCTAGCGCCTCACCTGTCATGCCTTGTTCTTCTAGTTCAGCGCGCGCTTCATCCGAAGTTTTACCCAGCATTAGAGCTTGTGTTTGTGCTAGGAAATTAGCCAGCAGGATTTTATGATGTGCATAACCACTTTTGCCAATTTTATAGTGGCTATGTACTGGCATCAAAAAATCACACGGTACCACTTGCGTGCCTTGATGGATTAATTGGTAAAATGCGTGTTGACCGTTGGTGCCAGGTTCGCCCCAAACTACTGGACCTGTTTTCCATTGCACACGTTTATTTTCGCGTGAAATAAATTTACCATTGCTTTCCATATCTGCTTGTTGTAAATAAGCAGGAAAGCGTGCCATGCCTTGGTCGTACGGTAAAATGGCAAGTGTGTCTGAGTGGAAAAAATTGTTATACCACACACCAATCATCGCCATGATGATGGGCATATTTTGTTCTAAGGGTGCAGTTTTGAAATGATTATCCATCTCATGCGCCCCCCCAAGCAGGGCTTCAAAATTATCCATACCCACATACAAAGCAATCGATAGGCCAATGGCTGACCATAATGAATAACGACCACCCACCCAGTCCCAAAATCTGAACATATTGGCGGTATCTATGCCAAATTCAGAGACAGCTTTAGCATTGCAAGATAAAGCAACAAAATGCTTGGCTACAAATGCTTCATCTTTTGCCGCCTCCAAAAACCAGGTGCGTGCAGAACGGCCATTGGTCATGGTTTCCTGCGTAGTAAAGGTTTTAGACGCTACGATAAATAATGTGGTTTCTGGATTACATACTTCGAGTGCACTCATTAAATGTGCACCATCGATATTAGATACAAAATGTACGTTTAAGTCTGGCTTAGCATAAGGTTTAAGTGCTCCACACACCATTACCGGGCCTAAATCGGAGCCACCAATACCAATATTAACAATATCGGTAATGGCTTTTCCTGTATAACCTTTCCATTCGCCGCTACGCACTTTTTCAGAAAACTCACGCATCTGTTTTAATACAGCGTTGACTTCAGGCATCACATCTTTGCCATCGACTAACACTGGCGTGTTGCTGCGGTTACGTAGTGCGGTGTGAAGTACTGCACGGTCTTCTGTAATATTAATCTTTTCACCAGCAAACATGCGGTCACGCCATGATTCAATTTTTGCTTCACGTGCCATTTGTAGCAGCAAGGGCAAGGTTTCATCTGTAATACGATGTTTGGAGTAATCGAATAATAAATCAGCAAATTTTAAACTGAATTTATCAAAACGATTTTTGTCTGCATCGAATAAATCGCGCATGTGGAGATTGGCTATATCTTGTTGATGTTGGCAAAGTTGACGCCAAGAAGGGTATTTAGTGAGTGTGGTCATGTGCGATTGGCGATTAAATTTTTATTGATAATGTATGAATGATAATAATGTTTTGTGTTGCTATTGTTGCAACTGTATGTATTTCAATTACAAGCTATTTAATACTTAGTATTACCCCAGCTAATGGTGGTAAGGTGATTGACAATGATTGTGGCTGGTTCATCCACGCCATATTGTCAGTATGTAATCCTGCACCATTGCCTTGATTGCTACCACCGTAACAGGCAGCATCACTGTTAAATAGTTCAGTATATTCACCAGTCTGTGGTACGCCTAAACGATAACCCAACCTTAACACAGGCGTAAAATTAACCACTATTATAACAAAACTACCGTCACGGGCGCGTCTAATGTAGCTGATAATTGATTGCTCGGTATCATGACAATCTATCCAGCCAAAGCCCTGATGCTCAAAATCTAAGTCATACAAGGCTGGCGTATTTCGATAAAGTAGGTTCAAATCATGATTAGCGAGTTGGATACCTTTGTGCCAATGCTTGCCCTCGTAATTGTCGCCTAGCAAATGCCAATCAATGCTGGTATTGACATTCCATTCACGACCTTGGCCAATTTCATTACCCATAAAGTTAAGTTTTTTACCGGGGCTGGTCATTTGGTAGCATAGCAATAAACGTAAATTAGCAAACTTTTGCCAAGTATCACCAGGCATCCTGTCTAAAAGTGATTTTTTGCCATGTACAACTTCATCGTGAGAAAAAGGCAGCACGAAGTTTTCGCTATAGGCATACAGTTGACCAAAAGTCAGTTGGTCTTGGTGATAACGACGATGTATCGGGTCATTTTCAATATAGGCGAGAGTGTCGTTCATCCAGCCCATATTCCATTTCATGCTGAACCCAAGCCCGCCTAGGTAGATAGGGCGGGAAACCATAGGCCATGAAGTTGATTCTTCCGCAATGGTCAATGCCCCTGGGAAATCCTCATGCACCATGATGTTGAGTTGTTTGATAAAGTCGATGACATCTAAGTTCTCGCGACCACCGAACTTATTAGGTAGCCATTCGCCTTCTTTACGTGAGTAATCTAAGTACAACATAGAAGCGACAGCATCTACACGTAAGCCATCAATGTGAAACTCAGATAACCAGTAGTAAGCATTCGCAATTAAAAAATTACGCACTTCATTGCGGCCGTAATTGAAAATATATGTACCCCAGTCTTGGTGTTCACCTAATCTTGGGTCTGCATGCTCATACAGTGGCGTGCCGTCAAAGCGCGCTAATGCCCAATCATCTTTTGGAAAATGCCCGGGTACCCAATCTAATATGACGCCAATTTTAGCCTGATGGAACGCATCAATCAAAAAGCGTAAATCATCTGGTGTACCAAAGCGATTGGTTACACCAAAATAGCCTGTGGTTTGATAGCCCCAGGATTCGTTTAATGGATGCTCGGAAACTGGTAATAACTCAACATGGGTGTAGCCCATTTCCTTGACATAAGGCACTAAGTTGGATGCTAACTCGCGATAGCTTAGAAAATGTCCTTTCTCGTCACGTTTCCATGAGCCTAAATGCACTTCATAGCAGTTAAAAGGCGTATGCAACCAATCCGCAGTTTTACGTGTTTTGAGCCAGTCTTTATCTTGCCATACATGTTGATGACTGCTTGATACTTTTGCCGCGGAACCAGGCCGCAACTCAAACTCAAGGCCATAAGGGTCAGTTTTGACATGAATATTTCCAGTATGGCGATTGCGAATTTCAAATTTATACAGGGTGTTACCTGATAAATTAGGAATAAAAATCTCCCAAATACCGCTTGATCCATGAGAGCGCATCGCGTTAACTCGACCATCCCAATGGTTGAAATTGCCAATTACGCTAACGCGTTCTGCGTTGGGCGCCCACACGGCAAAGCGTACACCTTTAACACCCTGATGCTCACATATATGGCTGCCAAGCGTTTTGTAGGCTTGTTTTAGAGTGCCTTCACCAAATAGATGTAATTCATCGGCAGTGAGCATCGGCACGAACGAATAGGTATCAGCCTGTTCTATTGTTAAGCCATTCGTGTCAATTTTAAGCACACATGGCGTTGTGATTGTTTTTTTGCCTGCTGGTTTTTTACCATGCCATTCGAATAGGCCATCTGTATGGGTTTTTTCTAGAAGCTGCCATTTGCCATCAATGTTAATGTTGACTGATGTTGCAAAAGGCTGAAAGGTGCGAAAAACAAGCTGTTTATCTTCCTCATGCAAACCCAAGAAACTAAAGGGATTGTGATGTTTAGCGCCTAGAATTAAATCTAACTGTGCAGATGCCACTTTTGGTGAGGCTATTTTTGAAGGCATTGATTTTTCCAAGATAATCTACTTTAACTATTTTAGGTGTTGAACTTGGCTATTAAACATTAATAGGTGTTAATTTTAAAGTGTAAAATTTATTATTCATAAATTTTACACTTTATTGTAATTTTATTAGATTAAGCTTAATAAGCATGACTATAATAAACCTAGCGGTAAAATTAATAAAATTTAATTGAAGTTTATGAGAGTCAAGCTCGCGAAAAATTAAAATTTTAAGTGAGTTCCTAAAATTGGAGGCGCATATGCAACAAGATATTAGCAGTACGAGATTTATTAGCGCCCTTACCAAAAATACAACGGCGATTATATTAGCAGGTGGACGTGGCAGCCGTCTGAAAGACTTAACCGATTGGCGTGCCAAGCCAGCCGTACCTTTTGGTGGTAAATTTCGAATTATTGATTTTCCACTTTCTAATTGCATCAATTCAGGTATTCGACGTATTGGCGTTGCGACACAATATAAGGCACACAGCCTAATTCAACATATTCAACGCGGCTGGGGGTTCTTACGTGGTGAATTTGGCGAGTATGTACAACTGTTACCCGCGCAGCAACGCGTAGATGAGGACTGGTACAAAGGTACGGCAGATGCGGTTTTTCAAAATTTAGATATTTTGCGATCTAGTGGTGCAAAGTACATATTGATTCTTGCTGGTGACCATATTTATAAAATGGATTATGGCCCAATGTTGGCGTCGCATGTACGCAATAATGCTGATATGACAGTGGCTTGTATAAAAGTACCACTTGAAGATGCCAAGGGTTTTGGTGTCATGACTGTAGATGATACTGACCGTGTAGTGAAATTTAGTGAAAAACCAACTAATCCAGAGCCAATGCCAGGCAGTAAAACTGAAGCATTAGCTAGCATGGGCATTTATGTATTTGACGCGGATTTTTTATATGAGCAGCTGATTCGTGATGCGGATGATCCCAAATCCACACACGATTTTGGTAGTGATATGATTCCTTATCTTATCAAAAAATATCGTGTAAGTGCACACAGTTTCTGTGATAGCTGCGTGGGTGCTACGGATAGTAAATACTATTGGCGTGACGTTGGTACCATCGATGCCTACTGGGAAGCAAATATGGAGCTCACACGTGTGATTCCAGAGCTTAATTTATACGATAGAAAATGGCCAATCTGGACTTATCAGGAGCATTTACCACCCGCTAAATTTGTATTTAATAGCGATGGTAGACGAGGCATTGCAACTGACTCCATGGTGTCAGGTGGGTGTTTAATCAGTGGCGCTACAGTGGACAGTTCAGTCTTGTTCTCAGATGTGCGAGTACACAGCTATTGTGATATCAAAGGCGCAGTTATTTTGCCTAAAGTGACTATTAACCGCAATGTTGTATTAAGAAACGTAGTGATTGACCGTGGAACAGTTATTCCAGAAGGCATGCAAATTGGCGTCAATCCAGAAGAGGATAAAAAGCGTTTTTACGTATCTGGGAAAGGGATTGTATTGGTTACACCTAAAATGTTAGGGCAAAACCTACACAATGCACGTTGATTGCAAAGATGAGGAGGGGTCTGGCTTAAAAAGCTGGACTCCGCGTTTATTCCAGAAGTTACTACTTGAGTAACAGCCAGATTATTTAGAGTATTTAAGGAAGCTTACCCATAACTTATGTCGTCTACAAATTTTCAGGCTCAGGCTAAGCCTAAAAAGCTTTATTTTAACCTTTACTGGCATATGCACCAGCCAGATTATCGTGACATTGTGTCTAATCAATACGTGTTGCCGTGGACGTATTTACATGCCATAAAAGATTACACGGATATGGCGTACCATCTAGAAACTAATCCAAAAGCTAAGGTGAATTTTAATTTTGTCCCAGTGTTATTAGATCAACTAGAGGATTACACGCTGCAATTTAAAATTAAGCAGATGCGTGACCCTTTGCTAGCGTTGCTTGCGAGAGAGCATTTGGAAGGCATTTCAGCTGCTGAATGCAGACTGATTGTGGAGAGCTGTTTTAAAAGCCATCATGAAAAAATGTTGAGCCCATTCCCACATTATCAAAAGCTGTTACGTATTTTTGAGACAGCAGAATCTGCAACGGGTAATACAGAACTACATTATTTTTCTGCACAATATAAAGTTGATTTACTTGTTTGGTACCATTTGGCCTGGACTGGTGAGAGTGTTCGTCGTAATTATCCATTAGTGAGAGAGCTGATGGATAAAGGAGCTAAGTTTAGCTTTGAGGATAGAAAGCGACTATTTAATTTAATTGGCGAATTAATTACGAACCTAATTCCGCGCTACAAAGCCTTACAAGACAACAAACAAATCGAAATTTCCACCACGCCACATTACCATCCGATATTACCTTTGTTGCTGGATTTTAAATCGACTAAAGATGCGATGCCGGATGCGCAACTGCCTGCTAATGCACAATATCCAGGTGGTCGTTCACGTGCCGTAGCGCAAGTGCAATCTGCCCAACGCACGCATCAAGAGCGCTTTGATATAGCGGCCAAAGGTATGTGGCCTGCAGAAGGTGGCGTATCCCATGCGGCGTTGTCCTTGCTGGCGGAATATGGTGTCACTTGGGCAGCAACGGGTCAGAGTGTATTGGTCAATAGTTTAAATAAATCTGGATTGCCCGTCACAGATAAGCAAGACTACTTATACACGCCCTACAAAGTGACTGATGGTCATCACGATATATTATGTTTTTTTAGAGATGACAATCTTTCAGACAAGATTGGTTTTGAATACGCCAAAATGTATACATCCGATGCGGTTAATGATTTTGTGCGTACTTTAGAGCATATTCAGCAGTCAAATACATCAGACAATCACCGTGTAGTGAGTGTGATTTTAGATGGTGAAAATGCCTGGGAATATTATCCATACAACGGCTTTTACTTTTTAAATGAGTTGTATGCAGCACTCGCCAATCATCCAAATATTCAAATGACAACTTTTAGTGAAATCGTTGCTTTAACGCAAAAAACTACTGAAAGCACTGCCACCAGCGTTATACCAACACCCATATTGCCGCAGATAGCTGCTGGTAGCTGGGTTTATGGCACATTTAGCACGTGGATTGGCTCAACAGATAAGAACCGCGGTTGGGATTTATTATGTGAAGCTAAAAAAGCTTACGATAAAGTGATGCAGAGTGGTAAGTTGGATGATAGACAACTCACTGATTGCGAGCAGCAACTATCAGTTTGTGAAGGCTCAGATTGGTTTTGGTGGTTTGGTGATTACAATTCCTCAGTGAGTGTGAATAGTTTTGATCAGTTATATCGTCTTAACTTAATGAATTTATATTCGTTACTCAGGCTGCCTGTGCCAGAAATATTACATCAGCCAATTAGTGCTGGTGGCGGTAATCCAGATGTGGGAGGCACCATGCGCAGAGGTACTGAATAAGCTAATGGAAATAAGTGGCCAGTAATAAAAACTGAACTAAGAAGAGAAAGCGCATACAGAAGTATGAGTCAATTATTTGAACGTCGCTGTGCCGGCGTGTTGTGCCATATTGCCTCCTTACCAGCTAGTGAAATTAATGGTAAATCTAACGCAAATTTAGTGTCCGGAGATTTAGGGCAAGCATCACATCGTTTTGTAGATTTTCTGCATGATATTGGTGCAGCTGTCTGGCAAACTTTGCCGCTTAATATGCCACATGCTGATGGCTCGCCATACCAGTGCCTATCAGCACATGCAGGCAATCCTGAGTTTATTAGCTTGGATATTTTGGTTGAGCAGGGCTGGTTGACTGCCGCCGAGATTAAAACCACTACACGTGGCAAGCAGTGCATCATCAATCAGGCTTATAAAAATTTCTACGTGCAAGCAGATCAACATTCACAGCAGGATTTTACCGAGTTTTGCAACGAGCAAGCATTTTGGCTGGATGACTTTGCTTTATTTTTGGCTTTGCGTGAGCATTTTAATCAAACTAGCTGGAACTTATGGCCAGTAGAATATAAAAATCGTGATGCTGTGATACTCAAATCTGTACAGGTGCTGTTAGCACAAGAAATCGGTGCTATTAAATTCACACAGTTTTTATTTTTTAATCAATGGCTAGCACTTAGAGCGTATTCGTCAGCTAAAGGCGTGTATTTATTTGGTGACATACCCATTTTTGTTTCTTATGATAGTGCCGATGTATGGGCAATGCCACACTTATTTAAACTTGATGCAGATAAAAATATGACAGTGGTCGCAGGCGTGCCCCCAGATTACTTTTGTGCTACAGGGCAACGCTGGGGCAACCCACACTATAACTGGGAAGCTATACAAGCCAATGGTTTTGCTTGGTGGTTAGGGCGTATGCAAACACAAAATGCATTGTTTGATATGGTGCGCATTGACCATTTTCGAGGCTTGGAAGCCGCATGGGAAATCCCTGCTGCCGATGAAACTGCGATCAATGGGCTGTGGGTACAAGCGCCAGGATATGCTTTACTAGAAGCCATTAAACAGCGCTTTCCAAACATGACATTGATTGCAGAAGATTTGGGCGTGATTACAGCGGAGGTTAATACCTTACGTGAAAAATATGCGTTGCCAGGTATGAAAATCTTGCAATTTGCTTTTGGTGGGCAAGACGACAATCCATATTTACCGCACAATACAGAAGCCAATAGCGTGGTTTATACAGGGACTCATGACAACGATACTAGCCTAGGCTGGTACAACTCGATTGGTGAGTATGAACGCGGAAATTTTGAAAGGTACTTTGCAGGTTATCTACCTAAAAGTACTTTAGATATGCCATTTAGTCTGATTGAAATGGCACTGGTATCGACATCACAACTGGCAATTATTCCGATGCAAGATATATTGGAACTGGGCACAGAGCATCGCATGAATACTCCTGGTACTACAGAAGGCAACTGGCACTGGCGTTTTAATTGGGCACAACTCTCGCCTAAACAGCAAAAAAAAATAACGACTGCCATTAGAAAAGGTAAGCGAATTTAGCGCTTAATTAGGGTGTTGGTTGCTATCTGCTATGTTGTTTAAGTGCCCATTGCACATGCTCGCGCACTAGTTCTGATGTGTCGTTTAATCTGCTTTCTAGCGCTGCAATAATAGCGGGTGAAGTCTCTGTATTACCTAAGCCTACCGCGATATTACGCAACCATTGTGTATAACCAATTCGGTAAATCGCACTGCCTGCCAGTTTTTGTTTGAACTCGGTTTCAGTCCAGCTGAAACAATCTACTAAACTTATATTATCCAAACCGTTGCGTACATTAAAGCCATCCTGTTCGGTGAGTTGCGCAAATTTATTCCATGGACAAAATAACTGGCAATCGTCACAGCCATACACACGATTGCCAATCAACGGTCGTAATGACTCTGGAATACTGGTTTTAAGCTCGATGGTGAGATAGGAAATACAACGTCTTGCATCCACTTCGTAAGGCGCAGTGATGGCTTGGGTAGGGCATATGTCGATACATGCTGAGCAAGTGCCGCAATGGTTAGAAGTAGGCGTATCAATAGGTAGCGGCAAGTTGGTAAAAATTTCACCCAAAAAAAACCAAGAACCGCGATCCTTATTAATCAGCAAAGTATGTTTACCACGCCAGCCTAAACCGGCTTTTTCAGCTAATGCAACTTCAAGCACAGGTGCGCTATCAGTAAAGGCTCTGTACTTGAAGTCGGAGTCAAAACTTGTACTCCGCTGCTGAATACTTTGCGCGACTTTATCACATAGCTTTTGCAATTTATTGCGCATAACTTTGTGGTAGTCACGTCCTAGAGCGTAACGCGAAATAAAGGCTTTGTTATGGTCTGCTATAATTTGCTCGCCATCTGCAGCATTAGGCGGCAAATAATCTAAACGGGCACTGATGACGCGCACAGTATTTGCGACTAATTCATGTGGGCGAGTGCGCTTATGCCCATGTTTTGCCATATAATCCATCTCACCATGAAAACCCTTTGCTAACCAATCTTGATGAGTTTTTTCAGCATGACTCAAATCAGTATCGGTAATACCAATTTGGTTAAAACCAAGTTCGGCGCCCCAGAGTTTGATGTCATCGGCAAGGTCTTGCAGTGCTTGAGTTTGATTAAAAGCACTTTCATTGGTAGAGTCTGAAAAATTTACATTCATATGGCGCATGATATTACACTTCACTTGATTAACGAAGCAGCTACTTTGGCAGCGGGCGAACGTTTTTCGCATGCTGTAGAGTCAGGTTTGACCATTTATTTGCATGGTGATTTAGGCGCAGGTAAAACTACATTTGTGCGTGGTTTTTTGCATGGTTTAGGCCATATTGGCAAAGTTAAAAGCCCGACTTATACTTTGGTTGAGCCTTATGTGATTGCTGATTTTAATATCTATCATTTTGATTTATATCGTTTTATAGATGAGGAGGAATGGGAGTCCGCAGGCTTTAGAGAGTACTTTAATCCGGACTCTGTATGTTTTGTAGAGTGGCCAGAAAAAGCTGAAAATTTTTTACCAACGCCTGATATTAATATTCACCTACTGCCAAATAACGAGGGTAGAATTTTGCAATTGACTGCCCATTCAAATTTAGGAAAGCGAGTTTTGCAAAAAAATGCGGGTAATAGTGTCTAAAATAATCGCTAAAATCAATAGCGACATCATGCATGTAATGCTCAAACTTTGCTTACTCACAATATTGCTGAGTATTAATGCTAGTGCTTACGCAGCCAATGTAATCAACGCTGTACGGGTTTGGCCATCTGCGGATTACACACGTATTACGCTTGAATCTGAACAGCCTCTAGTACATAAAATGACGGTACTAAAAAATCCGGATAGACTCGTATTGGATATTGATGATATTGCATCTCCGGCCATGTTGAAGGCGTTGTCGGATAAAATTCTGGCGAGCGACCCTTATATTCAGTTGATACGTGTATCTAAAACCAAACCAACCTCTGTGCGCTTAGTGATTGATTTAAAATCAGAAGTTAAGCCTAATTTGTTTTTGTTAAAACCAGCAGGTGATTATAAACATCGCTTAGTACTCGATATTTACCCAATGCCAGATCCTTTAATGGCTATGCTAGATAATCGTAATATGCTCGAGTCCGCTGTTAAAATTGAGCCAGCTAAGCCAGATGCTGTTGTGACTACATCTACAGCAAAACCAACATTACAAGCTAGTACCACGCTCAATACGCAGGAAATAGCTGAGCCACCAGTATCTAATGACGTAATCAACCAGCCAATTACAGAGGTATTGCCTGATAGCAAACCTTTAGATAATAAAGCTTCTGAATCTAAACCAACAGATATTAAGCCAATAGAAACCAAGCAAGCTGAAGTTAAACCAACTGAGGTAAAACCCGCTGAGCCTAAACCGAGCGAACCACTTATTAAGAATAAAGACAACGGTCGTATCATTGTAATTGCGATTGATGCGGGTCATGGTGGTGAAGATCCAGGCGCGTTGGGGGCAAATGGCTCACATGAAAAAGACATTACACTAGCAGTCGCTAAAAAGTTAAAAGCGGTCATTGATGCGGAGCCTAATATGCGTGGTGTATTAACGCGTGATGCGGATTTCTTTATTCCATTGCATGGGCGAGTAGTAAAAGCCCGAAATGCACAGGCAGATTTATTTATTTCAATCCATGCTGATGCGTTTACCAGTCCTGCTGCTAGAGGATCATCAGTGTTCGCGTTGTCCGAACGTGGTGCTACTAGCGCAACAGCACGTTATTTGGCTAAAAAAGAAAACGAGTCAGACTTAATCGGCGGCGTGAGTCTGGATAATAAAGACATTAATTTAGCAAGAACGCTGTTAGATTTATCGCAAACTGCCACAATTAATGACAGCCTGAAGCTAGGTAAGGCAGTGTTAAGTAATGTTGGAAAAATTAATAGCTTACATAAAGGCTCGGTTGAGCAGGCAGCATTTGCGGTACTTAAATCGCCAGATATTCCATCAATACTTGTTGAAACAGCGTTTATTAGCAACCCAGAAGAAGAGCGCAAGCTGTTAGATGAAAGCTATCAAACACAGCTAGCTAATTCAATCTTAGCGGGCGTTAAGAAGTATTTCTCTAGTAATCCTCCGCTTGCTAAAACAAAAATAGCGGATAGATGATTGAATTTTAGTTAATTTATATCATTATTATTCAGATGCTTATCACATCAATTATGTGCTTGAGTAATTAAAAGGAGCAAATATGAAAGCAGTTGCCTTACTTAGATATTTGCCAATTAGCCACCCTGAATCACTTATAGATGTTGAATTGCCTCAGCCTAAAGCATCAGGTCGTGATTTATTGGTGCGTGTGTTGGCGGTTGCGGTGAATCCTGTTGATACAAAAGTACGTAAACCTAAAGATAAAATAGAAGCTGAGCCTAAAGTATTGGGCTGGGATGCGGCAGGTGAAGTGGTCGAAACTGGCCCACAATGCACGTTGTTTAAAGTTGGCGATAAAGTTTATTATGCTGGTTCTATTATGCGTTCTGGCACTAATGCCGAATATCAGCTAGTGGATGAACGTATTGTGGGGCAGATGCCAGAATCGCTAAGTATAGAAGCGGCTGCAGCGCTGCCCCTCACCGCGGTAACGGCGTGGGAATCCTTATTTGATCGGCTTGGCATATCGCTGGTCGCTGAGAGGAATCACGGCAAAAGTATCTTGATTATTGGCGGCGCAGGTGGTGTAGGCTCAATTGCTATCCAGCTTGCCGCTAAACTAGCAGGGCTCACTGTGATTGCCACGGCTTCACGCCCGGAGACTGTGCGTTGGGTAAAAAACCTGGGTGCGCAACATGTGGTTAATCACCGAGAAAATATAGTCACACAGATGCAGACAATTAACTTGACTGAAGTTGATTATATTTTGTGCAACAACGACACCGATACCTATTTCCCTGTGATGGCAGAGCTAATTAAAGCACAAGGTAAAATCTGCTCTATTGTAGAAACAACTAAACCTGTAGATTTAGGCCTGCTAAAAAACAAAAGTGCTACTTTTGTCTGGGAATTGATGTTTACTCGTTCTACCTATCAAACTGATGACATGGTGAATCAGCATCATATTTTAGATTTAGTGGCTGGCTTGATTGATTACGGCACGATTAAAACCACTGTGAATCAGGTATTAACGCCGATTAACGCTGCAAATTTACGTGCTGCACATGCCCAGCTTGAATCTGGTAATACGATAGGAAAAATCGTGTTAAGCGGCTGGAGTTAATAGCGTCTTTTTGGCAAAAAATCTAACTCGCGCAAGGTGTCACCATAGCCAGCTTGTGAGAGTAGGGCGCGTTCAATATAACGGCTAACAGCCTTTCTGTAGTTGCTGATTAAATCTTTATCAACAAATAGGTCGGAAAATTTGTAGGATAGCCAAGCGTATAAGCTAATGTTCTGGCTGAGTATTTCTGCCGATTCTAAATATTGCGCGTTATGCGAATCTAACCAGACTGGCTTTATTGGCAAGTGCCTAATGGTCGATGTATAAACACTTTTTAGGCAAAGTAAAAAGTAGTCTTTTTCTATATTCACATTGAGTGAAATTGGCGCATTAGTGAAGGTAAGTTTATCATGCAGCGCCATTCTAGGTGCAAATGCATCGACTAATAAGGCTTGAGTAAATTGCGTGGCGGTGGATGCAAGCGTCAATAAATCATGGTTAAATTTTACATGGGTCGTGAAGTACTCAAAGCATTCACTGATTTTTGCCGTATGCAATTTATTAGCAATGGCTTCGATCTGACCAAAACTGGGTGCTATGGGCAGTTTTTGTAAATCTGCAGTGTCATCCGTGTTTAGCATATGCTCAATATGGATGCGCTCATCATCTTCAAATACATTGACATAGCCTGTTTCATAAATGCCGAAGCGACCTGCGCGCCCAGCTATTTGGCGCACTTCAGTGGCATTAAGTAGGCGGGATGCTACACCATCAAATTTATGAATGTTAGTAAATAATACGCGTCGAATCGGCAAGTTTAAGCCCATGCCAATAGCATCTGTTGCTACTAAAATATCCGCTGTGCCCTTGCTAAATCGTTCAGATTCAGTTCTGCGTACTTCAGGTGACAGTGCACCGTAGATGCTTGCCACGGTGTGGCCCCACTGTCTGAATCGTGCGCTAAACGTTAAAACATCTTTGCGACTAAAAGCGATAATTGCATCGCCTTTTTGCAACTGGTTTTTGAGTTTTAGTTTGCTATAATGTTTGCCGCAAATACTTGCTTCTTCTAAGACTAATGGCGTTTTACGTTGTAAATAAGTAATTTCATAAGTTTCATTTAATGCTGTAATCACCTTAATACATGGTGTAGTCACTGCGTTAGAACCACAGATAAATATTTGTCGGGCTGGTACACCGACCAATGCTGCTGTCCAAGCACTGCCGCGGTCTGGGTCTTGCAGCATTTGGATTTCATCAATAATAGCGATATCAATTGGGTTATTGGGATGCATCATCTCAATGGTAGATGCGGTGTGGTTTGCTCCTTCCATTAATACACGCTCTTCACCTGTAATGAGATTGCAAGGCACGCCAGCGGCTACTAGTCTATCGCGGATTTCCATGGCTAATAAACGTAATGGCGCTAGGTAAACGCCAGATTTGCTCTGTATTAAGACTTCTAAAGCATTGTGCGTTTTGCCAGAGTTAGTTCGGCCTAGATAAAAATGGTGATGCCGTTGCATTGCCCGCGCTTTTGCAAAACCGTAGACATAATCATTTAACTCGTCTTGTAGTGCTAATAATTTGATTGTGCTTAATTTCATTGAACGGAATTTAACGCAAAACAGGTAAAATAGCACTCAAATATGCTTATCAAATTACTGCCAGACCAACTTATTAGTCAAATCGCGGCCGGCGAGGTGGTAGAACGTCCAGCTTCTGCACTAAAGGAATTGCTAGAAAACAGCTTGGATGCCGGTAGCACCGAGATTGTAGTGGCTTTGCTACAAGGCGGTGTTAAGCAGTTACGTGTGACAGATAATGGCGGAGGCGTGGCCAAAGATGACTTAAATCTAGCCCTGACTCGCCACGCGACCAGCAAAATTGCCAGTTTAGATGACTTGGAGAATGTGGCTAGCCTTGGATTCAGAGGCGAAGCGCTTGCCAGTATTGCCTCAGTTTCACGTACACAACTAATCAGCCGCATTCCATCTGATAAACACGCATGGCGTATTGGCTCGGATGGCAGTGAACTATCCAGCATAGAACCAGCCGCTTTGGATATAGGTACAATTGTTGAAGTAAATGATTTGTACTTCAATACGCCTGCGCGGCGCAAGTTCTTAAAAACTGAAAGCACGGAATTTGGACATTGTGAGGCGGCTTATGAGCGTGCGGCTTTATCACGACCTGAAGTTGCTTTTATGCTGCAGCATAATGGGCGCGCCTTAAGTCGTTTAAGCGCCTCTGAGCCACTAAAACGTTTTGCTGAGGTGTTGGGCGCAGAGTTCGCCGCTGAATCAGTCTATGTGGATGAAAACGCAGCAGGTTTGCGTTTATGGGGTATGGCAGCCAAGCCAACATTCAATCGTAATAGCCGTGATACACAGTATGTGTATGTCAACGGCCGTTTTGTACGCGATAAGTTGGTAAGTCACGCTATCCGTCAGGCCTATCAGGATGTGTTACACCACGATCGCCATCCAGCTTATGTGCTGTTTTTAGAGCTAGACCCGAGTTTGGTCGATGTAAATGTGCATCCTGCCAAAACTGAAGTGCGTTTTAGAGAAGGCCAAGCGATACATCGTTTTATTTTTCACTCATTGCATAAAGCATTGGCAACGCCAACTGGGGTGTCTAATTTGGTGACTGCCAGCCAAGTTCCTAGCAATCCATTTGCCGCTAATACTAATAGTGGAACATATCCAACCTTTCAATCGCAGATGGACTTGCGTGTAGCACAGCCACAAGATTTTTATCGAACGTTGTTTGGAAATGTAGCGCAAGCTGATAACCGTGAGTTTTCTAGCCCAGTGTGTTATGGGCAAGAGTTTCAGTCGGGTCCTATTCAATCAAATAATTACGAGCCAGCTAATCATCAACAAAATGATACTGCACAAGGCTTTCCACTGGGTTTTTCTGTTGCGCAGATTCATGGGGTATATGTGCTTGCGCAAAATAATTTAGGTCTCGTGGTGGTGGATATGCATGCAGCGCACGAGCGCATCATGTATGAAAAACTCAAGAATGCGCTAGATGCAAATGATTCCGTTGCAATGCAACCTTTGCTGTTACCAGTCAGTTTTCAGGCAGATAGGCTGGAAGTTGCAACGGTGGAAAATGAACTAGCCATAGCTAGTCAAAGCTTACAAAAACTCGGTTTTGATATTGCCGTGTTATCTCCCGTAACCTTGGCGGTGCGGGCTGTGCCAGTAATGTTACAAGATGCTGATGTGGTTATGTTGGCGCGTGATGTACTGCGCGATTTACGTGAATACGGTGCTAGCCGTGCGCTTACCGAACGCAGAAACGAGATGCTCGGTACTATGGCTTGCCATGCCGCAGTACGCGCCAATCGTATTTTAACGATTACTGAGATGAATGCTTTGCTACGTGATATGGAAGCGACTGAACGCTCAGGCCAATGCAATCATGGGCGCCCAACCTGGTTTCAGGTGACTATGAGTGATTTGGATAAAATGTTTATGCGGGGTAAGTAATGAAAGTTATTGTATGACAGTTCAACAACAATGGGAGGAATTTTTAAGTCCTGAAGTTTTGAAAGATAAAATACTTTCTGCATCAATGATGTTAATTATTTATGAGTTATTAAAAGATTCAATAATAGGTCGAATTAAAGATTTTTATTCTACTGGATTTAATGTAAGTGGCCCTATAGTTGATGACTCTTATCAAGAACAAGTTCTTGGATTAAACAAAAACATTCTTTACGCTTCTCTTGAATGGTTGAAAAGCCGTGAGGCCATTAATAATGAAGATTTATTGATGTTTGAGCAGGTAAAGAAGGCTCGCAATTGTTTAGCTCACGAGCTTTCTTTACTCATTACAAAGGCTCTAGATATTGATGTTGTTAACTCTTTTCAGAATACTTTTTATTTATTAAACAAAATTGAAATTTGGTGGGTGGTAAATTTGGAATTAGCTACAAACTCTGATTATAGCGACATTGAGGTAGATGAAGACAGGATTGTTCCCGGACCTATATTATCAATACAAATGATGCTTGAGGTCTTGTCGGGCAATTCAAAATTATTAGAGAAATATAGAGAAGTTAGCAAAAACAAAAACTGACTATCAATTTAATTTTATGATACAAAAATTCTCAGCAATTTTCCTAATGGGCCCAACCGCAAGCGGAAAAACTGGCGCTGCGGTGCATCTTTATCAGCACTTACCAGTAGAAATCATCAGTGTGGATTCTGCACTGGTTTTCAAAGACATGGATATTGGTACTGCTAAGCCAGATGCGGCTACGCTTGCACTTGCACCGCACCACCTTATTAATATCATCGACCCGACGAGTGCGTATTCTGCGGCTAATTTTAGAGGTGATGCTTTACGTTTAATGGCAGATATTACATCGCGTGGAAAAATCCCCTTACTGGTTGGTGGCACGATGTTGTACTTTAAGGCGTTGGAGGGCGGCTTAAGTGGTCTGCCAGAAGCTGATGCAAAAGTTCGAGCACTATTGGATGCTGAAGCGGCACAAATCGGCTGGCCTGTCATGCATGATAAGCTAGCGCAAATAGACGCTACAACCGCCGCACGCTTGATGCCTAATGATGCTCAGCGCATACAGCGTGCTTTGGAAGTGCATGCGATTACTGGTAAAACTATGACACAGTTATTTGCTGAGCAAACCAATGAAGCATTGCCTTATAACCTACTCAAAATTGCATTAATCCCGAGTGATAGAGCCGTATTGCACACACGTATTGCTACGCGCTTTGATGAGATGCTTAAAGGTGGGTTTGTAGATGAGGTAAAAGCCTTACTTAAAACTTATGACTTAACTCCCGACATGACTTCTATGCGCTGTGTGGGATATAGACAAGCTTTAGAGCATTTGCATGGAGATTACTCTCTAGCAGAGTTGCGTGACCGAGGCATTTTTGCTACGCGCCAATTAGCAAAACGCCAGTTAACTTGGTTGCGTGGTATGGATGATGTGGTGACGTTGGATTGTTTGGATACAAACCTAAATGAATTGGTATTTAATAATATAAATCAATTTATTAGAGAATAGTTGTAATAAATTACATAAACTATTAAATAGCAATTTTCTGCATACGTTTCGCAGCTTCTACGCACTCATTAAATGATGCTACCAACGCCATACGGATAAAGTTTTTGCCCGGATTTACGCCATGCGCATCACGTGCTAAAAAGCTGCCTGGTAATACCGTGATATTAAAATCCCTATAGAGTTGGATTGCTAATTCAGTATCTGAGATAGGGGTTTTTGCCCAGAGATAAAATGCGGCATCTGGCATTCCAACTTCTAAAACATTCATTAGCATAGGTGTTACCGCGTTAAATTTTTCCGCATACAGTCTGCGGTTTTCAATTACGTGAGCTTCATCATTCCACGCAGCAATGCTGGCATACTGTACGGCTGGATTCATGGCGCAGCCTTGGTAGGTGCGATATAAAGAAAATTTCTCTATTAAATTAGCATCGCCAGCTACAAAACCTGAACGCATACCCGGTACATTGGAACGTTTTGATAGAGAACTGAAAATGATTAGATTTTTAAAGTTACGGCCTAATTTATGTGCCGCTTGCAAAGCGCCTAATGGTGGATTGGTTTCATCAAAGTAAATTTCTGAATAACACTCATCAGCAGCGATGATAAAACCGTATTTGTCTGATAATTCAAAAATAGCCTGCCATTGCGCCAGACTCATCACTTTGCCAGAAGGGTTGCCAGGGCTGCATACATACACTAATTGCGTACGTTGTAACACCTCAACTGGCACGCTGCTAAAGTCCATAGCATGATTATTTTCAGGTGTGGTGTTGAGAAAGTAGGGTTCTGCACCTGCTAGAAAAGCTGCGCCTTCATAAATTTGGTAAAACGGATTAGGCGAAATCACCACCGGTTTCTTATCGTTAGTCTTAGCACTGATAACAGCCTGTGCTATGGCAAATAACGCTTCTCGACTACCCGCGACAGGTAAAATCTCTGTTTCAAAATTAAGTGCTGGTATGTCATAACGGCGGGTAATCCATGCTGAAATCGCTTTGCGCAACTCAGGGATGCCCGCTGTAGTAGGGTAGGTAGCAAGCCCGTTTAAATTGTCCACTAATGCCTTTTTTATCAGCTCTGGTGTGGTATGTTTAGGCTCGCCTATCGAAAGATTAATCGGTGTATAGGCTGGGTTGGGGGTGATGTCCTTGAATAAATCACGTAAGCGCTGAAAAGGATAAGGTTGCAATTGGTTTAAATTTATATTCATAGCCCGTATTATAAGGGATGCAGTCGGAAATTTGCATGTGCTAACATAGATTAAGAATGCTTATATTTTAAAGGGTTATTTTGAAAAAACAGCAGCCGATGGCTATTTTTGGATTACTGTTCGGCGCTTTTTGCTGGGGTATTATCTGGTATCCATATCGCATGATGAATGTGTCTGGAGTATCAGGTATTGTTTCAAGTTTCTATACCTACATCATAGCGACATTGATTGGATGCGTTATATTTTCACGCTATTGGCGCGGTATTTTTCAGCTGCCAAAAAGTATTATCTGGCTGAGCCTAGTTGCGGGCTGGACTAACTTAAGTTACGTGATTGCCATCATTGATGGTGAAGTCATGCGCGTAATGTTGTTGTTTTATTTGGCACCTGTCTGGACATTGATTCTGGCACATTTTTGGCTGCATGAACGCACAAGTAAATCGGGATATATAGCAATTTTTGTATCGCTAATAGGCGCTTATATTATGTTGGCCAATCCTTTAAGCGGGGTAATTGAATTACCTTTGCCACAAACTAAATCAGACTGGTTCGCTTTAAGTGCTGGTATGGGTTTTGCTGTGACGAATGTTATGACACGCAAGGCGAGTTATTTAAGCTTGCAGGCCAAGGCTTTTGCTATATGGCTAGGCGTTATTACAATGGCACTGATTTTTTTACCATTTGTAGATATGAGTTTACCCACGCCACAAGTCTTTACTATAAAACAATGGCTGATTATGTCGTTAATTGCGTTGTTGATTATGTCAGCGACTTTGTTTGTGCAATATGGCGTGACCAAAATCACTGCTACTCGTGCATCCGTGTTATTTTTGTTTGAATTGGTGGTGGCCGCCGTCGCCTCTTATTACCTGACTTATGAAGTGATGACATTGAGTGAATGGCTAGGTGGCTTATTGATACTTGCAGCCGCAGTGTTTGCGGCCTTGAATTATCAAAATGAACAGTGATGAATTTTAGCCAGTAATAGCAGAAAATTTGCTATTACTGCGTTGACTTTCTGCCGCAAAGCGTATTTTGAGTGATAAGTCGTTGCGTGAATCCGCGTTAGCTAAAGCATTTTCTTCATCAATTTTACCGTTGCTAAATAATCTGAATAACGATTGATCGAATGTCATCATGCCTAAATCATTGTTATTGGCCATGATGTCTTTAATCTCGCCAATCTTCTGTTTTTGCATTAAATCGGCCACATACGGTGTGTTAATCATGACTTCAACTGCCGCGGCGCGCTTAGTTTGTATCGCTGGGACTAAACGTTGCGCAACAATGCCGACAATGTTCAAAGACATACTCAATAGCAAGCCGGCACGCGCATCTTGCGGGAAAAACGAGATAATGCGCTCCAAAGTTTGGTTGGCATTATTGGCATGTAATGTTGCTAGGCATAAATGCCCCGTTTCTGCATAAGCCATGGCTTGTTTCATGCCTTCCATGTCACGAATTTCACCAATTAGAATCACATCGGGTGCTTGGCGCATAGCATTTTTTAAAGCGTTATCAAAAGAATGAGTATCTATGCCCACTTCACGTTGGTCGACTACGGATTTTTTATGTGGGTGCACAAATTCTATTGGGTCCTCAATCGTAATGATGTGGCCCGTCGTCGTTTGATTGCGATAATCAATCATGGACGCTAAAGTTGTAGATTTTCCTGAGCCAGTTGCGCCCACTACCAATAAAATGCCACGTTTTCGAGCCATCAAATCTTTTAATATTTCAGGAAGGCCTAAAGTTTCAAACGATGGAATCTCGGTTTTGATGTGGCGAATCACCATACCTACCTCGCCACGCTGTTTAAATACATTAATACGGAAGCGCCCAATGTCTTTGCGCCCAATGGCAAAATTAAGCTCTAAATTCTGTTCAAATTCAGTTTTCTGTTCATCACTCATTAACGAGTAGGCAATCTCTTTCACCATGCCCGGTAGCATGGCTTGAGAGTTCACCGGCATAGTTTCGCCTTCAATATCGATATGAATCGCCGCACCCGTGCTAAAAAATAAGTCTGATCCATTTTTATCAGTCATAAATTTAAGAACGGGGGTGATATCAATGGCAGCCATGGCTTTTTCTTATCTGAAAATTATTTTTACTAGCGCAACTTTAGCACAACATAAGGCAAGCTTGTTATACACTAATCTGGTTAATGCTACTTACTTCATAAATGAAAAACCTGCCAAAAAGACGGACTTATTAATTTCATTGCATAAGCATTAAAGCTTATAAGACTATCTTAGACCAAAAGAAGAATACATTCCCGTTACCTTTACTACCAGGGATGAATGTAGTATTTACGTTTATTTTGTTATAGCCTATTGAAGCGATTGGTAAAATTCCTGGAATAGGTGTGTAATGCATAATATCTGATCGTGTTGTAAGAAAAGCCGTATAACCTAAGCCAGCATGCAAGTCTTTAGGTGCACCAGCAATCCATTGATGAGCATAACCTGCAATGTATTCAGGTTTGCTATGTGAGTCTAAAAAGCCCATGGCATACAGTTCATCTGAATTATTGTTTTGGTCGTAATGAGTGCGACCGTAGCCAATACCATAAGTACTTTCTCTAAAGGACTTAATTTTTCGGCGGTGTAAGCACTACGTAAATGATAGGCATGAAAAGGCAGATAAATTGAATTGTCACCTTTGTTCCATGTGTCTGTAACGTGTTTACAGGCGCGGTCTAAAAGCGATTCTGTTTCATCGCAAAGTGCATGGGCTTGTCCAATAGATAATGCCAACAAGCTTGCTGCCAATATTTTGTGGTTAAGACTTATTTTTTTCATCAGTTAGTACTTTTGCAACTATTTCAGTGCTGCTTAAAACTCAATAAAATCATCTGACACAGATGAGTTATTGATTTAGATAATTTCAATATATACCTATGCCATGCAAAACGGCACTAATTAGCAAAAGTTAACAAAGTTCGACTATATCAAGTAAAGTTTTCTCTAGATTTTTTGCGAATTTCTGCGTATCAAATAACGCGGAGCTTTTAACTTGAGTGGCTAACTTGTTTTTTAATTGCTTTAACATTTTGGGATTGGTCGCTAGCTCCGCTGCTTTTACTTCATATTCGGCCAAGGAATGGGTAATAAGTTCCGGCAATTGTGCCGCAGTGAGCAGACTACCTGCAACACGAGAAGCAAAAGTGTCGCCAACACATGTCAGTAAAGGCAGACCCATCCATAACGCATCGCTTGCCGTGGTGTGTGCGTTATACGGCAAAGTGTCGAGGAATAAATTTGCACAAGTATGGCGTGCTAAATGCTTGTCTATGCTGGTTCTAGGCGCAAATATCAGCCTGTCTGCGGTTATGCCCAGTGTTTCAGCTTCACGGATGAGATTGTTTTTTGCCCATTTATTACAATCTAATAGCCAAAGTACACTACGTGGAGTTTTACGAAGTAAGCGCATCCAAACTGTGAATACATCAGGAGTAATTTTAAAGCTTTGATTAAAACTGCAAAATACAAAAGCATCTTCGGGCAGTTGATTGGCAAGTCTGTTGGTTAATGAACTAACAGGGCGCTTTGTGTCATTAGGCTGATAACAATCAGGTAGTAAAGCCAGTTTTTCTGTGTAATTTTTAGATGCACTGATAGGAGTAATAAACGCATCCGTTAAGATGTAATCATAAAAATCTGTGCCCATTGTGCCTGGAAAGCCTAACCAGCTGATTTGAATTGGGGCAGGGCGTAAAGCTAAGAGTCCACTGCGGCTGTTTTGCGTGAAGCCAGTTAAATCAATCAATATATCAATGCCGTCGGCATTGATCTTTTTGGCAATATCAATTTCAGATAAAGCACGCACATCATGGAAGGTATCGAAAGCTTTTTCTAAGCGCTTACGCACCGGGCTTTGATCATTTGCGCCGTATGAATAGGCAATTACTTCAAACTTTTCTCTATTGTGTAGTTCAATCAACTCGCTGATTAAAAATGCTAAAGGATGTAAACGAAAATCGGCAGAAAAATAGCCAATCTTTAATTTTTCTTTTTGTTTTTTAGAGTGTAAAAATTTTATGTTTTGTTTTTGACTAACGATATGTTGAAACCTATTATTAACCCAATTTACAGCACATTTTTGTTGCTCTTGTGCGGTAGTATTGGGCATCGCTAAGAAAGCAAAGGGAGAGATTTGTGCGCTAGGTACATGCTTTACCCAGTCGCGAATTTCATCGATATCCTGCGTTAAATTCTGCCAATCACAGCTATGTTGTTTCTGATGCACTAAATGAACTTTGGCATGATGTAAATTAGGATTTAGAGTAAGCGCTGTTTGGTAGCTTGCAATAGACTTATCTAGTCGACCCAACTCGCGCAAAACGTTACCTAAGTTATTATGTGTATCTGCATCATTGGGGTCTAGCTTAATGGATTGCTGATAACTTTCAGCCGCTTGAGTAGCCTTTCCCATCTCGCGCTGAGCGTTGCCTAAATTGTAATAATAAATCGCGTTACGTGGGCTAAATTGTAAGATTTCTTGGTAGTAAGCTTCAGCTTGTGCGTAGTTACCAATGCTTTGTGCGTGGTTACCCAGTTGCTCAATGGCGTAGCATAAGGCATTGTTCACATTCTCTTTAGTTTCGGCATCTAGTGTACTAATTTGTACTAGGTGCCTGAAATAGCCAGCGGCTTCCTCAAAGCGATTGAGTTGCAGGCAAATATTCCCTGTATTGAGTCGCACATTTAAGTCTTTAGGTGTTAAAGCCAGTACTTGCTGATACAAAACTAATGCATCAGCAAGTTTGCCCTTGTGATGGCAGTCATAAGCATGAGTTAAAATTTGTTGTGAATTCTGCATAAGGTCAATTTTACATCAAAGCGATTTTTGCTAATTTTTTTAAGCCCATTTGGCGTAACAAAAAGCGGTTGGGATTCAGTGCGCCGAATAAGCTATTTGTATCTGGCACTTGTTGATTTGTAATATGTGCCGCAATTAATTCTGCACAATAAGGTGCTGTAAGTAAACCTTTAGAGCCATGACCAGCATTAACATACAGGCCATGTAGCCAAGGCAAGCTAGCAGGCTTTGCATTGTAGCGCGGTGGGTTTGATACTAATTGTTGCGCGTCTAATAATTGCCCTGCTAACGGTAAATAGTCTGGTGTTTGGCTGCGCCATGCCACGCGCCCTTGTAGACTATTGTAGCTGCAATTTGGCTGTGGCAGCTCAGCGCTTATTTTGGATAAGCCAGATAAATTTTTAATGTGATCTTCAATACGACAATTAGGATTATCATCATTCGGTGAAAATGTGGTGCCAATATTGTGCAGACCAGCATTGGCGGGACATATATAGCTATCTGCACAGACGATAGTTTTAAGCGCATGCATTGCAATGGAGCTAGGCAGCAATGTGATTTGACCGCGTACCGAGGTGAGTGCTAAATGCTGTGCTTGCGAAAATTGTTTAGCATCGCTGGCGTTGGCAATAATCACTGTGGATGCTTGAGCGATTATTTTTTTTGCATCAGTAACTTGCCACTGCTTCTCCGCAAAACTTAAATTAATCGCATGACTGGAATAACAGATGTTGATATTGGGGTGACTCACCAAAGTATGGCAATAGGCTTTAGGGTTGACCCAGCCCGCATTTTTGATATAAAGTCCACCATAATTCAAGCTGATGCCGGCTACTTCGCTGGCCTCGGTTTGCGTAAGATACTGTGCAATATATTCATTATCATCTCGAATAGAGTTTTTACTAATTAAGGTTTGATGTCTGTTTAACTCGCGTGCATTAAAACTTAGCTGTAATACGCCACAAGCTTGGTAATCATCACTGGAAAGTTTTAGATTATCTAACAAATCAAGACCATGTTTAAAACTGGCACTCGTTAAATCATTGAGTGTAGTTTGGCTACCAGTTAGCCGCGCATACAAAATAGCGGAGGGATTGCCCGAAGCGCCAAGTGCTAATTGTCGCTCGCGCTCAATCAAAGTTACTTTCCAACCGCGCAGAGCCAGCGCATAGGCCGAACTGCAGCCCGCAATTCCGCCACCAATGACAATAGCACTGTTTTCTTTTTGATTAAACATGCTCATTAAATTGGCCTGCTAGCATTTCACGCTTTTTGCCAAATCCTGGCAATTTATTCACGACAAAGCCTACTTGCTGTAATCCGCGACGCACGGCGCTTGCGCTGGTAAATGTCGAAAAAGTGGTACTTCCATGTGCAAGCTTCGCCATTTGGCTGAATAAATTGCCCGTCCACATATCAGGGTTTTTACTCGGTGCGAAACCATCTAAAAACCAAGCGTCAACTTTTATATCGCTTGTATTTAATTGGCTAAGTGCGATGTTGGCATCATCTAAAAGTAGAGTTAATTTAATGTTATCAATATATAAAGTAATTTCTTTAATATTGGTATTAATTTTTTGGTATTGATTAATTAATTTTTTTGAAAAATCCACAAGCTCTGGCCATTGAGCATGAGCGATGGCTAAATCTTGTGGGGTAATTGGATATTTTTCGCAACTGATGAAATGCAATGCTGCACTTTGTGGTGCGTATAACTGCCATATTTGCCAGGTGCTTAAGAAGTTTAATCCAGTTCCAAAACCAGTTTCTGCAATGGTGAATTGGCTACTCTGTAATGTTTTAAAGCGCTCTATGAGTTGGTTTTGCGTGATGAAAACATAATGAGTTTCCGCTAATCCGTTATCACTGGAGAAATAAACATCGTTAAATTGGGCAGAAAACGGCTGCCCGTCTTGCCATTTGATTTGTGCATAGTTAATTCCAGTCTGTAAGTGTTTTATTTGTGGTTTATTCATGATTTGATTTTACTGAAATACTAAGCTTGTAGTGAAGTTATAAGCTTAAATGACACTTTCAATTTGACTATACTAAGTTGTATACTTCCACTAGATTATTAATTTCAGATATCAATTTAACATGATAAACACACCAAGTAGATTTATTATTTCATTCTGTGTATTGGCTATAAGCCTTGCTTTAGCTGCTTGTAGCACTAACGCACTCAGACATACACAGCAAAATAAAGATTGGCCGAGTTATGGTCGTGATTATGCAGGCCAGCGATTTTCGCCACTTGAGCAAATTAACGAGAGCAATGTTAAAAAGTTAGCATTAGCTTGGCAGTACAAAAGCGGTATCTCAGCCAGTTTTCAGGTGACACCGCTTGTGGTTGATAAGGTCATGTATCTATCTTTACCATATAATCATGTGGTAGCGCTGGATGCGACCAATGGTAAAGAGTTATGGCGTTATCAACATGACCTTAATAAAAACTGGAAACTATGTTGTGGCCCCGCCAATAGGGGTGTAGCGGTAAGTGATGGTAAAGTATTTGTGGGTACTATCGATGCACGCCTGATTGCACTTGATGCAAAAACAGGACAAAAACTGTGGGATATTAATGTCGTGGACACAGCTGTAAAAACTGAAGGTCAGGCTGCATTGAATAGTAATGACCCTAACAGTGGCCGTCATTCATCTAGTGGAACTGGTGCTGGAATTAGCATGGCACCAGTCGTTTACAAAGGTAAGGTCATTATTGGTATTACAGGGGTTGGGTACGGTCTGCATATAGAAAGTGCTCGCGCTGATATACCTCTAGGCACTGTGGTTGGCGTAACAGGCCGTTATGGTCGACCAGGCTTTCTGGCAGCATTTGATGTGAATACGGGTAAGCGTATTTGGCAGTTTGATACGATTCCCGCGCAAGGTTGGGAAGGCCAGTTTGTGGAGACTACATCTGATGGTATTGCACTTAATCGTGATATTGCTACTGAAAAAGCTAATAAAAATAATTATAAGGAATCCTGGAGCTTTGGTGGAGGCTCTGCTTGGAGTACACCTGCTATTGATAGTAAAACTGACACCCTGTTTTTTGGCACAGGCAACCCCTCTCCGCAAATGGAGGATGACACGCGCCCAGGTGATAACCTTTATACGGTTTCGCTGGTGGCATTAGACGCTAACACAGGTAAAATAAAATGGTATTATCAACAAGTGCCGCATGACGTATGGGGCTATGATACGGCTAGCCCACCTGTATTATTTAACTGGCGCTGTACTATATTAAAATGCAACGGCAAAATCATACCTGTAGTTGGCCAGGCGAGTAAAACTGGTTGGTATTATGTGAATGATAGAGTTACTGGTGAGTTGTTGATAAAGTCAGAAGCTTTTGTGCCACAGCTTAACTTATTTGCTAGAGCTACCAAAGAAGGCGTTACACTGTATCCAGGTATTTTAGGTGGTGCAAGTTGGTCGCCAAGTGCGCTAGACGAGGCCAAGCAACTGGCCTATGTAGCAGCGATACATGCACCCATTAAATACACATTACATGATCAGACAGCACGGCCATCTGATTCAGGGAGTATTCGTTATATCAGCGCTGAGCCTACTGATGAACCGCGCTGGGGTCTGCTGTCAGCCATAGATCTGAGTACGGGTAAAATTAAATGGCAAAATAAAACTGAACAACCACTTATTGGTGGCGTATTAGCCACTCAAGGCAATTTGTTATTTATGGGGGAAGGTAATGGTAATTTTAACGCTTACCAAAGCCAGACTGGTGACTTGTTATGGACTACAAAGATAGACGCAGGCGTCAATGCGCCACCTATTACCTATGCAATTGATGGCGTCCAGTATGTAGCCGTAGCAGCAGGGGGTAATGCGATATTCAACTATAAATCGGGTGATATTATTGCGGTATATGTCTTGCCAAAAAAATAAAGAGAGTAAGGTTGAGCTAAAGAAAAAACGCCAACAGAAATAACTATTGGCGTTTTTTTAAACGAGACTACTTTAAAAACTTTGTATTTTAAAGTGGTGCGCGTTGACCACAGAAGAAGCCAACAGCAAAATCAGGCGTTTCAAAAGTAATTTTGCAGCCTGATGGGAAGTATAATACGTCACCAACTGATGCAGTCACTTTTTGACCTGTAGTATCTGAAATGATAAATGTACCAGCAACGACTATTTTCATTTCTTCATAATCATACTCATAAACAAGTGCTTCACCTTTGGCTAAGCGAAAAAAGCCTGCGCAAATGGTTTTGTCTTTATCTGCAGATACAAAAGTATCGCCTAACCATGCTGGCACATTGCCTACGTTCATTGATGGTTGTTGATCATTAATAGCTAGCTTCTTGATTTTAAATGACTTTGCTGACATTGTGTTCTCCTGATGAATAAATTTTTAAGGTGGTTTATCATAATTCGATAGCCGTCCATCAAACAATCATACTTAGGGGGTACTCTCTAAGAGGCATTTATCCGCTATTAATCGTAAACAGAATCACACGTTAATCAGGATATGGAAACTGGGCAATTGCTGGCTCTGCCAATTAATGAAAGAATGCTATGCAACTCTTTACGACTTATCTTATGACCGCAATTGCTGCAATGTTTTGGGGTGCTAATTTTAACTTAGCTAAACCTGTAGTGGCTGAGATGCACCCTTACGTAGCTGGCGCTAGCCGCTATATAATGGCTGCCGTTATCATGTACTTAATCACGCTGTATAGGCGTGAAACTGTGCCACTTCGCCATATCCGCACTTACCTTATACTAGGCTTAGTCGGTGTGTTTGGCTTTAATCTATTTTTCTTTCTTGGTATGCAAAGCACTTCAGCAGTTAATGGCGCGCTTATTTTAGCCCTTAATCCTTTACTTACCAGCATCATTGCCTACTTGCTTTTAGGTGAAAAATTGAGCTACATACAAATTTCAGCCTTTGTTGTGGGCTTAATTGGTGTTGCTATTGTTGTTTTGGGCGCGGGTGCCCAAGTGCAGTTGGCGGTCGGAGATGTATTTATTTTTGGTGCTGCCGTAAGCTGGGCATTTTACAATGTGCTGGTGCGTAAGATGATGCCTAAAGATACGAGCAGTGTTGCTAGTACTACTGGCATCATGATAGTGGGAGCGCTAGCTTTAACGGCTGTTGCACTGGTTAGTGGGCAGAAATTTATCATACCTAGCTTACATGCAGGTAGTGCGCTTTTTGTCATGACGGTGGGCGGAGGAGTATTGGCGTATTTATTTTGGAATGTAGGTATTGCTAAACTAGGTGCGACACAAACTGCGATTTTTCTCAATTTAGTGCCAATCACCTCAATGATAATTGCTGCACTTGAAGGCCTGCCACCTAATCAGCCACAGTTGATGGGTGGATTTTTGGTGATGACTGCAGTGATAAGCTCTGCTATTTTTGCTACCAAACGGTCTAAATAATTAGCAATTAGATTTGCTATTAAAATTTTAGTAAATCGTACTTCTTTGGTAGTACATCTTTAAGAGACTTTATTAACCTCTATTTGTTTAGATAATGTATACCTACATTAACACAAATTTAGAGTCTATTAAAATGATCAGAAATTCTATTATAAATGTTCGTCATCTTGCATTAGGGTCTAAGTTAGACGGTGATACGTGGAATAATATGTCTGTACCATGGAGTTACAGCACCGATCCGCATGATGAAGTTGTTGCGGTGCGAACCCGTGCAGGGCTTTATGATATTTCAGGATTGAATATTGTCAATATCATTGGGCCAGATGCGTTAAGTGTAGTTGATAAGCTGGTGGCAAAAGACATCACCAAGTTGGCTATTGGCGACTCCATATTAGCCGCTGAAGTGGATGAGTCTGGCGCGCTATGTGATGATATTATGATTATTCGGGATGGCGAGAATGAATTCCGAGCATCACATGGCAGTGGCAAAACACCTGAGCACCTTAAAATATTATCACAGGGTAAAGACGTTAAAATCGAACCTGACCTTGACGGACATATATTCTCTTTGCAAGGCCCTAAATCTTTAGCAATTCTCAGTCCACATGTAAGTTTTGATCTTGAAAAACTCCCGTACTTTAAAAACATAAAATGTAGCTTATTTAGCAAAAATGTAAAAATTGCTCGCGGTGGCTATAGTGGGGAGCGTGGCTACGAAGTTTATTGTAGCTCAAAAGATGCCCTTGAAATATGGGATAAAATTTTAGAGGTTGGCAAGTCATTTGGTATCGTTGCTGCTTCATGGAACTCACTTGAACTTGCACGTGTTGAAGCTGGCCTTTTATTCTTTCCATTTGAAATGCCAGAAGGTGATACGACGCCTTGGGAAGTAAACATGGGCTGGGGTGTTGATGTTGATAAAGTGGGTGATTACATCGGCAAAAATGCCGTTTTGGCGTCCCGTGGTAAGGAGCGTTTTAAGCAAGCTGGTCTTATTTGCAAAAGTGTAACTGCAGTAGAAACAGGCGCTAAAATTTTCAAAGACGACCAAGAGATTGGTGTGGTCACGAGTGCAAGCTACAGTCGCTATTTAATGCAATCAATTGCGATGGTTCACTTAAAACCAGAATATGTTGCAATTGGTACCACAGTGAAAGTGGTCGGAAGCCAATCTAGCTGTCAGGCTTATGTTGCGCCTACGCCATTTTATGACCAGATGCGTTTACGCCCGCAACTATAAGAAATTTTTAATCGATTTGTATTTGTAAACTTAGATTATTGGAAATTGAGCAATGGAACGTGGATATTGGATTAGAAGTAAGCCTGTTTATGCCACTTTGGTTTGGCATCAAACGGCGACGGGGCACTTAGTATTGGTGGAAGGCAGTGCTGGTGGCTTAGCGGCTATCAAGTTGCTTCAGGAAATGCAGCCTGAGCAGCCGATTACGGTCATGGCTGTAAAAGATAAGATTTCGGATGTTGATTACAGCGTAACATTAAAAAAAATCGCACCTGATGACTTCTTTGTTTATGAAACAGCTGACGAAACGCTGAACGCGCTTCGACTTTTCTTACCTGATGCGAAGATGGGGTTGCGTGTTTATGTGGCAGGCTCTGAAAAGTTCATTTGGTCGATCGCAGATATACTACTTGAATATGGCATAGATGATGGTGATATTTCTAAGGAGCTCATTGGTACCTTGGCACGTTCTGTTTATTGCGTGCATTGCAAGGCAATCACCCATGACGCACATGCTAATATTAAGAAATGCAGTGGTTGCGGCAGGATGCTGTTTGTACGAGATCATTTCTCGCGCCGACTAGGTGCTTATATGGGCTTAATGGTAGATGCAGAATCTCCAGGAGAAGTACCAGCAATTGAGGAGATTTATCCATGAGTAACGCTATCAATCTATTTAATGTGACTGTTGCACAGATAGAACAAGTCACACCATTAGTCAAACACTTCACTTTTGTACGGGATGATGGTCAAAATTTTCCCGCTTTTTCTGGTGGTAGTCATGTTGTGGTTGCCATGAATGTTCATGGTCGAATTCACCGTAATCCTTACTCGCTAATGGGTTCACCTGAAGATACTCAGGCCTACCATATATCTGTGCGTCGTCAGGAGAAATCTCGCGGTGGGTCTGTGCATATGCACGACCAAATAGAGATTGGCTCCAAATTACAGATTACGTACCCAGTTAATCTGTTTAGTTTAGAAAAAAAGGCACGCAAACATATTTTAATTGCGGGAGGTATTGGAATTACCCCCTTTATGTCGCAGATAGAAGACCTGGAGAGAAACAAGTCTAATTATGAGCTGCATTATGCTTACCGTTCTGCCGAACATGGTGCTTTTAGTGAGTATCTAGAGACTAAATGTGGTGACAAAGCAAACTTTTATGTGGAGAGTGAAGGGGGTAAACTTGACTTGCATAGCTTACTTAGCAAGCAGCCTTTAGGTACTCATGTTTACGTTTGTGGCCCTAACGGCATGGTGGTAGCTATGATAGAGGCGGCGCGCGCGCTTGGCTGGCCAGAAAATCATATTCATAGTGAACAGTTTTTAACGCCTACAGCCGGTGAGCCATTCAGCATAAAACTCACTAAATCAAACATTGAAATAACTGTACCGTATGAGCTTAGCATGTTAGAGGCAATTGAAGCTGCCGGCGTTGATGCGCCTTATCTTTGCCGAGGCGGCGCGTGTGGCCGCTGTGAGCTAGAAGTAGTCAGTTGCGATGGTGCATTAGTCCACAACGATCATTTTTTAACAGATGCTGAAAAAGCCTCGAACAGAAAAATTATGCCTTGTGTGTCACGCGCTAAATGCGAGTTGTTAGAGTTGAATATATAAAAATAATGAATGAGTACTTAAAGACTTAAAGGAAATATCATGAGCTTAGCTTTTAAAAAACAAACCTTTCGCGATGATTACAGCTATCAGAACTCTCCTGCTGCCATCAAACGCTTCCCTTTTCCATTTGCTGAAGATACTTATATGTACTCAGTTAATATCGAACCACATACTAGCGGTGCCAAGGGCTCCGTCAATGAATTTGCGTTTGATATAGACGAACATTATGTCTCTGAATGTGAAGATAAAGCCAAGACAATGGCGTTAGATCCAGGGCGCTATAAAGCATTGCCACATATGATGGATGCGCAATGGGATTTTCTTGAGCTAACAATGGATTCATTGTCTGTTGATTATCCAAAACTATTTTCCTTAGTTAAAGCAGGTAAGAATTGGATTTGGGAAAACAAGCCTTTAGGTATCAAAGCGTCATTTGTATTTGGCGACACTTCAACGCTTTTATTTGAAAATTCCGTCATAGATCCCTTTGAATATATGGCGCGTCAAGTACAAGGCGATTATGTATTACTTGATCAACGTGAAGGTACTTTGTTTGCTGATGCTGGTTTTGTGACGAGTCAGGCGGATTGGTCGATAGCGTTTGATGTAGGTATGGCATGGCATGAATGGCATGGCCCTGTTCCACAAGTCACCAAACTTGGTGTAATGGATAGAGCACTTAAATATTTAATGAACTTGCAACTAGGTAGTCCGGTGCGTCGACTTAATTGGACTATGACCATTAATCCAAGACTAGATACTTCACCAGAAAACTATCCGTTATGGGGTGGGGATCGTAATACGGTTACTATGGAAAATGTAGGTGATTTAGTTCACCTTAGGGTTGAACTACAGACAATATTCAGGTTGCCACGTAGCAATGGTTTATTATTTGGTGTTAGATGCTATTTAATTAATATGAATGAGCTGTCTACCTACCCACATTGGACGAAACGTTTCCATCGTGTGTTGAAGGGATTGCACCCTGATTTGATTGAGTATAAAGGCTTGACTAAATTCCGTCAGACTACAATAGATTGGCTCGCAAAAATTGATGATGGCGCCGTATTGGAAAATGGGACGCAACCAGAGTAAACCAGAATGAGTTTGTATTCATAATTTCAGAAGTTATATTTAGTTGCTTATTTCATCTCGAAATAACTTCTGAAAATTTACAATAAGCTCAGTTTGACCTTGGTTGGAAATGTCAGTGATAAAACCTTCAAGCGCGAGTAACTCGCCTGCGCTTGAAAACACTCCTTTACCTTGTTCCCAGACCCATTTAGTAGCACCAGAACGTGTAATAATGCGATATACCACTTGAAATTTTTGCCCGGCATCTACCTTTTTTTGTACTAAATCCCGTGTCATTGTCCTATCCTCCTGATGAATGATTTGCATGTAAGAGAAGTTAGGGTTGTCCACCATTTCATAAGGCTCATAACCAGTAACATCAACACAGCCATCGCTTACAAATTCAAAGCTCCAGTGAGTGTCGTTTTTGCAACGATAAATCATACCAGGTGTGTTATTGAGCAGAGTACTTAAGAGTCGACGATTGGTGCGCTGGCTAGCTTCGTTTGCTTTCATAAGGCTGATGTCAGTGAGTGTACCAATGACACTCGAGCGTTCGCTTTTATAAGTCGTGGTATTTCTTGCGCGGAGCTCAACCCAGTGTGAATCACCATTTTTGCCTATTAAACGGAATTCCACGATAGATTTATTGCGCTTTCCTTGAATTAGCGAATTGATGCGCGCTTCTGCCAAAGGCTTATCTTCAGGATGTATGAAAGGTAGTAATGGTTTGTTTAGGCAGTCTTGCACTTTGTAGTCGAGTAGCGCTTCCCAGGCAGCATTAAGAAATATGATGTGCTGAGTGACATTAAGATGAAAAACAATTTGTTCAATCTGGCTAATGAGTTGCTGGCAATTGGCTTGGTCAATGTAATCAAAGTCCTTTACTTTGATTGAAGCAACTGATGAAAATTGTAAAAGATAAAGTTCTGATTGGCTATCTTGCCGTAAATGAGATAATGAAGTTTGTGCAGGTAATAAAGTACCATCTAAACAAAGAAGGCGTAACTTCATTGCATCTTTTTGTTCATTAATTTGTGTAGATTGAGTGTGTTGGGTAATTTGGGAGTTTTGAGCAAATAATACAGCAAGGTGTTGATGGTCACCTGGGTGGATGATATTGGTGATAGGCATGCCAATAATTTGGTCATTCATGCCTAGCATACCTAGTTCAGTCAGAAAGGCTTTATTTGCAAACACCAGATTATAGCCATCGACCACGGCCGCGGGTGTTGATAGATTATTTGAAACTTCATTAGCCCAATTGGCTTTATCTAAGTTGGCAAGCTTGCGTTTATTTGAAGAACGGCGAGTAAGAATAGGATAAATTACAATCAACATAATGACTGAAAGAACGGTAATGGCAGCAATCAGCAGGGCTGAAAGGTGGATTGTGAAATGGGCGTTATCAACCCACCAAGTGTTAAAAACAAGCATATAAATGATACTAAGCACGACTGTGCTGAAAACATATAGACTCATGAGTGTATTAGCCTTATAACAATAAGTATTACAAAAGATTGCAAATATTAGCTATTTTAGGAGTGTTAGTTGAGCATTAGCCTTAAATTTTATCGCGCAGCTAATGGGATTAAGCATTTGGCGAAGCATACGCTTTACATGCGCCTTATTATATTACTCTTTTGTATTACTTTTACAGTTGTGCTAATGCAGGCTGGCTCGTTGTTTTTACTGGATTACATTCCAACGAGCAATAGCGCGCTATATAAAATTAATCAACAAGAGCTTTATTGGCAGCATCAGTTAGATATTGCTGCCAATAAAAACTCTGACGAGTTTGAGACTAATATGGCAGAACTGGAAAATAAACCGGTGACTAATATAGGCTTAGAACTTTCATGGCTTCAAAGTCGTGATGATTCTGAACTTTATAAAGCATATACAGCATTGGAAATCGCGCAAATCAGTATCAACCATGCTCAAATTGACGATGTTGCGATTGAAGTTAAATTAGATAAGATTAAAAGCTTAATTAGTGCTTATGAAAGACTGGCTAAGGCTTTAAAGCAAGATCTGGAAAGTAAACAGTCTGTTGTTTCACTATTGCAACTAGTGAGTTTGTTTTTTGTGATGAGTTGTCTTGCAACAATTGCTTTTGCTGCCAGACGGCTACTAGTAGATAGGCTAGATGCACTCACCGCATTTGTACCTCAAGAATTTGTTGGTGGTGGTAGAGATGAAGGTGTGGATGAGTTTGCCGAATTAGAACAGCTTGTCTACGTCGTATCGGCCAGATTAGAAGGCTTTAAAGCTGAGACAGAATGGTTTAATCAGATCAGTAGTGCCCGATTGCGGCGCATGATTAGATCGCAGGATTTTCTCTTTAAATTTGTAGAGTCAGTCAATAAAACAGCGCTCGGTGAAACTACATTGCGCAAGGGTTTGTATCAACTTGAAAAAGCGCTAAATGTAAATAATGTGGCATTGACTTTTACTGAGAATGATTCTGGGATTTCTAAGGAGCACGTGTTATTTTCACACCATAAACCTGCTAGGTTAAAAGAGGATTTACTGGAAGGTTTAACAACCTCAAGTTTTGTTCGGTTCCTTAACAACAGCGCTGATGGATTAAATACGCAACATTTAGCTGTTGGTTTTACAACCAGTTCAGGCGCTCTAGGTGTACTGGAAGTAGAGGCGGACGCAGATCATTTATTTGATGAAACTGAAACGCAGCTGGTAGAGGTGACCACAGAACTACTCTCCATGATTATGGGTTTTCAGGGTAGAGAGCAAGAAGGCCGCAGAATGGCGCTGCTGGAAGAGCGCGCAGCCATTGCACGTGAATTGCATGACTCACTCGCTCAGTCACTGTCTTTTATGAAAATTCAGATATCACGCTTGCAGTCGCCATCAGCTAGTAAAATGTCTTTTTCAGCGTTACAAACTATTGTGAATGAGTTGCGTGAAGGCCTGGATAGCGCTTATAAAGAATTACGTGAATTGTTGGCAACCTTTCGTGTGCACATGGATGTAAGAGGGTTAAGCTTTGCTGTACAGTCTGCTATTGATGAATTTATGCAGCGCTCTAATCTGACAATTACGCTGGATAACCGCCTAGTTAACTGTCGTTTGACGGTAAATGAGGAATTTCATATTCTGCATGTTATTCGTGAGGCCTTATCCAATATTGTCAGACACTCAGGTGCTACAACAGTGAATGTGGCGTTAGCCTTGCAACCTAGTGGCTCTATGAGCATCATTATTGATGATGATGGAGTTGGCTATTCAGCCAAGAACGAAGAGTCAGGCCATTATGGGCAAAGTATTATGAAAGAACGTGCTTACAGCTTGGGTGGTGATATTGCAGTGCTACGTCGTAGAAAAGGTGGCACGCGTGTACGATTGGTATTTACGCCTAAATTACCGCAATAGCACTTTGCAACAGTGCCGTAATAACTGACAAGGAGGATTTTATGGGTGAACTGTATAAAGTTTTTTTGATTGATGATCATGCATTGTTTCGTAAAGGTGTAGGTCAGATCATCAATGCTGATCCTAGTTTTGAGGTGATTGGTGAGGCATCTTCTGGTCAGGAAGGGCTGGATTTGGCGCAAATATTGCGACCTGATTTAGTGTTAATTGATTTAAACATGAAAGGCCTCAACGGGATTGAAACGCTGAGACGTTTTAAGGAAACAGGCTTAGTTGCAAAATTTGTTGTTGTGACGGTCTCTGATGCTGAAGATGATCTGCTGGAGGCTTTGCGTGCTGGAGCAGATGGCTATTTACTTAAAGATATGGATCCTGAAGATCTATGTGCCAATATAAAAAAAGTAGCAGAGGGTATGACCGTGATTCAAGACACGCTGACAGACATTTTGAAGCAGGCGCTGTTAGACCCGAAATTAAGTAGAAAAGATAAAGAAGTCTCACTCACAGAGAGAGAGCAAGAGATTTTGCAATGCTTAGCTACTGGTCTGAATAACAAGACGATTGCACGTAATCTTGGCATTAGTAATACCACGGTTAAGGTACATATCAAGCATTTACTAAGTAAGCTGCAATTGACAAGTCGATTAGAGGCTGCTGTTTGGGCGCATAACAAAAAAGTAAATAGTGGATTAATCCATTAAAAAATCTTTTTGTTTAGCAGTTTAATTGCTGATACTTTGTGTAACATAAGTTACAATTGTTTCATTAAAGTAAATTTACTAATCTATTAAACTTGAAAGAGAATAAAATGAGTAATGATATTGTAATACGTGTTGGTGAGGCTTTAGTGGCAGGTGGTCCAGTTGGCACAGCGGCAGAACCGGAAGTGGCGATTGGTGAAATGAGTGGGCCTATGGGCACGGCATTTGCCAATTTGTTGGGCGATCAAGTTCAAGGCCACACACGTGTGCTAGCACTTTTAAATACAGACGTGATGGTGCGACCAGCGACTATTATGGTGAGTAAAGTTACGGTTAAAGATAGCAAATATACCAATATCTTGATGGGCACGGTTCAGGCGGCTGTGGCTCATGGTGTACTAGATGCGGTGCGTAATGGTGATATCCCTAAAGAGAAAGCCAATGATTTAGGCATTATTGTGTCTGTTTGGTTAAACCCAATAGTCACTACGCAAAAAGACCTTGATCATCAAGTTTTGTTTAATATTCATCGTGAGGCGACTGCAAAAGCCATTCGTAAGGCTATGCGCAATGAGCCGAGCATTGATTGGCTATTAGAAAATCAAGATAAAATTGTACACAAATACTTTCAAATGGGTGTGGACGGCAAAGTTTAATTTACCATAAGCGGTATCAATTATGAGTGATTAAATGAACCACGTTGATGAGGTGGTTTTTATACCAAGTAAGGAAAATAGCCTGTCGCCATGGCTAAATGGTGCAGGTTTAACGCGGAAGATTGCTATTTTCCCTAGTGGTGCGGGTATACATGATTTTGTCTGGCGTTTAAGCGTAGCAGAGATTGAAAGTGATTCATTGTATTCACATTTTGCGCATACTCACCGCACACAGATGTTATTGAGTGGTGATGGCTTAGAGCTGACATTCCCGCACAAAGTCTGTGTTTTAAACAAACAGTACCAGATGGTCGATTTTTCTGGGGAGGACACGGTTAGCTGCCATTTGCTCCAAGGTCCTTGCCAGGTTCTTAACGTTATGACGCAGAGCAATGTGGGGAAATCAGAAATGGTTGTCTTACATGGTTCTTATCATATTAAGACGTCAGATCATCTACAGCGAGTTTTTTACATCGCACAAGGTGAATATGAGTTTGTGATGTCAGCATTTGAAAGCCTCACGTTACGGACAGGTGATGCGTTGTTGATTAAAGCCAATCAGGTGATTTTTAAGTCCGTTACGTCTAGCGCAGCCATGATAGAGATTACATTTCATTAGGCTCTAGTGATAAATAGAGAGATGGGATATCGCCATGAAAACTGAAGTTCCAGCATTTAAATTAAGGCAAGGTAATAGCCCACTTTTAGTCTCTATGCCTCATGTTGGCACTTATTTGCCAAGCTGGCTTTTGCCGCGACTTACCGATGAAGCTAAAGAGCTGGCAGATACTGATTGGCATCTTGAGGCGCTGTACGACTTTCTTGAAGCACTAGATGCAACTGTTGTTATCGCGACACACTCCCGTTATGTCATTGATCTTAATCGCCCCCCAGATAATGCTAGTCTTTATCCAGGGCAGAACACAACTTGTTTATGTCCAGTAGATCGTTTTGATTTAAAGCCTTTGTACAAGTCTGGGCAGGAGCCTGACTCATTGGAGATAGCAAGTCGGATTGCTGATCATTGGCAGCCGTACCATGCAACGCTAACTAATGAATTAGCGCGCATAAAAAAACAACATGGCACTGCATTGTTGTGGGATGCACACTCTATTCATTCAAGAGTGCCACGTTTTTTTGCCGGGGAATTAGTACATCTTAGTATCGGTACTGCAGATAATCAGTCATGCGCCGCTTCACTTACTGAGGCTTTAGCGGCTACTCTGAATAATTTTCAGCAATATAGCTCTGCTGTGAATGGGCGTTTTAAGGGCGGCTATATTACACGTCACTATGGTCAACCGCAGCAAAATGTGCACGCGGTACAGCTAGAGATTGCAATGCGTAGTTATATGAGTGAAGTTTCGCCTTATTTACTGAGCGATACGTTAAGCCAATCTTTTAGACCTGTTCTATACTCACTATTAACAGCCATGTTGCAATGGAATGAAAGTGCAATATAGGCCAATCTTTTGAAAAGTATCGATAATAGATAAATGCCTTAGCGTTGCGGCTAAAGTATGGACTTGCGGAGTTAGAGAAAAGTCCGTCGTGCCTGTAATTGCGTTGTTTGCCAACCTAAATGCTGGTAATAGCCAACAGCGGGTTCATTTTCAATATCTACCAATAGTTGTGCACGCGTCGCACCTTTTGCTTTCGCCCATTGCAAAGCATTTGTTAGCAACGCTTTACCTAGCCCTGCAGCGCGATAGTTTTTGCTAATGATCATATCCTCTACCCAAGCTGATGCTGCACCTTGTGCTGTTGAAATAACTAACTGCACACTGACCATGCCAATGACGTTAGCTTCAGCGTCTCGTGCTACTTTTATAACCGCTTGCTTGGAATTGTTCATTAGTAACTCTAATCCTAGGATTTGTTTCGCTGTATTGGGCTTAAAGTTTTTTTCTATACTGAATAATTCTGCAAGCAGATTAACGAGTGCAGGTATATCTTGGTGGCTTGCATCATTAATGTGAATGTTGGGCATATTTATTTTTGATTACTGATCATCTAGCGTGTCAGATGGCAAGTCAGATGGCAGATCGTAATGAATCGTGGCTAGAAAGCTTATCGGCATCTTGATATGTTTTTCTGGGCGATGAGGTATCTCGCCACGAAACGTAAGTGAATCACCAGGCTCTAGTATAAATACTTCATCACCAACACGATATTCCAACTCGCCCTCTAGCATGTAGATGAATTCTGTACCGGAGTGTTCAAAGCTAGGAAATTCTTCCGCTGCATCTTCTAGTGTAATTAAAAATGGCTCAAACAGTTTTTGTGGACCTTGGTCATAAGCTAATAGACGATAAGTATGGCCATTACGCGTACCACGTCGCACCACTTCCATACCTTGACCTTTTTTGACAAATTGCGCAGTGCTACTAGGCAGGTTATAGCCTTGAAATAAACGCGACAGTGTAACGCCTAGTGCATTAGCAAGTTGTTCTAGCGTTTCTATACTGGTAGATGATAGACCATTCTCAATTTTACTCAACATGCCACGACTAATGTTTGCTAGCTGAGATACTTCAGCTAGCGTTAAGCTGTGTTGGAGGCGTAATTGACGGATAGTCTTTCCTAAAAATCTGTCTATTGCCTTGCCTTGGTTTTCTGGGGGAAAGTTTATCTGCTGTGTATTAGTAATTTCAGCGCTATTTCTTGTGGTCATGTGCTATTTATTCCTTGTTTTTAAATAATTTTTTAATCCCTAAGTCTATAAGTCTACTAGATAAATTACCAAACTCCCAACGCATGTTTCATATTAATTAAAATTGTTTCATATTTATCTTGACAAGCTATTTTGGAATTGATTTAATAGATTCATAAGTTTCATGTGGGTAAATAAAGTTTACAGGAAATTCTTATTAAATTGCCTGATTAATGACTAGTTTGCCTTGTGAGTAAACCCAATTGTAAGGATTTGTAATGGCATACCAGCTGTTGAAGTTTGCTCTAGGTGGTGAATACAAAGAGCCACGTTTTTTTAGAGATTGTCAGACTCCTAAAAAGTCTTACGATGCGATTATTATTGGCGGCGGTGGTCATGGCCTCGCCGCAGCCTATTATCTGGCTAAAGATCACGGTATCACCAATGTTGCGGTACTTGAGCGCGGTTACATAGGTGGTGGTAATACTGGTCGTAATACCACCATTGTACGATCAAATTATTTAACGCCTGATGGCGTTAATTTTTATGATGCGAGCGTTAAATTGTTTGAAGGCTTATCTACTGAGCTCGATATAAATTTGTTTTATTCTAATCGCGGTCACTTTACCTTAGCACACAGCGAATCAGCGATGCGTACTATGCGTTGGCGTGCAGAAGTGAATAAGCACGTAGGTGTAAAGAGTGAAGTGGTTGGCACTGATGATATTTCCAGGGCATGCCCACAACTTGATATTAGCTGTAGCGGTAAATCGCCAATCTTGGGCGCGCTATATCACGAGCCTGGATCAATTGCGCGACACGATGCAGTGGCCTGGGGTTATGCGCGTGCTGCAGATAGCATGGGTGTAGAGATTTTCCAGAATACTGAAGTGCAGAGTATTGATGTGAAAAACGGTCAAGTCCAAGGCGTGCAAACCAACCGAGGTTATATTGCGACTGGTAAGGTGTTGTCAGCAGTAGCGGGCTTTACGCCACGTATTACTAAAATGGTTGGACTAAAAACGCCTATTGTGATTCAGCCACTGCAAGCTTGTGTGAGTGAGCCTATGAAGCCATGGCTAGATACGATTTTAGTTTCAGGCAGCTTGCACGTTTACGTGAGTCAATCATCGCGCGGGGAGCTAGTGATGGGTTCAGCGTTGGATCCATATGAAGTTCATCATACAAAATCAACCTTTGATTTTGTTGAGGGCCTCACTTCGCACATTACTGACATGTTCCCATTTCTTTCTAACGTAAAGGTGGTCAGGCAATGGGCAGGTATGGCAGATGTGACACCAGACTTTGCGCCTTTGATGGGCATGACACCAATTAAAGGTTTTTATTTGGATGCTGGCTGGGGTACTTGGGGGTTCAAAGCAACACCTATCAGCGGTAAAACCATGGCACACACATTAGCTAATGATAAGGCGCATGATTTGATTCATTCATTCCGTTTGTCGCGCTTTGAAGAGTACGAGCTAACGGGTGAAAAGGGTGCGGCTTCGGTCGGCCATTAATATAGAAGCCCATCAAAAGTAAAGACGAGACTAAACATGAAACTTCTTAACTGTCCAATGAACGGCACACGCCCAATAGGTGAATTCATCTATGGCGGTGAATATCGTGAGATGCCTAACCCTGATAACAGCACTGATTTAGAGTGGGCTAGCTACGTGCACTATCGTGACAATGCCCCAGGCGTGAAAAAAGAATGGTGGTTTCACTCACCAAGCGGTACTTGGTTTATTGCAGAGCGTAATACGCTGAGTGATGAAGTGTTGAATACCTATTTATATGCTAAAGCGCCTGCGCAAGTGAATGCAGCGAAGAGTGCGGAGTTATTGAAATGAGCATGAGTAAAACAAATATGCGGTTAGCAAAACAAACTGGCGAATGGATCACTCGCGAAAAAGCGGTTAAATTCAGCTTCGAAGGTGAAGAGTACACTGGTTATGAAGGTGATACTATTACCAGTGCGCTTTGGGCCTCTGGCGTTAAGGCGTTGGGACGTAGCTTTAAGTATCACCGTGCGCGTGGTGTATTAAGCCTTGCAAATCATGACATCAACATTTTAGTGACAGATGGCAAAGACACTAATATACGAGCTGATGTGGTGGCGGTACAGTCTGGTATGGCGCTTAAGGCGGTAAATACAGACGGCGGTGTTCTTAAAGATAAAAACAAATATATAGATTCTATTTCACCTTTATTACCAGTTGGCTTTTATTACAAAGCTTTTCATAAACCAGCGGCTTTGTTTCCGTTCTGGGAAAAAATTATTCGCAAAGCAGCAGGTTTGGGCGTAGTAAATTTCAATTACCCACGTATTACCAAACGCAAACTTAACACATATTGTGATGTGTTGGTTATTGGTGCTGGGCCGTCAGGTTTGTCTGCGGCCTTAGCTGCAGCATCAAATGGCCTAGAAGTTATATTAGTCGATGAAAACCAGCAACTTGGTGGCAGTTTGGTATATGACCGTGCGGGTAGTGATTCTGCTAAAAAAATGTTGGATGAACTCTGCGCAAAAGTGGCAGAAAATCCCAATATCCGTGTTTATACAGGGGCTTATGCAGCAGGCTATTATGCTGATCATATGGTGCCCATCGTCACCGCTAATGGCATTACAAAAGTACGTGCTAAATCGGTTATTGCGGCGACTGGTGCTTTTGAACAGCCGCCAGTATTTCACAATAATGATTTGCCTGGCGTCATGTTGGGTTCAGCTGCACAACGCATGATTTATCGCTATGGTGTAAAGCCGTTTAACAATGGTGTAGTGGTAACAGCAAACACACACGGCTACCGTGTTGCACTCGATTTACTTAACGCAGGCTGCAAGGTGGTTGCATTAGTTGACATGCGTGCTGAAACTCAGCGTGATCAATTCGTCGGCGAATTGGTGCGTAAAGGCGTCAAGATCTACTCGGGTTATTGCGTATATGAAGCACTGCCAGGTAAAAATAAATTAGAAGTACGCGGCGCAGTTATCTGCCCGTTTGATGAAACAAATGGCACCGTAAATACGAACAGTTCTATTACAGTTGATTGTGATGGTATTGCGATGAGCGCTGGCTGGGCACCTGCATCAGCTCTGCTATATCAATCAGGTATGGCCGTTCGCTATGATAATGATATCCAACAATTTGTACCTAACCGTCTACCTAGTGGAGTTTTTGCAGCAGGTAAAGTAAACGGTGTTTACGGTCTCAAGCAGCGTGGTTTTGATGGCATGCGTGTTGCCGCTGAAGTGTTGCAATATCTGGGTAAGACTGTCGAAAATATTAGTGTCGATAAGCACCAAGGCACTTCACCTAGCCATTTTTACCCGATTGTGCCACATCCAAAAGGTAAGAACTTTGTCGATTTTGATGAGGATATTCAAGTCAAAGACTTTATCAATGCGGCAAAAGAGGGCTTTGATAATATTGAATTGATGAAGCGTTTTACTACGGTGGGTATGGGACCTAGCCAAGGTAAGCATTCAAATATGAATGCGATACGTATATTGGCTAAAATTCGTAATTTGCCTGTTGAACAAATCGGTACGACTACGGCGCGACCATTCTTTCATCCTACGCCGTTTGGTCATTTGGGTGGCCGTAGCTTTCACTCACATCGTCTCACTACTATGCATGCTTGGCATAAAGCAGCGGGCGCTTTCTTTGTTGATGTAGGAGCGTGGTCACGCCCAGCCTACTATGAAAAAGCAGGTTTAGGTCGCCTGGAAATCGTACAGCAAGAAGCGACAGCGGTTAGACAGTCGGTCGGCATGATTGATGGTGGTACGCTAGGTAAAATCGAAGTCTGTGGCCCGGATGCGGCTGTATTTTTAGAGCGCTTTTACACTGGGAAATTTATTGATCAAAAAGTGGGTACAACTCGCTATGCCATGATGCTGGACGAATCTGGTGTGATTGTGGATGACGGTATTGCTAGTCGCTTGGCAGATGAATTGTTTTATCTCACCATTAGTACCTCCAACGCTGCTGCCGTATACCGCGAGATGCAACGCAGCTTGCAAACCTGGCAGCTTAATGTTGGTTTGGTGAATGTCACGGGTGCTTATGGCTTGATTAATATTGCCGGTCCTAAATCACGCGATGTTGTGGCGAAACTGATTGATACGGATCTATCAGAAGCTAACTTCCCGATGGGTGCAGTTAAAGAAGCACAAATCCTAGGTATTCCAGCACGTATCATTCGTGTAGGTTTCGTTGCCAATTTAGCCTATGAAATCCATGTGCCAAGTGCGCAAGGTCTCAATGTGTGGAAGGCGCTGTTAGAAGCCGGAGCTAGTCATGGTATTCGCCCATTTGGTACAGATACACAGCGCTTGTTGCGGCTAGAGCTTGGACACCACATGCCTGGTTACGATACTGATGGTCTGACAATTCCTTATGAGGTCGGTGCAGATCACGCTTTGGCTATGGATAAGCCATTCTTTATAGGTCAGCGTAGCTTGAAGATTGTTGCTAAAAAATCACGCAATAAAATACTTGTGCCGTTTGTGTTGCCTGTTGAGTATTCCAGTGAGCTGCCGCAAGACTGCAATCTGGTGATAGAGGGTGGGGCGATTAAAGGACGGGTCACTAGTGTGAGTTACAGTCCGGCAGCAAAACGCGTGATTGGTTTAGCTTATGTTGATCCAGCACAGAACAAATTGGGTGCAACGTTTGACATTCGTACTGATAACGGCAGTTTAGCCAAAGCAACCATTGTTAAAACACCGTTCTTTAACGCGGAGTAGCGAGATAAACATGAATACAGTTAATCAAATACCAGTTTCTAGTACGCCAATCGCTTATGCGCTTGCGTCATCGAGCCCGAAGATGGGTGTAGTAAATGGCATGGAAGTCGCCTTAGAGTTTGAAGGTACAGCGATTGAGACTACTAGAAAAAAAGCCTTAGGCGTGACCGACGTCAGTTGTTTCAGAAGGTTTAGTGTTAAAGGCCCACAAGCTGCTAGTTGGCTGGCGAGCCAAGGACTGCAAACACCTGCTGATATCAATTCATGGATAGCGCATGAAGGTAGTTTGGTGTTAAGGCTAGGTGGTAGTGAGTTTCTGATTGAAGACCAGTACAACAGCAATGTATGTGAAAAACTGACCAACTTCAATCAATCTACAACCGCTGGTGTTTATAAAGTGCAGCGTGCAGATGCCGCCTTTATATTGAGTGGTAGTGAAGTACTTAATATGCTGTCAGAACTATGCATGATGGATTTACGCGACAGCGCTTTAGTAAGCAACATGGTAGTAATGACGCAGATTGCAGGTATTTCGGCAACATTGTTACGCCAGCAATTGAACGGTGAGCAAGTTTACAGAGTTTGGTGTGACGGCACTTATGGCCCCTATATGTGGGACATGTTGCTGGAAATAGCAAAAGAATTAGAAGGCGGTGCAGTTGGGCTTTCTAGTTATTATAAATAATTTTCAAAGCGAAATTTAGGGGATCGGAAAATGAAATCGTTAGCAGAAGCAAATCAGTTTCTAAAAGATAACAATGTTAAATACATATTAGCTCAGTTTGTCGATATCCATGGCGTAGCTAAGGTTAAGTCGGTACCTGCAGCGCATCTGAAAGATATCTTGACAAATGGTGCTGGCTTTGCTGGTGGTGCTATATGCGGTATGGGTATCGCGCCAAACGGCCCGGATTACATGGCTGTAGGTGATTTATCCACGCTAGCTTTAATCCCATGGCAGTCAGGCTATGCACGTATTATTTGTGATGGTCACGTTGAAGGTAAGCCATATAGTTTTGATTCACGTGTTGTGTTAAAGGGTCAAGTTGACCGTTTGGCTAAAAATGGCTGGATTTTGTACACAGGTTTAGAGCCAGAGTTCTCATTACTTAAAAAAGACGAGCATGGCAATATCTTGCCTGTTGATGAAACTGATACTTTGGTAAAGCCATGTTATGACTACAAAGGTATTACACGTCAATCAGCTTTTCTTGAAAAGTTAACTGAATCACTCATTGAAGCAGGTCTCGATGTGTATCAAATTGACCATGAAGATGCTAATGGCCAGTTTGAGATTAACTACACTTATGCAGACTGTCTAAAGAGTGCTGATGACTTCATTATGTTCAAAATGGCATCTAGTGAAATCGCTAACCAGATGGGCATGATTTGCTCACTTATGCCTAAACCTTTTAGTAATCGCCCAGGTAATGGTATGCACATGCATATGTCGATTGGTGATGGTAAGAAATCATTATTCCATGACGACTCTGATAAAACAGGACATGGCTTATCTGAATTAGCTTATCACTTTATGGCAGGTATTTTGGCGCATGCGCCAGCAATCACTGCCTTAGCTGCACCAACGGTTAACTCATATAAACGCTTGGTAGTAGGTCGTTCACTAACCGGTGCAACATGGGCTCCAGCTTATATTTCATACGGTAATAACAACCGTTCGACTATGGTACGTATTCCGTATGGTCGTCTAGAGTTGCGCTTACCTGATGGTGGCTGTAACCCATACCTCACCACGGCTGCGGTAATCGCTGCTGGTTTAGATGGTGTCGCACGTAAATTGGATGCAGGCAAAGGCAATGCTGACAACTTGTACGACTATACGCCAGCACAGTTAAAAGCAGCAGGTATTGGTATCTTGCCGCAAAACCTGAATGAGGCAGTTCGTGCTTTAGAAGAAGATACAGTACTTCGTGAAGCGTTGGGTGTTGAGCTTACACAAGAGTTTATTGACATGAAATATATGGAATGGGTGGAATATCAACGCCATGTATCAGATTGGGAAATCAAACGCTATGTGGAGTTTTTCTAGTTTTATTAATAGAAATTAGTAAGTTTTATTAGGAGAATAAGATGTGTGGAATTGTAGGATTACTGGTTAAAAACCAGAAAATGCGCGCCAATATTGGCTCGTTAATGATGCCGATGTTAATCGGTATGACTGAACGTGGACCAGACTCTGCTGGGTTAGCCATTTTTGGTAAAGCAGTAGGTGATGATGAGCGTAAATTCAGTCTTTATACCAGTGAGGCAGATTTTAACTGGCAAAAGCTTTCGCATGACTTTTTAACGCACCTAGGTAGCAAAGTCGTTAATTTTACGCAAAAAGCTAACCATGCGGTATTAACTACGCATCTAGAGCCAGCTACAGTAAAAATTTGGTTGAAAGAGCATTATCCACAAGTGCACTTGCTCTCTATTGGGCAATTGATGGATATCTATAAAGATGTCGGCACTCCTGCTCAAGTAGCAGCACGCTACGACTTTGAACACATGAGTGGTAGCCACTTGGTAGGCCATACACGTATGGCGACTGAGTCAGCAGTAACACCTGCTCATGCACATCCATTTACAGCCGGTCAGGACTGGTGCTTAGTGCATAACGGTTCATTATCAAATGCTCACAATTTACGCCGTAAATTGAGCCATGAAGGTATTGAGTTTGAAACTGATAACGACACCGAAGCAGCTTGTCGCTATCTAGAGTGGCGCATGCGTGAAGGCGATGATTTGAAGACAGCGTTAGAGCATGGTTTTGATGCTTTGGATGGTTTTTATACATTGTTGATGGGTACTAAAGACCAATTAGCTTTGGTACGTGATCCATTTGCTTGTAAGCCAGCGATTGTGGCTGAACATGATGACTATGTAGCCATTGCTTCAGAGTTTCGCTCATTAGCACATTTGCCAGATATTAAGAATGCGAAAGTGTTCGAACCTTCACCTAAGGAGATGTACGTATGGAAAGTCTAAAATATAATTTAGATGTCACTCCACTACGCGAACTAAATCAGTTTTTGCATAGTAGTCCGAGTGAACTAGATGGTAAAAAAATTGAAATTAGCAACCCAAATGGTGCTCACAATATTGCAGTGGGCCTAAAAGCGGATGTTAGCGTCACAATTAAAGGTCACGCAGGTTATTACGCAGCAGGTATGAATCAAATTGCCAATGTCATCATTGAGGGCAGTGCTGGCTCAGGCGTTGCTGAAAATATGATGTCTGGTCGTGTGCATGTTAAGGGCTTCGCCTCTAACGCTGCAGGTGCTACATCGCAAGGCGGGCTACTGGTTATTGATGGTGATGCGGGCTTACGTTGCGCTATTGCTCTCAAAGGTGCGGATGTTGTAGTTGGCGGCTCCGTAGGTAGCTTTACCGCATTCATGGCACAAGCTGGCAATTTGGTTGTGTTAGGCGATGCTGGTGACGCTTTAGGTGACTCACTATATGAAGCTAATATTTTTGTACGTGGCTCTGTGAAGAGCCTAGGTTCTGATTGTATCGAAAAGCCAATGGATGAAGAAAGACGCAAGATTTTAGTGGATTTACTTGCTAAATCAGGCCATGCCTCTGTGTCTCCAGATAGCTTCAAGCGCTACGGTTCAGCACGTACCCTCTATAACTTTAAAGTAGATAATGCAGGAGCATACTAAAATGAGTGATGCTGCAAATAAAGTAAACAGCGACGCTAAAACTGTCGAGCACCATATTCCTCAAACATTACCGCGTTTCTCGGCAACGTTTGATCCACACACTATGGCTGAAATCAGACGTGCTGCAGCAACGGGTATCTATGACATCCGTGGTGCTGGTAGCAAACGTAAATTGCCGCACTTTGATGATTTATTGTTTCTTGGTGCCTCAGTTAGCCGTTACCCATTAGAAGGCTATCGTGAAAAATGCGGTACTGATGTGGTTTTAGGTGCACGTTTTGCTAAAAAACCAATTTACCTTAAAACACCAGTGACCATTGCGGGTATGAGTTTTGGCTCATTATCTGGCCCAGCTAAAGAAGCGCTAGGTCGTGGTGCTACAGCTGCTGGCACAAGCACAACTACTGGTGACGGCGGTATGACACAAGAAGAACGTGGCCATTCAACCATGTTGGTTTATCAATACCTGCCTTCACGCTACGGCATGAACCCTGATGACTTGCGTAAAGCCGACGCCATTGAAGTGGTAGTTGGACAGGGCGCAAAACCCGGTGGCGGTGGTATGTTGTTTGGTCAAAAAATCACCCAACGTGTGGCTAAGATGCGTTGTTTACCAGTAGGTGTTGATCAACGTTCATCTTGTCGTCATCCAGATTGGACTGGTCCTGATGATTTGGAAATTAAAATCGCCGAAATCCGTGAAATTACCGATTGGGAAAAACCAATCTACGTCAAAATCGGTGCAACACGTCCTTATTTTGATGTGGCTTTGGCAGTAAAAGCGGGTGCCGATGTGGTGGTACTTGATGGTATGCAAGGCGGTACGGCAGCTACGCAAGAAGTGTTTATTGAACATGTCGGTCTACCAATTTTGTCGGCGATTCGTCCAGCAGTACAAGCGCTGCAAGATTTGGGTGTATATCGTAACGGTAAAAACAGTGTGCAGTTAATTGTATCTGGTGGTATTCGTAACGGTGCTGATGTGGCTAAGGCTATTGCATTGGGTGCTGATGCGGTTGCTATTGGTACTGCTGCTTTAATTGCACTGGGCGATAACGAGCCTCACTTAGAAGCAGAATATAACAAGCTTGGTACAACCGCTGGTGCTTACGATGATTGGCATTTAGGTCAAGATCCTGCTGGTATCACTACGCAAGACCCTGAGTTAATGAAACGCGTAGACCCTGTTGCCGCTGGTCGCCGTCTGGCTAACTTTATTTCTGTGATGACGATGGAAGCCCAAGTAGTTGCACGTGCTTGCGGTAAATCTCATTTGCATAATTTAGAGCCAGAAGACTTGGTAGCATTGACTGTAGAAGCATCCGCTATGGCGAAAGTGCCGTTGGCTGGTACTAACTGGATTCCAGGAGTTACTAAGTATTAATCGTTGATTAAATTGCTAGATTAGTCCTACTCACCCAATTTAACTATTGGGTTTTACTGAGGGAGTGGCGTCATGAATGGTTTTACTGTTGAAATAAAAGATTTATCTCTTTGTATTCGTAACGTAAACCTGAAATTGGCCACTGCCAGATATTGGACTTTTACTGGTAATCAATTTGTTTTTTGATTTCTCCCTGCCGCTTACAGAGTATTGTAAGCGGTTTTTTTTATCTTTTACTTTACTGTTTTAGCTAAAACAGCATTTTTTTGCATATAACAATAAGTTTAGGAGACCATCTATTTCATATTTAATACAGCTAATTAATACAACTTAAGAAATTGAATAATATTATTTTCTAATTAAGGAGCCAGAAATGAAGCAAGACTTACAGTCACGTATTCATCGTATGTTTATTCAGGATTGCATTATGGCTTGGGTAGATGTTGCATTACTTTGGTCGGCAGTACTTTTTGTGTTGTATTTTATTTTACAGATCGTGCAAGACCCTAATATTCGTTTAATCATGTATATCAGTAGTTTTGCATTAATTCTTTTTAATACGGCTTCAGTCACTGCAATGCATAAACATTTCATTGATGATAAACAGTTTATTTATGGGCTAGATATCAAAAGTCTCGATGCCAATAAGACTGCTAAAGAAGCTAGCTAATAGATAGCTAAAAATATAATAGAGGAGATCTAAAATGGGTATTAAATATGTACCACCAAAGCAGGGCTGGTTTGGGCAGATGTTTGATAGTCTGTTTATTTTAGTATTGGTGTATTTGAGTTTACTTTTACCTTTGCTATTTAAGGCGAAAGATGCTGAAACTGCAGCAAATGCTGCCGCCAATGCAGTAGTTCCAACTTGGGCATCACTCAACCTTTCACCTATTGTGCAACAACAATGGGAAAAGCTCGGCTATACCGCAGATAAAGCGGCAGTCCTTATTAATACCAAGTTTGATTATTCAATTGACCCAATGTGGTTGGCTATTACAGCCGCTGTGATCATAGGTTATTTTATATTTATGCTCACAGTATCTGCAAAGCAATATCGTGAAGTAATTGCAGAGAAATTTGGCGATTAATCAAACTTTAGCTAGGAGATTTAATGATGAATTTTTGGGATATTTTAAGTTACGCCGCTTGGATCATTGCCGCCGTCCTGTTGATATGGATTGTTGTCGATGCAATAAGTGTTTCAAAACAATATGATGAAGAGTTTCTCATGAGTTCACGTGAAGGTGAAGAATAGCTGGATCTGTGAACACAACTTAGAGAGGATAACAAAATGAGCGAAAATAATGCTAGCGCTGTAGCCACCAACACTGGTGAAAAGCGTATATCGATGTTAAAAGTTCTAAATCCATTTCATATATGGGCGTTAGGGGTAGGTATAGTTTTGGTAGGCGAATTTATGGGCTGGAACTTCTCAGTCGCTAAAGGGGGTGCCTATGGGTCACTTATTGCATGCTGGGTCATTGGCTTGCTTTATACCTGTGTGGCGATGATTGATTCTGAAGTAACTTCAACAGTAGCAGCAGCTGGTGGACAATACACACAAGCTAAACATATTATTGGCCCATTAATGGCCTTTAACGTGGGGCTATATCTAGTCATGGCTTATACCATGTTAGAAGCAGCTGATGCATTGGTGGTAGGTGATTTAATGAAATCCGGAGCAGAAGCGCTGGGGCATACGGGGCTGGATACTCGACCGTTTGTTGTACTCACGGTAGCCTTTCTAGCTTGGTTGAACTACCGCGGAGTATTCATGACGTTAACACTTAACTTTGTGATTACACTGTTTGCTTTCTTGTCAATATTAGTCCTATTTGTCGTAGTAGAACCTACCCATCCAGGTGCTGTTTTGCAACACAAGGCCTTACTAACTGATTTGCCATATGGCTGGATTGGTGTGGTAGCCTCCTTGCAATTTGGCATGTGGTACTACTTGGGTATTGAAGGTACTTGTCAGGCAGCGGAAGAAGTGCGTTCAGCTGGTAGAGCGATTCCACTCGGCACGATGGGCGGCATGATGACCTTGTTAGTAGCAGCATCACTGACTTGGTATATCTGTTCAGGACTTATGCCTTGGCAATATTTGGGTCAAGCTACTACACCTTTATATGATGCTGGTACATTAGTTGGTAGCACCAAACTGCAAGTCCTGTTGTTTATTGCCACTGCTTTTGCGGCAATTGCTTCTGCCAATGGTTGTATCAATGATGCATCACGTGCCTGGTTTTCTATGGGTCGTGATCGTTATATGCCTGTGTTCTTTGGTGCAATTCATCCGCGCTATCGTACACCTTATCGTTCTATTATCTTTTTAGTGCCAATTGCGGTTTCGTTTGCGTTCACAGGTTTGCTAGATCAAGTGATTACATTCTCGATTCTTTCTGGTTTGTTGGGTTATACATTTATGTCATTCAACATTATCAAGTTCAGAAAAATGTGGCCACTTAACAGCATCCATCGTGGGTATATTCATCCGTTCCACCCAATCCCTGCAATTACATTGCTAACACTTTGTTCAGCAACGTATTTTGCAACATTCCTAGGTTACGGTTCGTCATTACTGTCGATTATGGCGTTCTATATAGTCGCATCTATCTGGTTTACTATACGTCGCTACAAATATGTAAAACGCTCTGAGCAATTTACTATGCCATGGCCACGCCCTAAAGGTTATTAACTGCTGAGTTTACTCATACTGAGCAAGCCTTATTAATGAAGGAGTATTAGATGAAAAATAAAATTCTATGTGCTACTGATGGCTCGCATAGCGCAGATAAAGCCATTGATTTTGCAGTAAACCTAGCCGCTAAGACTGATGCACACCTTTGTTTTGTTACGGTGTCATTAGTCACAGGGGAATCAGCTTCGCATAGCCGCTTTTGGGATTCGTCGATGTTGGATGCAGCAGATGCACAATTGCAAGGCGAGCTGAAGGTCGCGGCTAATAAAGCCAAGATGGCGGGCCTGACTGGTGTTGCTTGTGTTGCATTGGGTGGACATCACATTGCAAACTCTATTGTGGAATATGCTGATAAAAATAGTTATGACCAAATCATTACAGGTTCTGTGGGTAGGACTGGCGTGAGCAAGTTATTACTAGGCTCAATCGCGCAGGAAGTAGTTGCTAAAGCGCATTGTCCTGTCACGGTGGTAAGATAGTCAGAATAAGGGCAGGTTAACTACCGGCCCTTAATTCAGATTTAATTGATTATGAACACTATTTTATTTGTACTTGTTATGATGGTGATGGGGATTTTTCTCTATAGACATTACCAGCGAGATCGCGCTAAAACCATCCAGAATAAGCTACATTTACTTGATGATTGTATGGGACTGTTGCACGACGCTAAGTTAAGTCCACAGGGTTTAGACTACCCCAAGCTACGTGGTCAGTATGGTGGATTTGATGTTCTGTTGGAGCTGGTTGCCGATACCTTAGCTGTGCGCAAAGTACCGCCATTATGGCTGTTGGTTACTATTAAGGGTAAAAGCATAACAAAAGGCAGTTTGGATTTAATTGTAAGACCACAAAATAACGAATTTTATAGTCCTGCATGGCAATGGCCAGGCCATTTGCAAACGCCAGATCGCTGGCCTGCGCATTCTATGATTAAGTATCAAGATGAGCCTGCTGCAGTGGATATACTCAGTAGATTTGTGCCTTTGTTGTTTGGTGATGAACGGACGAAAGAGCTATTAGTGATGCCGAGTGTGTTGCGAATTACCTATATGGCTAAACAAGCTGAACGTGGTCAGTATATGTTAATGCGTAACTCAATATTTGATGCTATGCCAATTGAAAAGGAGCTGGTTCAACGACTTATTATCGATGCTATTCATGTCAGAGAAGCATTAGAAAATACTAAATAGAACTAGAAACGGGAAAATTATGAGCAGTAAAATAACCACAACTGAAGTAAAAGCTACACAAAGCAGTCCAAAACTTGTAGCGCCTTTGTCTCCCTATGTAATACTGGTCGTTGCTATTTTGTTACCAGGAGTGGGGCAGGTTCTTAACAATTCCACAAAACGCGGCTTATTTATGTTGGTGTTTATGCTGGTGCTTGGCTACATGACGCATCAGGTAGCGAGCCCTAATGTATCAATTTTAGGGCAATATGCAGGTGGATTGTTTGTCTATGCGATCTCGGTGATGGATGCTTATTATTGGGCCAAGTATCGCACAGAAGCCTTTAAGCACAATAATTCAGTCAAACAATGACTCAACCAGATAAAGCGGGAATCAGAAAATTTAATTCATCCCGCTACTATTGATTGGCGACTAGTGATTGACTAGTCGGTCTGCAACTAAGGTAAAGACGCTCATCAACCTATCTTTTGTATTAGTGACGAGACCTGTTTCATCAATTGCCGTCGACATACATTTAAGCCAAATATCCTTTACTTCACGGTCAATTTCGATATGTTCATGCATAAATTTGACATTTGCATGACCGTGTTTTTCTATATATAGCTTTGGCCCACCAAGAAATCCTGAAAGAAAATTAAATTGCTCAAGCCGTGAATTCGCGACACCTTGACCGCGCAAATGCAGTAATAACAACTTGTTACTGGCAGGGTCGGTTTCTATGATGTCGTAAAAGTTTTTAATTAAATTTGAGAGGCCATTTTCGCCACCAACCAAACCGTAAAGAGACTCTTGGTTACGACTTGGGCTTACGTGCTGCTGCTGTGTCATTTTTATTTCCAATCTATTATCAAGCGCATGAAAACAATCATTAATTTCATCCATTTAAGTTAATCTATTAGTATGAATACCATACTCCTTATTGGATAAAGTTACATATTGTCTTGAGGTGGTAACACTAAAGAAGTATTTTTGTACGACTAATATTGCTTAGACTAATCTTTAGATTGATGCTCAACCTACCTCCTAGGTAGTAGTCCGTAGTGATGATTGCAAACACCTATGCATAATCCGCAAAATGACTCACGTGCGGTATATGGTGTTTAAAATCCGTGACTAGGTTTTATTTATTAAGATAATTGCGTTTAAATCTTTTGCAACACTCAAATGTGCAATCTCCAAGGGGGTACTTGGGGCTGTACTAAAGTAATATTAAAATAAGGGGACTTAAATTGAGTACAAATTCTGCAGTTGATGCAAATTCAACTGGTTTTTCGGGCGATGCACATAGTGCAACGCTGCAGCGGAGAATTGGTTGGCAAGGTGCATTCTGGGTAGCGAGTGGCGTACCTGCACTTGTTCTTTTTTCAATTGGAGCAATTGCTGCGACAGTAGGCAAACCATCCTGGCTTATATGGATGATATCGATTGGTTTTGGTTTTATTCAGGCTTTTACTTATGCTGAAATTGCTGGTTTGTTTCCTCATAAATCTGGTGGCGCTTCTATTTATGGTTCTGTTGCGTGGGTAAGATATAGTAAGTTTATTGCGCCTGTTTCAGTGTGGTGTAACTGGTTTGCTTGGTCGCCTGTATTGGCTATCGGGTCCGGATTGGCAGCGGGTTATATGCTCAATGCCTTGTTCGCGCCAGATGCTGCGATTAATACTTGGCAAATTACCTTGCTGGATTTGGGCATGATTAAAGACGGCCTGTCTATGCGTATTAATGCCACATTTATTCTCGGTGTTGCGGTTCTATTGACGGTGTTTTCAATTCAGCATGGCGGTATCTTACGCTCTGCTAAGGCAACTATGATATTGGCTATCGCCGCCTTGGTGCCTTTGATGCTGGTTGGAATAGTGCCAATTCTTACAGGCGATCTGCCACAGGTAAATTTCTTCCCACTCTCACCGCTTGCTTATGATGCTGGTGGTAATGTTATCAATGGTGTTTTTGATATTGCAGGTTGGAAATTGATGGCTGGTGGCTTATTTATTGCTGCTTGGTCTACTTATGGTTTTGAAACGGCGGTTTGTTATACCCGTGAATTCAAAAACCCTAAAACTGATACTTTTAAAGCTATCTTTTATTCAGGTTTAATGTGTATTGCAGTATTTACCTTAGTACCAATTGCTTTTCAAGGCCATCTTGGCTTGGGTCATTTAATAACACCAGCTGTGACTAATGCAGCTGGCGTTGTTACAACACCTGCAGTATATAGCGGCATGTTGGCACCAGATATTTACAGCGGTATGGGCGTAGCGACAGCAATGTCAAATATGCTCGGTGGTGGCAAGATCGTTGGCGCCATTTTGGTGGTTATGCTAATTCTTGCATTATTGCTTTCTATCATGACTTCAATGGCTGGTTCATCACGTACGCTTTATCAAGCATCTGTTGACGGTTGGTTACCAAAGTACCTGTCTCATGTGAATGAGCATGGTGCTCCAACAAGAGCGATGTGGACAGATCTTTGTTTTAATTTGATTTTGCTATTGATGTCTGATTATGTGTTTATTTTGGCTGCATCAAATGTTGGTTATCTTATTTTCAACTTCCTTAACTTGAATGCTGGTTGGATTCATCGTATGGACAGACCAAATTGGGAGCGCCCATACAAAGCGCCTACTCTGATTCTTGGTGCAGGTGCATTTTTGGGTTTTGTGAATCTTGCAATCATGGGCTTGGGCGCCAATATATGGGGTGACGGTACACTTAAAACCGGCCTTATCTTCGCATCACTTATTGTCCCAGTATTCATATTTAGGCATTTTGTTCAGGATAAAGGTAAGTTTCCTGCAGCAATGTTAGAAGATATGCACCTATCAGATGATGAAGGTAAGGTGACATCACGTGCCGGCATACTACCTTATGTGGCATTGGTGGCTGGTGTGTTAGTGGTATACGGTTTCCATAGTTTGTAAACTGTTAGATCTGCCTTACTACTAGTTCTAATGCAGTATTAATTAGGGTGAGTGGCAATTGCCACTCACCCTTTTTCATTAGTAATAGTTAGAAATAAATCATGAATAAATTCATGTAGTTAATAATGAAATCTATACTACCTAAGTGGTAAGTCGTAAGAGTAATTGTGAGTCGTGCTGTCCACGAAGACAATGCTGAAACAGAAGAATAGATTGAAGAATAATTTAACGTAACCAAATCAGGAGATATCATGGCACGCGATCCTAAGCACGACATACTATTTGAGCCTATTCAAATTGGCCCTAAAACTTTACGCAATCGTTTTTATCAGGTGCCGCATTGTATTGGTGCTGGTTCTGACAAGCCTGGCTTTCAGGCAGCGCATCGATCAATGAAGGCAGAAGGTGGTTGGGCTGCCCTGAACACTGAATATTGTTCGATTCATCCAGAATCAGATGATACACATCGCTTATCTGCACGTATTTGGGATGAGGGTGATGTACGCAACTTACGCGCGATGACTGATGAAGTGCATAAGTATGGTGCATTAGCAGGTGTTGAGCTTTGGTACGGCGGCGCCCATGCGCCAAATATGGAATCACGCGCAACGGCACGTGGTCCTAGCCAATATGCCTCAGAATTTGAAACTTTGAGCTACTGTAAAGAGATGGACTTAAATGACATCGCTCAGGTGCAGCAATATTATGTTGATGCTGCTAAACGTTCGCGTGATGCCGGTTTTGATATTGTCTATGTATATGGTGCTCACTCTTATTTGCCATTACAATTCTTAAATCCTTATTACAACAAACGTACTGATAAATATGGTGGTTCATTAGAAAATCGTGCACGTTTTTGGTTAGAAACACTTGAAAAAGTGAAACGCGCAGTCGGTGATGAATGCGCAATTGCCACACGTTTTGCGGTTGATACAGTCTATGGTCCTAGCCAAATTGAAGTTGAAGTTGATGGCATGAAGTTTGTTGAGCTTGCAGATCCGTTGCTTGACTTGTGGGATGTTGACGTGGGTGATATTGCTGAATGGGGTGAAGATGCAGGCCCATCACGTTTCTATCAACAAGGCCATCAAGTGCCTTGGACTAAATTTGTAAAACAAGTTTCTAAAAAGCCTGTATTAGGCGTGGGTCGCTTTACTGACCCTGAAAAAATGACTGAAATTGTGACTAAAGGCTATGCTGATATTATTGGTTGTGCACGTCCTTCAATTGCAGATCCATTTTTACCTAAAAAGATTGAAGAAGGTCGTTACGACGACATTCGTGTCTGTATTGGCTGTAACGTGTGTATCTCACGTTGGGAAATCGGTGGCCCGCCAATGATTTGTACACAAAATGCAACAGCCGGTGAAGAGTATCGCCGTGGTTGGCACCCAGAAAAATTCCCTAAGACAAAATCTAAAGATTCTGTATTGGTAGTAGGTGCGGGTCCTTCAGGTTCTGAAGCGGCACGTGTACTAATGGAAAGTGGCTATATTGTTCACCTTTACGATAAGGCTGAAAAAATTGGTGGTCATCTCAATAGCACTGTGACTTTGCCAGGTTTAGGCGAGTGGGGCTATCACCGTGATTACCGTGAGACTCAACTGACTAAATTGGTTAAGAAAAACAAAGATAGCCAAATCGCGCTTGGCCAAAAAGCTATTACGGCTGATGAAGTGCTGCAATATGGTGCTGACAAGGTTATTATTGCAACAGGCTCTTCATGGAACACGGATGGCAATAACTGCCTGACACATGAGGCTATTCCTGGTGCTGATGCTACATTGCCAGACCAAGTAACACCGGAACAGATTTTTGAGGGTAAAAAGAAAATTGGTAAACGTGTGGTTATTTTAAATGCGGATACCTATTTTATGGCGCCTAGTCTGGCCGAAAAATTGGCGGCGGATGGTCATGAGGTCACTATTGTATCGGGTGTGCATTTAGCTAATTACATGCACTTTACGCTTGAGTATCCAAATATGATGCGTCGTTTGCATGAGCTACATGTTGAGGAATTAGGTGATCACTTCTGCTCAAAAATCGAGCCAGGTCGCTTAGAAATTTATAACGTGTGGGGCGATGGTTCTAAACGTACTTATCGCGGTCCAGGGGTTTCACCACGTGATGCCAACACGACACATCGTTGGCTAGAGTTTGACACACTAGTTTTAGTGACAGGTCGTCATTCAGACAACACATTGTGGAACGAACTAAAAGCACGTGAAGCTGAGTGGAGTGAAAATGGCATTAAAGGTATCTACTTAGCTGGAGATGCTGAGGCGCCACGCTTAATTGCTGATGCAACCTTTAGTGGACATCGGATTGCGCGTGAAATTGAAGAGGCTAACCCGCAATTTGCGCTACCTTACAAACGTGAAGTTGCAGTTTGGGGTGTTCCGCATATGCCAGGTGGTCAATTCAAGATTGAGTACAAGGTTTAATTTGTGTTGAGCATTACTGTCGCTGTGAGTGGCGGCAGTAATGCTCGTTCCGTCATATAAAAATAAATGAAACAAAAGAGTACAACGATATGACAAATCCTACTGAAATAACCAGAATACTGTTTGAGAATTTCCAGCCATACGCCATAAAATTATTTTATGCGCTTGGTTATACTGCAATCGCCGTTTTTATCTACGGCACTTATACACAGGTAAGAAAATACCGCCGTGGCAAGCCAGATGGCTCATGGGGTGAATTGGTACATCGCTTTATTGACATGGTAAAAACCATGGCTACACATCGCACGCTGGTGCGTCGTGATAAAAATGCAGGCAGAGCACACGGCTTGATTTTCTTTGGCTTCATACTGCTCTTTATCGGCACCTCCACTATTACGCTTGAATACGATATTCTTGCGCCCTTATTTGGGGTGCATTTTTGGTATGGTAACTTCTATCTTTGGTTCTCGCTAGTTCTAGATATAGCAGGCTTAGGCTTGATTGTTGGTATGCTGTACATGATGTATCGCCGCGAATGGATGAGACTACCCAAGTTGGACTACAAACGTGTAGATCGCGAGCCTGGTGATGCGGACTACGATCGAAGTGAGTACCGCCGTGAAGACTGGGCTTTTCTTTGGACGCTGATTTTAATTGCAATTACAGGTTTTGTTTTAGAGGCAGCAAGATTGGTTTGGTTAAGTGATAGACCATCAGTTTGGGATTACCGACTATGGTCGCCTGTTGGGGCTGTGTTGGCATATGGTATGCAAGCTGTGGGCTTAACAGCTGAAGGCGCAAGTACATTGCGCAGCGGCTTGTGGTGGTTTCATGGTGTATTGGCACTGACTTTTATTGCATTCATTCCGTATACCAAAATCAAGCACATTTTCACAGCTTCAGCTTCGCTGATGTTTCGTGATCCACTTGCTGGAAGACGCCTACCCAAAGTGCCAGATGATCAAAAAAATGCTGGTTATAAAGTCATTACTGACCTGACTTGGAAGAATCTATTGCATCTTGATGCCTGTACCAAATGTGGTCGTTGCCAAGAGGCCTGTCCTGCAAACGCGGTGGGAGCTCCGCTCTCACCAAGAGATGTGATTTTGTCATTGCGTGAGTTTGCCAACAATACACTCAACGCCAAAGAACTGCCTAAAGAAGCAGAGTTGGATATTCACGGCAAAGGTGTTGGGCAAGTGTTTATGGAGACATTATGGTCATGTCGTACTTGTCTAGCTTGTGTGGAGATATGTCCAGTTGCGGTGGAGCATGTGCCCATCATTGTGCAAATGCGTCGTAACTTAGTTGAGCAAGGCATGATGGAGCCAATATTAGAGAAAACATTACAAACGATACACAAAACGGGTAACTCATTTGGCGAATCTAAACGTAAACGTGCTTCTTGGGCAAAAGAGCTGCCGTTTGAGATAAAAGATGCACGTAAAGAAGCGGTTGATGTGCTTTGGTTTGTTGGTGATTACGCCTCATTTGATCCACGTAACCAAAAAGTGACGCGCGCTTTTGCCAGATTAATGCATGAGGCTGGTGTTGATTTCGGCTTGCTATTTGAAGGTGAGTTGAATGCAGGTAATGACGTAAGACGTGTAGGTGAAGAGGGTTTGTATGAATTCTTAGCTACATCCAATATTAAATCCTTGGCCGATTGTGAGTTTAACTCGATTGTGACGACTGACCCACATTCTTACAATACCATACGTAATGAATATCCAGATTTCGGTGGTAGTTTTGAGATTCAGCATTACAGCACGTTGGTTAAGCAGCTCATTGAGCAAGGTAAACTCAAGCTGAAGAAAAAATTGGATTACCGCGTTACTTTTCATGATCCTTGCCATTTAGGCCGCTTTAACAAAGGCTATGATGCGCCACGTGACATTCTTAAAATGTTGGGTTGCGAATTGGTTGAGATGGGACGTAATCGCGACAACTCATTCTGTTGTGGTGCTGGTGGTGGCCGTATTTGGATTCCAGATCCAGTGGGTATTGAAAAGCCGTCAGCCAATCGTATGCGAGAAGCGACTGTGATTGAAGGTTTAAATGTGTTCGTAGTGAGCTGTCCAAAAGATCTCACCATGTTTGAAGATGCGTTAAAAACCTCAGGCTACGAAGGTAAGTTTGTTGTACGCGAGTTGATTGAATTGCTAGATGAATGTATGGAGTATGATGACTTAAACGTGATCCATCCTGAGCCTGTCTTGAAGTTAGAAGCATCTCCGCCAGTAGAGACCGTTTAATGTGAAGCTACCCGTCACTGCAGTTGAGCTAGTTGATATCGCCATTGCTGTTGACGACATTTATACTGCCGCTGCGGTGTTTGATATCGCTAATCACTTGCAGCAACAAGCCTTAGAAAGGGTGATGTTTACTAGAAGGCGTGATGTATTGATATTGGCGAGTTGGGAACATACGCCAGCAGCTGTTTTACAGGCATTGACTACAAGTGAAGATGCATCTGTAAAATTACGATTGGCTAAGCATCAAAAAGTTAGTAATAAAAGCGCTGTAAAAGAAGATGCGAGTAATGTAAATATCACTAAATATGCTTTGGAGCTGTTAAAGCAGGCAAAGGATACTAGCCTGCCTTTAGCCGTATTAAAGACATTAGCCGTTGATACACATGCTGCAGTCAGAGCAAAAGTCGCAGCAAATACCGCTTTTCCCGCTGAAGATTCGGCGGTTTTTGCGCAGGATGAGTCAGCGGCTGTAAGACGAGCGCTGGCGGCTAGACATGATATTGATGCAGATATTATGCGGCAACTTAGCGTAGATAGTGACGATTGGGTGAGGCAACGCTTAGGGCGTAACCCATCATTAAGTCTAGGCATAATGCAACAACTAGCGACTGATGATGTGGATGAAGTGAGGCGTGCTATTACGCGCAATAAAAACTGCCCAATTGAGTTGCTTGAGCGGTTGGCTAAAGACCGTTGTGCATGGGTACGTGCTGGTGTGGCGTATCAGGTCAATGCGAGTAGCGACTTAATGCGTGAACTGGTGGCAGATAAGGATATTGATGTACTGAGTGGTGTGGCGTCTAACCCAAATACACCAGCGTCGATACAATTGTCATTAGCGCAACATGATGACGCGGATGTAAGGCGAGGAGTGATATTAAACCCTAAGGTAGAACGTGAGACTTTATTACCGCTGCTGGAGGATCCATATTACTTGCATAGGATTTTATTATTGGGTAGTTCAAAGCTCACTGCATCAGATAAATGGTCTTTGCATGATGACCCGGATTACAGAGTGCGATTTTTAGTATTTAGGTGGTTTGCTGATGCTTTAAAAAAGCATCAGTCATATAGTTTAAGTGTAGAAAGCAATTAAAACAGCTGTTTAGGAGAGTAATAATGAAGATTGTCGTAGCCGTAAAACAAGTGGCAGCACTTGATGAAGATTTTGAAATTCGTGCAGATGAAAAAGACGTAGAAGAAGACTTTTTGCTCTACGATCTTAATGAGTGGGACGATTTTTCACTCGAAGAAGCAATGAAGATTAAAGAAACTAGCGCTGAAAATGGCGGTGGTGAGGTTGAAGTGGTTGTGGTTTCAGTTGGCCCAGACCGCGTAGATGAAAGTTTGCGTAAATGCCTGGCTAAAGGTGCTGATCGCGCAATTCGTGTGTGGGATGACGCCATTGAGGGCTCAGATGCGATTGCTATTGGTAAAGTGTTAGCAGCAGTGGTTAAAAAAGAAGCGCCAGACATGGTGTTTGCTGGTGTGCAATCATCTGACCAGGCGTATTCGTCAACTGGTATCTCAACGGCAGCTTATCTCGATTGGCCACATGCTGCTGTAGTAGCCAATTTGGAGTATAAGCCAGGTAGTAGTAGTGCGTTGATTCAACGTGAGTTAGAAGGTGGTATGTCGCAAGAAGTTGAAATTAAATGTCCAGCGGTATTAACGATACAACTTGGTATTAACAAGCCACGTTATGCTTCATTGCGTGGAATTAAACAAGCAGCAGCTAAACCAATCGAGGAGTTGAGTTTAGGTGATATAGGCTTGTCTGCCAGTGCAGTTGGTGCTGATAACTCTATGTCACGTGTACGTCGCATGTATGTTCCAGCTAAAGGCCGTGCACAGATGATAGAAGGCACGATTGCTGAAAAAGCCGCCAGAATTATAGAAATTATTAGAGAATTTAAAGGAGCGTAATTGTGAAAAATATTTTAGTAATCGCAGAACACCGCAGTGGAGAGTTACGCCCAGTTACATTTGAGTTGATTGCAGCAGCGGAGACTTTAAAGCAGGGTGCTGATGATAAAGTGTTAGTCGCGGTGATTGGTGCACAAGCAGAGCAGTTGATTGCAAACTTATCAGTTGCTGGTGTAGATGAGGTCATTGTTGTTAAATCTGCTAGCACCGATTTTGATCCAGATGCTTATGAGACAGCCGTATCTGGTTTGATTCAAAGCAGAACTCCAGCAGTTGTACTGTTACCACACACCGTAGATTCATTAGGTTATGCAGCCACTTTGTCTAGCAAAGGTCATTATGGTTTTGCTACAGATGTATTCAAACTTGAGTACGATGGTGCTGATTTGGTTGCAACTCGTGGTGGCTATAACCAAAAAGTTAATGTGGAAGTCGATTTTCCAAATAAAACTTGTGTAGTGATTTCGGTTCGCGCAAGTGCGTTTAAACCGTTAGAAGGTGCTAGTTCACCAACGGTCAGCAAATTTGAACCAGCATTTGCTGAATCACGTAGCACTAATAAGCGATACATTGAGGCAGGTGGTGGTAACGATATTGACATCACTACAGTTGATTTCATTCTATCTATTGGTCGCGGCATTGGTGAAGAAGCTAATGTGGAAGACTTCCGCGAGCTAGCTGATACAGCGGGTGCTACTTTATGCTGCTCTAGACCAATTGCGGATGCGGGCTGGTTACCGAAATCAAGACAAGTTGGACAATCTGGTAAAGTGGTAGGTAACTGCAAGCTTTATCTGGCAATGGGCATCTCAGGCTCAATTCAACACATGGCAGGTATGAAACATGTACCAACTATTGTGGCCGTGAATACCGACCAAGGTGCATCTATATTCACTATTGCTAAATATGGTGTTGTTGGCGATATTTTTGAAGTGCAGGAAGAGATGATGAATCAATTAGCCTAATCAGCTAGTTTTAGGTACTCTTTATGGCGCCAAGTCTTCCAAGACTAATAAATAACCTAGCTAATATGTGTAAATGCACGTGTTGGCTGGGTTATTTTTTTACAAAACATTGGCTTAAAAACTAATGGAGACATAGCGGTTGAATTACTACAGTTAGTGTATTTATTGATACTGATGGCGTAACTGCTTTTTTATATGTTGTTTGCCCGTCAGAGTTTTTATTCAATAATTTCTGCTACATCAAACTGCAAGCTGGCAAGCCTCGCGTATAAACCATCTTGATTGCGTAACTCAGCTGCATTGCCTATTTCAACGATTTGCCCGTTTTCCATGACTACAATGCGGTTTGCTTTTTGCACAGTAGCTAGACGATGCGCAATAATCAGTGTGGTGCGGCCTTGCATGGCAGCATTTAAGCCTTGCTGTACTAAAATTTCAGATTCTGCATCAAGAGCACTAGTTGCTTCATCCAGCAATAACAATGGTGCGTCTTTTAGAATCGCTCGCGCAATGGCGATACGCTGCCGTTGACCACCTGATAAACGTGTGCCACGCTCACCTAGAAATGTTGTGTAAGCTTGTGGTAATTGCCGAACAAATTGTGCGACTTGAGCAGATTCAGCTGCAGCAATGACTTCAGCATCGGTCGCATCATGACGACCGTAACGTATGTTGTCCATGACATTGGCTGAAAAAATCACAGGGTCTTGCGGCACAATCGCAATCATGTGGCGTAAGGTTTCTAGCGTGAGTTCGCGAATATCTTGCCCGTTAATCGTTATATTGCCAGTTTGGACGTCATAAAAACGTAGCAATAACTGAAACATGGTGGTTTTACCAGCACCAGATGGACCTACCAGTGCGATAGTTTCACCGGCAGTAATGTTGAGTGAAATATGATTAAGCGCGAGTGTGTTTGGCCGAGAGGGATAGTTAAAGCTGACATCATTAAACTGGATAGCGGCTTGGCTGCTATTTTTCAGTAATTGTGGCGCTGGAGGCTCAGCAATGGCCGGTTCTGCATGTAGTAATTCCAGTAAACGCTCAGTTGCGCCTGCTGCGCGCATTACATCACCCCAAACTTCTGCCATAGTGCTGACGCTACCAGCCACCATCGCCGCATAAAGCACGAATGAAGCGAGTTCGCCACCCGTCATAGTGCCTTGACTGACTTGGCGTGCACCTAGCCACAGCACAAATATAATGGTGCCCATCACTGCGGTGATAATGATTGCCGTGAGAAGGGCACGCACACGTACGCGGCGTATGGCAGTAGTAAAGCTGAGTTCAGCACTTTTACGAAAGCGGCCGATTTCGCGCTGTTCTTGTGTATATGATTGTACGGTCGGCATGGCATTGAGGATTTCACCGGCCATAGCTGAGCTGTCTGCGATGCGGTCTTGCGATTCACGTGAAAGTTTTTTAACTGAGCGACCGATTAACATAATCGGTAGAATGAGGCATATCATCAAGCCAACATTAATAGAAAATAAATAGAAGCTGGTCACTGCCAGCATAATCATGCCGCCGATAAACTGGAATAAACTACGCAAGCCCATAGAGGCCGAGCTACCAACTACCGTTTGTATGAGTGTAGTGTCACCAGTGAGGCGCGACAATACTTCACCGGTTTGCAATGTCTCAAAGAACTGTGGGGACTGTGTGAGTACGCGACCATACACAGCACTACGCAAATCAACGGTGACACTTTCACCTATCCATGACACTGTGAAGTAGCGCGAGGCCACCATGAGCGCCCAAAATGCTGCCAAGCCAAATAGAATACCAAAGTGACTATTGAGGTTAATGTGTGAGGCCGCGCCAGTTTTTGCCGTGCCAAAGCCGAAGTCAATGAGATCGCGAAAAGCTAATGGCACTAATAACAGTGTACCTGAAGCCAAGCAAAGCAGAATAAAAGCAATGCTAGCCTGCATACGGTAAGGCCGTAGAAACGGCCATAAATCTTTTAATGAGGCAACTCGCTTAGGTAGTACTGTAGTATTGGTTGTTGACATGGGAGTGAGGGGCGGGGTCGTTTTTCAATTCAAATGATTTTAATAAACAAGGAGCTTTACATGATGGTTGCCAGTTTAGGCGCTAATTGTCTACATTGATAACCCTTGCTAAGAATGTAGTATTTTTTCAGTTTGGCTCATTTAACTAATTAAATGAGGATAAGAAACTAGAGAGTCTAATCTTATTAATTTGTTGTTTCTACTGTAGTGAAACTCTTTAATTTAGGTGCCAGCCAACACTCAAAGTCATCAATAAATATATAGATGACTGGAATAAATAGCAAGCTAAGGCCAGTTGAGGTAATTAAGCCGCCGATAACAGTTAAAGCCATTGGTGTTCTAAATTCAGTACCTGCGCCTAATCCGAAAATTACAGGTAGCATGCCTGCAATCATGGCCAAGGTTGTCATGATAATAGGACGTGCTCTTTGTTTGCAGGCTTCAACAATGGCTTCATGTCTGGTCATTCCCGCTGATCTATGCTCTATCATGAAATCTATGAGTAAGATGCCATTTTTACCCACGATGCCCATTAACATCAGTATGCCAATCACAGCAGGTAAAGATAACGCTGATTGTGATAATAGCAATGCTAATAGTGCTCCGCCAATCGAGAGTGGCAGCGCTAGCATAATAGTGATTGGTTGGAGCAGCGTGCGGAATAATAAGACCAGCACCGCAAATACTATCAGCACCCCCGCTATTATCGCCATACTGAATGAATCAAACATATCAGATAATAATTCGGCATTGCCGCTATCAAAGCGCGTGACCCCAGCCGGGAGATTTTTCATGGTAGGTAATTGATCTATCGCATTGAGTGCTTCACCTAAAGTTGCATCATTTAGATCAGCTTCCAGCATAATCTGGCGCTTTTGGTCGAAGCGGGCAATGCTGGTTGCACCTGCGCTTAGCGCCACATCGGCAACAGCAGCAAGTGGAATCATCTGGTCTGTATTAGATGGTATTAATAAATGATTAATAATAGCTGGATCGTCTTCACTATGGGTATTGAGTAGTACGCGCACTGGAATTTGCCGGCCATTCACGTTTATCCTAGTTAAATTCATGCTTTGGTCACCCATTGTAGCGATACGTATTGTGTCAGAAATACTCTCGGTACTTACACCTAAGCGGGCAGCATCGCCATTGCGAGGGGTGATTTTAAGTTCTGTACGCGGCAGTGGTGATGTAGAGGAAATATTACTTAATTGCTTAATATCACGTAACTCCTGCTCTAGTTTATTGGCAGTATGCTGAAGTAATTCTGGGTTATCACTAGTCAAGCTTATGTTCACCGCCTTGTTACCATCTTCATTTAAAAACCCAATGCGTATATTGGGTACCACAGATAGCTTTTTAAGCATGAGCTGCTCAAAGGACTGAATACCCAAAGATCTTTGATGACGTGGTTGGAGTTGAATAGAGAGGGTAGCTTGACGAATTTCTCCGTCTATATTCGTTTCGCTATCAGCACCACCTATCAATGCATACACTGATTTCACTTCAGGTTGACGCAACAAAATATCTGACAGCGCCCTGGTTGCTATATCAGTATCTGCAAGCCTTGATCCTGGTGGCAATTGCACTTGCAACATGGATTGTGATTTATCTTCTGTTGGCATGAAATCTGTTGGCAGCCAAGCGCCAATGGCAAAAGAGCTGATGACAATGACCGCACCAAAAAGCACCATAGATTTTCGATGAATCAGTGCTTTTTCGAGGGCTTTTAAATATTTCTCCATCCATTTTGGTGTAACTTCAGCGTTGGACTGAGTGTTCATGTTTATTATAGGCTTTAAAAAATACGCTGCCAATACCGGCGTTATTAGGCGGGCGACCAACAGAGAGAATATTGTAGCAACGGCTACAGTAATGCCAAATTGAGTGAAATACTGGCCCACTATACCGCCCATGAAGCTCACGGGTACAAATACCGCCACTATCACTGCGGATGTTGCCAGTACAACTAATCCAATTTCATCGGCCGCGTCTATGGCTGCTTGATAAGGCGATTTACCCATTTTCATATGGCGTGTGATGTTTTCGATTTCTACAATCGCGTCATCTACTAATATTCCAGAGACTAAAGACAACGCCAGTAAAGTGACAATGTTGAGCGAGAAACCCAACCATTGCATGACTATAAAAGTGGGGATAACCGACAATGGAATTACCAGTCCAGCAATCCAGGTTGCTCGCCAAGTTCGCAAAAATAAAAATACTACAATGGCTGCTAGTAACGTGCCCTCAAGGAATGACCAAAGTGCAGAATGGTAACTTTCTTTTGTATATTCAACTTGTGATTGAATACGACTGAACTTGATATCAGGGTTGGCTATCTTTAAATCATGTAAAGCTTTATTTACGCCAAGTTCGATATTCACTTCGCTAGCCAAGCGCGAGCGATATATTGCAAATGCAACAACAGGTTGATGGTTGAGTCTTGCTAGCTGGCGAGTTTCATTACTAGTGTCGCGTACTATGCCTAGGTCTTTCAGTCTTGCTGAACGACCATTTGGCAAAGCAATTTTCATATTAGAGAGCGTCTCTACATCTTGTGGAGAGCCTACTGTTCTGATCAATGTTTCCCTGATACCATCATTAATTCGACCAGCAGGTAAAGTGAGAGCTGTTTGCCTGAGCTGATTATTAATAAGCTCTACAGTGATGCCATAAATTTGTAACTTTGCGGGATCAACTTCGATATGAACTTCTCGTGACAGTCCACCTTGTCTTTGTACTTTAGCAACACCCTTAATAGCCAGAAGCGAGCTCATCACTTGGCTGTCGACAAACCATGAAGTTTCTTCCAGCGAGCGCTGATGACTATCTGCAGTGAATGTGAGTATGGGGGATAAATCTGTATCGACACGCTGAATAACCGGTTCTTCCGAACCATGTGGTAATAAAGGTCGTATTACTGTAATTTGATCACGTGTTTTTGACAGCGCTTGATCAATATCGGTACCTAGTTGAAATTCAATTTGCGTACTGGAAATGCTATCGGTGATAGTTGAGGTGATATGTTTAATATTATCAATACCAGCCACCGTTGCTTCTATTCTGCGGGTGATTTGTGCTTCTATTTCTGTGGGTGTCGCGCCTGGCAAGACCACAGAAACATTAACAATGGGAATCTCTACATTAGGTAAATTATTGATGGGTAATTTGAAATACTCTAAGGCACCCGCAATAATCAGACCTATTAATATAATGAATGGTAAGAGCGGGCGCCTAATGGCCCAAGATGAGATGCGCAAACTCATTTATTGATAAGTTCGTTTTTTACAGATCTATTAGCGATTACTTTAATAGGCTCGCCATCATGTAAATAGGCAGTGAAGCGGTCAATAATGACTGTTCCTACATCTAGCCCAGCGGTTATTTCGACCATGCCGTTAGATCTATCACCGGTTTTTATCGGGATGCGCAAGGCGTTGCCATCTTTGGTTGTGAAAACGAAACTAGATGTCCCTTCTATGAGTATCGCGGTATCAGGTAAATAAATTGCTTTTTTAGGCGGTAACATCACGTTAACTTGAGCCGTTAGTCCTAAGGCGAGCTCAGGTGATTTATTAAAGCTCACCCGAACTTTGGCCGATTGAGATTGGCTATCAATCGTGGATGCGATATGCCGTATTTTCCCATGATAAGTGCTTGTATCGCCAAGTATTTGAATGCTCACCGCCGTATTGCTTTTTAGCTGTGCTACTTCATTAGCGGAAGCTTCAAATTCCACTTCGGTAAGATTGTCCCGCAAAATTACAAACAATGGTTCTGATACTTGCCCTAATAACATTCCTACACGTGTTTTTCGGCTGATAATCTTACCAGAGACAGGTGCATTGATAGAAGCTTGATCAAGACGCAACTCAGCCTCTGCTGATTGTCCCTTATTGAGGGCAAAGTCAGCCTGTGCCATCGCTAGATTATTTTGTGCAGATTTTACATGTGACTCAGCAATTTTTGCTGCGGTCGCTCGCTGTTCAATTGCTTCGGTAGAAAGTAAGCCAGAATCAGCAATAGCATCAGCACGTAGCTTTTCTGATTTTGCTTGTACATACTGGGATTTTGCTTCTTCTAATAGCGACTCTTGCTGGGCTATAGCTTGACTGGCGCGCTGCAGCGTTGCCTCTTGCTGTGATTTTTGAATATTTAGTAAACTAGTATCTATGGTCGCTAGGGGTTGCCCAGTCTTAACTTGTTGTCCTTCCTCTGCTAGGACTTTGGCAATTCTGCTTTGTGGCAGTTCAGCATAGACTGGGACTTCTTCACGACCAACGATTAGCCCTGAAAACTTCATTTGCCTAGTTATAGTGTTACGTTCTGCTACGATTGTCGAGACAACGACAGCAGATGAGTCATTTACATTTTTTACTGACTTTGCTTCGCTGTGTAATTGCTTAATGAAATAAACGGCTACCAATAAAATGATTAATAAGGCAATTAAATAGCGAGTGAAAACTCGTTTTTTTTGTTCATTCATATAATCCTTAACGCTACAAAACTGTCTATTGTATTCTTACATTTTTTGCGGCATTAGACCAGCATCAATTTTATTTCGTAGGCACAACCAGTGTACTAGATGCAATACTCATTGTTGATAAAGCTTTGTTAGCAGCAGCAAAGTCGTCAACCCATGCTACTTTCGAATCAATTAATTGAGATTCTTGCTCTAATGATTTAATTTCTAAACGCAATAGTTCAGGACGGTTCAGATAGCCTGCTTTAAAAGCTGATTCTATTTTTTCTGATTTGCTATTTATATAACCGATTGCTTTCTCTGTGCTGGCTAAACGATCTTCCGAAGCGTTGAAACTAGCCAAAGAGTTTTCAGTGTCTTCAATCGCCAGTAAAACAGCTTCACGATAGGCCAGTATAGCCTCACGCAACTTTGCTTCACGGGCATTAACAACTTCTCGAGCTAAACCCCAATCTAATAAAGGTATGCGCACAGAAGGCGCTAAAAATGTAATAGATTGCGTTTTTCTGGAACCATACCTTGCCATTAGCGCACCTTCAATGGCAAGCTTAGGGTAGAGGTCTGCATGCGCAATGCCCAGTTCCCCGGACGCTTGCAAAACAACTGCTTCTGCGTGATGGATATCAGGACGAGAGCGAATTAGATCTGCAGGCAGCGTTGCTGGTGGTTTTGCTGAATGTATCAGTACCCATGGTGTATTGGGTAAGTTAAGCCAATCTGCCAGTGGTGACGATAAGCCACAAAGCACAGAGAGACGCTGTAGTGCTGATTCTTTTTGGGTGAATGCAGTAAGCTGTTGATTGTGTAAATCCGCTAATGCACTACGTGAACCATCTTGTTCAGCATCTGCGAGTAAGCCTGCCTGTTGTCCTTTAACGATCAGCGCCGCTAGTGTTTGGTGGTGTGAAACTAAACCATCAATCATGCCTAGCCGGTCTTGTGCGGCACGAAGTTGGCCATATGCACGTACAACTTCAGCACTAATACTGATTTTTGTACTGCGCAGATCCGCTTCCACAGTGGCAGTGGCCGCTTTTGCCACTTTCTGCTGGCTTTCGTTGCGTCCAAATATTGGTAGTTCCCAGATTAAGTCAAAACCAGCAATATAAGCACCGCGGGTAGTTAATGTGTTCCCTGTTTGTTGAGTTAGTGTCGAATTATCTGGCCCTGCCATAAAATCAATACGTGGGTATTGACCATCAATCGTCGCTTTTTCCGATGCATTTGCTGCGCTTAATCTTTCTAATGCCTGTGCCAAAGAAAGATTTTGTTTTAGAGCCAGCTCTACGGATTTATTTAATAAAGGATCGTTGAGTGATGACCACCATGCCGCGGTTGGGGATACTTCACTATCAGATTTTGTTAAGGTGTTACGCCATCTGTCTGGAGTATCTGCCTTGAGTACTGGGTCAGGTAGCGTGCTACATGCGCTGAGCAATAAAGCACTACTGATTACCAGAAATCGTAAGTGTGCTAATTGATGATTTAACATACTACATTTACATTCTATATTCTAAAGTCATTTTTCTTCATTTGCAGAAGCCACAAAGGCGCCCGAAATGATAAGGCATATACCCATCAATTGTTTTACGCTTATTGTTTCGTGTAGTAGCCACATAGAGCTTAATGGTACTGTAACATAAGCTAAGCAGGTAATAAGATGAGCTTTAGATAAGTCGATTTTAGAAATCACAGCCAACCACGTAAAGAATGCAATTGCGATAGAAACAACGCCCATCAGTACCTCAGCGCTCTGAGCTAAGTTCAGTATATATTCAAATAAAGCAGGCATGCTATTAAACGGGATTTCACCTATTTTGTTGGCTGCTTGCTTAAAGAAAAGTTGTGCCGCAGTATCGCAACACAGCAAAACACCAAACATTAAAACAATGTCCCATCGTCTATTTTTAAGAGAAATTTCAGTCATAGGTTTGTTGCTGTGCTATCTTTTATGTTGTTATCAAAATTAGTATAAGCTAATATATTTGCAAGTAATTTCAGCGGCTGATTAAGTATACGATTTCGGTGTTTAAAAAATATATAGGTTTGGTTTAACTTTGCACCTAAACGAATTTTAGTCTCGTAAGCAGCTTGACCACTCTGATAGGTATGAAATCCATCACGAATGCACATTTCGATATTGTGCAACCAACTTAAAAAGTAAATATTGTATTTTTTTGCAGTAGTATGATCCATGCCGATATATTTATCTAACAAAATACCGTTGCGATGAAGTAGTAAATTAAAGGCAATTAATTGATTATCTACATAGTACAGAACAAAACGACAGTTATTAGGCATTAAGCCAGCAATGGATTCAAAAAAATCAAGCGTTAGCTTTTCAAATTGAAGCTCACTTTTTTCATAAGTATTTAGATACAACTGATAAATGGCAGCCATATTAGGCGGCAGCCCTGCATATTCTTCTATACGTACTTGTTCACGTGATTTCAATTTTCGTCTTAAGTTTTTACGGGTGGCATAACTTAAACTGTCCAAGTAATCATCCAGACTTTTGAATTGGATAAGGTTAGTTGCAACTGGCATGTTGTCTATTTTGCTAAAGCCGGCAGTTTTGAGGGGTATGCCTAGTGTTTGAGCGTCATGCTCAATGACATCTTTAAATGCAATCACGTTAGCTTTTTCACGCTGAGCGATTTTTTCTAACTCATAGCTAAGCGCCTTGATCATTTCAGGATCAAAAGGATAATCTTTAGATAAACCAATTTTGCAGCTATCAGTGACAGGTGAGCCTACACAAAGCAACCTCAGGCTAAGCAGTTTAGGGGCAAACTGGCTAATTTTATTTAGGAGGTGTTTTAGCCTACCTTGAACGGTTGTATCAAGCCGGTAATCTGTGATGAAATAGGGAGCAAGACATACCACCACACCACCACGTTTAACAGCAATATAACCAGATTTAAAG
>JAYVMU010000047.1:0-56995 GCA_043758775.1 Methylophilaceae bacterium
AAAAATGCTGTGTTAGGCATTAATGAAGAAAGCTGGAGCGGCTCAATCGCCGCTTCTAACTTAAACTTGAGCTTTTATGCTTGGTGCAAAGGTCTCATAACAACAGTTTCCTAAAATTTACTAGTGTTTGTTGGTTGTGATATCGTGATTTTTAGAAGTGGTAGTTGCTTAGCTGTTTGGGTAAATTGGCGTGTGTAGTGTAGTTAAAGTAGCAGATACAGAGGATGAAGCTAACACACGCTCTGCAAGCAAAAAACATATTCCCCTTTAATGATTAGTTATAGGTTATTGTCATGGCATCATTACCAAAATATATACCACTTAACTGGTAAACAATCATGAAAAATGCAAAAAATGATTCTAAAGCTAATTAAAATTTGCGTCCTTAAAACTTTGGCAATAAGTTGCTGCGTGTTAATGGTTGCGGGTTGTGCAACATTGCCTGACACTCAGTTTTATACAGATAGATATAAAACTCAAGCTGCACAGTTTGAAAGTGCACGTGGGTCGCTTTCGGCTAAAAGAAGTGCAGCAATTGTGGCAGAATTGAAGAAAAAATCTGGAGATCTAGACATACTCGATAAGCAGATTGCGTTAGAACAAGAGGTGGTTGGCAATCCATTGGTTGTCGGTAATAAAGTGACTTTGTTACAAGATGGCCCCGCTACTTACAAGGCGATGTTTGCTGCTATTGCTGCCGCACAGGATCATATTAATGTGGAATCCTTTATTATTGATGATGATGAAATAGGCCAGCAGTTTGCAGATTTGTTGATAGAGCGCCAAACGCATGGCGTACAAGTGAATTTACTTTATGACAGTATCGGTGCGCTTGGTACAACAGTAGCATTTTTTGATCGGTTGACTAAAGCCGGCATACAGGTGCTGGAATTTAACCCAGTGAATCCGCTGAAAGTAAAAAAATCCTGGATGCCAAATCATCGCGATCACCGTAAGTTATTGATTGTCGATGGCCGTACAGCATTCCTTGGTGGCGTAAATATTAGTAGTGTTTATTCGAGCGGGTCATCCATTAGAAGAAATGATGACTCATCTAGTGAAAAGAAAGAGGCATCAGGCAAGCCAGAGCTGGGCTGGCGCGATACAGATGTTCAACTTGATGGTCCGATTGTTGGTCAGTTTCAAAAATTGTTTATAGAAACGTGGAATAAACAAAAAGGTAAACCACTAGCGCAAAAAGATTATTTTCCTAATGTGGAGCCACAAGGCAAGGAAATCGTTCGCGCGATTGGCAGCACGCCAGATGACCCGTTTAGTTTGATTTACCTTACCTTAATATCCGCTATTACCAATGCTGAAAAGCAGGTATACATCACCAACGCTTATTTTGTCCCAGACCCACAGTTGCTTAAGGCCTTGTTAGATGCGGCAGCACGTGGCGTTGATGTGCGGCTGATTTTGCCACATCACACAGATTCATCTGCTGCATTTTATGCGGGGCGTTCATATTTTACTGAGTTGTTGAAAGGCGGCGTTAAAATTTATGAGCTGCGCGGCGCCTTGTTGCATGCAAAAACGGCAACTATTGATGGTGTTTGGGTGTGCGTTGGTTCTAGCAACTTAGATTGGCGCAGTGCGCTGGATAACGATGAAATTAATGCAGTGATTTTGGGGCGTGAATTCTCTCAACAAATGCAAGCAGCTTATATGCAAGATATTGCGGCTTCTGATGAGATTAAGCTTGAGGACTGGAAGCACAGGTCATTACTGTTAAGGCTTAAAGAAATAGGTGCTAGGTTGTTTGGGCGATTTTTATAAGGTTTGAGTTCTTTTTCTGCTTTGGCGCGTATTAGCTTCTCCAATATGTGCTTCACCACGCTGTTTAGCCAAAATCACTTGTTTTTGACGCTCCGTCAAGCTTGCACGTTTTTCTTCCGATAATGTGTTGTAGCAATATGGGCATGAAATGCCTGGTGTGTATTTTGGTGATTGCAACTCTGATGGTGAAAGCGGATGGCGACATGCATAACATTGGTCAAACTCACCCACCTCTAGACCATGTTTAACTGCTACGCGTTGGTCAAACACAAAGCATTCGCCTTGCCATAAGCTTTGTTCTTCGGGGATATTTTCCAGATACTTTAAGATACCGCCTTGCAAGTGATATACCTCTTCAAAGCCTTGGTCTAACATAAAAGATGAGGCCTTTTCACAGCGGATGCCACCAGTACAAAACATCGCAACTTTTTTATGCTTAGTTTTATCGAGGTTGTTAGCAACGTACTCAGGAAACTCGCGGAAAATTGTCGTTTTCGGGTCTAGTGCCCCTTTGAATGTGCCGATATCTACTTCGTAATCATTACGCGTATCCACCAATATCACATCTGGATCGCTAATTAATGCATTCCAGTCTTCAGGTTTGACGTAAGTGCCCACTTGCTTGGTCGGGCTCACGCCAGCAACGCCTAGTGTCACAATCTCATTTTTTAAGCGTACTTTCATCCGGTAGAACGGGTGTTCGTCGGCAAATGATTCTTTATGCTCTAAATCGGCAAAACATCCTGCAAAAAGAGTGTTCGTGCGAAAATAACTAAGTACTTGATGGATGTCATTTGGCAGTCCAGCAATGGTGCCGTTGATGCCTTCGCTCGCGAGTAAAATTGTACCTTTGATGTTGTTTTGCTCACATATTGCAAGAATATGTGCTTGCAGGCTGACGTAATCAGGAAGACTAACGAACTTATACAACGCAGCCGTTAAGTATTTTTGGGAGCTATTTTGTGACATGATGCGAAAGTTTTAAACTTAAAATGCTATTTTAACACTTTTAAATGCACCTAGCTTATGACAAACTTTAAGGAGTTTTATCATTGTTTTTGTAGGCCTGGCTATTTCAATACCAAAATCTCGCCATTACCATTTGCGCCCAAGTCACCAACAAATCGTTGTACACGTTGACTGGTTATTTGGTTAAATGGTGTATCAAACCGTTTAAAAGATTTTAATAATAGGTTCAAATAAGGCAATGTATGCGTGCCGCAATCCTGAACGGTTGCATGTAGTGAAGGTTGCGTTGTAAGTAAAAGCGTGCCGCGACGCATGCTGTAAGCAGTGTATTTGCCTAATGAGCCAAGTACGCCTATGGTGCCTGCTACCATACGAGAAGCACAGTAATCGCCTGTGTTACCTTCTATGAGTATTAAGCCACGCCGCATTTGATCGCCAACTCGGTCGCCCGCATTACCTTTGACAATGACAGTGCCGCCGCTCATGCCTTTACGTTCACCAATGATGGCCGCACCTAAAAAGTCGCCCACATTGCCATGAATGTGAATTAAGCCATCACTCATGCCGCTCGCAGCAAAATCGCTTACATTGCCAGTGCAGGTAATGTTGCCACTAGTCATTTTGAAACCGAGTTGTGCACCGGCATCACCGTCGATCGTGATTTCGCCAGATTGCATGTATGCGCCTATGCTATCCAGCTTAGCGCTACTGCTTTTAAACACAATGGCTGTGCCATTTTTACCAGAAAGTGTAAATGCTTCGTCAACTCGTAGCTTAGCTTTGCCGTAATAAAGCGGTATTGCGGCAATTTCACTGAGTGATAAATTAGCTAATTTACATGGTGTGAGTGGGCTGCAATCCAAGCGCTGTTGCAATTTAATTTTGAGCGTCAACGTGAGCATAGTCATGATGCACTTTCACTCATAATCTCATGCAGCTTAAAGTGGTGTGGGCCAAGCTTGCCACCATAGTTGCCTGCTGAAATTCGTTTGATGCCATTTTTGCTACCTAATGCACAAGCTGCGCTGATACCAACTTGCATGGCTTTGCTGATATCCTCAAAAGTTAAACCATCAATCACAATTTCCATGACAGATTCAATATCAGCCGATAGCTCAGTTTTTGTTGCACCTTTAATGGTCGGGCAGAATGCATCATTAGTGCTGGCAAACATGGTTTTATATTTAGAACCCACTTTAGAGCCAGAACGTACTACTCCACCAGGGAAAGGCATGATGACATTAGATATTTTCTTCATGGCTTCAATGGCGGCTTCGCAAGCGGCTAAGGCTTGTGCTTGCGAAGTGGCTAATACCAGGAAATTACCACCACCAATGGCGCGTACCATGCCAGTAGTTTCTTCAGTAAGGAATTCACCATCCATCACAGGAATGCGCCAATAGCGTTTAGCAATTCCATCTTTATTCGGAATGAGTTTTGAGGTTTGGAAGCCATCACCAAAATAGCGCAGGTTTTTACCAAGACTGATTTGGTCTGGGCTCTCCATACCGCTAAAAGCGGCGGCAGTAGGGCAGGTGAGTATGCATTGTCCCATGCGCGTTTCGAGTTGTTTCATTAACACTGCTGAGTCCATGGCAAACATGAGTATAGCAACGCCAGGGCGACCGTCAGGTGTTTCGTCGCTGCTTAATTCCCTTTCAATGGCAGATTCAACGCCACAACCAATCACACTAGTGGCAAAGCCTGTCATGGCATTGGCTGCATGGTAGGCCCATTTTAAATTAATCGCTGTAATAATCACCCGTGTGCCGCGCATATTAAATGCTTCGGCAAAGGTGTCGTCTATTTGTACGCCATTAATTAACATATTGAATCATCATCATTAAACTGATTTTTCTCGGCGACCTTCACAGGGCTGCACAATGACTTTACCGCGACCATCATCTTCAATTTCATCATCACTGATTTTGAAATTATCTAATTGTATGGTGTGATATTTTTCAAAATATTGTTGCAAATATTTTTCAATGCCGCGGTCAAATTCTGGTTTAACGGTATGCGTGCTGCCCCATGTGACTTTAATAACTTTACCGTCTTTCACCACCAACTCGCCGTCTTTGAATACGTAATCAGGTTTAGCGAACATTTTTTCCCGATCGGGGTGGTCGGTATATACAGTAATATCGGCCGCTGCACCTACGCCTAAATGGCCTCTGTCTTGCAGTCCGACTAATTTTGCAGCACCCGCGCGCGTCATAATGGCGATTTCATATAAGCTGTATTCACGGTCTATACTGCTCAATGTGCTCATGGCTTGCGCGTCTAAATTAAGCTTGGCAAAAGTCTCGTTGCGGAAGCTTTTATCCATGAGCAATTTGATGAGATGCGGGTAACTGGTAAACGGCGCACCGTTAGGATGGTCGGTGGTCAGAAAGATGCGCCAAGGGTCATTGGATAGCAAAAATATTTCAAGACCAATCGCCCATTGCAGTGCATTTACGTAATTCTGATCGCGATATTTAAACGGCACCACGCCGCAACCTGCATCACATTCTATATCCATAATCACAGATTTTTTAGGGTTAGCGTGGTTGGCATTTAAATGCTGTGTCATGCTATCGCCCGAAGCAGTAACGGTTTGTCCAAATAGAATTTGTCCAACATCGGCAGAGATATTTTTGTGTTTATTTAATGCTTCAGAAATCTGTGCCGCGGCAGATGAAAACTTACGATCGCCTTCGGTGCCATAACTGTGAAACTGGATATGAGTGAGATGCAGCGGAAAGCCTTCACTCGCCCCCATGGTATTCAGCGTAGTTTCAAAGTTGCCAGGCACACCTAAATTATTGGCATGTACATGTAGCGGGTGTGGCACGCCTAGCTCATGCACGGCGCGTGATAGCGTTTTTAATATATCACGCGGTGTCACGTTGTAGTAAGCGTGTTGTTCATCCAAATCGAGTTTGCGCTGGTTGAATTTGAATGCGCTGATACCGCCTGGATTCACCACTTTAATGCCAATGGCTTGTGTGGCATGCAGTGTCCACGCCACATAGTCATTAATCGCATTCTGATCTTGCTTGGCGGTGAGCATGCGCAATAAAAAGTCATCGCTGCCCAACATGGCGTAGCCGCCTTTATCAATAATGGGCATATCACCCATTTCCAGATGCGATTGTCGTGCGTTAATGGGTAAGATGGCCGGTTCAAAGCCTGCGGTGTAACCCATTTCTGCATAGCGATAACCGGTGGTAAGCGTACTGGGCGCGGCATGGCCACAACCTGAGCCACATACATCGGTATGTGCGTGTTCGTGACCACGATGATCTTCTGGCAGCATCATGCGTGCGATATTCATTTTGCCGCCACCGATATGCGTGTGCATATCAATTGCACCTGCCATCACAACTTTACCTGTTAAATCATAGATTTGTGTAATAGGCTCATCGTTACGCGGACGAGCTACGATGCGGCCATCGCGAATATAAATATCTTGTATAACACCATCTATTTGGTGTGCGGGGTCATAGACTCTGCCGCCTTGTAATTTAATTAACATGTGCTTCAATCTGCGAAATAACATCGCTTAAACTTGGCAGTTCAGAATTGATTAACTGCTTGAGCGGTAGCGTAACAGAGCTATCCATGCGGAACATCAGGCCTTTTTGTTGAAGGCCAGGAATGCGTACTGGAATAAATACATCTGGCTCTTGCGTAAATACGGTATTGGGATGCCCAATGACAATTAATGGCTTATTGCTGGATGGCGGCTGGATGGCTTTAAATGTGCTTATCCAAACCACAGCGTCAGCCTCGTCATTGCCCAGTAATTGCTCCGTCTTAAATGCATAGGGATCATATTCAGGATAACCGCGCTTAAAGCTATTACGCATGGGGTAGCCACTGATCCATGTCGCAACATTATTCACACTGCTATCACCATCGCCACTGGTGAGTGGCAAGCCTGCGGCGCGCGTAGTTTGATTGAGTGTGTTGATGCATTCTGTGATGTTTTGTACCAAAAGCTCAGCATGAGGAAAGTTAAATGCCCCCGCAGACCAGGTAACCACACTGTATTTGGCGGCTTTTAAGCGGTCGGCAAGAGCTTGAAGCTGCTCTACAGCAATTCCTGCGACTTGGGCTACACTAAGTTTTTTACCTCTAATTAATGCATTCAACACGGCAATCACTTCAGGTAGTTGACTGACATCACAAGACAATACCGTGGGTTTTATACCATTCGGCGAAACGCCAGGTGCCGTATCTAAGTCAGACCCACCTAAATAGACCACTTCACGCGCGGCTGTATCTTGCTCAAACAGCGTGGCTTCATTCCAGATAATACGCTTAAAAAACTGCGGCATTTGGCTTACAATATCAGTACCAATGACCAGTAGTAGATCAACACGATTTTTAACTTCTGTGAGCGTAGTGGTCTGCCAGCCAGAGTTTTGCAGTACTAATGTATTGCGCATAGTCGCACTGCTATGCATGTGGTCTAGTGTCGCGCCAGTTTTATCTGCGAGTTGCATGATGGTGCGCATGCCTTGTGTTTCAGTGCCTGAACCAGCGATTAACGGCTGATTAGCCACGCTTAATATTTCAGCCGCTTTTTGAATGGCGCTAATTAAATCTACTTCTTTGCCGTTTATTTTTGGTTTAGTTTCTTTTAAAGCCTGCTCAAAAAAAGCGAGGCTTTTGCTACAACCATTTGCCGTGACTTTTAATGCTTGCGCATCATCACGCGCAATTGCAATGTCATCGCATAGCATGCCGCAAGCAGGGCAGGTGGCAGTCAGGCTGTTTGTATCTAGCTTAATTTTTTGTGGAGTTTTCATACAGGTTAAGATTCTGCCACATTGGGCTACAACTTGGCATACCAATTAGGTGGTATGTCGTTAAAAGCAAAATCAACTGTTTATTTTAAGTGCTAAAAATGGTATTTTACTGTTCTTTTCAATAAGTTAATTTATCGGAGTTTCCATGGCTGTAGAACGTACCTTATCAATTATTAAACCAGATGCAGTTGCAAAAAATGTAATTGGTCAAATTTACAAACGTTTTGAGTCAAATGGCTTAAAAATAGTTGCAGCAAAAATGGCGCAATTAAGCCAAGCTGAAGCTGAAGGCTTTTACGCGGTGCACGCAGCGCGTCCATTTTTTAAAGATTTAGTTAAATTCATGATTTCTGGGCCAGTGATGATTCAAGCGCTAGAAGGCGAAAATGCGGTATTGAAAAACCGTGATTTAATGGGCGCGACTAATCCTAAAGACGCTGCTGCTGGCACTATCCGTGCTGACTTTGCTGAAAGTATTGATGCCAATGCAGTGCATGGTTCTGATTCTGCTGAAAATGCAGCGATTGAAATCGCTTACTTTTTCGGTAAGTAATTTTTAAGTAATTAGTAAAGACAATATTTTGGTTAATTTGCTCGATTTTAATTTACCCCAGCTGACCCAGCACTTTGAAAGTATTGGGGAGAAGCCTTTTCGCGCCAAACAAATCATGCGCTGGATGCATCATTTTGGCGTGAATGATTTTGAGCAAATGACTGATATTGCCAAGACGTTACGTGAAAAATTAACGCGTGACGCAAGCATTACCTTGCCTAATGTTGAGTTGGAGCAGATTTCCAATGATGGCACCCGTAAGTGGCTCATCGGTACCGGCGTTGGGAACTCGGTGGAAACCGTGTTTATTCCAGAAGATGAACGCGGTACTTTATGTATTTCTAGTCAAGTGGGTTGTGCGCTGGAATGCACGTTTTGCAGTACTGGTCGCCAAGGCTTTAACCGCAATTTAAGCGTTTCTGAAATTATTGGCCAACTGTGGATTGCTAATAAATCATTGCGCTCCGCGGATGGCTATGAGTTGTTGTCGGCTAACGACCGCATTATTAGTAATGTCGTGATGATGGGCATGGGTGAACCGCTTGCCAATTACGACAATGTAGTCACTGCCATGCAAATTATGCTGGATGATGCGGCTTATGGTTTAAGCCGCCGCCGCGTGACACTTTCTACCAGTGGCATGGTGCCGGCGATGGATAGGTTGAAAGAAGATTGTCCTGTGGCGCTGGCAGTTTCGTTACATGCGCCAAATGATGCGTTGCGCGATGAAATTGTCCCAATTAATAAAAAGTACCCACTAAAAGAGCTCATGGCGGCGTGTGAGCGTTATTTAGTGAAGGCGCCACGCGATTTCGTGACGTTTGAATATGTGATGCTTGATGGTATAAATGATACGGTTGAGCATGCGCATCAGTTGCTGGATGTGGTGCGTAATGTGCCATGCAAGTTTAATTTGATCCCGTTTAACCCTTTCCCTAATAGCGGTTATCAAACATCTAAAGTTAGCCATATACGCGTGTTTAGGGATATATTGATGCAGGCAGGGTATATTGTCACAGTGCGTAAAACACGCGGCGACGACATTGATGCAGCTTGCGGTCAGTTGGCGGGTAAAGTGCTTGATAAAACCAAGCGCGCGGCACGGCATATTCCAATAACGGCGCAATAGAGGCTTTGATAAAGGCGGTAGCATGAAACAATTATGGTGGATTACTTTAGTTAGTCTTGTGCTGTTTGGGTGTGCTACGAATCAGCCTGGTGGCTCAAATTCAGCTGCTGAGGACAACACGACTAATCGTGCTCGCGCTCATACCGAGCTTGGCGCAGCTTATTTTCAGCAAGGTAAAATGGAAATCGCGTTGGAAGAGTTTACTGAAGCCACTAAAATTGATGCTAACTATGGCTTGGCTTATAATGGTCTGGGCTTGGTTCACGCTGCTTTAGGGCAAGATGCTGAAGCGGACGCTAGCTTTAAGCAATCTATCTCACTCGAACCCAATAATTCAAAATCGCACAATAATTATGGTGACTTTTTGTGTAGCCATCAGCGTTATGATGAGTCTATAGTTCAATTTTTAGCGGCACTTAAAAATCCCTTATATGCAACCCCTAGTGTTGCATACGCTAATGCAGGCATCTGTTCCGCACGTAAAAACGATTTAAAAGCAGCTGAGGGGTATTTAAAAAAATCTCTACAGTTAGAACCGCTTATGCACAGTGCCGCCTTGCAATTGGCTCAAATTCAGTTTGATCGTGGTGATGTAAAAAGTGCAAAAACGACATTACAAAATGCTCTGGTTGCTGGTCAGTCACCAGAAGTATTATGGATGGGGATTAAAATATCACGCGCTTTAGCTGATAAGGATGCTGAATCCAGTTACGCTCTTGAACTGCGTAAGCAGTTCCCTAACTCAGAGCAAACCAAGCTCTTGTTAAGTGGTCAATAACATGAATAGAAATAATGCCAAGGAAATACAAAGTGAAACGTTATCTAAAGTAGTTGATGATATAAAGTTGAATGATATTGGCTCTGAAGATGGTGATACGCAGTCAGCAATCGCCCAGTCGGTAGGTACATTGTTGCGTGATGCAAGGCTGATTAAAAAGCTGAGCCCACAAGATGTTTCTAAACATTTGCGCATCAGTGTGAAACAAGTCGAAGCTTTGGAAGATGATAATTTTGCGGCTTTGCCTGAGCCTGTGATTGTTCGAGGTTTCATTCGTAATTATGCACGCATGCTTGAGGTTGATGCTGAGCCTATGCTCGATATTTACCGAGCGCATGTTCCAGAAACGGTGATGCAGTCTTTCAGAGTACAATCTAGCATTAATAGACCGATTGTAAGTAACGATAAGCAACCCTGGATAAAGTATGCTATCGCTAGTGCCTTGGTTATTGGTGGTTTAGTAGCATGGTTGTTGTATGCGGATTTGATCGTAGCACCTATTAAACTTAAGTTGGTTGCTAGTAATGCAGTATCTAAAACTACCACTCCAGTAACAGCATCAGTACCAGAGGCATTGCCAGAGATTGCTTTGCCAGCAGCAGAACGAGCTGCAGAGGCTGAACAAACGCCGCCCGTTGCTAGTGTTGCCGCTAGCGAAGCTAAGTTATCTGCTTCTAATGAAATCGGCCATACAGCCCCAGTAGCTACTTCAGTGACTTTGCCGAAACCCACAGCAGAGACTGTACCTGCCACTAATGCGCCAGTTTCGACTACTAGTAATCAAGTGGCTAAATTTAACTTTAGCGTTACAGAAAAAACATGGCTTAATCTGATTGATGTTAATGGAAAAGTCATCTATAGCAAGACGCTGGAAGCTGGTGCGCAAGATAGCCTGCAAGTGGATGCAAATGTTCTGCCAGTTAAAGTTATAGTAGGTAATGTCAGCGGTACCACTTTTACTTTTAATGGCAATGCAGTCGACTTGGCTAATTATGCTAAGACCAACGTAGCAAAATTCTCATTAAAATAATCTAAGTTTAAGCATATATGCGCCGTAATTCATTACAAGTCATGATAGGCCACGTAGCAGTCGGTGGTGGATTAAATAATACGGTGGTTTCGCCAGTGGTCGTGCAATCGATGACTAACACCGATACCGCTGACGCCGCGGCTACCGTTAAGCAAGTATTTGAATTGTGGCAAGCGGGCAGTGAAGTGGTGCGCATTACGGTGAATTCGCCCGAAGCGGCGGCACAGGTTGGGCGTATTCGTACCGAGTTAGATGCCATGGGTTGTGATGTGCCGTTAGTGGGAGATTTTCACTATAACGGACATAAGTTATTAGCTCAGTATCCCGACTGTGCAGTAGCGTTGGCTAAATATCGCATTAACCCTGGTAATGTGGGCAAGGGTAGTAAGCGTGATGAGCAGTTTGCTGCCATGATAGAAGCAGCTATTCAATACAAAAAAGCGGTGCGCATTGGTGTCAACTGGGGTAGTTTAGACCAGGCTAAAATGGCGCAGATGATGGATGATAATGCCAGATTGACTGACCCATTATCAGCCGATGCCTTGATGCGTGAGGCACTGATTCAATCAGCATTAGAAAGTGCAGAGCAAGCGGTAGCAATTGGCCTGTCGCCTAATCAAATCATCATTTCTTGCAAAGTCAGCAATGTGCAGGACTTGGTCACAGTCTATCGTGATTTGGCTACGCGTTGTCAATATCCATTGCATTTAGGCTTAACTGAAGCGGGTATGGGTTCAAAAGGTATTGTGGCTTCAACTGCAGCACTTTCTTTATTGCTGCAAGAGGGTATAGGCGATACGATACGTGTCAGCTTAACGCCAGAACCCAATGAGTTGCGCACCAAAGAAGTGGTCGTGGCACAAGAAATTCTACAAGTGATGGGTATTCGTTCATTTACTCCGTTAGTAACGGCCTGCCCAGGGTGTGGTCGTACGACTTCAACTTATTTCCAGGAATTAGCGATGCAAATTCAAAGTTATTTGCGTACGCAAATGCCAATATGGCGCAGCGATTATCCGGGTGTGGAAAATATGAGCGTGGCTGTGATGGGTTGTGTGGTCAATGGTCCTGGTGAATCTAAATTAGCGAATATCGGCATTAGCTTGCCAGGTACAGGTGAAACACCAGTAGCGCCGGTGTTTGTTGATGGTGAAAAAACAGTCACACTTAAAGGCGACCATATCGCGGCAGAGTTTCAGAAAATCGTTGAAACCTATGTGCAAAAAAACTATGCGCAAGGTGGAAAACTGCGTCAAGTAATCATTAATAAAACAATACCAATTCAAGTAGTTAGTTAATATGAGCACTGTTCAATTGAGCGATAGCAAAGTAAAACCGATCAAAAATACCAAATTCCAGAGCATCAAAGGCTTTTATGACATCCTGCCCGAAGCTACGCCGTTGTGGCAAAAGCTGGAAGATACCGCACGACGCGTACTAAGCCAGTATGGTTATTGCAATATCCGCATGCCGATTGTGGAACCGACAGAGCTTTTTGTGCGTAGTGTGGGCGAGCATACCGATATTGTTGAAAAAGAAATGTATGCATGGACTGATGCGCTCAATGCTGACAAACTTACCTTGCGACCAGAAGGCACTGCGGGTTGTGTGCGGGCAGTAGTCGAGAGTAATCTTACCTATAATGGTCCAGTGCGTTTGTGGTATACGGGCCCGATGTTTCGCCATGAGAACGTGCAAAAGGGTCGTCAGCGTCAGTTTCACCAGATTGGTGTGGAGGCGTTTGGTTACAGTACGCCCGACGTTGATGCCGAGCAAATAGTATTGCTGGCGAGGTTGTGGCGCGAGTTGGGTATTGAAGACGTCGAGCTGCAAATCAATAGCATAGGTGATGCGGCAGAGCGTGCAGAATACCGCCAAGTACTGATTCATTATTTTGAGCAACATGCTGATTTGCTAGATGAAGATGCAAAACGCCGTTTGCATACCAATCCATTGCGCATTTTAGATAGCAAAAATCCACGTATGCAAGCCATCTGTGAAGCTGCACCTAAGCTGATGGATTGTCTGGCTGATGAAACTCGTACGCATTTCTTGAGTCTGTGTAAGTTGCTGGACGATGCTGGAGTCGCTTACAAAGTCAATGCGCGCTTAGTCCGCGGTTTGGATTATTACAATCGCACTGTATTCGAATGGGTGACAACCAAATTAGGCGCACAAGGTACGATTGCCGGTGGTGGACGCTATGATAGTTTAGTTGAAAGACTGGGTGGTGATGTTACGCCTGCTTGTGGCTTTGGTATTGGCTTGGAACGTGTATTTTTACTTATGCAAGAGTATGGTATTACAGCGAATGAAACGCCGGATGTGTATCTAGTTAACGTGGGCGAGTTAGCCGAGAAAAAGGCCTTTAACATGGCAGAAGTTATGCGCAATGCAGGCTTGAGTGTTGTGTTACATGCCGGTGGCGGTAGTTTTAAATCACAGATGAAAAAAGCCGATAAAAGTAATGCACGTTATGCGGCAATTGTGGGTGATGACGAGGCGGCGGTTGATGAAGTATCACTCAAACCCTTATTGCAAGCGGGCGAGCAAGTGCGATGCAAAGTTGCTGATGTATTGATCTATATATAAATAGATTCATAGGCGCTATTTAACCAAGCACTTTAATTAAAAATGACCTCACTATTAAGCGTACAAAATCTAACCGTAGCGTCTAAAGCTAATCCAAGCCGTTTACTGGTAAAAGAGGTCTCATTTTCGTTAAAGCCGGGTAAAACAACTTGTATCGTCGGTGAATCTGGCAGCGGTAAAAGTCTTACAGCTCTTTCTATCATGGGCTTATTATCTAAGCAGCTGGTACAAATGCAGGGCAGCGTTATTTTTCAAGAGCAAAACTTAACTCTTTTCAATAATGGGCAATTGCGCGAGATTCGCGGTAAAAAAATCGGCATGATTTTTCAAGAACCAATGACCTCGCTTAACCCGGTACTCACCGTCGGTTTTCAAATTGGCGAATCACTCACGGTGCATTTAGGCCTAAAAGGCGTAGCACTTAAGGCGCGTATAGCGAGTCTTTTGCAGCGCGTTGGCATTCCTGAAAGTCGGGCAGACAGTTATCCTGACGAGCTTTCTGGTGGTCAACGTCAACGCGTGATGATTGCAATGAGCATTGCTTGTGAGCCATTATTGTTAATCGCTGATGAGCCAACTACTGCGTTAGATGTTACTGTGCAAGCGCAGATACTGAAGCTGTTGGATGAACTGAAAACGCGCATGAACATGGCGATGTTGTTCATTACCCATGACTTTGGTGTAGTTGCCGATATTGCGGATGATGTCGTGGTGATGTTCCGTGGTGAAATTGTGGAAACTGGCTCTGTGGAGCAGGTGCTGAATAATCCACAACATCCTTATACCAAAGCGCTGCTAGATTGTGTGCCGGATGCTGCAGGAGAAAAACAGTTAAAACCGATGGATTATGCGTGGTTGAAAAATGACTCGTTAAATGATGGAGTTGTAGTATGAGCAACATCATATTAGAGGCTAAGCATTTAAACAAAACCTATACCCAGCGCAGTGGTCGCTTCGGCTTTGGCACAGCGTTGGTAAAAGCCTTGGATGATGTCAGCATCAGTTTGCGTGCAGGTTCAACCCTTGCGGTCGTCGGTGAATCTGGTAGCGGAAAATCCACGCTAGCGCGTTGTCTGTTACAATTGCAAGGTCTTGATAGTGGTGAGGTGTTATTTCAAGGCAGAGACTTAGCTCAAATGACAGGTCAGGCTTTGCGAGAAACCCGCCGTGATTTGCAAATGGTGTTTCAAGATCCGTTTGCTTCGCTTAATCCACGTATGCGTGTGGGTGAAATTATTGGCGAAGGCTTGTTGATTCATGGTCTAGGTAGCCGTGACGAGCAGAAAAACCAAGTGCTTAATATGTTAAAGCGCGTGGGCTTGAAGCCTGAGGATGTGCAAAAATATCCGCATGAGTTCTCAGGTGGTCAGCGGCAGCGTATTGGCATCGCGCGGGCATTAGTGTTATCGCCAAAAGTGCTGGTGTGTGATGAGCCAGTTTCGGCGCTGGATGTTTCGGTGCAAGCGCAGATTTTGTTGTTACTCAAAGAGTTACAGATTGAAATGGCATTGAGTACACTATTTATTAGCCACGATTTACGGGTGGTACGGCATATTGCAGATGATATTGTAGTGATGAATCAAGGCAAGATAGTGGAGCAGGGCGGGGTGGAAGAGATTTATGCAAATCCCAACCAAGCTTATACACAGCAATTATTGAGCGCGATTCCGGGGCAAAAGCATCTGCGCAAGCAAGTGTTACAAGTTTAGATGACAATTATTACAAATCAGTGAGAATTAAGAAATTTTAGGGAAATAGCATGGCATACGATTTAGAAGAGCAGGAACAGATTGATGAATTTAAAGCCTGGTGGAAACGCTACGGCAGTCTATTAACTAATGTAGTGATTGCATTGTTAGTAGCCTACAGCGCACTGCAAGCTTGGAAGTTTTATCAGAATAAGCAATCTACCGAAGCATCGTCACTGTATCAAGCTTTAATTCAGGTGGATATTACCGATGTCAAAGCGATTAAGCTACAGTCTGCAAAAATCATTGAAAACTATCAGAGCACACCTTATGCAGGTCGTGCAGCTTTGTTAGCTGCTAAAGCAAATTATGCTGCCAATGATAGCAAAAGTGCTAAAGCACAGTTGGAGTGGTCAGTTAAAAATGCGAAAGAATCAGCCGTACAAGCGATGGCGAGTTTGGAACTGGCGGGGATTTTAGCTGAAGAAAAAAACTATGATGCCGCATTAAAAATCTTGGCAGAATTACACGATGCGGGCTTTGCCGGTTTAAATGCTGATTTAAAGGGTGATATTTATGTGGCACTGGGCAAAACTGATGAAGCTAAAAAAGCTTATCAAGAAGCCTTGACCAAACTGGATGAAAAAGATCGTTATCATCAATATACTAGCGAAAAATTAGAGGCACTCGGCTAAATGAGTGTGAAGTCTATGCTCTTATTTCGTACTTTAGTTGCAAGTTCTCTCTTGTTGTCGTTATCCGCATGTAGTCTTTATGGGGATGTTAAAGATAGTGTTTCAGAGAAAATATTTGGCAAAGAAGATCCCAATCCACCCGCTGAACTGACAGAACTAAAGCCGACGATTGACGCTAAAGTTTTGTGGAATACAAAACTAGGCGCTGCTGAAAATTTTGATTTTACGCCTGCAGCTGATGGTGATTTTGTCTATGCGGCGAGCGCAACTGGTGAGATTGTTAAAATTAACGCGGCAACGGGTGTGCAACAGTGGCGCATTAAAGCTGGCGAAAAACTATCAGGCGGGGTTGGTGTAGGATCTAATATTGTGTTGGTAGGCACTGCGCAAGGTTCTGTGCTGGCCTATGATTTTGCAGGAAAAGAGATATGGAAGGCAAAACTCAGCAGTGAAGTGCTGAGCGTGCCTAGAGTGTTTGTTGATGTCGTGATAGTGCGATCAGGTGATAACCATATATTTGGTATTAATGTTAATGATGGTTCACGTAAATGGGAGTATCAACGTGCCAATCCTTCTTTAAGCTTGCGTTCAAGTGCAGGTATCGCCGTAGACGGCGGTGCTGTTTATGCGGGCTTTGCTGGCGGTAAAATGGTGGCACTTCGAGCAGATAATGGGAATGTTATTTGGGAGGCTTCCGTTGCACAACCCAAGGGTGTGACCGAGATTGAGCGCATTGCTGATATTACCAGTCTGCCCGTCGTGGATGGACCTTTGGTGTATGCGGTTGCTTATCAGGGCAAGGTCGCTGCAATAGATCGCACCAATGGTCGTGTGGTATGGAATCGTGATATTTCAAGTTATTCGGGTATGAGTGTTGACGATGGTAAGGTGTATGTATCACATGCCGTAGGCTCGGTTTATTCGCTGGATTATACTTCTGGTAAAACATTTTGGCGACAAGCTGCACTAGCCAATCGCAAGTTGACTGCGCCATTGCCTATGGGTAGCGTTGTTGCAATAGGTGATTTTGAAGGATATGTACATTTTCTGAATCGGGATGATGGCGCTCTTGCAGCACGAGTTAAAACCGACAGTTCGGCTGTAATGCCGCAAATGACTGCAATTGGCACTAATCAGCTGTTTGCACAAACTCGTGATGGTGGCCTTTACGCCATCTCAATTAAGTAAATCTCATTAAGCCTACCAATTTAGACCATTAGCAATTAAGAACAGCCATGTTACCCACCATTGTATTAGTAGGCCGACCTAACGTTGGCAAATCCACTTTATTCAATCGGCTGACTAAAAGCCGTGATGCTTTAGTGGCGGATTTGCCTGGCCTCACGCGTGATCGTCATTATGGTCGAGGCTTGGGCGCAAGTATTCCTTTTTTAGTGGTCGATACAGGTGGTTTTGAACCGCTGGCAGAATCTGGTATTTTGAAAGAAATGGCACGTCAAACACTACTTGCGATTGACGAAGCTGATGTTATTATTTTTGTGGTGGATGGTCGCCAAGGTCTCACGCCACAAGATAAAGTGATTGCCGATAAACTACGCCGAAGCCAGCGTAAAGTTTTGCTGGCGGTGAACAAAACCGAAGGCATGCAAAAAGCCATTGTCAGTGCAGACTTTCATGAACTAGGGCTAGGTGATCCGCTCTCTATTTCATCTGCACATGGTGAAGGTGTGCGCGATATTGTGGATTTAGCATTAGAAGACTTTATTACCGATGAGCCAGAAGTACGAGTTGCCGATGATGGTCGTGTGCCTAAAGTCGCCATCGTAGGCCGGCCCAATGTAGGTAAATCAACGCTGGTCAACAGCTTGCTGGGCCATGAGCGCGTGATTGCGTTTGATGAACCGGGCACTACGCGCGATTCAATTTATATTGATTTAGAGCGTGATGGTAAACACTATGTGATTATCGACACCGCTGGTGTACGTAAACGTGGTCGTGTGTTTGAAGCGATTGAAAAATTCTCGGTCATTAAAACCATTCAAGCGATTGAAGAAGCTAACGTGGCTATTTTAGTGGTCGATGCACAAGAAGGCATTACCGAGCAGGATGCGCACGTAGCCGCTTATATATTGGATACTGGCCGTGCGTTAGTGGTGGGTATTAATAAGTGGGATGGCTTAAAAGACGAAGAACGCGACTGGATTAAGCGTGAGATTGATCGCAAACTACAGTTCTTGGACTTTGCTGAATTCCACTATATTTCTGCATTGAAGAAAAAAGGCTTAACTGAATTGTTTAGATCGGTGGATATTGCGTTTAAAGCCGCGTTTGCCAAGCTCGCTACGCCGCAGCTAACACGTGTATTGGAAGATGCCATACAACAACATCAGCCACCCATCAGCAAAGGCGTGCGCCCTAAAATGCGCTATGCCCACCAGGGCGGTAGCAATCCACCTATCGTCGTGATTCACGGCAGCCATTTAGATGGTGTAAAAGATGCTTATACGCGCTTTTTACAAAAGACTTTCCGCAAAGCATTTCAGCTTTCTGGTACACCACTGCGTGTGCAATATAAGCAAGGTGAGAACCCGTTTGCTGAACCGGATAAACGTAAATCAGGCGAGGGTATAGTGAGTATGCGGCGTCGTAAAACAGCGCATCGTGCTGAATTGAAAGCTAAAAAAGACGAAGAAGATAAAAAGAGATAAAAGTTAGCTACAAGCCGCTAGGTTAATTGGCGACTTGTAATTGATCACTTGATTAATACAAGCTTTCCCAGAACTTCCACCACACACGCTCATCTTCAGGTGCCTTGCTAGTTAGCATAGCACTTTGTGGATAATTGGTTTGCAGTACACGCATGGTGTCGTTTTTAAGGTCTTCGATACCTAGTAAATCGTAGGCACTAATCATGATCACTAAAGCTTCTTCTACACCAGTTGAGGTTGGGTAGTACTCCATTACATATTTACAGCGATTAATAGCGGCTATGTAGGCCTGGCGCCGCATATAATAACGTGCCACATGTAATTCGCTATCAGCGAGTGTGTTGACTAGATAAGTCATACGTAAAGTAGCATCTTTAGCATAACGACTTTTTGGGAAGCGAGTCACTAACTCTTTAAATGCAGTAAATGAGCCACGTAATTGACCTGGGTCGCGGTCTGATATTTGTTGTACGGTAATTTTCTCTAAAATACCACGCTGATTAAAACTGGTCAGGCCTTTTAAATAATAGGCGTAATCAACATTAGGGTGATTGGGATGTAATTTGATGAATCTATCCGCTGCCGCTGCCGCTGCAACTGGGTCTTCATGTTTGAAATTAGCATAGGCAATTTCTAGTTGAGCCTGTGCGGCATATTTACCATTTGGATAGCGTGAATCGATGATTTTGAAATACTTGATGGCTTTGTCATAGTCTTTATCAAGCATCATGGCTTCACCTTCTTGGTAAATACGTTCGACGCCCCAGCTTTTAGTATCATCAAACTCGGTTGGCGCGCCAAAAATAGCACAACCATTTAACAAACCCGCTAAAATAAACACTAAACTGCAAGACGCACCAAAAGATTGAGACCAGATTTTAATTAAACTTTGCTTCATTGATCGCTCTATCCATTTAAATTTTAAAATATTATAACCGATGACTGAACCTACACACATATCTCTTACTATTCCGCACGATTTAGGTGGCTTACGTTTGGACCAGGCACTACAGAAATTACTGCCTGAACATTCACGTTCGCGCTTACAGGCCTGGATCAAAGCGCAGTTAGTGACTATAGATGGCAAGGCCACCAGCGCGAAAACCAAGGTGTGGGGCGGTGAGCAAGTCATTGTGCTGCCGCAAATCGCTCCCGAAACCTATGCTTATACCGCGGAAGACATTCCTTTAGACATTATCTATGAAGATGAATATATTTTAGTCATTAACAAGCCTGCTGGAATGGTGGTACATCCTGCGGTAGGTAATTGGAGCGGCACTTTGCTGAATGCATTGCTACATCACGTGCCAGCAGTAAAAGATGTGCCTCGTTGCGGTATTGTGCACCGTTTAGATAAAGACACCAGTGGTTTATTGGTCGTAGCAAAAACCTTGTCAGCGCAAACTAGCTTGGTGCGCCAATTACAAGCGCGTACTGTCAAGCGTGAATATCGTGCGATTGTATGGGGCCAAATTTGGCGTAATGGCGTGGTCGATCAGCCTATAGGTCGTGATCCACGTTCGCGTACCAAAATGGCCATCAATAGGGCAGGCAAGCCTGCCATAACGCGTTATGAGGTATTAGAGCGTTTTTCTGTGCACACTTATTTGCGCTGCAACTTGGAAACTGGCCGTACACACCAGATTCGCGTGCATATGCAGTTTTTAAAAGCACCGATGGTGGGCGATAACGTCTATGGTTTCCGTGGCATTGTACCCATCCGCGCTATGACCATGACCTTACGTGAAGCGGTGGATGATTTTAAACGTCAGGCATTGCATGCAGTTAAGTTGGGCTTAATCCATCCAGAAACCAATGAGTTTATGGAATGGCAAGTCGAGCTGGCAGACGACATGAAAACCTTGCTAGAAGCCATGCGCCATGAAGATGTAAAAGAAGAAGGCTATTTAGATGAGCAATCACCATTTGATTTTGGCGTAGATGAAAATGGACTGTATGTTGGTGAAGATGATTTCGACGATGATGGCTTAGATGAAGATATGGACGATGAAGACTTTGAGGATGATGAATTGTTAGAAGGTAAGGAATAAGTCGCCATGAGCCAAATCGTGAATCAACCAGATTTAGCCTTTACATTTATTACTCCAGATTGGCCGGCACCGGCGAATGTACATGCTATGCAAACTACGCGCATCGGCGGTGTCAGTCAGGCGCCCTATAACAGCTTAAATTTGGGAGGTCATGTTAATGATGACCCGATTGCTGTGGCACACAATCGCCAGTTACTGAGCCCATATTTGCCATCTGAGCCAGTCTGGATTAATCAGGTGCATGGTACAAAAGCCATTGATGCTGCAACAGCAGGTTATGTGGTAGAAGCCGATGCTGCTTACGCCCGCAAAGCCAATACGGTATGTGTCACGTTGACCGCAGACTGCTTACCTGTGTTGTTGTGTGATGAGGCTGGTAGCATCGTTGCTGCTGTGCATGCAGGTTGGAAAGGCTTACTGGACGGCGTGATTGAAAGCACGATTAAGCGCATGCAATTAGCCATGCCGAATCTGGCATCAGAAAATTTAATGGCTTGGCTTGGTCCGGCGATTGGCCCACAAGCGTTTGAAGTAGGTACAGAGGTGCGTGAGGCTTTTATAGCGGTAGATGCAAATGCAGCTTTAGCATTTAAATCTATTGGTAATGATAAATGGCTGGGCAACATTTATCAGCTAGCGCGCCAGCGACTTAATACCATTGGTGCTAGTAAAGTCTACGGTGGTGATTTATGTACTTATTTCGACGAAGCGCGCTTTTTCTCATATCGCCGCGATAACGTCACCGGACGCATGGCGAGTATTATCTGGTTCACATGATATCTATATAAATTTGGACTGACAGATTAGCTGCGTGCTTATTGTGCGCCTAGTTTATAATGACGGATTGTTTTATTTAAGTATCATTAATGCCTATTCCTGAATTATCGGTTATCACGTGGATAGTAGCCTCTAGCTTGTTTGGCGGTATGTTGAGTGTCCTTGGCGCTGGCGCTGTAGCGCTCAATACTCGTAGCACATGGGTGCCAATGCTTATTAGCTATGCGATTGGCGCAATGCTGGGTGCAGTATTTCTGGAGATTCTGCCAGAAGCATTTAGAGTAGCAACCAGTATCGAAAGCATGACGACCACTGTTTTGCTGGGGATTTTGTTATTTTTTGTGTTGGAGAAACTGGTGATTTGGCGCCATTGTCATGGCGACCACTGTGAAGTGCACGCGATACATACTGAGGAAGATTGTCCCGAACATGTAGTGAGTCATGAGGGTACGACTAAATACAAGCAAGTAGAGAAGCAGGCGCCCATATTCTCATTAAAACCTGCGCACAGTCACTCACATGGGCATAGTCATGCTCATGACGGTGGACGTAGCGGTCTGATGGTGATGGTAGGTGATACCTTCCATAACTTTGTTGATGGCGTTTTAATCGCAGCTGCGTTTATGACCGACATAAAGTTGGGCGTGGTGACATCAATCGCTATTATTGCGCATGAAATTCCGCAAGAAGTTGGCGACTTTTTAATTTTATTACACTCTGGTTACAGCAAAAAACAAGCGTTAGCATTTAATTTAATATCAAGCCTGGCGACTATGTTCGGCGGCTTGCTAGCCTATTTTGCACTACAGTCGGTCCAAAGCTGGGTGCCCGCTATTTTAGGTTTGGCAGCCTCCAGTATGTTGTATGTGGCGGTGGCAGATTTAATCCCAAGCTTGCATCAGCGTACGCAATTAAAAGAGACAGTGAGTCAAGTGGTGCTAATCGCTTTAGGGATTGGCTCTATCGCGTTGACTAAGTTTTTTCTTGCAGAGTAGTGTGCAAAAGAGTAATTACGGATTTGATTTTTCGGTATGCACTTTAGCTGCTTTCTTAAAGCGCCTATGCTTAACGCCTAGCAGCCACAGCAATATGGCACAGGGAATTAAGCCATAAAATAAAAACGTGAGGATGCCAGCGGTGATAGTTTTTTCAGTCGCCGCGATTAAAACCACAACGTACATCCAAGCAATTAAAATGATATACATTTTAATAATATTAACAGCACAATAATATACATGCTCTAATTATACATAGAGCTTGTAACTAAATATTTAATGATTAGATTCGAGTGAGATGATGAGCACCACACTAGCACCAACTAAAGTCAACAGCGCTACGCCTAAAGTAGGCTTTGTTTCACTAGGCTGCCCTAAGGCAGGCTCGGATGCCGAGCGTATTCTCACACAATTACGTGCCGAAGGTTACGAGATTTCCGGCACATATGAAGATGCCGATTTAGTGGTGGTCAATACCTGCGGCTTTATTGATAGCGCGGTAGAAGAATCGCTGGATGCGATTGGTGAAGCGATCGCCAAAAATGGCAAAGTGATTGTAACGGGCTGTTTAGGTGCTAAAGCTGGTGTGGTGGAAGCGGCACATCCTAGTGTGTTGGCTGTTACAGGCCCGCATGCGCTAGAAGAGGTGATGACGGCCGTGCATGCCAATTTGCCGAAATTGCACGACCCTTACACCGATTTAGTGCCACCACAAGGCGTGCGCTTAACCCCTAGCCATTATGCTTATTTAAAAATCTCAGAAGGCTGCAACCATAAATGTAGCTTCTGCATTATTCCAAGTATGCGTGGTGATTTAGTCAGCCGCCCCATTGGCGACGTGATGAATGAGGCAGAAAATCTGGTAAAAGCGGGTGTTTCCGAGATTTTAGTGATTTCGCAAGATACCAGTGCCTATGGGGTAGATGTTAAATATCGCTCAGGTTTTTGGAATGGTCGCCCAGTCAAAACCCGCATGACAGAACTCGCCAGTGCCTTGGGCGAGCTAGGTGTATGGGTACGCATGCACTATGTATATCCATATCCGCATGTGGATGAAATTGTCCCGATGATGGCAGATGGCATTATTCTGCCGTATCTTGACGTGCCGTTCCAACACGCTAGCCCACGCATACTCAAAGCCATGAAACGCCCTGCAAGCAGCGAGAACAATCTTGCGCGTATTAATGCTTGGCGTGACATTTGCCCAGATATTACGATTCGCAGTACGTTTATCACGGGTTTTCCGGGTGAAACGGAAGAAGACTTTGAAATGCTGCTCGATTTTTTACAAGAAGCGCAATTGGATAGAGTAGGCTGCTTTACATACTCTGCAGTAGATGGCGCAACTGCTAACAAGCTGGATAATCACGTACCAGAAGAACTGAAAAAAGAACGCCTCAGCCGTTTTATGGAAGTACAAGAAGCCATTAGCGCTGCAAAATTACAGAAAAAAGTGGGTAGCTTACAAACCGTGTTAGTGGATGAAATTACGGAAGATGACAACGGCAACGTGATTGCCATTGGCCGTACTAAAGCTGATGCGCCAGAGATTGATGGTGTGGTGTATTTGGATGATGGTGCAGATTTAGTGCCAGGTGATTTGGTGGAAGTGCAAATCACCAGTGCCGATGACCATGATTTATTTGCAGGACCGCCTAGTCTGGATTAGTAGGTAACTTGTAATTTGAAAGACACTTTATAAAAAAAATATTATTGTTTTGTTTATTTTTGCTTTTGTTAGGTTGTTCAAAATATGACAAGGTTCAAGCAGGATATAGTTGTGAGTTTAAAGCAGTGCAAAAATTCAAACTTCAAGATTTTGATAATAAAAAAGAATTTATTTTTGCCTGTATGCAGGACAAGGGTTACAAGTATTCTGGTTGGGGAAATTCGTCTTGCAGTAACTTCAGTTCTTCAGATGTTTGCTGGGAATATACTTGGCGAGTTTTTCTTTAACGAATTTTTTCAATCACGTAATTTTAAATTAATTAAACCTCAAATAAATCAGGCATTATCGGCGAAGGGCGCTGATTATCAGCTCTATCTTCAATGAAATCTAAAGTATGTGGGCAACGCGTAGGTTTACGGGCTGCTTTTCTTTTTTTAGCACCAGTGATATTAGGGTTGATGTAAGGTGTTTGGCTGATGCGGATGTAGCCAGAAAAGTAAAGTTTTTGTCCCGTGGTTTCAAACAGGCTAAGTGGATTATCAATGTTCTGTAAAGTGACAACGCCTTTGGCAACTTTGAGTACGCTATACATGACAAACTTAGCATTGGTTTGTTTGCCGTAAATCTCGCCAGTTTGAATTTCGTTAGCATTACTTAAGTTGGTTTTATTGAGGTCGGCTTGTTCTGGTTGCATCGCTTATGACTCCTGACCTATTATCTGGCCCATCATTTGCTGCATCATAGCGGTATGTAGGCCGCTTAACAAGTGGAAACGTTTGCTTTAATACGGCTTGTTCAATATTGTTTATTTATTACGCCGTAATTGCATGTGTGCTTCGATAATTGCATTGGTATTGGCTCGCACTTGTGTGCCCTTAAAGTCTTTCACCCATAAATGTAATAAACCACTAAAAAACAAGTGTGTATCCATAGCGAGTTGTGCTGGTTGATGTTTGGGATTTAATAGACCTTGTTTTTGTGCGCGGGTATAAACTATTTCATATTTTTCGACGATACTTTGGCAATTGACTAAAATATTTTCTAGCGCAATGCTTAAGTCGTCTACGTATTCGCATTTCGTCATCATAATTTCATATGTCTGACGTGTAATAGGACAGCTCTCTAGCCCAGCTATAGTATTTTTTAGCGCATTTTCCATGGCGGTGAGCGGGTCAATGTTGGGGTTGTCCAGCAGACTATCATCCATGCGGTCTAGCAAGGGCAAAAATACCTGCTCACGCATGGCATTGAATAATTGCGTTTTGTTTTCAAAATGCCAATACACTGCGCCGCGGGTTACACCCGCTTGCGTGGCAATGTGTTCGAGCGTTGTACGGCTGACGCCGCGCGTAGCAAACACCTCACGTGCAGCATCAATAATATGCTGACGGGTGATGGATGCATCTTCTTTAGTTTTTCTAGCCATGCTCTATTTAAATACCTTTAGTTTCTTTAGATTCATTTAAATACTTTCGTACATTCATTTCTTTAAGTTACGGTGCTATATCGCTAATTAAATTTTTTCTTTAAAATAAATGTATACATACATTCTTGTTTGTATATAATATACATACATTCATGGATGTTAGCAAGCGTATTTTTCATTAAATATAAAATAGAACATATAGTTAGCGCGAAACTCTTGTTTTATGGTGTTTGATAAGCTGCGGTGTTAACATTTAAAAACTATTAAAAACAAGCTTGATGATACAAACAAAGTCACTACTCGGAGTTACACATGTTCGCTAATCAACAAAATAAAACCTTAAAACAAAGTGGCTTTAAATTAAGCCTGCTTGGTGTTGCCTTGATTGCGACACTAGGCTTAGCTGCCTGTAGTAAAGGTACGCCAGCCGCTAGTGGACCACCCGCAGGCATGGCAATGCCAGTGAGTGTAGTGACGCTTGAGGCTACTAATGTGCCAATTAGCGCAGAAGAAGTTGCACAAACAGAGGGTGCAAGTGAGGTGGAAGTTCGCCCACGCGTTGGTGGTATTTTGCTAAAACGCTTATATCAGGAAGGTGTGCCAGTAAAGGCTGGGCAGCCGATGTTTTTGATTGATCCAGTGCCTTATCAGATTGCATTAGTGCAGGCTAAAGCGCAGTTGGCGCAACAAAAAGCACGTATTGAGCAAACTAAACGCGAAGCAGCACGCTTGCAAGGATTGCTTGAAACACAATCTATTAGCCAGCGCGAATATGATAATGCCGTTAGTGATAACGAGACAGCGCTCGCTACTCTGCAGCAAGCACAAGCAGCGGTGCATGAGGCGGAACTGAATTTGTCTTACACCACAGTAACCGCGCCTTCTAGCGGTATTTCTGGTCGTTTCCAGTTTTCAGAAGGCGCATTGGTTGCGCCAAACACTAGTTTGTTAACTACTATTGTGCAATTGTCGCCAATCTGGGTGCGTTTTAGCTTCTCAGATAATGAAATTGCACAGTTGGGTGGCCGGCTCAACCAGCAAACGATTAAAAAAATCAGTTTGATTTTACCTGATGGATCTGAATATAAAGAAAGCGGAAAATTAAACTTTGCTGCTAGCCAAATTGATCCAGCTTTGGGTACACAGCAACTTCGTGCTGCATTTGACAATGCTGATAAAACTTTATTGCCAGGCCAGTTTGCACGGGTTCGTGTAACTACAGGTACAAGAGCAGGCGTATTTATTATTCCACAAACGTCTGTGATGACGAATGATCAGGGTAAGTTTGTGTACGTGGTTAATGATAAGAATGAAGTTACACTAAGGCCAGTAGTTGTGGGTGATTGGGTTGGTACTGGTTGGGTTGTATTAGAAGGTCTGAAAGCTGGCGAGAAAGTGGTGACAGATAATCTGCTTAAACTACATCTAGGTGCTTTTGTGGCACCACACCCAGCAGGTGAAGAGCCAGCCAAGTCTGCTGCCACAAGTGCAACGGCTAAACCTGATCAATCTGTTAAAAAAATCTAAGCGGCTGATATTATGACAAAATTCTTTATTACAAGGCCTATTTTTGCTTCCGTTTTATCCATCATCATTTTGCTGGCTGGTTTTGCCGCCGCGCTAAAATTGCCAATTGCACAATATCCGGAAATTGCGCCACCAACCGTATTGATTACCGCAACGTATCCAGGTGCAAGTGCCGAGACGCTGTCCAAAACTGTAGCTGCACCAATCGAGGAGCAATTAAGCGGCGTAGAGGGATTGCTGTACTTTAACTCAAGTGCAGATTCCAGCGGTACACTTTCGATTACAGCGACTTTTGAAGTGGGTACTGATGTAGATAAGGCCACTTTTAACGTGAGTAATCGCGTGAATATTGCCTTGCCACGCTTACCGGATGAAGTGCGCCGTACAGGACTTGTGGTACAAAAACGCTCTAACGATATTTTGTTGGTCGTGATGTTAACCGATAGACACAAAAAATACTCTCCATTGTATTTGAGTAATTACGCTACGCTTAACGTGTTGGATGAACTTAAACGTATTAAGGGCGTGGGTGATGCACAAATTTTTGGCGCGCAGGATTACTCAATGCGGATTTGGTTGCGTCCAGACCGTATGGCGCAGTTGGGTGTAACTACCACCGATATTGCTAACGCAATTGAATCGCAAAATGCGCAATATGCAGCTGGTAAAATTGGTCAAGAACCTAATGCTAGCACCCAACAAATTGAATATACCGTGACAGCAAAAGGTCGTTTAATTGACCCTGCGGAATTTGGTAATATTATTTTGCGTGCCGATGGTCCAAATGGTGTATTGCACCTTAAAGATGTCGCTCGCATTGAGTTAGGCTCACAAAACTACAACGTACGCACGGCGCTTGATGGCCTACCCGGCGTAGGTATTCCTATTTTCTTGCAAACTGGTGCAAATGCGCTTGACACTGCAAAAGCCGTCAAAGATCGCATGGATGAGTTGAAATTACGCTTTCCAGCAGGCGTAGATTATGAGTCACCTTACGATACCAGCGACTTTGTTAAATCTTCAATTGAGGAGGTAGTTAAAACATTGGGCGAGGCCATGATTTTGGTGGTGCTCGTGGTGTTTGTGTTCTTGCAAAGCTGGCGCGCGACACTTATCCCATTGGTTGCAGTGCCTATCTCATTGATTGGTACATTTGCTGGCTTGTGGATATTCGGCTTCTCAATTAATACTTTGACTCTGTTTGCCATGGTGTTATCTATAGGTATTGTGGTGGATGATGCGATTGTCGTGCTAGAGAACATTGAGCGCTTGATGCGCGATGAGAAACTCTCACCTATTAATGCGGCGATTAAAACTATGCAGCAGGTGTCCGGTGCGGTAGTCGCGATTGTATTGGTGCTGTGTGCAGTATTTGTACCAGTAGCTTTCTTAGGTGGTATTGCTGGTCAAATGTACCGTCAGTTTGCAGTCACAGTGGCTGTAGCAGTCGTTATTTCAGGCATCGTGGCGTTGACACTGACACCAGCGCTGTGTGCGATTATATTAAAATCAGTGCATGTGGAATCGAAATTCTTCAAGCCATTTAATCGTGCATTTGAAAAAATGACGGCTATTTACAGTGATATAGTAGCGCTAACTTTGCGTCATAAAATTATTGGTGTGCTGGTATTTGGTGGCATTATTGCCTTAGTGGTTGTATTGCTTAGGGCTGTGCCGAGTAGTTTTGTCCCGGCAGAAGATCAGGGTTATGTAATTACCGCAGTGATAATGCCAGATGGTGCGACTTTAAACCGTACCATTAAAACGTCAGAGGCGGTACGTGCTGCGATTCATAAAGATCCTGCTGTGGCGACTGAATTTTCAGTGTACGGCTTTGACCTGATTGGCAACGGTAATAAAACCAGTGCTGCTACCATGTTCGTGCGCTTAACAGATTGGAATGCACGTAGCACTACTGCTGAAGATATTGTGAAAAAATTATTTGGCATAGGTATGAGCCAACCTGATGGTATCGCCATTGCCTTTAACCCACCGGCAATTCGTGGTTTAGGTAGTTCGGGTGGCTTTGAAGTGTATGTACAAAGCCGCTCAGATACTAATCCGCAGCATTTGGCTGTTGTAGTGAACGATTTAATGGATGCATTGAAAAAAGAGCCAAAATTGGCTGGCATCAATACTTTTTTCCGCCCAACGGTCCCACAATTGTTTGTTGAGGTTGATGAAGCTAAGGCAATTTCACAAGGTGTAGCAGTCGATGATATTTACGCTACGCTGCAAAGCGCCATGGGCTCATTCTACGTAAATGACTTTAATAAATCTGGCCGTACTTATCGCGTGCAATTGCAGGCTGAACCACAATTCCGTATGAAGCCAGAGGATTTAGGAAAAGTATACGTGCGTTCTAAAACTGGCAATATGATTCCTTTGTCAGCTTTAAGCACGACGACTAATTTAGTCGGTGCTGAGCAGTTAGAGCGTTATAACGGCTTGCTTTCTGCCAAAATATTAGGCGGTGGTGCTCCAGGTGTGAGTTCTGGTGATGTTATTAAAATGGTCGAGAAAATTTCAGCTCAAAACTTACCTGATGGTTATCAAATTGCTTGGACAGGCCAGGCTTATCAAGAGAAACGTACAGGTTCAGCCGCTATATTCGCTTTCGCCTTCGCGATTATCATGGTGTTCTTGATTTTAGCAGCACAGTTTGAAACTTGGGCTCTACCGCTAGCGGTTATCATGGCAGTGCCTTTTGCATTGGGTGGTGCACTTTTAGCAGTATTGGTGCGTGGCATGCCGAATGATATTTACTTTCAGATTGGCTTGCTTACCCTAATAGGGTTGGCTGCAAAAAACGCGATTTTGATTGTGGAATTTGCTAGCCAGAAAATGGAAGAGGGCATGCCTGTTGCACAAGCCGCATTAGAAGCAGCACGCCTACGTTTTAGGCCAATTTGCATGACTTCGCTTGCCTTTATTATGGGTATGGTGCCATTGGTGTTTGCTCATGGCGCAGGTGCTGCGGCGCGCCGTTCTATGGGTACCGGTGTATTTGGCGGCATGATATTAGCGACTTTTGTGGCTACAATTTTTATCCCACTATTCTTCACATGGTTAAGTGGTAAACATGTACGCCATCACGGCCATGTTGAGGGTGTAGATGGTTATCATGAGGCTGATCATTTGCATCCTCAGCAGTCAAAAATTGAAAAAACTGAAGCAGAAAACATAGTGAATAAGGAAGCAGAGTAATGCCAACATTAAGAATCATACATCTTGCAGTCATTGTCACACTGTTACCCAGTTGCACGCTGGTTGGGCCCGATTTTTCTCGTCCGAACGTGCCTATGCCTGCACAATATGCTGGCGCAGTTGCTAGTCAAGAAAAGTTAATCATATCCAATACATGGTGGACGCTTTATGATGATCCAACTTTAAATGCCTTAATTGCTAAGGCCTTGCAAAATAATACTGACATCAAAAGTGCCGTAGCACGTATTGAAGAGGCAGATGGTTTTGCACGTGAAGTTGGTGCAGCATTGTTTCCAGAAATTGATTTAGACGGCAGTGCAGCGCGTACTCGTGTGACAACATTAGGCACTCTACCTTTGCCAGCAGGATACTCGCCAACGCACAATGATTATCGAGCTGCTTTAGGCACTTCTTTTGAAATCGATTTCTGGGGTAAGTTACGTCGTGCTAAAGAATCGGCACGTGCGCAGGCTTTATCAACTCGGTATGCGAAAGATACTGTGAGTTTGTCATTATCTAGTTTGATTGCAAATAATTATTTGCAATTACGTAGTTTAGAGGCGCAAATCGCCTTATCACGTGATAATTTGCGTAGCCGTGATGAAAGCCTGTTACTGACTAAACGTCGTTTAGAAGGGGGCGTTGCGTCTAACTTAGATGTACAACAAGCGCAGGTTTCAAGCTCTAATTTAATTGCACAAATTGTAGAGTTGGTGCGTCAACGTGAAATCACTTTGCATCAATTAGCTTTGTTAACAGGGGATTTAGGTTTAACTTTAGCTGAAAGCGATATTAAAAACTTGCCAATACCGCCTACGCCACCTGCTGGCTTGCCATCTGCATTATTGGAAAACCGACCAGATGTGGCACAAGCAGAACAGAATTTAGTCGCCGCAAATGCTAATATCGGTGTAGCAAAGGCAGCTTTGTATCCAACTATTTCACTAACAGGATTCTTTGGTGGTGAAAGTACCGATTTAGGTGATATCTTGAAATCCGGGGCGCGTATTTGGTCTGGTGGATTAAGTTTAAATTTGCCTATTTTTGACTCTGGCCGTTTAAATTCAAAGGTTGACCAAGTCACTGCAAAGCAAAAACAAGTGCTAGCCAGTTATGAGGGCGCTGTGCAAAGCGCGTTTACTGAGGTGAATGATGCCCTGGTGAACGTACGCCAAACTACAGAACGTGAAGTGGCTTTGGATAAAAGTCAGCAAGCCGCGAAGGAGGCATTGCGTATCGCGGAAAACCGCTATAAATCTGGTTATACAGCGTATTTGGATGTATTGGATGCGCAACGTGTCTATAACGATGCATCGTTGAGTTTTATACAAAGCCGTCAAGCGAGATTAACGGCATCGGTTGGCCTATTTAAAGCGCTGGGTGGTGGTTGGCAAGCCACACAACTTACCGAGTCACAAGCGAGTACTGTCAAGTAACTTTTAATGCTAATTAGAGGCTAGTGAGGAAAAATAACCCTTACCCAGTCGTCTTTAGCTTCAATAGGGCTGCCAAGTCGTATCAGTTTGGTCGTCCCGTTGAGGATGATTTCGTAAATCTCATTCACGTGATATTCAATTTTTGGCAATATCAGTGTAGGTTCTGCTGATAAACCCGCTTCAATCGGTAGGTGTATTACGGTAAAACCCATGACGATTGAGTTATTGTTGGCCAGAGGCGAGAATTTATCAACAGGTTCGAAGCTAGGGGCGCGCTCTATCGCACGCATGTGCGCCCAGCTTGCAAAACGTGCAATGACTTCTAAACCCACACGCAGTTCATTCATATTACGTGTGGGCATTACACCACGTATCATGGCAATAATGACCCGAGGCGGACGTTCGTCCATTGCAACACTGATTAATTTCCCTGTCTTAGCCCATGATTTTGCCTCTTTTGGCATCGTTACGCCTAAACCCTTAGGGCTTTCATCAGTTACAGTCCAAATTTCATGTTGAGGTTCAACAAATAGGGTGGTGGTAGATTCTCTTCTGATTGAAGCATGTGAAGATAAGCGCTCATCTAATGTTTTATTATTAGCGGTAGATACGTTTAAGCTACTGCTTAATTTTTTCCGCCCGTAATGTTCTATCTGATTACATATATTCAAAATACCGTAAGTGATAGAAGCAGATTGGCGGGTTTTATGTCTATTTTCTTTCCTGCGCTGTCTAACGTATTCGGTTTTTGACCAATCACTGCGCAATATTTGCAGCGTTTCATGTAAAGACCTGATATCGCCAATTTCAGTTAAGCTAATATCTGCAGGTAATTGTCCTTGCTCAGTTAATCGTATCGTGCTGATAATTTTTGCTTCAAAAGCATCAATATCCCAGAACCGACAACTGTCAGTCTGTTTAAAGTGACGTGCTCTTTTTGCGCAAACGTCTTTTTGCAAATCAATCACAAACAAATGCACTTCTTGGTTAAATTGATCAAAAAAAGACATTTCGGTAAGCCAGGATTTAAGCAAGTAAGCAGTAATTTGGTAATGCTGGTTTTGCATGTTAGCGTTTTCTAGGCTACCAAATAAGCCTGCCTGAGCAATGTAAGCCGCAATAGTGGTAGGAGCTGAATTGCTAAATGTCTTAATTGGCACTTCCAGCAGATTAGCTTCGCTGGCAATTTCGTAGAGCATGTAAATTTGTAGCCAAACCTTAGCGGGCGTAGGCGTATGATCAAAATAACGCCATTTAATCATGGTAAGTGCAATATCTATCGCTCTTGCCATCGCTAATAATAAGGTATTGTGTTCTAAGGTGGGGTCTTTAGGTATTGCAATAATAAGCTCGACTAAACGCAGATAATTGAGGTAGGACTGGCGATAATAACCATAAGCTGCGCTAGTGATGTTAGCTGCAAGATCAGGCCGTAAATGACTTATTTTGGCATACTGTGTGGATAGCTTTGCAGCACGTGGCAAAATATAAGCATCAACAGCGCAAAGAAAATCCAGCCTTTTTTTAATAGGGCGCGATTCGTCTGCGATTAACAAAGATAAGTGTTTTGCAGCTAAGTTAAGCGCGGTTACATCATCTAATGGATCTAGTGTTTTTAGCCAAGCAAGTTCTGCGCTCGAGTTTTCGGTAGTAGCCGAACTGGCGCTAGAGCTAAATAATTTTTTAATAAAACTGCCCATATGTCAGCAATGTAATGATTATTCAATTATTTATCAAGCTGAAAGCTTATGAATTAGCACCTGAGCTAAAGGCTACTCGCGCAAGCCGTGGTAAAATTTTGTTTTTGATTGTTTGAATAAAATTATGACCGTTCGCACCCGTTTTGCCCCTAGCCCAACAGGTTTTCTACACATCGGTGGTGCTCGTACTGCTTTATTTTCGTGGGCTTATGCACACAAGCTTGGTGGGCAGTTTATTCTACGCGTGGAAGATACTGATGTGGCGCGCTCAACACCAGAGGCTGTGCAAGCCATATTAGACGGCATGCAGTGGCTGGGACTTGATTACGATGAAGGTCCGTTTTATCAAATGCAACGTATGGAGACTTACAAAGTGCATATACAAACCATGCTCGATAGCGGGCATGCTTATTATTGTTATTGCACTAAAGAGGAATTAGATGCGCTACGCGAAAGCCAAATGGCGAACAATCTCAAGCCGCGCTATGATGGACGTTGGCGTCCAGAGGCAGGTAAAATGCTGCCAGCGGTGCCTGCTGGCGTTGCCCCGGTAGTACGTTTTAAAAATCCACAAACAGGTGCGGTAGCCTGGGATGACTTGGTGAAAGGTCATATCAGTATTGCTAATGAAGAGCTGGATGATTTGATTATCTCGCGTGGTGACGGTACGCCGACTTACAATTTTTGTGTTGTCGTTGATGATTGGGAAATGGGCATTACGCATGTGATTCGTGGTGATGATCATGTGAATAATACGCCGCGCCAAATCAATATGCTGAAAGCTTTAGGCGCAACCATTCCGCATTATGCGCATTTATCGATGATTTTGGGCGATGATGGGCAAAAGCTGTCTAAACGTCACGGCGCTGTCAGCGTAATGCAATATGACGAGGATGGTTATTTACCTGAAGCTGTGCTGAATTACTTGGCGCGCTTGGGTTGGAGCCATGGTGATGACGAGATTTTTAATATGCAACAGTTCTGTGAGTGGTTTGATTTATACCATATCACGCCATCGGCTGCACAATTTAATACGGAAAAACTTAATTGGTTGAATGCGCATTACATTAAAGAAGCGGATATTGCTAAGTTGAGTGTTGATATCACCAAACGTTTAGCTCTAAACCAAGTCACCGTAACAGCAACGCCAGATTTAGTCACAGTATTAGATTTATATCGCGAGCGTGCTAATAACTTGAATCAATTAGCATCAGATGTTGCTTATTTTTATAAGCAACCAGCAGCGAGCCCTGTTGATGTAGAGAAGCATATCACGCCAGAAATTATTCCCGTTATTAAGGGTTTGACTGCAGAACTGGCAAGTTGTGATTGGAATGCAGAAATGATCCATGCAGCTATCAATCATGCGGTGACTAGTAATGCTTTGAAGTTTCCTAAAGTGGCTATGCCGCTACGCGTTATGCTGACCGGCATCGCCCAGTCACCAAGTATTGATGCTGTAATGGCAATATTGGGCCGTGATGAAGTGCTGACGAGAATAAGCGCTTATTTGCTATGAGTTATTTAGTAAATATTTAGAGTTATTTAGAACAAAGAAGCTCATAATTAGTCTTAATTTGTAAGTAAAATAAAATTCGTATTGAATTCTTAAATAAGAACTCCATAATCATATATAAATATAAGGAGCTATCATGAATAGTAAAGGCCAAATGTTACAAGACCCATTCTTAAACACGCTACGTAAAGAGCATGTTCCTGTTTCAATTTATCTTGTTAATGGCATTAAATTGCAAGGTCAGGTGGATTCATTTGACCAGTACGTCATATTACTCAAAAATACCGTCACGCAAATGGTGTATAAACATGCAATTTCTACTATTGTGCCAGCGCGCGCTGTTGCTATGCCAGCCATTCAATCCGAAGAAGAATAGTATTGCTATATCACCATTCCAGAGCGATGAATCATAACGATGTTTGATAGACCTAGCGGCAGTGATGCCGTTGTATTAGTCAGTATTGATTTTGGCGAGCCAGATTACGAAGAAAGCCTGCAAGAGTTGCGCCAGCTGGTGTTAAGCGCAGGTATGCAAATTCGTGGCACTGTTGAAGGTCGCCGTACTACACCGGATGCAAAATACTATGTGGGTTCTGGCAAGGCGGATGAAATTGCTGAAGCGTTAATCGCCAGTGAGTCTGATGTCGCCGCCTTCAATCACGATTTAAGTCCTTCGCAACAACGCAATCTTGAGCGTTTACTCAAGTGTCGTGTAGCCGATCGCACGGGCTTAATCCTCGATATTTTTGCGCAACGTGCGCAAAGCCATGAAGGTAAATTGCAAGTTGAGTTAGCACAACTGGAGCATCTTTCTACACGTTTAGTTCGCGGCTGGACTCACTTGGAGCGACAAAAAGGTGGTATCGGCGTGCGTGGAGGCCCAGGTGAAACGCAGTTGGAAATGGATAGACGCATGTTGCGCGATCGCGTTAAGCAATTACGTGAAAAACTGAACAAACTCAAGCAACAGCGCGGTATGCAGCGTCAAGCACGTAAACGCTCACAACTGATGACGGTGTCGCTAGTCGGTTACACTAATGCGGGCAAATCCACTTTATTTAATCGATTAACACATTCTGGTGTTTATGCGGCCGATCAGTTGTTTGCTACACTAGACACTACTTCGCGCAAAATGTATCTGCCTGAAGCGGCTTATCCTGTGGTGTTATCAGATACGGTTGGTTTTATTAAGCATTTGCCAACTACGCTGATTGAGGCGTTTGGCGCAACCTTGGAAGAGGCTGCGCAAGCTGACTTGTTATTACATGTTGTGGATGTGGCTAGCACAAATCGTGATGCACAAATTGCGCAGGTTAATTTAGTGCTTAATGAAATTGGCGCTGCGACTGTGCCACAACTATTAGTGCTTAATCAAATTGATCGTTTAGGCTTAACACCGGGTATTGAGCGTGATGAGTATGGTAAAATCACCAAGGTACGAGTGTCAGCAATTACAGGTGCAGGGCTGGATTTGATCAAGCAGGCCATGTTGGAACATCAGCAGTATTTACGAAAATTAAGTACAGAAGAAAGTGCTTACGCCTACGTTTAAGGGTGATGTAATAGTTTTAGTTTTAAATTAAGCCTTATTTAATAATAGCAAAATTAATAGTTCGGAGTGATTCATGGCAAATAATCCCGGTGGTGGTAATCGTAACGATGGCCCGCCAGATTTAGACGAAATGTTGCGCAACTTAAGCCGCAAATTGAATACCTTATTTGGTAAGAGTAATCAGTCGAACAGTAATGGTGGCGCACCTTCTGGCAGCCCGTTTACTGGTCGAGACTTGCCTGTATTGCCAATATTGCTGGTCATCGTTTTAATATGGTTATCAACTGGTTTTTATATTGTAGACCAAGGTTCGCGTGGCGTAGTGTTACGCTTTGGTAAGCACGTCGAAACGACTCAAGCCGGTCCGCACTGGCATATACCATATCCCATTGAAAGTGTGACTGCCGTCAATATGCAACAGGTGCGCACTATAGAAGTTGGCTATCGCACTGATGAGGTGGAGGGGGGCGCTAAAGTTAAGCAGCCAGCGGAAGCGTTGATGCTGACGGATGATGAAAATATTATTGATTTGCAATTTGCTGTGCAATATGACCTGAAAAGCGCAGAAGACTATTTGTTCAATAACTTAGATGTTGATAATTCGGTACGTTCTGCTACAGAGTCTGCTGTGCGCGAAGTGGTGGGTAAAAGTAAATTGGACTATGTGCTGCAGAATGGTCGTGATGATGTATCCGCACGCGCTAAAATATTAATTCAGCAAATTTTAGATCGTTATAAAACTGGTATTAATATTGTGAGTCTTTCTATGCAGGGTGCATCGCCACCCAAGCAAGTCCAAGAGGCGTTTGACGATGTTAACCGAGCCAATCAGGATTTAGAACGTCAGAAAAACGAAGGTCAGGCTTACGCCAATGATGTGATTCCAAAAGCACGTGGTACAGCGTCGCGTTTGGTGGCAGAGGCCGCGGGTTACAAATTGCGTGTGGAGAATGAGGCGGAAGGTAATGCTAGCCGGTTTGGGCAAATTTTGACGCAATACAATCGCGCACCAGAAGTGACACGTCAACGTTTGTATATTGATGCACAAGAGCAAATATTATCTAGCGTGAGCAAGGTGATTGTTGATCAGAAAAATGGCAATAGCATGTTGTACTTGCCGTTAGATAAGCTGTTATCCGCTAGCGCTGCGACGGCTGGTGCTGCCTCAGCGGCTAATACACCTGCGCCAGCAGTCCCAGCGACAGCTGCGACAACAAGCAATGATGATAGAAGCCGTGATGCTTTCCGTAGCCGCGATCGAGATAGCCGCTAAGTTATAATTACAGCGATTTTAAGTCCAATTTAAAGATGTTAGCTTTCAATTACGCAAGCTTAATAGTGAGAAACTAATAATGAAAAATTTAGTGAAAGTGCTGGTAGGGCTAGTGGTAGTTTTTATGCTACTTTCTTTATCAGCGTTTACTGTAGATCAACGTGAATATGCGCTAGTGATTCGTCTAGGCCAAATTGTCAAGGTGGAAAAGTCGCCTGGCCTGTATTTTAAAATACCTTTAGTCGACGAAGTTAAATTCTACGAAAAACGTATTTTTACCTTGGAAAATAGCGATGCCGAACGTTTTAATACGGCAGAAAATAAGTATATGCTGGTCGATTCATTTGTGAAATGGCGCATTGTTGATCCAATAAAATACTATGTTTCGGTGCGTGGTGATGAAGTGAATGCCGAGCGTCGTTTATCGCAAAACGTTAATAACGGTTTGCGTGCAGAGTTTGGTCGCCGTACGATTCATGATGTGATTGCCGGTGAGCGCTCGCAAATTATGGATATTTTACGTGCTAAAGCGAACCTCACAGCGGGCCCTATGGGTATCGAAGTGGTTGATGTGCGTTTAAAACGCGTTGATTACACTGATGAAATCAGTGGCTCGGTGTACCAACGTATGGAAGCTGAACGTAAACGTGTAGCCAATGAGTTACGCTCACAAGGTTTTGCAGCTTCTGAAAAAATCCGTGCAGATGCTGATAAACAGCGAGAAGTCATTATTGCCGAAGCCTATCGTGATGCTCAACAAACTAAAGGTGAAGGTGATGCAAAAGCCGCTGAAATTTACTCCGCAGCATATAGCAAAAGCCCTGAGTTTTACGCGTTCTATCGCAGCACAGAGGCTTACCGCAATAGCTTTAAGAATAAGAGTGATGTTATGGTGCTTGATGCCAGTTCTGATTTTCTTAAATATATGCGCTCGCCTGGCGGCAAGAACGCGCCAGCCGTTAAAAAATAGCTGGAACGTATTTTTAAATGAAGCTTAGCAAGTGAATACCTCTATATTACTGGCTTTTGGATTGGTGCTAATACTCGAGGGTTTGATGCCCTTTATTGCACCAAAAGCCTGGCGGGAAACTTTTAAGCGATTGATAGTGCTGACTGATGGGCAATTACGTTTTATGGGCTTAATGTCTTTAGTGGGCGGCTTGTTGCTTATTTATTTTGGTGGGCATTAAGTTAAGCCTTCATTTAAATCATAGTGACTCAACGAGTTGCTTTCTACATTAGCAGACGCTGACAATGCTAGTGAATTTGCAATTCAACGTTATAATCTCAATGTTAAATATATAAAACTCCAAAAGAACAGTTCAAGCATGCGTAATTGGTTACTTCCAGAATATATTGAAGATGTGCTGCCCGCAGAAGCTGCGCGCATTGAGCAGTTACGCCGTCGTTTACTCGATTTATTTGCTAGCCATGGCTACCAGTATGTGATTCCACCAATGTTGGAGTATTTAGAATCGCTGATTACCGGTACTGGTCACGATTTAAATATTGCTACTTTTAAGGTGGTTGATCAACTTACAGGCAGATTGATGGGTGTACGTGCAGACATGACGCCACAAACGGCACGTATTGATGCGCACATGCTGAATAACCAAGGCGTCACACGACTTTGCTATGCAGGCAGTGTGTTGCGCACCAAACCAGATGGTCTGGCTCAGACGCGTGAGCCGTTGCAAGTCGGTGCTGAACTATATGGTCATGCCGGTGTTGAAAGTGATATTGAAATTCAACGGCTAATGATTAAAGCACTGCAAGCCCTAGATATACAAGACTTACACATTGATTTTAGTCATGTGGGCATTTTCGGTAGCCTGGTTAAAGAAAATAAACTAAGTGATGCCTTGGAGCAGGCGTTATATGCTGCTTTACAAAGTAAAGATAAGTCAGCAGTGAGTCAGTTAGCAAAGGGCTTGGACAAGGCTACACATGATGCTTTAATCAGCTTAACTGATTTAAATGGCGACGTAAGTATTCTGAGCAAAGCAGAAAAAATCTTACCTGCTACAGCAGTGATTAAACATGCCTTGCATGACTTACGTAAAGTCAGCGAGAAACTGGCTGATTTAGGCGTGAAAGTCGGCTTCGATTTAAGTGAGTTGCGTGGCTATCACTATCACAGCGGCATGGTGTTTGCTGCTTACGCATATGGCTACTCAGGGCCGTTAGCATTGGGTGGTCGTTATGATGAAGTTGGTTCGGCTTTCGGTCGCGTGCGCTCTGCCACAGGCTTCAGCTTAGATTTGCGTGGAGTTGTGCTGGCATTACCCCCTGCGCTTTTAACTAAGGCAATATTTGCACCATCAGGCGAGCAGCCGGATTTAATCGCAAAAATTGAAGCGCTGCGTAGTGAAGGTCAAGTCGTGATTCAAGAATTGTCCGGACATGAAGTTTATCGTAATGAACTTAATTGTGACCGCAAATTAGAGCACTACAATTCTGGTTGGCACGTAGTCAGTATCAACTAATAAATTAAAGTATAAAGATAAGACAATTATGGTAAAGAGCAATACGGTTAAAACGGCAAAAAACGTAGTAGTCATTGGCACGCAATGGGGCGATGAAGGCAAAGGCAAGATAGTCGATTGGCTGACTGATCACGCGCAAGGCGTAGTGCGCTTTCAAGGTGGCCACAATGCCGGGCATACGCTAGTCGTAGGTCAAGGCGTTGCGCAACGTGTTTATAAGCTTAATCTGGTGCCGTCAGGCATCGTACGTTCTGGTATTAATTGTTATATCGGTAATGGTGTCGTGCTGGATGCTGGACATCTATTAGGTGAAATTACTGCACTAGAAAAAGATGGTCTGGAAGTAAAAAGCCGCTTAAAAGTTAGCCCTGGCTGTCCATTGATTCTAAGTCACCATGTGGCGGTGGATGTTGCGCGCGAAGCTAAACGCAGTGCAGATAAGAAAATCGGTACGACAGGTAAAGGCATTGGTCCAACCTATGAAGATAAAGTAGCGCGCCGTGCTTTACGTGTTTACGATTTGTTTTATCCAGAACGATTTGCTGAAAAATTGCGTGATGTGATGGATTATCATAACTTTGTACTGACCAATTATTTAGGTGCAGCAGCGGTTGATTTTAATCAGCAATACGATGCAAGTATGCAACATGCGGTTGCGCTGAGGCCGATGATTGCTGATATTTCTGCAGAGCTTTATGCAGCCAATGATAGAGGCGAAAATCTGTTATTTGAAGGTGCGCAAGGCACGTTATTAGATATAGACCATGGTACATATCCCTATGTAACATCAAGCAACTGTATTGCTGGCCAAGCCTCTGCTGGCACTGGTGTTGGTGCGAATATGCTGCATTATGTGCTAGGCATAACTAAAGCATATACCACGCGTGTAGGCGGTGGGCCTTTCCCTAGTGAATTGGATATTGAAACAGCAGGTTGTGCAGGCTACCAAATGTCTAATAAAGGGCAGGAGATCGGTACTGTCACTAAGCGTAAGCGTCGTTGTGGCTGGTTTGATGCGGCCGCATTACGTCGATCTGCACGCATTAACGGACTAACCGGTTTGTGTATTACCAAGCTTGACGTACTGGATGGTATTGAGTCGCTGGATATTTGCACTGGCTACGAGCTGGATGGCAAAGTGGTAGATATGTTACCAGTTGGTGCAGATGATGTGGCGCGCTGCAAACCAATATATGAGACAGTTGCAGGTTGGCAGGACAATACTTTCGGTGTAAAAACTTGGGATGGATTGCCTAAAAATGCACAAAATTATCTACAACGTTTAGAATTTTTATGTGGTGTACCAATTGCGATTGTTTCAACGGGTCCAGAGCGAGATGAAACGATAGTGCTACAACATCCATTTGCCGCTTAAAATTGGTAGGTAGACATAAGCTTTTCTGAATGAAATACAATGACAACAATAAACGTCTAGCATGGGCGATTACAGGCTCCGGGCATTATTTGCGTGAATCGTTAGCTTTGCTGCATACCCTAGAAAATGTTGATATTTTCTTAAGCAAAGCGGCGGCAGAAATCATTAAGCAATATGGTTTTCAAGCAGAATTAGATGCGACAAACCATAAGCTTTATTACGATAAAACTGCCAGCAGTATTCCTGTAGAACTGTTTTATGAAGGTAAATATCACACGTTGGTGATTGCGCCCGCTACTTCAAATACCGTTGCCAAAATGGCTTATGGGTTTTCTGATAGTTTAATCACCAATCTTTACGCACAGGCTGGAAAAACCAGAACTCCCAGTATTGTGTTTGCTTGTGATACTGTGCCAGAGCTTGAGTCTGAAGCGCCGCGGGATAATGTGGTTAAAGTGTATCCACGGCAGATTGATTTGGATAATGTGGAAAAACTAGCTAAATTTGAGGCGACCACGGTAGTGGCGGATATGCAAAATTTAACTACAGCGATTTATACACGTTTACATGACTTAAGCTGATATGCCTAAAAAGCTGGTGGAAAAACTAAAAGTAAAACCACAAAGTAATAAGCAGAAAAAAATGCCTGTACCCAAAAATCTGTTGTTTGTTACTGGAAAATTCGCTGAAAAAAGCCTCCATAAAGTATTAAAAGAAATACAAGACAATCCTAAAATGGAGCCATTTAATTATCGAGTAGCACAAATTGGCGTAACTGTTGCAGCATTGATGACGCCTCAACTTATTGCTAGGCGACTTGAAAATACTAATAGTGCTGACAAAATTATTTTGCCTGGTTTGTGCCAAGGTGATTTAGCACCGCTGCAAGCTAAATATGGCGTGCCTATTGAACGTGGCCCTAATGATTTAAAAGACTTACCGCAGTATTTTGGGCAAGGTGCAAAAATCCCTGATTTATCCCGATATACCGTAGAAATTTTTGCAGAAATCGTTGATGCGCCTTATTTAAGCGTAGCAGGCATATTGCTTAAAGCGGAAAGTTTTGCCGCGCAAGGCGCTAATGTGATTGATTTAGGCTGTTTACCCAATACACCTTTCCCACATTTAGCTGATACCATCAAAGAGCTAAAAGCCTATGGTTTCAAGGTCAGTGTAGATTCATTGAATGCTGATGATTTGTTGCTAGCAGGTCAATCCGGTGCGGATTATTTACTCAGCCTGACCGAAAAAACTTTATGGATTGCCGATGAAGTCGCCTCTACGCCGATTTTAATTCCAGAGGCTAATCGTGGTAAACGCGGTGGTTTGGCGTCACTTTATCGTGCGATTGAGCATTGCCAAGCTCGCGGTAGAGCATTTATTGCAGATGCAATTTTAGACCCAATCCATTTTGGCTTTACTACCTCGATTGTGCGTTACCAAAAACTACGCAAGAAATATCCGAACATATCCATTATGATGGGCATCGGTAACTTAACCGAGCTTACCGATGCCGATACTACGGGGATTAATGCACTATTATTTGGCATTATTAGTGAGCTTAATATTAACGCAGTTTTAGCCACTTCGGTAAGCCCCCATGCGATAAATGCGATTGCTGAGGCTGATATAGCAAGACGTATGATGAATGCAGCTGCCGAAGATAATCGTTTGCCACGTGGTTATGGAGATGGTTTGCTTGGCCTGCATGATAGACGGCCTTTTAGTTATAGTAGTGAAGAGATTACTGAATTAGCGGTTATGATTAAAGACCCTAGTTTTAGGATACAGGTCAGCGAGAATGGCGTGCATATATTTAATCGGGATGGTTTGTTTACCGAGCTGGATCCGTTTAAGTTGTATCTACATTTGAAGGTGGAGAATGATGCTTCCCATGCGTTTTATTTGGGTGTGGAGTTGGCAAGAGCACAAATTGCATGGCAGCTTAAAAAACGTTATGTGCAAGATGAGGAGCTGACTTGGGGCGTAGCGACCATTGCTAAAGATAAGCTAGGGCGCGTATCACATCGTGATGCATCTAAAAAAGAAAAAGCTTTGAAAATTAAAGCTAAAAGCTAAAAGTTATGATTTTTGAAACAATTGTTATTACAACCGATGTTGCAGGCAACCCGCATGTGACGCCGTTTGGCGTGCGTCATCAGGATGGAGGAGTTGTTATTGCACCTTTTCGTCCCTCAGCCACGCTAGATAATGCGCTCGCCACAAAATGTGCAGTCATTAATTTTACTGACGATGTGCGCGTATTTGCTGGCGCACTGACTGGCAGACGAGCATGGCAACTAAAACCTGCTAGTCATATTAACGGCTTTGTTTTAGAAGGCGCATTAGCACATCAGGAACTTACTTTAGTGGAAGTGAAAGAAGATGCTGTTCGTCCAACTTTGTATTTTAAAACGGTGCACCAGGTCAATCATAAGCCTTTTCAAGGCTATAACCGTGCGCAAGCTGCAGTGATCGAGTTGGCGGTATTAGTAAGTCGTTTGCCTATGTTGCCGATGGAAAAAATTACAGCAGAAATGCAATATTTAAAAATCGCTATCGACAAAACTGCGGGAGAGCGTGAGTTGCAAGCATGGGATTGGTTATGTGAAAAAATTGAAAACTATCAAGCTGAAAATACTGGCAATAATCTAGCCTAGAACCGATTTATGATAAAGACGAATACAAAATTGCTGGTTAGCGTGACTAATGTAGAAGAAGCGCTTATTGCACTTGATGCTGGCGTTGATATTATTGATTTGAAAGACCCTAAGGTGGGTGCGCTAGGTGCGCTGCCAGCAAATATTATTCTCGAGGTTACAACAGCGATTGATAAACGTGCCGTTATCAGCGCAACAGTCGGTGAAAACCATAGTGACATTGCTGGTTTGATAAAAACAATCGGGCAAACATCAGCGTTAGGTGTAGATGTTATAAAAATTGCAATGAATATGAGGTTAGCTAATGATTTACTCGATGTTGTGGATTTTTTATATCTAGTAAAGAAATTAACAAAAAACAACATAAAATTAGTCGCGGTGTTGTTTGCAGACCACAATCTAGAACTAAATGTACTATCAAAACTAAAAGTATTAGGTTTTTATGGTGCTATGTTAGATACCGCACACAAAAATGGTAAAAACTTGATTTACTATCAGCCGATTGAGGCTTTAACGAGCTTCATAGAACTCTGTCTGCAATATCAATTTGTAACTGGGTTAGCAGGTTCACTGTACGTGGACTCCGTCATTGAGCTTGTCAATCTAAAGCCTAATTATTTAGGTTTCAGAGGAGGTGTTTGTCATGATTTTAAAAGACAATCTAATCTAGATAAAGAAAAAGTAATGGTGATTAAAAATATGTTGCAAGAAAACAACAAGGTGTGCGCAATAGCGCATTAAACTTAACCGCTTACATTGCATACTAGATTTACTTTGGGTATAGTTTGCTTGTAGATTTTTGTAAATGTATGTCAACTTAGGAGTAAAACAATGAAAAAAAATATGATTGGTTTAGCTGTTGCGGCTACACTTGGTTTAGCGGCGCTTTCTGCGTCAGCGGAAGACATGTACCGCGGTGCTTGGTATTTAGTACCAGGCGCTAGCTATTTAAATACTGATAACGATTTAAAGGCTAACGATGGTGGTGGTGCTTTTATCCGTTTAGGTAAAGAATTAAGTGAAAGCTGGGATATACAAATTGGTGGTGGTTATGCGCGCGCTAATCAAGATACAGGCATTGCAGGTGCTAGTGGTCATTATGCTCAAACACTGTTAGGTGTTGATGCACTTTATATGTTTAGCCGTAATAAATTCCGTCCGTTCTTACTGGCTGGTGTAGGTGCAGCCCATAATAATGTGGATTATAGTGGTGTTGGTATTACTGACGGTTCAAAAACATCTGTAATGGCTAACGTTGGTCTGGGCGCACAATACCTGTTTACTGACAACATCGGCTTGCAAGCTGACTTGCGTCAAGTTTGGAGTAGAGCAGATGCCAATCCTTTGTTTGATAAAAAAACCATTGGTAATACTTACTTTAACTTAGGCGGTATTTTCCGCTTTGGCGCTCCAGCTCCAGTAGTTGCTGCTGAGCCAGAGCCAGCTCCAGTAGTTGCTGCTGAGCCAGAGCCAGCACCAGTGGCTGCTGAACCAGCACCAGCTCCGATGGAACCAGCTCCAGCATGTGTACCAAAAATGGAAACAGTGACTATTTCTGCTGAAAAACTTTTTGGTTTTGATAAAGCAAAACTTCAAGAAGGATCTAAGCCACTCTTGGATGAAACAGCTGCTAAAATTAAAGCCAATCCAGCGATTGAGTTAGTTATGGTAACTGGTTATACGGATCGTATCGGTTCAGCAGCTTATAACCAAAAGCTTTCAGAGCGTCGTGCTAACATCGTTAAAGAGTACTTGATATCACAAGGTGTTGAAGCCTCACGTTTAGAAGCTGTAGGTAAAGGCAAAGCTGATCCAGTAGAAGCTTGTACTGGTATTAAAGGTAAAAAACTTATCCAGTGCTTAGCTCCAAACCGTCGTGTTGTTATATCAGCAGAAAAACAAAACGAAACAGGTTGTAATTAAATAGCAAGCTGTACTAAAAATAGTACAATTGAAGCCCCGCTAAATGCGGGGCTTTTTTTATATCGTCTAATTATGTGGGATAAGGCGTCGTATGTACGAGAGTCAACGAATTGATTTTGGCGCAACAAGTTTAATACCTGTAGATTTAATAATAGAGGCGCGCTGGGTCTTACCAATACTGCCTAGTCAGAGTTTGTTAGAGCATGCTGCTGTCATTATTAATAAAGGTGTTATTGTAGAAGTCACGCCTATTATTGAAGCGCGTCTAAAATATACGCCATTGGATAAAATATCTTTAGATGAGCATGTTTTAATGCCTGGGCTGATTAATTCACATACACATGCAGCCATGGCCTTAATGCGTGGTTTGGCTGATGACTTGCCATTAATGCCTTGGTTAAAAGATCATATTTGGCTCGCCGAGCAGCAGGTAGTTTCACCACGATTTGTGTACGATGGGACTTTACTCGCTTGCGCGGAGATGTTGCAGGGCGGCATCACTACGTTTAATGATATGTATTTTTTCCCATCTGCTGCTGCTGAAGCAGCTAGCAAAGCCGGGATGCGCGCGCAGTTAGGTTTGGTAGTGTTAGAGTATGCCAGCAATTATGCTACTGATGCTGAGGATTATATCAGTCGAGGTTTAGATGCGCGGGATAGTTGGCGCGACAATGCGCTGATAAGTACTAGTTTTGCGCCACACGCGCCGTATTCTGTATCGAATCAAACATTTGAATCAGTACTCACTTACGCAGAACAATTGGGTTTGGGCATACACACACATTTGCATGAGACTTTGGATGAAATCAAACAAAGTGAAGCGCAATATAATATGCGACCTTTAAAAAGACTGGCAGATTTAGGTTTGCTTGGCCCTAACTTTACTGCAGCACACTGTGTCCATCTCCAGCCAGATGAAATGGCGATGATGGCAGAGTATGGTTGCCATATCGCGCATTGCCCTACGTCAAATCTTAAGCTAGCGAGCGGCATTGCTAAAGTGACAGCACTTTTAACGCACAATGTGAATGTCGCTATAGGTACAGATAGTGCGGCAAGCAATAACCGTTTAGATATGTTTGCTGAGATGCGTCTTGCCGCCTTGTTGGCTAAAGGTGAAAGTGGCGATGCTTTATCTGTACCAGCGTTTAAAGCGCTTGAAATGGCAACAATTAATGGTGCTAAAGCATTAGGACTGGATAATAAAGTAGGCTCAATCGAAGTTGATAAACTTGCAGATCTTACTGCTGTCAGAATGAGTGATATAACAACTCAACCTTGTTTTGATCCAGTTTCTCATTTGGTGTACGCTTGTACGCGCGATCAAGTAAGCCATGTATGGGTGAATGGCGAATTGAAATATCAAAAAATAGAAGGGCAAACTGGTGTTTTTTCTGGCATTGAGCCACAAGAAATCAAAGAAATTGTTGCCAATTGGCAGCCCAAATTGAGTCAATTTAAATAGGTAAAGATGATGGAAAATGTAGACGCAGCAGAACTTAATAAATTTGGCGAGCTTGCGCATAAGTGGTGGGATAAGAATAGCGAGTTTAAACCGCTGCACGAAATTAATCCACTCAGGCTTAATTACATCAATAAAGCCGTGGAATTGAACGGGAAAACGGTCTTAGATGTTGGCTGCGGCGGTGGTATTCTTTCAGAGTCTATGGCAGTAACAGGCGCCACAGTGACTGGTATTGATTTAGGTGAAAAAGCACTTAAAGTTGCGCAGTTACATAGCCTGGAAACAGGAGTTGCTGTTAATTATCGCTTAGTAGCGGTAGAGAAATTCGCCGAAGAAATGCCAGCCAGCTTTGATGTGGTGACGTGTATGGAGATGTTGGAACATGTGCCAGATCCGGCTTCGATTATCCTTGCGTGTTCACGCTTAGTAAAGCCGGGCGGCAGTGTATTTTTCTCAACTATCAACCGTAACCCTAAAGCCTATTTGTTTGCTGTGATTGGCGCAGAATATGTGCTAAATATGCTGCCACGCGGTACGCATGATTATGCAAAACTCATCAAACCTTCAGAGTTGTCTGGCTGGGCACGTAATGCAGATTTAAGCTTGGTAGGCAGCAAAGGCATGGCTTATAACCCCATCACTCAGGTTTATAGTTTAAATGACGATGTCTCGGTGAATTATATGATGCAAACAATAAAATCAGTTTGATCTATGCGTGATATCAATAAACTAACAACGATACTTTTTGATCTTGATGGCACATTAGTCGATACGGCGCCAGATTTAGGTTATGCGCTTAATCTGCAGCTAGAACGTCATGGTAGGAAGACATTACCGTTAGAGAAAATTCGTCCAGTCGCCTCACATGGTTCACGTGGCCTGTTGGAACTTGGATTTGGTATTACACCCAAAGATGCGCATTTTATGACAATGCGTGATGAGTACTTGAATCTTTATGATCAGGTGTTTACGCGTTCGCCAGTATTATTTGATGGTGTTGCTGATTTGTTGGAATCCATTGAAAATAGAGGCCTACGTTGGGGAGTCGTCACCAATAAGCCAGCACGCTTTACTCAGCCTTTAATGCAGGCGATTGACTTACATCAACGGGCAGTTTGTATCGTGAGCGGTGACGATGCGCTACGTGCAAAACCACACCCTGATACTCTGCTATTGGCTTGTACACAAGCAAAGGTAACTCCAGCATCCTGTATTTACATAGGTGACGCGGAACGAGATATCAAAGCCGGTAATATTGCAGGGATGAAAACTGTGGTCGCACTATGGGGCTATATCGCAGAAACTGATAGGCCTATGGAGTGGGGCGCTGACATCGTGATTGAAACGCCAGCACAATTATTGGGGTTGTTTGGTAGAGTAGAAGCTTACTTGTGAGCTTTAATATCTGGATTTAATGCATGCTAGTTAATTAACGTAGTCAGGCAATGTGCTTTCGCTCTAACAATGCCTGTGCAAGTGTGCCGCTATCAACATATTCAATTTCACCACCCATGGGCAAACCACGTGCAATACGGCTTACCTTCAGGCCGCGGGCTTTTAATAATTCACTCACATAATGGGCTGTGGCTTCACCCTCGTTAGTGTAGTTAGTGGCTAATATAACCTCATCTACTACACCATCTTGTGCGCGCTTGATCAGCCGGTCGAGATGGATTTCTTTGGGGCCAATACCGTCGAGCGGTGATAATCTGCCCATCAATACAAAATACATGCCAGTGTAGGACAGTGTTTGCTCTAACATCATTAAATCAGTCGGCATTTCAACCACGCAAAGCGTTGTAGCATCACGTTTTTCTGAAGCACATAGGCCACATATAGGTTGTTCACTAAAGTTATTACAAAGTGTGCAATGTCCAATCACTTGCAGCGCAGTGTCTAATGCCACTGCTAAACCATTTGCGCCTTTGCGGTCGCGTTGTAGCAGGTGGTAGGCCATGCGCGTCGCGGATTTTGGACCTACGCCTGGTAAGCAGCGTAGGGCATTAATCAGTTGATCTAGTGCAGCTGGCGATTTCATTGATTGTGATTAAAATGGTAATTTCATACCAGCGGGCATCATGCCGCTCATCCTTGCAGATGAGGTGGCTTCGACCTTTTGTGCTGCATCTTTTAAGGCAATCACTATTAAGTCTTCCAGCGTTTCCCTGTCATCCATCACGCTGTCATCAATACTGACACGCTTAACTTCGTTACGGCAATTCATCAACACCTTAACTAAACCGTTGCTAGCGATGCCTTCCACGTCAACGTTGGCAAGCTCTGCTTGCGCCTTTTGCATATTAGCTTGCATTTGCTGAGCTTGCTTCATTAAATTGCCCATGCCACCTTTCATCATATTTTTCTCCTAAAGGTTTTGTTAAGTAATATTAAATTATTGAATGGGTTTGATGCTGGACGGCACGATTTTCGCACCAAAATCGTTGATTAAAGCTTGTACAAAACTATCCTCTAATATGGCAGTTTCCGCCTTGGATTGTAGCTCTGCTTTAGTCGTTGCATTTTGTTGTGCGGGGGTATTACCTGAGCCACCCATGGAAAATTGCAAAGAGATTTTTTTGCCAAAATACTGATTAATTGCCGTGTTTAGTTTTTCTTGGTTGCTAGCGCTCAAAAGATGTTTTTGTGTTTCTGGGACAGTCAGTTGAAAATGCGTTTCGTTGTGATGAATAAGCTCTGAGTTTTGCGCTAAAGTACGTGCAAGCCCTAGATTAAGTTGTTTAACTAAGTTAAACCAATCGCCATCAAACGTAGTGGTATTGCTTTCTGGGGTAGCAGCAACTTGTAGGTTAGAAACTTCTATTTTTGTGTCCTCAACAACAGTGTGATTAAGGTTAACCTGTGGATTGTTGGTCTGTGTTTCAATTGTAGTTGCTGAAGCTATTGGACTGACTGTTTGAGGCGCTATTTCACTGAAATTTGATACAACGGTCTGTCTTGATGCTGTATTTGTCGCTAAGTCATTTGCTTTCACCCTGTTGTTTGCATTGGGGGTAAACGCTAGCATACGCAGTAAACTCATCGTAAATCCAGCATACTCATCTGGTGCCAAGCTGATATCACGTCGACCTAATACAGCAATTTGGTAATAGAGTTGCAGTGTTTCTGCATTGATTTTTTCAGCCAAACTAAGTAAAGCAGAGCGTTCAGGTAAGTTTGTATCCACGCTATTCGGAATGGTTTGAGCGACGGCAATTTGATGGATAAGTTGTGCTAAGTCGCCCAATGCTGCTTCAAATGAAATGCTACGCTGCTCCATTTGCTTGGCTTTAGCGAGTAGTGCGCTGCCATCTTGATTAACTAAAGCATTTAATAGTTCGAACAGATAGCTTTGGTCAATTGCACCTAGCATGGAGCGCACTTCTAATTCATTGATTGTGTTGCTACCGTAAGCAATCGCTTGATCAGTGAGTGATAGCGCATCACGCATACTGCCTTGTGCAGCGCGACTTATTAGATTTAGCGCAGGGATTTCAAAGCTCACATTTTCTTGAGCTAGTATATTTTTAAGATGCTCGGTGATTGTTGTGCCAGCCATTTGACGTAGGTTAAATTGCAAACAACGCGACAGGACTGTCACAGGAACTTTTTGTGGGTCGGTAGTAGCCAATATGAATTTAACGTGTGCTGGAGGCTCTTCTAGTGTTTTTAGCATGGCATTGAAGGCGCTTTTAGAAAGCATATGCACCTCATCAATGATATACACCTTAAAACGGCCAACAGTAGGCGCGTATTGTGCGTTATCCAGCAAATCACGCATAGCATCGACTTGCGTATTAGAAGCTGCATCCACTTCTAACATATCGACAAAACGCCCACGATCAATTTCGGTACAGGCTGAGCATACACCGCATGGTGTCGCAGTAATGCCAGTTTCACAGTTAAGTGACTTTGCCATGATGCGTGCAATAGTGGTTTTGCCTACGCCGCGCGTACCTGTAAACAGATACGCATGGTGCAGACGTTTCTGCTCAAGCGCGTTGGTTAGCGCACGCACAACATGCTCTTGCCCCACTAGCGAATCAAACGATTTTGGACGCCATTTTCGGGCTAAGACTTGGTAGCTCATGAGTGGATTATGCTCGACAAATTAATGCTCAAACTTTAGCTTAAAAGTGCTTAATTAGCTAGATGATAAAACGAGGGAGGCGAGGAGTTTAACTTTTCGGCTCATTAACCTCTAAATGTTAAGAGGCGAGCCTTAACTCCGGCACTTGCTTCAATAGTTGTGGCTGCTTGCTTCCGCATCTGACCAGGTTGGCTACTTTACAATGCGGAGGGGCCCGCCAGACATTATTTTACAATACTTTCTAGCTTTCTCGGCAGTGTTAATTTAAGATTTTTTAAGTTCATACTTAAATTGGTTAGTAACCATGTCTCACAACAGGTGGTAAAGTTGCCAGCTCTTCATCATTATACAAGCGTCCGCGTGTAATAAACGCCATACCTGTGCCGCAATCGAGTGAGAATGAGCCACTAGAGCCTGGCACAGCATCTAGAATAGTATGCATATTTTCGGCAAAGGTAAAATGGCTATCACCCATATAAAAAGTAGCGTTATTATCTGGGCCAAATGTACCTAGTTTTACGTCTGCAGCACTTCCATGAAACTCATTAGCTGGCATGCACAATGGGCCACTCCCCTCGCAACAGCCGCCAGATTGCAAAAACACGATAGACCCGAATTGTGCTGTAAGTTTATTGATGAGCTCCAGTGCAGCGAGTGTTGCTGAGACACGTTCAGTCATAATAATTCTCCAAATACTAAAGATAAAAAACCAAGGGGCAAGTAAACTCGCCCCTTGGTTTTATTTACTCATATAACCAAACAATTAGCTAGAAGAAGCCTAATTTATTTGGGTTATAGCTCACAAGTAAGTTTTTAGTTTGCTGGTAGTGATCTAACATCATTTTGTGGTTTTCACGACCAACACCAGACTCTTTGTAGCCACCAAATGCTGCGTGAGCAGGGTAGGCGTGGTAACAATTCGTCCACACACGACCAGCTTTAATGCCACGGCCCATACGGTAAGCGGTAGTGCCGTTGCGACTCCATACGCCAGCACCTAAGCCAAAGATAGTGTCATTAGCAATGGCTAATGCATCAGCCTCATCTTTAAATGTGGTGACTGCAAGCACTGGACCAAAAATTTCTTCTTGGAATACGCGCATTTTGTTATGGCCACGTAGCAACGTAGGCTGTACATAGTACCCTTCAGCCAAGTCGCCACCTAATACATTGCGATTGCCGCCAATTAATACTTCAGCACCTTCTTGTTTGCCAATATCAATATAGCTCATGATTTTGTTAAGTTGGTCTTGTGAAGCTTGTGCACCAAGCATGGTGTTAGAGTCTAGTGGGTTGCCTTGCTTAATAGCTGCAACGCGTTTAAGCACACGTTCCATAAATTTATCATAGATAGATTCTTGAATAATCGCACGTGATGGGCAAGTACATACTTCACCTTGGTTGAATGCAAACAATACCAAACCTTCAATGGCTTTATCAAAAAACGCATCATCTTCATCCATGATGTCAGCAAAGAACACGTTTGGTGATTTGCCACCTAATTCTAACGTTGCAGGAATCAAGTTGCTTGCAGCAGCTTGTGCAATCACCCGGCCTGTAGCGGTTGAACCAGTAAAGCCGATTTTAGCAATTCGCTTGCTATTAGCAAGTGGCGCACCAACTTCGCGTCCATAGCCATTGACAATATTAATCACGCCTGGTGGTACTAAATCTTGAATCACTTCCATCATAATCATAATGCTAATAGGTGTGAATTCTGCTGGTTTTAACACCACACAGTTACCGGCTGCCAAAGCAGGAGCTAACTTCCAAGCCGCCATTAAAATGGGGAAGTTCCAAGGAATAATTTGGCCAACAACACCTAGTGGTTCATGAAAGTGATAAGCGACTGTGTCATGATCAATCTCACTAATGCCACCTTCTTGTGCACGAATTGCACCTGCAAAATAACGGAAATGGTCAACAGTCAGTGGAATGTCCGCATTCATCGTTTCGCGAATTGGCTTGCCGTTGTCGACAGTATCAGCCGTTGCAATCAGTTCTAAATTTGCTTCAATACGGTCAGCGATTTTAAGTAAGATATTAGAGCGTTCAGTCGTTGAAGTTTTACCCCATTTATCGGCAGCTGCATTAGCTGCATCTAAAGCTAGCTCAACATCTTCAGCACTAGAACGTGAGGTTTTTGTGTAAGGTTTTCCCGTAATTGGAGAAATAACATCAAAATACTCACCTTTAACTGGTGCAACCCATTTACCGCCAATAAAGTTGTCATATTTAGCTTTGTAAGGGATTTTAACGCCCATACCTTTTAATAGTTCCAAACTCATGCTGATTCTCCAAAAAATATACTTTATGCATAAAAAATTGCTCGCCAATTAAATTGGCCATAGTAATAATGTACAACGCGATATTGGCTATAGCTACACCGGCTATAGACCATGAGTTATATGAGCGATACGCTTTGGCTAACAATAGTATTGCTAACTTTTGCTTAATATTTTGCATATTACTAATTTTAAATATCAGGCATTACGATAATCCTTAATGCTTTTTAACGCAATACCTCAAGGGTACTCCATTGAGGTATTGCGTTATACTTTTGTACCTTTAAATGAATAGAGTAGATTCCAAACTCGGCTTGCGTTATAGTTAAACGATTAGCTAATATTTGTAGTGATTTATGAGAATGTAAATGCGCAATACAATCGAAAAGAATATTATCAAATTTAGCCTTGTTAACAGCTATTCAAATTAAGACCTTAACTTAATTAAAAGTACATGATCCCTGAACCTATGACTATTGAAACGCGTTCAACAGCAACGCGTGATTTTTGGCAAAAAATTAGTCATCCTTCCGATGATATGCTGGGAAAATCAATTTTATCGGCTTTAGTGTTTGCTGAAAGTTTGGTTTGCATATTCTGGATTTTCAGTTTATCTGGGTTGGGTGAAGGTTATGCCTTGATGGCTGCGGTGCCTTATGTGTATATTGTTTTCTCCTACGTTAGCCTACTCATTTTCTATAAATTCAAACGCTTTGAGTATTTCACTTTTACGCAACTCGTTATGTTGCTGGTGATGCCATTTTTTATGCAATGGACAATTGGAGGTTTTCAAGCATCTAGTGGTGTTGCCATCTGGGCTATCCTTTCCCCGATTGGCGCACTAATGATTTTAGGTACACGTCAATCTACTGCATGGTTTACTTTATTTGCTCTATTGGCAGGTCTGTCATGGAAGTTTAATAGCTTATTTTCTGTGAACTCATTGCCAATTCCGACGCATATAAAAGATACATTTTTCTTGATGAATATCATGGGTACGGCCTGCATCCTGTACGGCGTTATGCGTTATTTTCAAGCGCAAAAAGAACGTATCCTTAAAGAGCTCGCTGTCGAGCAGGCACGCTCAGAAAAGTTGTTGCTTAACATTTTGCCAAAGAGTATCGCAGATCGTCTGAAGGATAACGATATGCGGATTGCGGACAGTTTTGAAGTGGTGACCATATTATTTGCCGATATTGTTGGCTTTACGCATATATCAGCCAATATGCCGCCCGCGGATTTAGTTGATTTGCTTAGTCATGTTTTTTCACGATTTGACCAATTAGCAGAACACCATGGTTTAGAAAAAATTAAAACTATAGGTGATGGTTATATGGTGGTAGGTGGGGCGCCTATTGAGCGCAATGACCACGCATCGGTTGTGGCAAAGCTAGCTTTGGAAATGCAAGTAGTACTACAAGAAATTGCGGAATTAAGAAATATTCCATTACAAATGCGCTATGGATTGAGTAGTGGCCCAGTGGTGGCGGGGGTGATTGGTACAAGTAAATTTACTTACGATATTTGGGGTGATACAGTGAACATGGCGAGTCGCATGGAAAAAACCAGTTTAACCAATGAAATTCAAGTATCACACTCTACTTACAATCTTATTAAAGATCAGTTTGAGTTTGAAGCTCGTGGCCCAATTGCCGTTAAAGGTAAAGGCAATGTTGAAACTTTTATTTTAAAAGCCAAGGTTCTATCATAGTTAAAATTTAAACGCATAAACCACAGAGTTGCGTGCTTGATATATAATTCGCGCCTAGCTGGCGTTATCGGCTATGCGGAGAGCTGGATGAGCGGTTTAAGTCACTACCCTGGAAAGGTAGCACAGGGGCAACCTTGTCGAGGGTTCGAATCCCTCGCTCTCCGCCATTAAGTCATGGTTTAAAGCTGTTTTCTATCTGAATCACCACAAGCGCCGCCCGGTGCGGGGCTTCGCCCACTACGATCTTTCTCAGCTTTCTCTTTTCAGCAATTTCTGAGAGTTTTTGCGGTAATTTAGAGGTTTCTCTCAAATCGAAATAAAGCACTTATGATGTGCTTTACAGTAGTTTCTGAAGACGTAAAAAAACACCATAAGTTGGTGTTGATCAGAACTTCCAGAATTCTCAGCTTTGCTAACGATAACCCAAAGCTTGTTTCTGCTCACCCCAGTTGATTGGCAGTGGCAGACTGCGCATCAGCTTGTCGGAAGTTAACGACGGCGGATGCTTGCCCTCCAGAATATCACGTACGATGTCAGGCGATAAGAACGCTACAAGTATCACTCTCGACACATGGGATGCAGACAGTTTCTCTTGCTCACCAAGTTCTTTAACCGACCTGACTTTACCTGTCGAGAGCTTATTGAACCAGTGATGCGCTCTGGATAACAGCTTTACCAGTCGCGTATCAACATTACCTTTCTGCTGATAGCCAGGGGACTGCACAATCATGCGTACATTCAGTCCGCTTCTTTTAATCTGAATGGGCAATAAAACCTGATGTCTTAAGCTTTCCCAGTCACAACATTCCCAGACTGAAGCCGGCGCATGGGATATTGCTTCAGCTTTGGCAATCAGGTCATTCAGCTTCATGGTAATTTCCACTTCTTGTGCACGTACCACAATATGTTCGGTCAGGTTTTGCAGTACGCTAATCAGGTCGGATGCCTGTGTCACAGAATTCTCATTATTGAATATATCAGCCATAGAGGCTGCCGTACTCAATACAGCCTCAACTGCATAGACATCCTTTAATCCGTTATCATTAAGCCATCCGAATAACTCCGCTCTGGATGTTAAAAAATGACGCAGTCTTGTGATCACCACCTCCTCAAGTTCTTGTCCGGGGATGCGTAATGCCTCAGGCGCCTGTGCCTTGCCTTCACGTATGATGCGTTGCGATACATAATAATGA
>JAYVMU010000048.1:0-23015 GCA_043758775.1 Methylophilaceae bacterium
AGAACACTTCGATGTACTCAAAGATAACTTGCCTAGCATTGACTCTGGTTTTGAATTGATAGTGATGTAAGCTTTCAGTTTTAAGTGTGCCAAAGAAGCGGTAGTAATGGCAAAAATAGCCGGGATAGAATCCACTGCAAATATAAGATCGGAGATTTCTATCATCAACAACACTAAAAATAGCGGTGTAAAGTAACGTATGTCGTTTAACCTCACGCTGAACTTTTCACCATGAAAATTATCCGTGATACGCAGGTGTCGTTTTGCAAACTTGATGACCGAATTTTGTTGTAAGTCGGTAGGTTTGTCTTCAACCAACAACATTCTTACGCCAGTAACCAATAGAAATATGCCGAATAAATACAGTATCCATTGAAACTCGCGCACAACCCATGCGCCGGCTAAAATCATGATGGCACGCAGCACAATCGCCCCCAGCACACCATATAACAGCACGCGGCGTTGATTTTCTGGCGTGACTTTAAATGCGCCAAATATCAACAAGAAAACAAACACGTTATCAACAGATAATGATTTTTCAATCACATAGCCGGTTAAAAACTCCATGCTTTTTTGATTAGCGACATCCGTACCCAGTAAGCCTGTTAAGTACCACCACAGCAATCCATTAAATGCTAAGGCTAAACTTAGCCAAACCACACTCCAGCTTGCAGCTTCCTTTGCACTTACTTTATGGGCATTGCGGCCACCTAATACAAACAAATCTAGCGTTAGCATGGCCAACACAAACACAATAAACCCTGCCCACATCCATGGCTGACCGACACTGACCATACGCGCCTCTTAAATTTGACTATTGATAAACTGAAATATGACTAAGTAGATGCTCTGAGTGCGGCAATGCGCTCTTCTAAGGCCGGATGTGTCATAAACAAACGCTTAATACCCATTGCTTTATTGCCAGAAATTCCGAAAGCCGTCATTTTCTCGGGCAAATGTGCCTGTTGCTGTCCTAGTTTTAGCCTCTCAAGTGCGGCAATCATTTTGCGACGTCCAGCCAAATTGGCACCGCCAATATCGGCTCTAAATTCACGCTGGCGAGAGAACCACATTACAATAATAGACGCCAAGACGCCCAGTATAAGTTCGGCAATAATCATCGTTACAAAGAACGCTGGGCCAGTGCCACGCTCTGTTTTAAAGACTAGTTTATCGACCGTATGTCCGATAATACGCGAAAAGAACATGACAAATGTATTGACTACACCTTGAATCAAGGCCAATGTGACCATATCGCCATTAGCGATGTGCGAGATTTCATGGCCTAACACAGCCTCGGCTTCATCGCGTGTCATTGAGCGCAATAGGCCAGTAGAAACTGCCACCAGCGCGTTATTTTTGTTCATGCCGGTCGCAAAAGCATTGATATCTGGTGAATCATAAATTGCGACTTCTGGCATACCAATACCTGCAGTCTGCGCTTGTATTTTTACTGTTTCCACTAGCCAAATTTCTTCAGCATTAGCTGGATTTTTAATCACTTGAGCGCCTACCATGCGTTTAGCTGACCACTTTGAAATGGTCAGTGAAATCAAGGAGCCGCCCATACCCATCACTCCAGCAAAAATAAGCAATGATTTGAGATTAAGCCCTTGCTCGGTTAAGTAAGGCTCAACGCCTAGTAACTTCATAGTGATTGATAGCACCAACATAATGGCTAAATTGGTGATTAAAAATAAAAAAATACGCTTCATGGCAATTCCTTTTTCAAACTATTTACTTAATTAATACCCATTAATACTTTTTCGCATTTACATTTGCGGTTTAATTTGCATCTCATCATAAGCAACAATATCTGCATGATGATTGCGATGGTCTTGCTTGCGCCCTAAATGACGTGCAACTGATTGACTAGCACGATGAATAGCTCGATCAATCGCCGTATATAAATTACTTTCAGTATCTGAAATGATGAGCGTAGAGGTACCGTTTAGTTTCAATACGAGCTGACAACGTTTATCGTTACCGCCACGTGGGCCATTGATATCTGAAAGGCGCACCGTAATTTGCTGAATATAATGATGCGCAAAATTTACAGCAAACGAAAGCCTGCGCTCGGTATAGGTACGAATTGCGTCAGTTAAATTAAATCCACGTGCTTGAATATAAGTTTTCACGATTATTTCCTTTATCTAAACATTTGAACGTGATTCAGTTTAAAACAAATCCTTAATCAATAAAAATCGAATATACTTTATTTAATATTCGAAAAAATCGAAAGTAACCAATGGCCGCACTCAATTACAAACACTTGCATTACTTTTGGGTAGTCGCAAAAACTGGCAGCATTACCTTGGCAAGTCAGCGACTGCACATCACGCCACAAACCATTAGCGGACAGCTTAGTTTGTTTGAAGACACCTTAGGTGAGGCACTTTTTAATCGAATAAACCGCCGTTTTGAGCTGACTGATAAAGGTAGACTGGTGTTAAGTTACGCGGATGAAATATTTTCGTTAGGGCAAGAATTAGAGGATACATTGCGTTTAGAACCCATTGAAAGGCCTTTGCAATTTCGTGTAGGCGTGTGCGAGGCTGTGCCTAAGTCTATTGCTTATCAACTCATTGAACCTGCGTTACGCTCGCCGAATACACTGCGCGTGATTTGCCGGGAAGGCAATATGACGAACTTGCTGGCAGAGCTTGCCGTACATAAATTGGATATTGTGATTGCAGACAGCCCGATGCCCACCAATACTAATGTGCGAGCTTTTAATCATCTACTTGGGGAGTGTGGTCTGACTTTTTTTGCAACTACAGACCTCACACATAAACTTAATGACAAAACGTTTCCACAATGTCTACATGGTGCGCCGATGTTGCTGCCTGGTGTCGATGATGCGGTTCGCCCAAAGCTTACACGCTGGCTAGATGACCATAAAATAGTACCGCGAATTATGGGTGAATTTGATGATGGTGCATTGATGAAAGTGTTCGCCCAAGCTGGAGTTGGCGTATTTGCTGTGCCGTCTTCTTCGTTTGACCAAATGGAACAACAATCTGGCCTAATAGCGCTGGGCAGCACTAAAGAAGTCACTAAAAGTTTTTATGCAATATCGGTAGAACGTAAGCTGAAACATCCTGCCGTCATTGCAATTAGTGAAGCTGCACGGCATGAAATATTTTCTTAAAATAGGCTATTGCCGATTAATTGAGCATGAGCAAACTCCAAATCACCACAGCGTTGACTAAAGCAAAAAATACCGCAGCACTACCGATATCTTTAGCACGTTTAGCCAATAAATGATGTTCGATAGAAACACGATCCACTACTGCTTCAATCCCAGAGTTAAGTAACTCAACAATCAGCACCAGAATTACACTGCCTATCATCATGGCGCGCTCAATACCACTATGACCAAAATAGAATGCCAGAGGAATCAACACTATAGATAAAAATACCTCCGTTCTAAATGCATCCTCATGAATAAACGCCGCCTTAATGCCTTCACAACTATAGCCCCACGCATTAATCACACGGCGTAAGCCAGCTTTACCTTTATACGGACTTTCCATGTAGAGAATTCCCAACTTAATTAAATTTTAACTTGCACTATTTTTAGTTAACAATATTTTAACATGCGCTATCATTATACTTTTAGTGAAAACAAGCAGGTTAAATGATGGCACGCAGAGTTAATTGTATTAAATTAGGTGTTGAAGCAGATGGTATGGACTTTCCGCCTTACCCAGGCGAACTAGGCAAACGCATTTACATGAGCGTTTCTAAAGAAGCATGGGCAGCATGGCTCAAACAACAAACTATGCTAGTCAATGAAAACCGCTTGAGCTTAGCTGACCCAGCAGCGCGACAGTACTTAAGAGAACAAACCGAAAAATACTTTTTTGGTGAAGGCGCTGATACTGCTATGGGTTATGTGCCACCTACAAACTAGGCTCCGCATCAAAAAACTCAAGCAAATGCTTGGGTAACCATTCAACATTTCCAGGGAATGGCGACGTCACAAAACCAACGTGTCCGCCTTCCTCGGTATATTCTAGTGTCACAGTCGGCGAAACCTCATCTGGCGTAGGCAAAAATTTAGACGGCATAAAAGGGTCGTTTTTTGCATTAAGAATTAATACAGGCACAGTGATTTTATCTAGCCACGGTTTGGATGCATTTTTAGCATAATAATCATCTGCACTTGCTGCGCCGTATAAAACTGCTGTTACAGCGCCATCAATATCATGGATAGTTCTTGCAGATTTAATTTTCTCATCATCTAACAAGCCCGGAAAACGCTGCGACATGGCTAGTGCCTTAGGGCGCATAGAGTCGACAAAGCGTGGTGTATACACTAGACGATTGAAGCCTTTATCCAGTGCATTGGCAGCTTCGATTAAATCCATAGGGGCAGAAACCGTGGCGGCTTTGGTGATGACGCTGTTGGCATGCTCTCCCGACTCACCCAACCACTTTAATAGGGCATTACCACCTAATGACACGCCAACCGCATAAATTTTGACCCCAGGGGCACCAGCACGCACACGTGACAGCATCATTTCAATTTCCGGAGTATCCCCCGCATAATACACGCGCGGCAAACGATTGGGCTCACCTGAGCAGCCTCTAAAATGAATTACTACGCCGCGCCATCCTTTAGCCTTGGTAGCAGCCATTAACGCCTTAGCGTACTCGCTTTGCGAGTTGCCTTCTAGGCCGTGAAACAACACAACAATGGGTCTATTGTCAACAACTGTAGAAAGAGCATCTTTGGGAGGAGTAACCTCAGGATTGCTTTCATTAACGACTTTGCTATCAGGATTGGTATTATCTATCCAATCGACATCAATAAAATCACCATCGTCTAGCTCCCAGCGCTCACGACGATATTGCACTTCAGGCACTGTAGCGAAAAGCGCCGAATAGATAGTCTGCAAATTCCCACCTGGCAACCAGAATGGTGCAGAATATGGCTCTGCGCTAGAATTGATAGGCGCAGTTGCAAATAACAAAGTAAATAACAAGAATAGATACTTCACAAAAAACGATACTCTTAAACTAATTTCAGCCGTGTACCAGCAAAACACAACCGCTTGCCGCCGTATGAATATCTTTGTGATAGCCACCTGCCGATGCATAATGATAATCACCGGGGTAGCACAAAATACCGTCTAACCACACTTCACCTTCAACCACAAAAGACTCCTCATCGTGCTTATGCTCATGATAGGGAATACTGCTATTGGCGGCCAATTTGATTAAAAATGATTTACTAGTTTCACCTTTATGCAGCAGCTTAACTTCTACGCCCTTTGCCACGGTTTTCCATTCACCTTGATTGGCAAATATAAACTCATGATGCCCGGCACCGACTTCAATACGGCTCATTAATTTTTGTTTAATACGGCTAGCAACTTCAGGTGCTGGTGCTGTCGGCAACAAACTGCTGGCAATTGCCGCGTTAATTTCATCACCAAGTATTGCATTTGATTCTTGGTTAGATTTCTTCATCGTCATTCCTTGTCCGCCATCTTATCTTGCATCAGCGCCGCTTTTAATTTAGTTTGCGCACGTTTTATATTTGACTTTACTGAACCCAAAGGCATCGTCATTTGTGCAGCAATATCTTCATGCGTGAGCCCTTTAAAAAAGGCCAGCGCAATCAACTGTCGCTGTATAACGCCTAATGTTGCCATCGCGGCATATAGTGCCGAATCGCGTTCCAAGGTAAGCAAGTTTTCAAGTGGCACAGAGGCAACTTCTTCATGTGCTACCAAATCCTGTGGTTCAGGATGTGACTCGGCTTCATCTAAACGACGTAGTGCATCAATAGCACGTGAACGACAAATCATCATTAACCAGGCCATAGTGGGACCACGTGTACTGTCAAACCTTGGTGCTTCTTGCCAAGCTTGCCAGTAAGTATCACCCACCACATCTTCTGCCAAATCATGACGGCGCGTAATTTTTAGCGCAAGCCCATATACTTTTGATAAGGTGCAATCATACAACTCTACTAATGATGCCTCGTTGCGCTCCACCATGCCTTGAATAATATTGCTAAATTGATCTCCAGGTAACACAGTATTTTCCATCGGACGAGTTAAGAGATTAAAATTAGCTAGTATAGCTTTTTGCTCTGATCGTATGTGATGGTTAATTGTCATTTCCTTGGTCTAGCTCCATTAACTTACTAAGTTTAATCATTTTAATTTGTGCTATTGAATAACTGGTGCTACTGCATCACCAGTAGTTGTTTCAATTTCACGATACATTGGCGCTAGTTTTGCCAACAGCTTGTTTTGCGCTGCAAAAGGCACATTATGCTTATCCATCGCAAATTGAAACTGTTCTACTAATGCGTTAAAAGCTTCACGATTAACTTTCATGCCGGCATGCGTTGTTTTCATATCACGCCCTGGATACTTACAACCACCATTCATCAATTCACACATTTGCTCTACCAACATCGCTTTAATAAAAGCCTGTTTATTATTATCAAAGAATGGTTTAGTACGTGGGTCCGCCACTAAACCAACCATGAAGTCATCCATAATTTTTACCAAACCTTCTTTACCACCAAAAGCTTGAAAAGTCGCTGTACCAGTCATTGGCGTATTACCCAAATTGGGACTTGAAGATTCAGGTGCTTGCCCATCCGCCATTGCAGTTAATGAAAGAGTCAGTGCAGCACAGACTAACGTGCCGGTAAGTATTGATTTAAATTTAAAATTCATTTTTGTAACCCTTAACTAATTAGTTTGATTCTCAATTGTTTCTATAAAAATTTGTATTTGTAACTAGCTTTAAAAACCAACTTGAGCTGACAAATAAATTGCACTTTGTTTACCATAATTAGCACCAACAGGCGCTACGGTTGCAATATTGCCCAGATAAACGTAAGCCGCAGTCAGGGAAACATTTTTAGTAGGCGCATAAGCCACAAATAAATCATAAGCATCATCCTCTTTTAAATTAACCACGTTTGCGCCGCCAAATAAAGCCGCATTAGCTGGGCTTTCTAAATTATTTGGCTTCATACGATATTCAGCACCAACAGCTAACTTCTTATCTAGTAAATAAGCCGCTGACAATTCAAGCTCAGGTTCATAGCTATCATTACGACTACCGCCAAAACCTAACAAGCCTAACTGATTAGCTTTAGTCAAACGTAATGTGCCATTTAGTAGCAAATTTTCATCCAGCAGCAATTTAGTTGCCGCCACATAAAAATCGACTCCATAATCTTTTTTAGCACCAATGACCGCACTTTTGACAAAATCGCCATCATTATTCTTTTTATATTGCACGCCTACCGCAACTTGTGGCAGCCAAGTGTCAGCATCTAAGACTGCCTCACCCAATACACGTAGTTTTGCACCAATAATAGTTTGTGAAAGCTCATCACGCCCAATAGCATCAGCACCTAAACCTGCATGCACTTTATTGCGTAAGTCAGTAATATCAAAATTTTGTTCTGCCACTGAAAGTTCAAAACGGTCATAAAAACCAACCGTGACGCCATAACTCTGTAAACTAAAGTTATCTGTAGGTGCGTAGGTATAATGCACATTTGCGCCAATTTCATTATTAGTTCCATAACCACCAATGACTGCCCAAGGCGTTAAACCACCGCCTGCTGCACCTTCTATTTGCGAAACTCCGCCAGTGAGTAATAGTTTATTACTGAGAGACTCTGCGTGAGCTGTACTCTGAAAACCCGCCAATAAAGGGGCTGTTAATAATAGACTGCGTAGTAGTTGCTTATATTTAAAAGGATGATGCATTGTCAAACTCCTACAGTTTTTAGGTTGATAGTCATTTTGTTTAATTGCTATTAAACGAATTACTGGCTATACGACTAAAAACGGTGGGTAGATGCAATGGCTAAATATAAAAATAAAAAAGCCCGCATAGCGGGCTTTTCTTACATCTAAAATTTACTGATTGATTACGGCTGCAATGTCTCACGTTCCATTTCTTGCACACTGATATGGCGCACATCTTTACCTTTAACCATATACACCACATATTCTGCAATATTTTTTGCATGGTCACCAATACGTTCCACTGCTTTAGCAACAAATAGTACTTCTAATGACATGGAGATGGTGCGCGGGTCTTCTAACATAAAGGTAATTAACTGGCGCATTGCAGCACGGAATTGCTCATCAACTTGCTCATCCTGTCTTGCCACTTCTACCGTCTTGCTCACATCTAAACGCGCAAACGCATCCAGCGCGGTACGCAACATTTCACGTACCAAGGCAACCATGGTTTTAATCTCATTAAAACGTGGTTTGAACATACGATCTTCTTCGTATATTTTAAGCGCTGTACGAGCTATTTTAGTCGCCTCATCACCAATACGCTCCAGATCGGTGATTGTTTTCACAACACTCATTATCATACGTAAATCACCCGCCGCTGGCTGGCGACGCGCAATAATGTGACTACAGTCTTCATCAATTTGCACTTCTAGTTCATTCACGCGATGATCATTATCCATCACTTCTTTAGCGAGTTTTGCGTCGGCTTTTACCAATGCTTCCAACGCGTTAATGATTTGATGCTCTACCAAACCACCCATTTCGAGAACCTTAGCGCGTACAGCTTCTAATTCGGCGTCATATTGCTTAAATATGTGTTCAACTTGCATGATTTATCCTAAGCCACTTTTAATTAGTCACTATCCATAATAAACATCATATGTGACAATTTAATGAAAAACTCGCTAATGTACAAAAACACTCACTTATTTTTTATAGGTTTTCACACCATCCGCAGTAGCCAACAGCAAGATGTTTGCTGGGCGGGCGGCAAATAAACCATTGCTTACCACACCGACGATTTGATTGATTTTAGCCTCCATTGCAATGGGGTCGCTAATGGTTAAACCAAATACATCTAAAATCAAATTGCCGTTATCTGTCGTGAAATCACGTAATTTTGGTTGCCCACCTAATTTAACTAACTCGCGTGCAACATGACTGCGTGCCATTGGTATGACTTCTACTGGTAAGGGGAATTTACCTAATACTGGTACATATTTGGTCTCATCACAAATACAAATAAATTGTTTAGCGCACGCTGCTACAATTTTTTCACGCGTTAAAGCACCGCCGCCACCTTTTAACATATGCAAGTGCTCAGTAATCTCATCAGCGCCATCTACATAAATTTCCATACCGTCTACGCTATTTAAATCAAACACTTCAATACCATGACTGCGTAATCGTTGCGCTGTTGTCTCGCTACTTGCCACAGCACCATCAATTTTATGTTTTACTTTAGCCAGTTCTTCAATAAATAAATTAGCCGTAGAGCCAGTTCCAACCCCAATAATGCCTTCTTTTACATATTCAACCGCTGCTTTTGCCACTTGTTGCTTTAATTCGTCCTGAGTAAACGCCATTTACTAAATTCCTTATATTTTCTTTATAATTGCGACTAAATTATATAATACACTGCCCAGCGTTATTGTTGAAATGTCCACAATAGCCAACAATTGAAAACAGCCGAATGAAAAACAATTACTTAGACTTACCCACTTACATCGCAAAAATTAAACATTCACGGGTTTACGATGTAGCTAAAAATACGCCTTTAGAATTCCAACCCAACCTATCTGAGCGCATGGGCAATAAAATTCTGCTTAAACGTGAAGATATGCAACCTGTATTTTCATTTAAGTTGCGTGGCGCATACAATAAAATGGCGAATTTGCCAGAATCTGCACTTAAGCGCGGGGTGATTTGCGCTTCGGCAGGTAATCACGCGCAAGGTGTGGCTTTAAGTGCACAAAAACTAGGTTGCCGCGCAGTCATCGTCATGCCTACAACCACCCCATTAATTAAGATTAATGCGGTGAAAAGTCGCGGCGCAGAGGCTGTCCTATTTGGTGATTCATATACTGATGCTTATGTGCATGCTTTGGAGTTAGAAAAATCTGAACAGCTCACTTTTGTGCACCCGTATGACGACCCAGACGTCATCGCTGGGCAAGGCACAATTGGCATGGAAATTTTAGAAGCTTACCCTGCTCCAATTCATGCGATATTTTGTTGCGTTGGTGGTGGTGGTCTACTTTCAGGAATTGCTGCTTATGTTAAAGCCACTCGACCAGATATTAAAATGATAGGTGTGGAAGCGCTCGACGCTGAAGCCATGAGTGAATCACTCAAATTGGGCGAGCGCGTGATGCTAGAGCAAGTCGGTTTATTTGCTGATGGCGCTGCAGTCAAACAAGTAGGTGAACATACTTTTAATTTATGCCAGCAATATGTAGACGAAATGATTGTGGTGGATAATGACGCAATCTGTGCGGCCATTAAAGATGTGTTTGAAGATACGCGCAGCATTTTAGAGCCAGCAGGTGCTCTCGCTACGGCAGGAATAAAGGAGTACATTAAACGCAATAACATCAAAGGCGAAACCTTAATTGGCATTGCTTCAGGGGCCAATATGAACTTTGACCGCCTGCGTTTTATTGCAGAACGCGCTGAAATCGGCGAAAAACGTGAAGCAGTGCTAGCCGTCACCATCCCAGAAAAACCCGGTGCATTTAAGACCTTTTGTCGTTTACTAGGTAACCGTAATATTACCGAGTTTAACTATAGATACTCTGACCCAGTAAATGCGCATATTTTTGTAGGAATTGCCATTACAGAAAGCAATGAAGCAACACTACTGCTAGCGGCATTGCGAGCACATGGATTGCCCAGCATTGATTTGTCTGATAATGAAGTTGCAAAGCTACACTTAAGCCATTTGGTTGGCGGCCATGCTCCGCAAGCGACTAACGAAGTCGTATTTAGGTTTGAATTCCCTGAAAAACCCGGTGCACTCATGAAGTTTTTAGACGCCATGGGGCAAAACTGGAATATAAGTTTATTTCATTATCGCAATCACGGTGCAGACTATGGTCGCGTACTGGTAGGCATGCAAGTGCCGCCTGATGAGCAAAATGATTTTACGCTTTTTTTAGAAAATCTCGAATATCCGCACTGGGATGAAACTAGCAATCCAGCTTATGCGTTATTTTTAGGCTGAATCATATGAATAACTAAGTAAAGTCATTGGTTAATAACAGCCAATTGGTGGCTATCAATGGTTGTCTACAACCAATTCAGTTGCAAACTAATGCTAAGTAATTATTTTATATAGTTAATTTTTACAAGGCAATTGTGAACGCTTCTTGCTTACAGTATATTATTTATACTATTCTGCATCTTTAGTGATGAACCATACACATTTAAAACTGCCATAGCGTTACGTGGTTTTCGCCATATTTTAGGAGAACAAAACAATGAAATTTATTCACACGATGCTGGCAACCGCCATTGGCTTTTCAGTTTGCTTACAAGCCTCTGCTGCAGATGCTGGTAAAGCTTATGTTACCAATCAAGATGGTAATGTTTCTGTCATTGATCTTGCAACGATGGAAACAACAGGTACAGTTGATATTCAAGCTGCTGGCGCACGTGGCATTGGTATTACAGATGACGGTAAATTTTTAGTCACTGCCAACAAAGATGAAGGCACAATTTCTGTAGTAGAGTTAGCAACCAATAAAGTAAAAAAAATCGCGGTTGGTAAAAACCCAGAATTTGTGCGTATTTTTAAAAACTTAGTATTTGTTTCTACCGAGCCAAGCTCTACTGGTGGCCCACCACCCAAACTAGGTGCGGCCACAAAAGCACAGGCTAAAGACGATGATGATGACAAAGTACCAGCACGGATTGCGATAGTGGACTTGAAACAAGGTAAAAAAATTCGCGAAGTGGTTGCTGGCTTAGAAACTGAAGGCGTTGAGTTTTCTCAGGATGGCAAACAAATCATTATTACTAACGAAGCTGACAATACTCTCACTGTACATGACTTTAAAACTGGCAAGCTTATCAAAACTATCAAAACAACCGAATACGGTGACCGACCACGTGGTATTAAAGTCTCGCCAGACGGCAAAAACTATGTGGCAACCTTAGAGTTTAGTAATGATTTTATTGTGCTAGATAAGAACTTTAACCACATTAAAACAGTTGCAACGCCTACAGGACCTTATGGCGTATCATTTGATAAAAAAGGCGAACGCTTATTCGTAGCGAGTAGTAAGGGTCAAAAATTAACGGCATTTGATGCAAAAACTTTTGAAAAAATTAAAGAAATTGATGTCGGCAAACGTTGTTGGCATTTCTCATTTACGCCTGATGACAAAAACATATTGTTAGCATGCGGTAAATCCGATGAAGTGTTAGTCATTGATGCGGATAAATTAGAAGTAACCAAGCATATCTCAGATAAACAAGTACCTTGGGGCATCGTAACCTATCCTAAATCGATGGGTAGCCTAGATAAGCCTTAAGTTGCCTTAATTGGCTACAAAATATAAAAAGCCTCGAAATATAGAGGCTTTTTATATTCCTATTCTTAGATTAAGGCTTTACTTTAGCTTAGCCATAATCAGTTCCCAATCTCTTGGATCTACAGGTGTAATAGATAAGCGATTACCACGCTGTAAAATTCTCAAATTAGCTAATTCTGGTGTTTCACGCATTTCTTTTAAACTTAACAAGCGCGTTTTACGTACCAACTTTATATCCACATTTACCCAACGTGGTGTCTCCCGTGTGGCTTTTGGGTCAAAATATTTATGCCCCACAATAAATTGTAAGCGGTCTGGATAAGCCAAGGTGCAGACTTCGGCAATACCCGCGATGCCAGGCACGTCGCAATTAGAATGATAGAACAGTATACCATCGCCTACTTTCATTTGATCGCGCATAAAATTCCGCGCCTGATAATTGCGAACACCATACCAATCTACGGTCTGGTTAGGCATCGCCGCTAAATCATCAATCGAGACATCGGTAGGTTCAGATTTCATCAACCAGTAACGCATTTTTACTCTCAAAATTTGTAATTTCTATTATCATAACCAAGTTACATGAATGAAGGCAGAGATGATGGCAAAAAACATTGATAAAAATGTACTAGGTACCCCATTACAAGTATGCGGTCTTGACCCACTTACAGGTTTCGCGCGTACGGGTTGTTGTGAAACAGGTGCAGATGACCGTGCTAGCCACACCGTGTGTGCTCAAGTAACTGATGAGTTTTTAGCCTATTCAATTTCACGTGGTAATGATTTAACTACACCACGTCCTGAATATGGCTTTGCAGGCCTAGAAACTGGCGACCGCTGGTGTTTATGTGCCTCACGTTGGCTAGAGGCTAGTGAGGCAGGTTTTGCGCCGCCTGTGATATTAGAAGCCAGTCATGAAAAGTGTTTAGAGATTGTGAGCTTAGGGGATTTGAAATATCACGAATTGCGATAAAAATACCAAAAGTAGGATTAAAAAAACCTAAATTGTGTTTAAAATTGATTGAGACAAGGCGTTTTAACGAAGACAGTACAAATAGTAAGGCAAGTGAAAAACAACACAGTATTAATCGGTTTTAAACACAATTTTTATTTTCTGTGGTGTTGCCTGAGCCTGCATCCTGAACCAAAAAGGTTCAAGTGGTAGCAGCCTAAAGCGCATTAGGCACACTCATCAAGAGCATCTTAAAAGACCACCCAGTTTAGAGCGCGCGCACCGCAACCTGATTAACCGCCGCCTATGCCAGAGACTAGTTCAAGGAATTTACGACTCAAGCAACACCACAAAAAACAAACAGTAATTTACAACTTAAACATGTAAATTGTATGACAAGTATTGAATACTTATATAGCTATATATTATAGAACTTTTAAGCCAATACAATTCAATATTTAGGGAAATTATCAGACTTTTCTAGCAGATAGCCTACTTAACTAAATAATCTTGGCCGCTTAATTGCTGAGTGTAGCCAATTGTGTATCAATACTATCCTGCATCGTATTAAGCCTACGCTTAACATCACCGATATTAATGTTGCCACTCTTGGTATTCAGTAGTTCATGCGACAAATTTAATGCGGCCATAATCGCAATACGTTCTACACCAATGACTTTAGCTGAGTCGCTTATCTCACTCATTTTTTTGTTGAGATAACTCACCGCACTTAGTAAACCTTCACGTTCTTCCTCAGTGCACGAAATAGTAAATTCGCGTCCCATGATTTTAACGTCAACCGCTTTCGATGAACTTGTATTTAAACTCATTTAAGTTCCAATGGTGTAGCGTCGCTTGCGGCAATATCAACTGGCAATGTTTGCATTAGCGCCTCTATTTTGGTACTTGCAAGCTGCATATTATTTTGCAGTTGATTAAACTGTTGTTGTGATTGATTGAGGCTTTGGCGCAACTCAAGATTTTCATCTTTTAATGACGCGCAGAAGCTTAACAATTGAATTAATTTCTGCTCCAAAGCTTTTAAGTCTGCATCCATGTAATCACTATAATTGAAAAAAATGATTATAGTCAATAGCTAAGGTGGATTTTTCAAAGTATTACAGCATGTCGTCGTCAAAATAGCGTTTTTATGTTGTTGAATAAAACGTTACAATCGCACCCTAGTTGTTAGGTGCCTTTATTACTTTGCTCTTTTGTTAGGTAGGTAAAAAGGTGAAACTGGGAAACTGGTGCGTTTTGATTAGGCTTAATCCGTTAAGCCTCTAATCTAAAGCAAATCCTGTGCTGCCCCCGCAACGGTAAGTGAGTGTAGATTTACTTTTTGCCACTGAGGGCTACCTGTGCAAGCAGAGCCCTTGGGAAGGCGTAAATCATTCTCCTCACAAGCCCGGAGACCGGCCTGACAAGTTAAACCGCCATATTTAATAAATAAAATGGTGACGTTAGAAACGCCGCGGGGTGACGGTAATCAAAACGCAATGTTGAATATTAAGCTCGGCGTTTAAGTTCTTTCTACAGGTCCTTTATAACGCAATCTCTGTAGTTTAATTCTCACTCGTTCTGGTTAGTGCTTCATTCTTGGTGCTTCTTCACACTTAAAATCTGTACGCGGGGCCGCGTACAATAAGGGCATAAAAATGAACAAAACTACCATTGCAAGCATTCTAGGCTTGCTTTTCACAAGTACCAGTTTTGCGGCAGACGTTGTTAATTCAAACGCAGTCGCACCAGACACATATCTACAAACTGGCGATGTCATTGTCTCAGCCAATCGCTTTGATCGAAAGGATACTGAAACCACCTACGCTTCTGAAGTACATACAAGCGAAATGATAGCGGCATCTGGCGCCAATACTCTATATGACTATTTAGCTCAGCATACTTCACTAAATGTATTGTCAAACTTTGGCAATACTGCAACCCCTTCTATTGATATGCGCGGTTATGGTAGCGCTAATGGGTTCCAAAACATTGTGATTACAGTCGATGGGCAAAGATTAAATAATATTGATGGTAGCCCGCAGCTCATTGGCTCCATTCCACTTAGTAATATTGATCGGATAGAAATTACCAAAGGTAGTGGTTCTGTCATTTACGGCGATGGTGCAACTGCAGGCTCAATACAAATTTATACTAAAGCAAAAAATGGCTTAAGTGTTAGCGCTTCTGCAGGTAATTACGGCTCACTCTCCGGCAATATTGTCGCTGGCTTAACCAGCCAGCATTTAGATATTTCTGCGACAGCCAACCATGACAGCATGGATGGTACGAGTAAAGCAGATATCACGGGACATACTGATGAATCTACCAGCAATATACAAACTGCAAAAGTTAAAATTAAGCCATTGGATAACTTAAGTTTTACGCTTGAGGGTTCAAATTCAAAGATTGACACTCGCTACCCAAACTACCTAACGCAGGCTGAGTTTAATAGCGATCCCACGCAGAGCGGTACTACTGCTTATACACATCAAGCGTTAGATACTAACCAATGGCGTATAGGTTTTGAATACGAAATCACCCCTGAATGGAAAGTTACTAGCCACTACAACCAAGAAGACAAACAATCTACCTATTTATCCGCGATGCCCTCTAAATATTACTACGACTACACTTCTAAAGACATTAATCTACAATATGAAAATGATGTGCTGAGTGCCTTAGCGGGCATACAAGCCTTTAACGGCTCAAGAAGTGATGCGGGTATATTTGCTTCTGCTAATAAAACTAGTAAAGATAATATCGCTTACTTTGCATCTGCAGAGTACAGAATTAATCAATTTACTTTGTCAGCAGGGGCACGTACCGAACGTGCAAACTATAATTATGCACCAGTTGGCAGTGCCACTCTACGCCAATCTGACAATAATTTAAACGCTTGGGACACTGGCATTAATTACAAATTTAATGATGAAGTCAGCGCTTTTGCAAATTACAACCAAGCATTCTTAGCGCCTGATATTGACCGTTTCTTTAATTATATTTATTTAGGCCCATCCGTTTTTAATGGTTTTATCGCACCAGAAAAATCAAGAACCTTTAATTTAGGTGTAAATGATGTAAGCAAGCGAAATCGTTTTAAAGCGACAATTTTCCGCGCCAATCTGAACAATGAGATTTATTACAATGCGGCAACCTTTAGCAACACCAATATAGACCAATCCCATAAATACGGCTTTGAAATTCAAGATACATTCAAAATTTTAGATAGCTTAAGTGCCTCCATAGATTACACCTATACACGTGCAATTATTGATACTCAAAGCCCAAGCATTAATACATATAACGGCAAAAACTTACCCGGCGTGCCTAAACAAGGTGTTGTGGCAAATCTTAACTACTCTTTCCTAGAGAAAGCCAACTTAAATTTAAGCCAAGCTTGGCATGAATCTACTTATTCAGCTAATGATTTTGCCAACAACCTAAGCCAAAAACAGAACAGCTTCGAGTCTACCAATTTGGCGCTAAGCTATACTTTCAAAAACTTGAAATGGTTTGCTGCAGTGACTAATATTTTTGCGCATAACAACTCTATTCAAGTTGATAATGACATCATTTACCCTGTAGATTTTGCACGTACATTTCGTATAGGCATGAAAGCCGATTTCTAAAATCAGACAATTAAATTTTTAGCTAATCTGCAGTGTAGGGTTTACAATTCATCAATTAAATTTATCTGTTGGTAGGAATAATCAATGTTAACAAAAAAAAATCAATCACTTTGGCTAAGTTTAGGTCTTATAGCGGCTATTCTACTCACTCGCACTAATCACTTTGGCGATAACGTGTACTTACCTGATGCCACTTTAGCCGTTTTATTTTTAGGTGGTTTACTAATCGTTCGTAAAAGCTGGTTAGGTGTTGCGATTACAGCAGCATTTGCAATGGACTTTTATGCGCTTGGCTGGAAAGGCGCTTCGGATTACTGCATGTCTCTTGGTTATTGGGGTTTAGTTCCTACTTATGCCTTTGTGTGGGGTGCTGGTCGTTGGTTGGCTAAGCATTCTGATGCTAGGCATCAGCAACCATTTATTTCTGTGCCGTATTTAACCGCTGGTTTAACCGCGACAAGTATAGCCTTTGTTTTATCTAATGCATTTTGGTACGCATTTTCAGACAAAGTAACGACTTTATCCATGGTACAATTTTCACAAGCAGTAGCGCAGTATTACACACCGTACGTAGGCTATGCCATGATGTACCTAGTTGTAGCATGGATTGTCCACCGCGTGATTGTTAGTATGCCTAAATCTGCGAATACTGCGAAAACACATTAAATTGCGGCCTGCGCTAGCAAAGCTACTCGTGATGTTGCACGTAAGCAATGCAAAAAGACCCTAGTTGATGCACAAATCTCAGCGGCCAGGTTTTCCGTGGGCTGCTTATAATTCGTATAGGTAACGGTAAGGCTAAATATACTACTTTATTCACTGCAGATAATTTAGCCTGGTATGTAATAGAAAGCTTTTACTTAGAAACTCAAGATGCGAGCACTACCTAAAAACTGCAAACAACTGCGGCATTGTTTTTAGATGTTAAACTTTAGGTTATGACTACTTTTCGTTATTCTGATACTGAAATTGCCGCCGTTTACAAAGTGATTGAACAACGTCGCGATATGCGGCATTTCATTCCAGCACCTGTTGACACTGCCATATTAGCCAAGTTACTCGCTGCCGCGCACCACGCACCCAGCGTAGGTTTGATGCAACCTTGGCGATTCATTCGCATTACTGATTTGGCCTTGCGCCAAAAAATCTACGATCAGGTTCAGCAAGAGCGTCTAAATACCGCACAAGCATTAGGTGAAAACGAAAGCGCAGCACGTGAAGCCGAGTTTATGCGCCTAAAAGTGGAAGGCATTATGCAATGTGCCGAGGTATTAGTTGCCGCGCTATGCGACCATAGAGAAGGGCATATTTTTGGGCGGCGTACACTACCTGAAATGGATTTAGCTTCAGTCAGCTGTGCGATTCAAAATATGTGGCTGGCTGCGCGCGCAGAAGGCTTGGGTATGGGTTGGGTTTCCATGTTTGAGCCGACGAAATTGAGTGCATTACTACAGATTCCGCAGGGCGCAAAGCCTATCGCCATCTTGTGCTTGGGTCATGTAGAAAAGTTCTATGAGCATCCCATGTTGGTAGAAGCAGGCTGGACGACTGAGAAACCATTAAGTGAACTGGTATCAGAAAATACTTGGATCAAATAAATCGTGTATCAGCGTATCGTCTGTTTAAGCACCAAAATCGTCGCAGTTCTTTATACGCTTGGTGAGCAAGACCGCATAGTCGGCATTTCAGGCTACACCACACGCCCAGCGATTGCCCGTAAAGAAAAACCTAAAACATCTGCCTTTACCACTGCCAAAATAGATAAAACTCTGACGTTATAGCTGTGTCTATGAGATAAAATCGGTAGATATTTTACAACCAAAACCATCAATCATTGCACGCGGATTAATACAGTTACAGCGTATTATCCAAGTATGGAGCGCTATTCACAGCACAATATATAATACAGTTTGAACAAGCAGGCAGGCTTTGCAGCCAAACAATGGAGTTACTATGACAACACACTTAATTCTAGGCGGCGCTCGCTCTGGCAAAAGCGCTTATGCCGAAAAACTCGCATTGGAAAGCGGCCTGGAAGTGGCTTACATCGCCACCGCACAAGTCTATGATGATGAATTTGGGCTTCGTGTGCAACATCACAAAGACCGCCGTCCAGACTCCTGGAAAACAGTAGAGGTGCCGCACCAATTAGCTGGCACCTTGCAAAAAGAAGCGGCACCCAATCGCTGTCTAATGGTGGATTGCTTAACGCTTTGGCTAGCGCAATGCATATGTCCAGAATGCACTCCAGCAGAAGGTGTTGATTGGAAACTACAACGCAAACTGCTTTTAGAAGTATTGCCTACATTGCCAGGTGCCATTATTTTTGTGAGTAATGAAGTGGGTATGGGTATCGTGCCACTAGGTGAAATCAACCGCCAATTTCAAGATGAGGCTGGGCGCTTAAATCAAGCAGTTGCCGCCATTTGCGATAAAGTGACTTTTATCGCTGCTGGGCTCCCGCTCGTGTTAAAAGATAGTGATTTAGAAAAACAAAAAAATGTTAGCGACTGCTTCTAACTTAGAAACAGCACACTAACATTAAAAGTCTTCCACTCTGGAGGAGATCTTACAAAACTAAATTACTTGTCTGCCGCTTTTTCTATGTGCTCGCCACCTGCTTTGATATCTTTACCAGCACCCTCCATGGTATTACAGGCTGTAACAGATATTGTGAACATAGCGACTAAAAATACTTTAAATAGGTTGTTCATTTTAAGCTCCAAAAATTAGTATGTGATCAACTATTACAGTTAGTACTATGCTTAAAGATAACAATAAGTTTTATCAGTTAAATGCTCAATTTAATGTAAGAATTTTCCTACAATCAAATATTGTCTATTTTAGGTTTATAACTAAATAGCTATATTAGTCATTAATGATTAACCGAAATAATACGCGGTACCACACCATCAAATGCCAGTTGCGTGACTGAGCCGCAATCAATCTGAAAACGAAACAAGCGCTTAAGCGGAATCTGCAATACTTCGGCCAGCATGGCGCGAATCATGCCACCATGCGTAATCACGACGACATTTTGTTGTGCTGAGTGCTCGTTTACTTCCGCGATAAAACTCTTCGCACGCTCATGTAATTGCGAAAATGTTTCACCGTTGGGCGGTGCAACATTAGCGTAATCATTTGCCCAAATATCAAACTCGACACGTGGAATCGCATCCCAAGCTTGCAATTCCCAATCACCGAAATTAAGCTCCATCAGGCGATTATCCTCGTTAATAATACCTAAATCTAAAACCACGTTAAGTGCATGTGCTAATTTAGTGCAACGCTGCAAGGGGCTGCTGGCGATCATATGCAGTTCCACACCACTCAGTTTTATTACGTCTAACTTGGCTGTTATGGCAGTTAATTCTTCATTAAAACTAGTAGCAACATCAATGTCACTTTGACCATAACAAAGCCCAACACTGACTTGTGGTGTAGTGTGTCGAATTAAAAAGAGTTGCATGCCAACACACCTAGATAAAAAGCAAGCTCTGTTATTTGTTGCATCGCACCTAAACAGTCGCCCGTGTAACCACCAATTCGAGTTTTTAACTTCATGCTAAACCACAGCCATACCAGAAAGACTAGCAGTAAAACCACTAAATACTTATAGCCAAAGAACGGTAGTAATAATATCAATGGCGCTAAACCAAATATACTCGCGAGCACCAATCCAGCCACACTTAACTGCGTTGCAATTGGTTTAGACTTTCCTGTCGCTTTCACATAGCTTTGCGTGCACATGACCAAAACCGCTGCATAACGACTCAGCGCATGCCCCGCCACAATTACCATTGGTAAGATTACAGCGGGGACGTAACTTAAACTTTGATATTTAGTGACTAAAGCCATCACCAATGCAATTGCTCCATAGCTGCCAATGCGTGAGTCCGTCATAATTGTGAGCACTTGCTCTCGCTCACAACCACCACCGAAGCCATCTGCAGTATCGGCTAAGCCATCTTCATGAAAAGCTCCAGTAAGTAGGATTGTCGCCACCATACTCAGCAAGACTGAGATTTCTAGGGGCAAAATTTTATCGGCCAACCAATAAACCAATCCACCCACCACACCCACAATAATCCCAACCAATGGAAAATAACACGTAGAATGGTTGAGGTCTGTTTCTTGATAATCAGTTATTCGAACTGGAATGCGCGTGAAAAACATCACTGCCGTTAGAAAGTAGCGCCATTGAGCTGTAAAAAAATTACGCCATTCATTCATGAAAAAATTCACGTTTTTTATTTTCTTATTCTAGCTTATCAGATACTTGTGCTGATTCAAACGAAGCCATCTCATTTAAAAAATTTACCGCGGCTTGTATGAGCGGATACACCAACGCCGCACCTGTGCCTTCACCAAGACGCAAGCCTAAATTAAGCAAAGGTTTGGCATGCAAATGTTCTAACATCAATTGATGACCAGTCTCATCTGAACAATGTGAAAACACGCAATAATCCAAAATATTAGGCTGCATTTTTGCAGCCGCCAGCAATGCCGCTGTCGCAATGAACCCGTCAATCAGCAGTAGCGCTTTCTGTTGCGCCGCACCCAACATGGCACCAGCCATCATAGCGATTTCAAAGCCACCGAAAGTGGCTAACACCTGCATTGGGTAAACGTCATTTAAATCATAATTCGCCAGTGCTTGTTTTAATATAGCCGTCTTTTTATCTAATCCAACATCATCCAAACCCGTACCGCGCCCGACGCATTTCTCTATAGGCAAGCCACAAAACGCCGCCATTAGCATCGCAGCAGATGAAGTATTCCCTATACCCATTTCACCGAAACCTAATACATTACATCCAGCAGAAATCTCTTTATTTGCAAGCTCTACACCACGTGTAAGCGCTTGCTCACATTGTGCGTTTGTCATTGCTGGTTCATGTAAAAAATTACGGGTACCCATTCCAATTTTGGCGTTGATTAATCTGCCTATTGAGCTATCTTTTAAACCGTGTTGATCTGTAAAAACATGATTAACACCCGCATCTATCACGCGTAGTGTCATATTATTTTGCTTAGCAAATACGTTAATCGCCGCACCACCTTGCAAAAAATTCATCACCATTTGCATGGTGACGGCTTGCGGATAAGGGCTCACCTCAGACTCAACAATACCGTGGTCTCCAGCAAACACTAGTAATGTAGGTTTGGTTAAAATGGGCGTGAGAGAATTTTGAATGAGCCCGATTTGCAAAGCTAAATCTTCCAGCAAGCCCAACGCACCCAGTGGCTTAGTTTTTGTATTTATCTTTTTCTGTAATGCGACCGCAGTTGTTTGGCTAATTTTTTCAATGCTAAATTGAGAAGGCATAAATAAACGACGCTTGCATATATAAAGGTGTGAGGATACCGCATAGTTAAATAAAAAGATTAAGATTTTTGCAAAGTAATAGCCTCATCTATGACACAGATGCGCGAAGTTTGCTATAATGCGCGACTTGCTAGCAAATGCAGTTATCTGCAAGTTACAATTTTATGCAATTTACTCGTTAAAATTGTAAAGTTAAAGAGTATTTGGCCGGGTAGCTCAGTCGGTAGAGCAGCGGATTGAAAATCCGCGTGTCGTCAGTTCAATTCTGACCCTGGACACTAACTTTCCTCGCGCCGGGCGGTCAGCGCCCGCGGCTGAATTCCCGCGAAAACGCGTCCGACGCAGCCGGGGTATGATGCTTCCGTGGTCAGCTTGTCGCCTGGGCTTCAGCAAAATGCATACGCGTCCGAGGCGTACCTCCAGCAGCTTTTGCAGAAGGCCAAGGCGGCCGGCGCGCGGGACGTGCACCTCAAGGTGGGGCAGCCGCCGGGAGCGCGCGTTCGAGGCTCGCTGGTGTTCTTTCGCGTCGAGCGCATCCGACCGGCGGACACCGAAGCGGTGGTGCGTCATCTGATTCGCGATCCGGCGGTGCTCGCGAACCTCGACGCGTTGCGCGAGTACGACACTTCCTACGAGGTGCAGGGGGTCGGGCGCTTTCGCGTGAATGTGTACCGCCAACGCGCGACGCTCGCGGTCGTGATGCGTGTGATTCCGCACGAGGTGCCGAGCCTGGAGCAGCTCGGTGCGCCGCCCGCGTGTCGCATGCTGGCC
>JAYVMU010000049.1:0-4300 GCA_043758775.1 Methylophilaceae bacterium
TTAAATTAGCATCGGTAGTGAACAGCAAAATATTTTCGCCACGTTGCGCATCTGACTGTGTACTGGCGGCATGTTGTTGGTCTGGTGATGCCATATTGGCAAGATGCTCAACAGCTTCTAATGACACCATTTCCCCCGCAACTTTGGCAAAACGTTTAACACGACCTTTGATGGTGACAAAGCCATCGGCATCTATTTCTACAATATCGCCTGTGTTATACCAGCCATCAACTAATGGTTGAATTACCCCTGGATGGTCAAACAAATAATAACCCAGCATGACATTCGGACCTTTTACCAAGAGTAGCTCACCATCAGCAATGCCAGGTACCGCTTCTAACTTTGGAAGTAATCCTGGCATTAAGCAGCCTACGCTCCCAATTTTGTTGGCCATGGGCGTATTAACAGATAGCACAGGTGCGCATTCGGTGGCGCCATAGCCTTCTAAAATACGAATGCCGAATTTATCTGCCCAAACTTTACGCACTTCGTCGTTAAGTTTTTCTGCACCGGCAACGACATAGCGTAACTTGTAGAAATCGTAAGGGTTAGCAAATTTGGCATAGTTAGCTAAAAATGTGCTGGTGCCAAATAAGACGGTACAGCCACGGTCATAGATGACTTCTGGAATCACGCGATAGTGTAACGGTGACGGGTAGAGAAATAATTTGGTACCAGCTATTAACGGTAAAATTGCACCACAGGTAAAGCCAAAAGCATGAAACAGCGGCAGGGCAATCATAAATTTGTCGTTGAGAGAAAAATCGATGATTGATTTAATTTGCGCCGTATTAGCCAATATACTGCCATGCGAGTGCACCACTCCCTTAGGCTTTCCTTCAGACCCTGAAGTAAATAACACAACTGCTGGATCGCTAGGTTTGGATTTAGGAGCAAGTAAACGAATGGCGAGTCGCGGCAACCAGCGCGCAAAGCCTATTAGCCAGATTTTATCTAAAATACTAAATTGTTTTCTTAAATCTTCTAAGTAAACAATCTTGATATTTTTTATGCCGTTCACTATATCATCTAACTTGCCTGCTTCTATAAACTGACGCGAGCTGATAATGGTGTTGATATTGGCGACAGTACAGGCGTTTTGCACACCCGCTGCGCCTGCGGTGTAGTTAAGCATGGCGGGTATACGTTTAAATGCACTCATGCCGTATATCAGGCATACCGTATTGGTCACGTTGGGCATGAGTACGCCAACATTTTCATCAGGCGCGGTGACCTTGCTGCTAAGTTTGCCAAGAGCGAGCATCTTAATTAGCAGTTCACCATAGCTTTCTTCAACTTGGCGCATATCTTCTACTAATCGAGTTTGGCTGCCATGCATATCTTTTGCCTCTAAAAATGCATCAAATAGTGTTTGTACAGGCGCTGAGCTAAACAGCATATTTTGCATGATACGGCGCATGGCATCGCCACTTAAGCGACGGCGTAGCTTAGCAGTAGGCGCTTCAGGCAGCTCGATATATGTAGTTGGAAGTACGGTCAATGTGACTTTAGGTAATATCTTTTTTGGGTGGTTGTCATTTAAGCGGCTAAAGTAAGAGCGAGCAGCGCCATCTAAACGTACTGGTAAAATAGTCGCGCCAGTTTTTGCGGCGACAAAGCCGGGCCCATCATATACCTTCATTAAACTGCCAGTTTGCGTAATACGGCCTTCAGGAAAAATCACGATAGGTCTTCCAGCTTCAAGTAATTTAATGACTTTTTTCATTGCGAGTGGGCTACTAGGGTCAACTGCTAAGTAAGGTGTTAAATGTAGAATTTGACGAAACATCCAGTTATTAAGTACTGTGGTATGCACCACAACTGTGGCACGCATGGGCAAAAATAAACCTAGTAATAAGCCATCTACAAAGGATTCATGATTGGCAATAATGAGTAGTTTTTTACCTTGTGGAGTATTAGCTGGTGGAATGTTTTCCAGACCGTTAATTTCAATACGAAATAATAGGCGACTTAACAAACGTAAACATGTTGCAATCATGGATTAATCCTCGGCTTTTTATTCTATTATTTTTTTTGTAACTGAGTTGCTCGATGCGCTTTGCAAGTAAGTAATCACATTTTGCAGACTCTGAACAATTAACGGTTCGTTGATCCAGAAATAGACTTCTTTACCAATTTTTTCAGAACTTAATGCGCCGCTATGATGCAATATTTTCAGATGGTGTGTGACGGCGGTGCGGCTCAAAGTGTTAGCTGCTACTATTTGTAAAATATTCATACGCTCTAAGGGTTCAAAGCTCAATAAAATACGTTGACGATGCGGATCACCCAAAGCTGTGAATAGTTGAGCCGTATCATTAAAAGCGGCAGGGATGTTAGTAATAATGTTCATAACTATATAATTAGTTATTTAGATATTATTGTCAAGCATTATTTGATCACAATTTTGGACAATTAAAAACGGGTGCTTTCGCACCCGTTTTTAATACAACACAAACTAATAAACTCTTAGTAGTGGTAAGCACGTTCACCATGCTCAGTGGTATCTAAGCCTTCACGTTCTGTTTCTTCACTTACACGTAGACCAATGACCACATCTACAATTTTGTAGGCAATGAATGCTACTACGCCAGACCACACTAGAGTTGTACCTACACCCCAGGCTTGGCTAGTCATTTGCGCTACTATATCATATGGTGCAACTGCATTGGCAACGTAGTCATATACCCCCGTACCGCCTAGTGCTGGGCTAACTAAGATACCAGTACTCAATGCACCGAAGATACCACCAACACAATGCACACCGAATACATCGAGTGAGTCATCGTAGCCCATCATGGCTTTTACTTTAGTCACAAATAAGAAACATAGTGGTGAAACGATTAAACCCTGTACTATAGCTCCCATTGGGCCTACAAAACCACAAGCAGGTGTAATGGCGACCAAGCCGGCAACCGCACCAGAAGCAGCACCTAGCATTGAAGGCTTACCTTTAAAGAACCATTCTACAAACATCCATGAAGATGCCGCAGCACAAGTCGCTAATAAGGTATTAGCAAATACTAATGTTGCAGCGCCATTTGCCTCAAGGTTAGAACCTACGTTAAAGCCAAACCAGCCTACCCATAGCAATGCTGCGCCAATCATCGTCATCGTTACACTATGAGGCGCCATCGCTTCTTTACCGTAGCCGATACGTTTACCCAATACAAGTGCACCAACGAGGCCAGCGATACCAGCATTGATGTGAACAACGGTACCACCAGCAAAGTCCAGTGCGCCTTTATTGAATACAAAACCTGCTAATTCATTGGCTTTTGCGCCAGCTGCTGCTGATGTGAAGGCATCAGGACCAGACCAGAACCACACCATGTGTGCAATTGGTAAGTATGAGAAGGTAAACCAAAGCACCATGAAGGCTAACATGGCTGAGAATTTCATACGCTCAGCAAATGCACCAACAATCAACGCAGGCGTGATAACCGCAAAGGTAAGTTGGAAACACATATAAATATACTCAGGAATGACCACACCTTTACTGAAAGTGGCTGCCGTTGAGTCAGCAGTCATTCCATGTAAAAAGAGCCTATCAAAGCCGCCAAAGAACTGTGTGGTACCTTGAGTAAACGCAATACTGTAGCCATAAACTGCCCACAGCACGCCCAGTACACAGGTAATCATAAATGTTTGCATCAGCACTGATAGCATATTTTTACTACGTACCATACCGCCGTAAAATAGACCCAAGCCTGGTACACACATCATTAGCACTAATACTGTTGCTACGATCATCCAGGCAGTATCACCTTTATTTGGAACAGGTGCCGGAGCTGCGGCTGGAGTAGCCGCAGCTGGCGCCACTACATCTGGTGCTGCAGTCGGTGCCATTTCAGTTGTTGCGGCAGGTGCGGCAACTGGCGCTACATCTTCAGCAAAACTAGTGCTAAGCGAGCCTAAGCTCACCATCGCCACTAGGGATAATACCGATAATATTTTTTTCATGTTGTATCTCCCTTTACAGTGCGTCAGGACCGGTTTCACCGGTACGGATGCGATAAACTTGTTCTAGGTTAAAGACAAAAATCTTGCCGTCACCAATTTTTCCGGTAGCGGCTGAGCTTTCAATAGCATCAACTACTTGATCCAGCAAATCATCTTTAATCGCGACCTCTAATTTAACTTTTGGTAAAAAATCCACCACATATTCAGCACCGCGATAAAGCTCGGTGTGGCCTTTTTGACGGCCAAAACCTTTTACTTCTGTTACCGTAATACCCTGTACACCAATGGCAGAAAGGGCTTCGCGTACTTCGTCAAGCTTAAATGGCTTGATTATTGC
>JAYVMU010000050.1:0-8789 GCA_043758775.1 Methylophilaceae bacterium
GGGAAACAACCGAAAATACTAACTTATTGATTCTATTTCTTTAGTTTGTTCTAGGTTATGCTGTATTTCTTAATTCACGCGACTCATAATCCGTTGGTCAAGCAAGTTGCGCTAAAGGCGGGTAATTTTCAGGGGGAAGGCGATTGATAGTGCAGAGGTTAGCGTGGGTGGCTTTGCACTTAATGGGTTTCAACATAAGCCAGCCCAAGTGTTTGTGCAACGCTTGCCAAACGCTTGTCGCGTGTCCACAGTTGCGTTTCACTCGTCAGCAGACAGCTAGCCAACAAATGGACATCTACAAAACCAATACCCTTCGCCATCAGCGCGTGTCTATCAATCAATTGCAATACTTCATCATGCGTGGCCTCAACACAAGCGCTCAAATCGCCCAACAAGCCAAGCACTTGTTTACGGTTTTGCAAATTACCACAAGCCAGTTCACCCAAAATCATCGGGTGGCAACACACACGGCCACTATGCAACAGCGCAATCAATGTAGCATCGCCAGCTCACAAATGATCAATCCAAACCGAGCTGTCCACCAATACCACTATGCGTTATCCAAAAGTGATCAATTACTCTTACGACGTGAAGACATTGCTAAATCTGGTTCAGAACCACCCAAACGCGCCAAACGTTTTGCGCTCTCTCGCTCAATTAACGCTTTTAACCCTTCACGTAAAACGGCAGACTTTTCATTAATGCCGATTAACTCAGCTGCTTTAGCCAATAAAGTGTCATCAATATTTAAAGTAGTGCGCATCATCCAACTCCAAAAACATCAAATTAAGCATCACTGTATGCGGATTTTAATGCCAACACAACGCGCTAATCATAGTAAAGGCCAAAGACTATGATGGTCACCTTCGTTAGCCAGTGTCAGAAAAAAGCACTGAGTCGCACAAGGCGTGTGCTAGATGCTTTTGCCAACCGCATTGGCGATAACACCTGGCAAACTGTCATTACTGAAGATGGCTTAATTGCAGTAAAAAAACTACTACGCAAAACTGCCACAAAAAATACCGCGGTAAGCTGCCACTGGATACGCAGTAGAGCGAGAAGTGAGTTGGTTTGGGTGGTGGGGAATCAGGATGTGTTTAATGATCAAGGGTATGTAGCGGTGAATAGTACCGAAGTTACACTAGGGCAATATATGGACAAAGCACGTTGGCATACTGTTGATGTAATTGAGTATGCGGCAGCGATTGCAGGCTTATTTCATGATTTTGGTAAAGCAAATAATCTTTTTCAAAACAAAATCGATCCTGCTCAATGCGGCACGGATTTTTCAGAGCCTTATCGTCATGAATGGGTTTCTATGCGTCTGTTTCAAGCATTTGTTGCAGATAAATCAGATAAAGAATGGCTAAGTGCACTTAGCCAAATCGAGCGAGATGTCGAGATAGCTTGTTATCGGGATGGCATAGATGACATAGCACCTCAAAATCCACTATTAACTCAAACACAGCCCTTTGCGCAGTTAGTGGCATGGCTGATTTTGTCACATCACAAACTACCAACTTATCCTTGGACTGAAACCAAACCACCCAGTATTAACGATGTAAATAACTGGTTAGAACAAAATTTTGACGCTAAGTGGAACTCGCCTAATTGTAAAGATGCCGATAGAGAATCCCGTTTAAGTGAAAACTGGACTTTTGACAAAGGGCTGCCAATTAAGAGTATTCAATGGCGCTCTAAGGCTTGTTTTATTGCCTCTGAAGCCTTAACAAGGCTAACATTGACGCAATCAGATTACTTACACCAGCAGCTTTTTACCTCGCATATCTCACGTCTATGTTTAATGATGGCAGATCATTATTACTCCTCACAAAAGCAAGTAACAGAAGCATGGCGTAATCAAAACTATGAAGCATTTGCTAATACCGACAGGGAAACCAAATCGCTCAAACAAAAACTCGATGAACATCATATTGGCGTTGCACATCATGCCAGTGAAATTGCCAAAAATTTGCCGAGTTTGGCGCACGACTTACAGCAATTAGGGCGTAATGCCGAGTTAGAAAGCGATGTGAGTAAAACTGGTGACGAGAAAAAAGTTAAGCAGTATGGCTGGCAAGATAAGGCCAAAAAGCTTGCGCATAAACTTAGTAAAGAGACTGTTGAGCAAGGTTTTTTTGGCGTCAACATGGCTTCAACAGGAACGGGGAAAACTCAGGCAAATGCCAAAATCATGTATGCCATTGGTCAAGGCACGCGGCGGGTGCGTTTTAGTGTTGCGTTAGGATTAAGAACGCTGACTATGCAAACGGGCGTTGAGTATCAGGAAAAACTTGAGATAGACGAAGAAGATTTAGCCATATTGGTTGGCGGGCAATCGGTTAAGCGGTTATTTGAAAATGAAAGACAAAAGCAATCACCAAATGAAGATAAAAACGAACCGCCGATCATCACAGGCAGCGATTCGCAAGAGCCATTACTGGATGATGAATTCGAAATTACTTACCAAGGTGAGCTTGATGCACATTGCTTGGATAAATGGACAGGGCACGATACAAAAATTGAAAAATTGCTTCAAGCCCCTGTATTGGTTTGCACCATTGATCACCTTATTCCAGCCACAGAAGGCACTCGGGGCGGCAAACAAATTGCGCCTATGTTGCGCTTGTTAACTTCTGATTTGATATTGGACGAGCCAGACGATTTTGGGCTGGAAGATTTACCTGCGTTATGCCGTTTGGTGCATTGGGCGGGTGTGCTGGGTAGTCGAGTTTTATTGTCCACGGCAACTATGCCGCCAGCACTCGCCTTTGCTTTGTTCGAAGCGTATCAAGCAGGGTGGAAGCACTATGCCAGTGCCAATGTGGCGAATTGGGACAAGCAGGTTGTTTGTGCATGGTTTGATGAATTTGATTGTGACGACGGTAAATTTGAAGATCTCGCCTCCTTTCAAAAGGCGCACAATAGTTTTGCCAAAAAACGTGTTGAAAGACTTAAAACGGAAGTACCACCCAAGCGGAAAGGCTATATTGCTCAAATAGAAAGCGGTGAGCGTGATGTTTTATCTAATCTTGCTAAAACGATTCATAGTCATATTTTGCAACTGCATCAACACCATCACTTAAGCAAAGATAATAAGCATATTTCGCTTGGCTTGGTGCGGATGGCAAAGATTGACCAATTGGTAGCAGTTGCTAAAAAACTACTGAAACTAGGCGCTCCGAATGACACCATGATTCATTATTGTGTCTATCACAGCCATTATCCCTTGGCGATGCGTTCTTATATCGAATCAAAGCTAGATAACTTATTAAAACGCCATGATGCCGATGCTATTTGGCAAAAACCAGATATTGCTGATACCTTGGCCAACCATGAACAAGCCAATCACATTTTTGTCATTCTAGCCTCACCTGTCGCCGAGGTCGGGCGTGATCATGACTACGATTGGGCCGTGGTAGAACCCAGCTCGATGCGCTCCATTATTCAGCTCGCTGGGCGTATCTTGCGCCACCGTAGCGCTGTTCCCAATAAGCCAAATATTTGCCTACTCAATCAAAACTATCGCGCACTTTGTAAGCAAGAAGTTTGCTTTGAAAAGCCTGGCTTTGAGTCGGAATCACTAAAGTTTGATTCACATCAGCTAGAAGCATTAATGGTGGTAGAGCAATACGAAACAATTACGGCAATACCAAAAATAATACTGCCTGAGAATAAGACAGACAGGAGTTTAATTGGGCTAGAGCACCATGCCACTGCGATCAAACTATTTGGTGACAAAAATGACAGCAATAAAGCGGGCGCAAAGGTCTGGTGGACAAATCAAGCGCATTGGTGCGGCGAAGTGCAGCAGCAGCAGCGATTTAGGAAATCCCAAAAAGATGAAGCTTATTACTTGATTTTGAAAGATGAATATTCAAAAGAGAAGTGGCAATGGAAAAATGAAAATGTTTATCCAGCAAAACTGGCAACACCACTTGTTAATATTAGGAATGTAGAACTAGAAAAAAATGTTGAAGGATGCCGATTTTGGTTTGATTTGGGTGCATTGGCCATTTACACCACTTTGGTAAAAGATTTTGCAGGCAAGTATGACATGCAGGCTATAAGTGAACGTTTTGGTGAAATTAGGTTAGTGCAGTATGGGGAGGATGATAGGGCATTTGACTATCACCCGAATCTTGGGATTTATCGGGAGATTTGAAATGAGTGAAGATGTTACACCGCAAATTTGGCTTGATGTAATTTCAGCGTTTTTTACCAGTAAAAAAGATGCTGAGGAGGAAAAGTACGTAAAAGAGCAAATTAAAAAAATTGAGCAGGATTGCCAAAAAAATGATTACTATGGCGATGAGCGCCTTAGAAATAATTTTAATGATAGCAAGTTAAAAAAGGCTGAACATGAGGGAGCGATTGACTTTCAGCGTCGCCGAATAAATGTATTGTTTGAAATAAAAAACATACATAAAAGTCAGAATGATGCGAATTTTTTAGAAAAGTTAAGCAAGGATGAATACGATAAAAAAGTTAGCGAAATCACTGAAAAATATCAACCTGCGCAATGGATTAGTAAGGCCGCCAAGGATGCGGCTAGCGTGAGTTTTGCAACTCATGTTAGTAAGCTTACGCACTCTAAAATTGATAGCCCTTCAATGTATGACCAAATCAGCGCTACGAAAGTGGGTTACATCACAACATCGGCTCTTGACGATAAGGCGATTGATGGTGCTGTCGCAGGCAATCAGTTTGCCCCTGTTTTTCAGTTTCTTGAGCTGGAATGTAATGGTAAAAAATTGGCGGCTGAAATGTCTGATGTGAGTAATTGTGTATTGCAGGCATATTCAGAAAAAGATGAGCATCTTGTATGGAATAAGGGCTTTAGCAAAGCACTAACTTCAGGCAATCCCGCTAGCCACTTGTTATCCAAGCAGGTTTATTTCCCGATTGGCGAGCAAGCTCAATATCATTTGTTATGCAACGTAAAATCATCCTCAATGGCTCAAGCGATTTTTGAGCAGCTTTTTTCTGATGATGTTAAAAAACGCCAAAAGATATTTTTTGATGGCAAGTTTTCAGATGATGAAAATAGATATTTTCCTAGACGAGGAAAGATTGCTGTAACTGCCAGCAATCACAGCAATGCTTCACAGCTCAATGGCAAGCGAGGCGGCAAGTTATATTTATTTTCATCTGCACCGCCTGTTTGGAAGTCGCAACCCAAACCACCCATTTACCAAAAGTCGTTTTTCGATTCACAGCTACGTCATGTTGTAACCAAAGATGATATTGAGTACCTGCGTGATTTTTTGATGCGCTTTGAGCAGATTGAACTGAGTATCAAGCATCCTGAACGGAAAAAATGGATAGCTAAATGGGTGAGTGGCGTAATAGACGACATATTGTTTCATGCTTCATCTATTCAAAACATGCCCTCAGGCTGGTCGGCTACAGAAGGCATGCGCCTAAAGCCAGCCCATCAATTATTTCTTGACCCCTATCGAGAAGATGAAGCCTTTCAAGCCGAGCGTAAAGCGAACACATGGCAATTTGAGGTGTGCGAAGACTTTGCACGTTGGCTGAACTGGATGTTGGTTGGCAAAGAAAAAACATTTTCACCTCAAGCGGAGCATACCCGTATGTGGGTCGAGTTGATGGAAGCCGCTTTGCGTGAATATGACGAACTTGTGAGTCTGGATGTCAAAACAGTGAGGGCAAGTGCATGAGCCAATACATTTTAATTAACCGCCTAAAAGTACAAAATGCCAATGCAATTGCAGGCTTTACATGGGGCTTCCCTGCAATTACGCATTTTTTAGGCTTTACCCACAACCTAGAACGCAAGATTAGAGCAACAGAAACTTTTTCAGATATAACGCTGGCAGGGTGTGCCGTGATTGCACATGAGCATCATGTACACACTTACGGCAAATCAGATGCCGAATTTACGCAAAACCGTAACCCGCCTTATTTGCCAGCACATGACAAAGGCGCCACACCACCTGTTGTCGAAGAAGGCAAAATGAATCTAACGGTTTCGCTGTTAATTGCCTGCAACGGCAATATCGGTAACAGAGCGGATGACTTTATTGCATGGCTAGAACGCGTTTGCCTTACTCAGCGTTTGGCGGGTGGCACGATTCTTAATCCTGCTTTAAACATTGAGCTATTTGCTGAGAATGAAGCTAATTTACGCTTAATCAAAAGAAAACTATTGCCCGGTTTTGTGCTGTTGGATCGTTCGGATTATCTGCAAGCGCATTATCAATCGTTAAGCCAAATTAACCCAGATGCGGATTTGTTAGCGGCTTGGATGGATTTTGCCGCTTTAAAACGTCGCGCAAGGCCAAAATCAGATTTAATTGAAAAACATTTGCTGGCACAGGCTGAGTTGGCGAAAATTTGGCAGCAACACTCAGCGTCACCCTATGAGCGAGATTCAATACCTGCTGCATTGTGGCAATATTTTGCTAATCTAACCGAGACAAAATCTAATAAAAACTTGCTTCAACAATGGCAGCACTATCTTGCACCTGATGAAAAAACAGATGCCGATTGGGAATATGTGCCTAAGCCACAATCAGGTTATTTAGTACCTATCATGACGGGCTACAAGGCAATTTCGTCGCTTTATGAGGCGGGGAAAGTTGCCAATACGCGTGACAATGAAACGCCTGTTTGTTTTGTTGAATCAGTGCATAGCATCGGTGAATGGCAAGGCATTCACCGCGTTAAATCTATCGAACAACTAAACCAATGCTTTTGGCGTTATGACCACGAAGAGCATTGGTATTTGTGTAAACAATCCGTAGAGCCTTTATTTAAAACAACCGTCGCCCAATTAGAAGCCGAAGCAGACACTGCGCATGGCTTTTATTAAACCGTAAAACACACAATTAGGAGTAAATTATGAACGCTATAAGTAAAAAAATTGAATTGCCAAGCTTGCTTGCATTTGAACGAAAATTAGAAGTATCTGATGGTTTGATGCACTCGGGTAGTTGGGGTGATAGGGACAAACCTGATTGGAAAGCAATCTGTATTACCCAGCGACAAAATCGCTCTACTCAAAGTGCATTCGGTATTGAGGATGCAAAAAAATCAGAACCAAATCCTGTTGCCTCTGATAGTGATGATGCCAATTTACCTATGGATAAAGATACGCTTCGGATGGGCTTTACATTGCGAATTATTGGTAACTTGGGTAAACCATTTGCCTGCAATGCACCCGATTTTCAGGCGAAAATTGTGGATGCAGTGTCTGTTTTTAAGGGTGAAAACGGCATTGGTTTAGATGCGCTGGCTTTGCGTTATGCCTACAACCTCGCCAATGGTCGTTTTTTGTGGCGTAACCGTGTTTGTGCTGACAAGGTTGAAGTTTTGGTTTACTTGAGTGGCGATGGCGAGCTATTAAAGTTTGATGCAACACAATATGCGCTCAATGATTTTTCTAAAAACGCAGATGCGCCTGATTTAATCAAGCTAAAAGACTTTATCCGCAATGGTCTGAATGGCGGAGATAGCAGCTTTGCTTTTCTGAAAGTTGAAGCGTATGCCAAACTCGGTAATGGTCAGCATGTTTTTCCATCCCAAGAAATGAATATGGGTGAAAAGAAAAAAGTGCTGTTTAAATTAGATGGTTGTGCTGCCATTCACAATGTAAAAATCGGCAATGCCATCCGTACCATAGATAACTGGTATGACGACAATCCAGAATTCCCCATTGCCGCAGAACCTTATGGCTCAGTTACGCAGATTGGTCAGGCATTTAGAAAGTCAAAAAATGATTTATACACGCTGATGGTGAAATGGCTAAATGATGAGACGGACAGCGGTGATGATAAAAATTATATCGTTGCCAATCTGATACGAGGTGGCTTGTTCCAAGGCGAGTCTAACAAAAAGAACAAAGACAAGGGCGGTTCAATAGAGAATAGTGAGGAGTAATCCATGCAATACTACTTAGAATTAACCTTGATAAAAGACAGCGAAATCTCGCCGTACTTTATCTGGAGCAAACTATACACCCAAATTCACCTCGCCTTTGTAGAGCAAAAAGATGCAAACGGGCAAATAGTGTATGGCGTAAGTTTTCCTGAATACAAAACCGTGGAAGCCAAAGCCAAGAAAATTACACTATTGGGTTCTAAGTTACGCGTATTCGCCAATAGCATGCAAGCGTTAGAGCAGCTTAATCTCGATAAATGGCTAGAAAAGCTCACCGATTACGTGCATATTAAATCTGCCAAACAGGTGGAAAATGCAACGCAATATGTAACTGTAAGCCGTTATCGCCCACAAGCAAGTGTTGGCAACCTCGCAAGGCGTTATGCAAGCAGGCACAATGTGAGTTTAGACGATGCGCTAAAGCGGCTAGAAGGCTTTAATCAGAAATTAGAACCATACCCATACATTCAACTTAAAAGCTTGAGTGGTGGGAATGATTTTAGTTTATGCATTAATCAGAAAGTTGCAGATAAACAAAACGCAGGTAAATTTTCAACCTACGGACTAAGCCCAACTAGCACAGTGCCGCATTGGTAAGCCAATTTGACCAAAGTTTTTTTCTCTTTAAAAAAATTGAATAAATACAACAAGTTATATCAAGACTAAAAATGGATGGTTAAAACCTAGAAATTAACCGCAACGCCTTGATATAACAGTTTTTTTTAGTCTAAAATTACTGTAAGCCGCCGCGCAGGCGGCTTAGAATATTTGACAATGCTGCATCAAAATCTATAAAGTGTAAGCCGCCGCGCAGACGGCTTAGAATCAAAGTGGAGATGCTGATGCGCCGTTAACTACGTAAGCCGCCGCGCAGGCGGCTTAGA
>JAYVMU010000051.1:0-5373 GCA_043758775.1 Methylophilaceae bacterium
TTAACACTTAGTCGTGAATATCAAATTGAGCACTTTTTAAACAAAAATGCAGCCAATTTAATATGGCTTTAGTAAAAGCGCTTCGTGCAAAGGTCTCTAATAGATGATTGTTATTTTAAATTTGCATAATTAAATCTAGTCTTATTGAATGAAAACTGAAGCCATTGTTGATAATAAATGTCGCCTAGATAAATGGCTGTGGGCAGCGCGCTTCTTTAAAACACGTAGTCTCGCATCGGATGCGATTGATGGCGGTAAAGTGCATGTAGATGGCGATCGGGTAAAACCTGCTAAAGAAGTTCGTTTAAATGCAGTTATTCATATTCGCAATAAAGACTTTGAAATAGAAGTCGCTGTCACTGGTTTGTCCATACAGCGCAAAGGTGCGCCAGAAGCTGCCCTGTTGTATCAAGAAACAGCTGCCAGCATCGCCAAGCGTGAAAACTTAGCAGTCACCAAAGAACAAGACCATGCCAGACGAGACCGCGGACTAGGGCGACCAACTAAGCGTCAACAACGTGATATAAAGCGTTTTACGGGTGAAAAATACTGATGATGAGTGCAGTTATATTAAATTGTTTTAAGGCCTACGATATTAGAGGTAAGTTGGGTGATGAACTTAATGAGGATATTGCTTACCGAATAGGTCGTGCTTATGCTGCTTATTTACAACCTCAATCAGTGGTGGTAGGTGCTGATATTCGTCACAGTAGTGAATCACTGAAAATGGCACTAGCTCGGGGCTTGATGGATGGCGGCGTAGATGTGATTGACCTTGGTGTGACTGGTACAGAAGAAATTTACTTTGCAACTTTTTATCTTCAATTAGATGGTGGAGTTGAGGTCACGGCCAGCCATAACCCCATCGATTATAACGGCATGAAATTAGTCTGCGAACATGCAAAACCTATTAGTGGTGATACCGGATTAAACGAAATAAAAGCGCTTGTTGAAGCTAATCAATTTGAGTCAATAAAAGCACGTGGTAGTTATACCAAGCAAACGGTTTTGCCACAGTTCGTTGCACATTTACTTACTTATCTTCAAGTTGAAAAATTACGGCCTCTTAAGTTGGTTGTGAATGCTGGCAATGGTGCTGCAGGGCATGTATTGGATGCTATCGAGCAAGCATTTGCAAAATTACATGTGCCGGTGCAATTGATTAAAATCCACCACGAGCCTGATGGTGACTTCCCCAATGGTATCCCCAACCCTTTACTGCCAGAGAATCGTGCTGCTACAGCTAATGCTGTTATTCAGTATCAAGCGGATATGGGTATTGCCTGGGATGGTGATTTTGATAGATGTTTCTTATTTGATGAGCAAGGTGAGTTTATTGAAGGCTATTACATTGTCGGCTTACTGGCAGCGGCATTTTTAGCAAAATATCCAGACGAAAAAATAATTCATGATCCAAGACTTGTATGGAACACGCAGGATATTGTAGAAAACCTGAGAGGCAAAGCGATTATGAGCAAAACCGGCCATGCCTTCATCAAAGAACGCATGAGGGCTGAAAATGCCATTTATGGCGGGGAGATGAGCGCACATCATTATTTTAGAGACTTTTCGTATTGTGATAGCGGCATGATTCCGTGGCTGTTGGTATGTGAGTTGTTAAGCAATAGTGGCAAAAAATTATCTTCATTAGTTGCAGAACGTATTGCGTTATTTCCTTGCAGTGGTGAACTCAATTTTAAGGTGGCAGATATGCCTGGTGTTATTCAAAAAATTGAAATGCATTTCTCCGGCCAATGCTTGAACATAGACAAAACAGATGGATTAAATATGTATTTTGAACATTGGCGCTTTAATTTGCGCGGTTCAAATACGGAGTCGTTATTGCGTTTAAATGTTGAATCCCGTGCAGACTCGGCTTTGGTTGCAAGTAAAGTGAATGAGATTACAACATTGATAGTAATTTAAGGTTTTAATTGCGGTGTCGCTTGTATAGGCGACAGGTTTTTTGTTAAACTTCAGTTCAATCTTTGAACGCATAATTTTAGCTAAGGGTTACAAGATAGTTTATCGCCATGCTGACTGATGAATATCGCTATAAGATTCTAAAAATGATAGAGACCAAACCCGATATCACGCAACGAGAATTAGCGCGTGATTTAGGGATTAGTTTAGGTAGAGCAAATTTTTGTTTAAAGGCACTGATAGAAAAAGGCCTGTTAAAAGCAACCAATTTTCGAAACAGTCAGAATAAATTAGCTTATATGTATCTTTTAACGCCACATGGTCTGGAAGAGAAATCGAGTATTACGATAAGATTTTTAAAAGAAAAATTAAAAGAATATACGCTTCTACAGGAGGAAATAAACATCATGATGCAAGAGACTAAAGTTGATTTCCTCAAAGAAGATGATTTGTTAACAGATAAAACAAAGGCGTTATTTAAATGATGAACCGTTATGCGGTTATACTTTGTGGCGGCTCTGGTACAAGGCTGTGGCCGCTATCACGCACTTTAAGACCCAAACAGCTTTTAGCGCTTAACGGTGAGGATACTTTATTACAACAGACAGCTAAGCGATTATGTCAGCTTGTGGCGCCTAAAAACCTCATTACCGTTACACATGAAGATCATAAATTTGAAGTAAAAGGGCAGTTAGCGGAAAATTACCCAGAAGCTGTTGCCAACGTGCTAGCAGAGCCATATGCGCGTAATACCTTGCCTGCTATAGCTTGGGCAGTAAGTAAAATTCATGCACAGGATGCGTCTGCCGTAATAGGCGTTTTTGCCTCAGATCACGCAATCGATGACGAGAATGTCTTTTTAACAGCTTGGCAAACGGCTGAACTTGCTGCGGATAATGGTTATTTGGCATTGTTAGGTATTACTCCGCATGAACCAGCTACTGGTTATGGCTACATTAAAACTGCCGAAAATCTTAATATTGCACAAGCCAAACTGCCAGTTAACAAAGTAGCTAAATTTGTAGAAAAACCAACGCATGAAGTAGCTGAGCAGTTTGTGGCAGACGGCTATTTATGGAATAGCGGCATGTTTGTATTTAAAGCTGATACTTTTATTCGCATGTTGCAACAATATCAGCCAGCCATTTATCAGCAGATTATAGCTTTAGATGAGAAAAATTCAGGCGCCGAGTTCTTTGCCAAGCAGTATGCTGATTTACCCAATATTTCTATGGACTATGGTTTGGCCGAGGTGTTGGTAAAGCACGCAGAAAAAGTAGCGGTCGTACCTGCAAGCATGGGCTGGAGTGACCTTGGCAGCTGGGAGTCTATCTATCAGCGCCAGCAAAAAGACCATGAAAATAATGTGATGCACGGTGATGTGCTTACTCAGGACACACAAAATTGCTTGCTGTGGACTGAGCATGGGCTGCTAGCAACTTTGGGCGTAAATAATATTGCCGTAATTCAGACCGCGGATGCTACGCTGGTGTGCGATAGAAATCGTACAGAGGATATTAAACAACTGGTTGTTAACGTTAAGGCTAAGCAGCCAGCACTTACTGAAATACACCCTACTGTGTATCGTCCATGGGGTAGTTACACGGTACTGGAAGAGTCAAGTAATTTCAAGATTAAGCGAATTGTAGTAAACCCCGGTGCTAAACTTTCTATGCAAATGCACAAACACCGCTCAGAACATTGGGTAGTAGTTTCTGGGGTAGCCACTATTACCAATGGAGATGTTGAGTTTACGCTTAGCGAAAATCAATCTACCTACATACCAAAAACACACAAACATCGCCTAGAAAACAAGAATGACCAACCACTGAGCATTATTGAAGTGCAGTGCGGTGATTATGTAGGTGAAGACGATATTATTAGATTTAACGACACTTACGGAAGAGTATAAGTTGGGAAAATTATGAATAAAAAAATAACACAACTAGATTTAATCTCATGATTAAAGCATTAACATCAATCAATCCACATGCAATTCAACCCACATCTCTCATGGCTCTGGTAAAAAGTCTTGTGCGTAACCGTCATCTTATTATACAAATGACCAAGCGCGAAGTTGTTGGTCGTTACAAAGGCTCAGTCATGGGCTTGGCATGGTCATTTTTTAATCCAGTATTTATGTTAGCCGTATATACCTTTGTATTCTCTGTTGTGTTCAAAGCGCGCTGGGGTAGTGGTGCTGAAGATAGTAAAACGCTATTTGCTGTTGTGTTATTTGTTGGAATGATTGTCCAAGGGTTCTTTGCTGAGGTGCTTAATCGAGCTCCTAGTCTGATTATTTCCAATGTTAACTATGTTAAAAAAGTAGTATTCCCTATTGAGATTTTGCCGATTATCAGTATAGCTGCTGCACTTTTTCACAGCATGATCAGTTTGTGTGTACTACTTATAGCATTTGTTTTATTCAATGGGTATTTGCACTGGACATCAATTTTTTTACCGTTAGTATTGTTGCCATTCATTATTTTTACACTTGGCTTGGCGTGGATGTTGGCATCAATAGGTGTTTTTTTACGCGATGTCGGTCAAGTAATTGTGATGTTCACCACAGTGATGATGTTTTTAGCTCCTGTGTTTTACCCGCTCACAGCTGTGCCTGAAAAATACATTCCTTTTATTATGGCCAATCCGCTGACCTTTATCATTCAACAGTCACGAGAAGTTTTAATTTGGGGGCATGCTCCTAAATGGATTGGGCTAGCGGTCTATACAGTAGTGGCTATTGTGGTTGCTTGGGCAGGTTATGCCTTATTCCAGAAAACTAGAAAAGGCTTTGCCGATGTCCTCTAACGAAGTTGCTATTCGTGTAACTAACCTTAGCAAATGTTTTGAAATCTACGAAAATCCACGCGATAGGCTTAAGCAGTTTATTATGCCGCGCATAAGGCGTCTAGCAGGCAGAGCTAACAAACAGTATTTTACTGAGTTTTGGGCACTCAAAGACGTTTCATTTGAGATAAAAAAAGGTGAAACTGTTGGTATCGTTGGACGGAATGGCAGTGGAAAATCCACTCTGTTGCAAATTATCTGTGGAACTCTAACACCTACTAGCGGTGCTGTAGAAACTCGAGGAAAAGTTGCTGCACTGCTAGAGCTTGGCTCTGGTTTTAATCCAGAGTTTACTGGGCGTGAAAACGTTTACATGAATGCAGCTGTACTAGGTTTAAGTAAAGATGATGTTGATAAGCGTTTTAACGATATCGTTGCTTTTGCAGATATTGGTCGCTTTATTGACCAGCCAGTCAAAACATATTCCAGTGGAATGATGGTGAGACTTGCTTTTGCCGTTATTGCGCACGTAGATGCAGATATCTTAGTAATTGATGAGGCATTGTCTGTTGGAGACGCATTTTTTACACAAAAATGTATGCGTTTTCTGCGAAAATTTATGGAAAACGGGACTGTGTTATTTGTGAGTCATGATACTGG
>JAYVMU010000052.1:0-2014 GCA_043758775.1 Methylophilaceae bacterium
GTTAGTCTTCCAATGTAATGACTTGCCCGACTTCAACGCGCATTGGCCGTATTGGCGGTACACCAAATTGATACACAAGCACCGAAGCACCAGCAACGATAGCTGCAATTTCTTTAGCATCAGGTTGCCATGCCGTAGTCATAACCGGCATAATAATGTCTGGTGTAGAGGCATCAAAAGTTTCACCGAAGTTAATGGCCAAACCAAGATAGCCTTGTTTTTGCCCGCAATCACAGTACGCGCAGGATCGCCCGGAGGTATTACCGATTGCATGTGTCAACCCTAACAAACAAAATAACAGAAACAATTAGCATAAACAATGATAGTTTACGGAAGTTTTCTACATATGGATGTGGGAAAAAGAACGAAGCAATCACAAACCAAAGTGCAAATGCACTAGTTATGATGTGAAGTATTTTCATGTTGATTGATCGGTAAGCAACGCAGCAAGTGCTTCAAAATCGGCTAGGTTGTCAACTTCCGGCAAACAATGCGCAGCAAGAAACGCTTCAATGCCGTTGCGCAGCCGTAGTATTTCTATACCCGACTGCAATGTTGTAACAATAATAATTTTGGTTGGTTTACCCAAAGCTTTCGCCGCATTCGCCAACGTAGCGTGAAAGGCAATGTTGCCAAGTTGTGTGTTGCTAAATTCTTTACTGATGTTCAACAGTTCGGCAGCAAGTGTTTTATTATCAGTCATTTTGTATATTCCCACATATAGTGTTGCAAGTGAGTGCGCCGTAAGTGTTTACCGGGTGGCGGGCGTCGATTACGGTTTGACCACTTTGGTTTGCGCCTGTCAACTTCTATTTACGGTGGCCCGCATTATTTTCTGGTCATGTATTTGCCGAAATTGACCTACAGATATTTTGAACATTGATTGTAGTTATTATGTTAATTAAGTGGTTTTGAAAATTAAGATAGAGTATATTAAAATGTTTTATAGGGGTTTTGTAAAATCGTGATAGATAAGTGGAGTCGGGTCCGCCGCACCGAAAAATAATTCCCGGGGTATACGGGGTATTGCGTAACAGCAAGCCCCGCAACAGTCGCAGCAATGTCGCTCCTTATTCAGTCGTGCGCAACGTGCGATGCGCAAAGTGTTATCACGTAACTTATCTTGCATTTGCATATCGTCAATCCATGCGTTGCAAGCTTGTTCGCTATGCATGATGCATGACAATGCTTTCCATGCTGTATTGCCATATGCAACTCCGTTGAACGGATGGCTGTTGCAAAGCTGTTGCACTTGATAACGTGGCATGATGTTAATCCTTTGAATGTTTCACGTGGAACACTGTTAAATCTTGGCATTCAAATCGCGCATACGGTTAAACCACATTGCTTGCGCCGTCAAAATAGCATCCTCACTGTCATCTGTATAGTAAGCAGTTGCCTCATTACGCGCCATTGCCGTTTTGTGGTCGCAATCGTTAACGTTTTGAATATAAGGTATTGCAATGCTAACGCGATATTCGCCACCAACGCATTTAACAGTCAGATTGCTGTTAATGGCTTTAATCGTGGCAATGGTTGATTTGATTGTCATAAAGAAAAATTCCTAGTTAGCGTTGCTATTGTCCTGATTATACAGATAGCAGCAACGTTGTATAGAGCTAATTGCAGTTAAATGAAAATAATCAAACCGTTGTAATAAAATTGCGCGCGTGCGCAATAATCGCATACCCAAAAGGAAGCTCCCACGCAACAATCGGAAAGTCGCAACGGTTTGACTACGGCGGGCCAACTAAAAACAATGCCTAAACTAACTATAAATGCCTTACCGTCGGTCGAATTAACTAAATAAGGCCAGTTAAAGCATGTTATTGAAGTTATTTAAAGTAAAAATCAAAGTAATCTTAAATTGGAGTAATAAAATTACAAAAATTTGAAATTTTCGCATAGCCGCGTTCCCTGTGCCACGCAATAAAATTACAAAAATTACGGTTTGACTACGTTTTGATTACTTTGGGAATTACATTATAAGCAAAATCCGGGCTAAGTGCTTGAT
>JAYVMU010000053.1:0-2801 GCA_043758775.1 Methylophilaceae bacterium
GGGGTATCGGCCAACGCGCCGAACGAAATAAGTGATAACAACAATACAAGTGGTTTCATTACTCGAGTATTCATAATGTATAGTCCTTAAATTTAGTTAATATAATATGCTTTTTAACGGAACCAATATGCGCCGATCTAAACGAAATCTGTGCAACGATAAAATAGACTTTCGCATGTACCAAGCAAAAATGGAAGCGGGAAATTTGATGCTGCCTAATAACATCAATGCTGATGTATTAGTAATAAGTGTAGTAAATTACTTAAAAAAGTAAAGGTAAAAATAATCAGCCGTTAATGTGGTGACGTGTGAATGGCAAAATCTCTTACTTGAATTGGTTACAGGCTCCTAGACCAATCAAAACATACAACCATGCTTGTAGCAAGCCACCACACTGTTAATGACATAAAATAATCATTACTACTTATTTTAGCATGTTACATTGCAGGAATGTGGCCAATCGCCGGATCTAGGATAATGCAGACTATTGAAGAATAACCGAACTGCCAAACAGATATAGCCTCAATCGATACTTCACAAAACCATACCCATTTCAGGAGCTAAAATGATGCATTTTATCTACAACAAAAGCCCCAAAGAAGAGCACTTAACTTGGCTGGATGGTGTGCGTGGCATAGCGTCTATTTGGGTCATGCTTTCACACATACAGATTCTGACAGGTTTAGCGCCGATTCCAATATTATCTTGGGGATGGCTGGCAGTCGATGTATTCATGATGCTCTCAGGCTTTCTCATGGCGCATCATTACATACTTCGCCAGCATAAAGAACCGTGGCAACACCCAAAAACGGTTTTTTATTTTTGGCTAAGGCGATTTTTTCGTATTGCACCATTATATTACTTATTATTAGCCGTGGCACTATTGGCCGGCCCGCTTCTAGGTGAATTTAGAGCCGATATTGCGACAATATGGCCACTCACCGCCACCCCGCCTCAACGTTATACCGATTCAAGCATTTCAAATATTATCATGCACTTAACCTTTGCATTTGGTTTATCGCCATTCTATGCGTTTCATACGGCGCTGCCTGACTGGTCAATAGGCTTAGAAATGCAGTTTTACCTGGCCTTTCCATTTATCATGTGGCTGTTTATGGTTTCAGGCCCGGTCATCTCTACGATTTTATTGATGATTGTGTGTGGAGGCGTGCAGTATTTGTGGCCGAATTATTGGTCATCATTTGAAATGCCTGCATTCTTACTCATGAAATTACCCATTTTTCTAATTGGAATTTTAATAGCCTGCGGTAAAAATAATGGGGAAATGAAGCGATATTTACTCTATACCCTACTTTTGGTTATGGGATTACATTTCGTACACCCCATCAAACTTGGGTGGCAAGACTTAACCCTTGCAATACTCATGTTCTATTTAACCGGCAGCAAAGAATTACCAGGATCAAGTATTTTTCACCCAATATTTAGCTGGTTGAGACAATTGTTCGCCTGTCGATTAGCGGTATTTCTGGGTGCCACGTCATATTCGGTGTATCTGTTGCATTTGATGGTGGTGATACCTGTGGCGGGATATTTGTCCACCATGCATAGTTATCTGATGCTGAATCAATACCTACGATTTATTGTAGTGGTTGTGCTGGTAACGCCCGTTGTGTATGCAATAGCGTGGTTGCTCTACAACAAGATTGAATTGCTAGGAATTAAAATAGGAAAATGGTTGATTGCATCTGTTTCGGCCTAAGGTCGCTCTGATTAATTCTGTCATGCCGGTATGACGAATGTGGGATTAACCAGCGCTTCCCAAGATTTATTCAACCTCTCGGTTCGGCCTAGCGGGAAGAACCATGCAATCGCTGTGACAGTTTTTTACCGGCAGCTATCCATGGGTGCTCATAGTAGTACGTAGACACATGCGCACTTAAAAAAACAGCCGCAAACAACAGCGGTCGTTTGGCATATTTGACCAATTTATCACCGCTACCCAACCATGTAGATGCCAGCAACGGGTGAAGCACATACAGAGCGAATGAAATACTAGCGATGTAAAACAAAATTCGATTATTGAGTTTTTGCGCCAACCACGTGTGTGGATTGTACAGCGTAGAACCCACCAATATCGCAGCAAGATATGGACGTAAGTAATTAAGCCAGCCGCCAGCCACATGGCTAGACAGCATCAGCAATGCCAAGACAATGAACGGGTTGACCCGTGATAAAAATCCTTGCAGCCATGCGCCTAATTTACCACTATAAATCAGAGCGAGTATGCCGCCCACCAATATCTCATCGACCCGATAATAGGTGATCACCGACACCTGCATGCCATTGAAGACACGCAGCAAGGTGACCCCTACGCATAAAACCGGGATGAGCAATAGGCCGGGTTTTTTTAAGGCGGCAACCAATAAAAAAATACCCAGATAAAACTGCAGCTCCACGCACAAACTCCACATGTGATCCGTGGTACTAATTAGGGGCTTGGGCGGAAAATTGGCGTAGAACAGCATATGCGCCCACCATGTGCTGACAGAGACCGGATGCAGCGTGAGCGCAACGATCAGGTACAGCCAGGCCAAGGGCAAAATACGAAACAACCTACGAATGACAAAGTCTACCAGACTGTCGTGCCTGATTAAAAAGTCGGTAATTAAAAATCCCGACAAAGTAAAAAATAATGACATGCCCAGCATACCTGTTGCAGTATTTAACTGCCACGATTTAGGCCCTATCGGCAACAAATGCGTGGCAAGCACCAAAATAATACTGATACCACGCCACCCATCCAGCACGTACAAATGCCGACTGTCCGTTTGAGGTGTCGT